>NZ_JBHUGZ010000013.1:0-212374 GCF_042682145.1 Mesorhizobium newzealandense | reverse complement strand
GATCCAGGTCCGGCATAACATGCCTGCCTAATGACAAGGCCGCTCCAGCTGATTTCGGCTGGAGCGGCCTTCTTCCTGTCCGAACCGTTGAAAGCCCAAATATCGGCGATGAAGCGGACGGATAGGCCCCACAAATGTATGGCTGAAGCCCGGCGCCGGCACCTTCCGCCTTGACCGACTTTAACCCGTTTGCAATGCCGGCCGTGTAGGGCAGTCCGCATGAAGAAGCGGCTTTCGTCCATTCTGCGTTCGATTGTGTTCGGCGGCCTGGTTGCCACGGGCGCCGCCAGGGTGGTGATCCTGTTCACTGCCAGCCCGGTGCCGGATCCGGCCAGCGGACGCACCGAGCCTTCGCTGTTCGCGCCGGCGATTTCCACCAACTGGGACTACATCACGCCGGCACAGACCTGGCTGCTGATCGTGCTCACCGGCACAACGCTGATCTGCGTGGCCGCTTGGCCGATCGCGGCATGGCTGGAACGCCGGGCGGATGCGGGCGGAAACCGTCTTCGGTCCGATATCCCGTCCGTCACAGCCGCGCGGCAGATTCCGGGCCGCCGCATGTTCGGCCGTCAGGACCGTTGAACGGCAACCGACACTTTCCCACATAGTTGTGAGTGGCGGGTTTTTGCGCGCCAATCAAAATAGACGGCCGCTTTCGCTGGTGCCAGAATGCGAGCATGGTCGCTTGCGCAAATCGTCGGTTCCGATGCCTGAAATCACCACAAAACCGCGTACCCAGGTCAAGCCGCAGACCGAGCGGCCAAAGCTCTACAAGGTCATCCTGATCAATGACGATTTCACGCCGCGAGAATTCGTGGTGACGGTGCTGAAGGGCGAGTTCAAGCTGAGCGAGGACCAGGCACACCGGGTGATGATCACGGCGCATCGGCGTGGCGTCTGCGTCGTTGCCGTCTTCACCAAGGATGTGGCCGAGACCAAGGCGACGCGGGCCACCGATGCCGGCAAGGCCAAGGGCTATCCGCTGCTGTTCACGACCGAGCCGGAAGAGTAGTCCTACCGCCCCTCGCGGTACCACATCGAACCCATTGCCAGAAGCAGCAGACCGAGGCCGAGGAAGCCGCCGAACAGTGGCACGCGCGAGACGGCCTTGAGTACGCTGTCGTCCGTCGTGCGCAGGCCGATCCAGTCGCTGCCGGATGCATCACCGGCCGAGCGCACCGGCACGATCGAAGGCAGCGTCACGTCGCTGCCAAGGGCCGAGGACGACGCCAGCCGCCGCACGCTGCCGCCGGTGGCTTCCGCCGGCGCCTTCAGCCGGTTTTCGGTGGAAATGACGTCGGCGAATTCAGGCGCGTTGACCGGCCCGACATGGGCGAGCGCGGTGAGATCGCCATTGGCCACCTGGTAGAGGCCGATCTCGCTGGTCTCGGCGCTGCCGAGGAAGACGCCGGGTTCGGATTTCTCGAGCTTGACGGTCAGTGTCTTGCCGGAGGGGGTGATGATCTGGGCAGGGCCTGGATCATCGGCCATCGTCTGGCGGCGGATTTCCAGCACCATGCCGCGGCCGTCGGCGGTCAGCCGCTCTTCCTCGAGTTCAGGCTCCTTCATCAGCCAGTGGGCGATGCGCCGGTAGAGCTGGACATGCGGGCCGCCGCCCTCGAAGCCGCGCGCCCACAGCCAGCCCTGGTCGGACAGAAGCATGCCGACGCGGCCTTCTCCCTTGCGGTCGAGCAGCAGCAGCGGCCGGTTGTCGGCGCCCTTCATCACGATCTCGCCTTCGGGATTCTGCACGCCGATGGTGCGGAACCAGCGGCTCCAGTGCGGGGGCTCGGTGGCCGAACCATCGAGCCCGCGCGTCACCGGGTGGCGCTGGCCGAGATCGGTGAGGCGCGGATAAAAGGCCTTGTCGACCACCTCGCCGGTCGGCATTGCCGGCAAGGCCGACATCAGCGGCGTGCGCGCGATCGAGCTTTCGCCGGCATATTCGGGGCCGGCCGCGATCAGCAGGGCGCCGCCCTTTTCGACATATTCGGAGATGTAGTCGTAATAGAGGATCGGCAGCACGTCGCGGTGCTGGTAGCGGTCAAAGATGATGAGGTCGAAATCCTTGATCTTCTCGACGAACAGCTCGCGGGTCGGGAAGGCGATCAGCGACAATTCGTTGATCGGCGTGCCGTCCTGCTTTTCCGGCGGCCGCAGAATGGTGAAATGGACGAGGTCGACCGAGGCGTCGGATTTCAACAGATTGCGCCAGGTGCGCTCACCGGCATGCGGTTCGCCAGAGACGAGGAGGACGCGCAGGTTTTCGCGAATGCCGTCGATCAGCGCGATGGCGCGGTTGTTGGTGTCGGTCAGTTCGCCCGGTTGGCGGTCGATGGCGAGCTCGACGATGTTGCGGCCGGCGCCCGGAATGGTCACCTGCAGCGGCATGGCCTGGCCGACGGTGGCATGCTCAACCGCGACCTGCTCGCCATTGACCGAGACGCGCACGTCGACCGGGCTGGTTTCGTTTTCGGTTGAGATGACGCGGTAGGTCATGTCGAGCGGCTTGCCGACAAGGCCGAAGCGCGGCGCGTTCTCGAAGCGGATGCGGCGGTCCTTTTCGTGGTCGTTGCCGGTGATCAGGGCATGCAGCGGGGCGTTGAAATCGGGTGCGCCCGCGGGCGCATCATGCACCTCGCCATCGGTGATCATGATGGCGCCGCCAATGCGTGACGGCGGCACGTCGCGGAAGGCGCCTTCGAGCGCGCCGAACAGCCGTGTCTCGGTGCGCTCCTCGGCGGCTTGCGATTTGCCGGCCTCGACAACACGCACGTCGAACTGCTTGAAGCGGCCAAGACGCTGCTGCAGCCCGGCCAGCGCCTCGTCGGTCTGTTTGGTGCGGTCGCCGATATCCTGGCTCTGGCTGCGGTCGACGATGAGGGCGACAACGCTTTTCAGCGGCTCGCGCTCCTCGTTGAGGAACACCGGGTTGAACAGGGCGGCGGCGAGCGCGAGCAGGGCTACGAAGCGGAAGATGGCGCCACGCTGGCGAAACCACAGGCCGACGAGCGCCAGCAGCGCCAGCGGCACCAGCACCACGGCCAGCAATGGCCAGGAGATCAGCGGTTCGAGCGAGATCGACCAGTTCATGCCTTACCCTCGCCTGTGTGGGGAGGGTCGATCCGCATAGGGAGCGCAACGAGGAACGTCATCCTACTGCCCCAGCCGTTCGAGCAGTATGGGCACGTGCACCTGGTCGGATTTGTAGTTGCCGGTCAGCATGTACATCATGATGTTGACGCCGGCGCGTAGCGCGTAGATGCGCTGCATCGGGTCCGCCGGCACGGTCGGCAGCAACGGATCGCCATTCTCGTCGACCGCCCAGGCACCGGCGAAATCATTGGCGGTGATCATGATCGGCGAGACGCCGTCGCCGGTGCGCACCGGCCGGTTCTCGGCATTGCTGGCGTCGAGCGAGGCCTCGACCCAGAGCGGGCTGCCACTGAAGCGGCCGGGAAATTCGGGCAGGATGAAGAAGGATTTGGTCAGCACGTGGTCGGATGGCACCGGTTCCAGTGGCGGCACGTTGAGATTGCCGAGGATGTCGCGCAGCCGCTCCGTCGCCGGGCTGGTCGAATCGGCGCCGATGCCGTTGGCGAACTGGTCGCGCGTGTCGAACAGCACCGTGCCGCCCTGCTGCATATAGGCGTCGATGCGGGCGATCGCGGCCTGGCTCGGCATGGGTGCGGCCGGATCGATCGGCCAGTAGATCAGCGGGTAGAACGACAGCTCGTCCTTCGCGATGTCGATGCCGGCCGGCGCGCCCGGTTCCAGTGCCGTCTTCTCGACCAGGAAGCGGGTCAGGCCTTCGAGCCCGGCGCGGCTGATCGAATCGTCGCCCGGCACGCCGGTCAGCACATAGGCGATGCGGGTCTTGGAAATGGCCTCGATGGCAACCTCGTCGCCCGGCTTGGCGTCGTCGGCGCGGGCAAGGTCGGCATGGCCAAAAAGTGCGCCGAGCACAATCAGGACCGCGGCGGTGGTGGCCACGGCACCGGCACGGCGCGGCCGGCGGGTAAACAGGCCGCCGATCCAGAACACCGCCAGCGTGTCGAGCAGCATCAGCACCAGAGCGGCCGCGACCAGCGCGCCCTTCAGGTTGCGTGATTCATCAAAAGCATACTGGATCGATGTGACGGGGACAGTGATTTGCGGGCGCGCCAGCGGCGCGAACGTGCTTGCGGCATCGAGCAAATTGTGGGCGAAGACGCCGGTCTCGGAGCCGTAGAGGCCGGGCGGGTTCTCGAAGGTCACCGCCAGCGCGGGACCCGGCACCAGCGGCCGTGCGTCCGGTGTCGGCGGCACCAGCGATCCGTCGGCTGAGATCATGCGGTAGGGCGCCAGCGAGGTGGCGGCGGCTTCGGCATTGGCGATCGCCGCACCCTGGTTGCGCGACAGCTGCACGATGCGGCGCAGCATCTCGACGAAGCTGCCCGAGATCGGCAGGTTCGACCAGGTCGCCTCGGGCGTGACGTGGAACAGCACCAGCGTGCCCTTGCCTTTCTTCAGTCCGGTGACCAGCGGCGTGCCATCGGCGAGCGCCGCCCAGGTGCGCTCGACAATGTCGGGCGTCGGTTCGGCCAGCACCTGCCTGCTGACGGTGACCTCGGTCGGCGGCGCCAGGTCGGCGAACGGGCCGGCCTTGGGGAATTCGGTGACCGGCTGCGGCGACGTCCATGACAAGGCGCCGCCGAGCGAACGCTCGCCGGTGCGCAGGCGGACCGGCAGCAGGTCGTCGTCATTGCCGGCGGCGGCCAGCCGCGAACCCGCAAAACGCACCAGCGTGCCGCCATTGTCGACCCAGTCGACCAGCCTTTGCCGGACCTGTGCCGGAATTGTGCCGATGTCGGCCATGATGATCATCGCCGGCTTCTGGTCGAGAATCTGCGGGATGGCGTCGGCGAGGTCGGCGCTGGAGGGTTCGACAAGATCGGCGAAGGGCTGCAGCGCGCGCCTGATGTAGTAGAGCGGCGACAATAGCGGCTGCGCCTGGTCGGCCTCGGCCTGCGACAACAGTCCGACGCGGCGGCGCTTGGAGCTTTCGTCGAGGACGCGCACGGCGCCGGCCTGGCGTTCACCGTCGAGCGCGATCGAAGCAAAATCGTTGCGCAGCTCGAACGGCACCGCCATGGTGCCGGTGGCGGTGGTTTCGCCAGGCGAAAAGGTCAGCGTCGCATCGGCGATGCGGCGGCCCTTGTCGTCGAAGGCACCGGCGGTGACTTGCGCCGGGGCCGGGTCGCCCGGCGCGCGGATGGCGGTCAAGGCAAAGCCATCGACCTGATTGTCGGCGGTGGTCAGGCCGGTCAGCGACAACCGGTCGGAACTGGCCCAGACGACGCGGGCGGCATTTTTCGACAACAGCGTGTTGAAGGCCGCCTCGTCGCCTTTTGCCGCCAGCCCGTCGGCAAGCACGGCGACGCTGGCGCCGGGCAAACTGTCCAGCACGCCGACGACGCGGGCATAGACGGCGGGCCGGTCGGTCGGGATCGGTCGCGGCTTGGCGGCACGCAGCCGGTCAAGGGCGGCGGCGGCATCGAACGGTCCGATTTCCGAATTGGGCTTTTCGGCGGTGAAGGCGATGATGACAGGCACGCCGTTCGAACCGGCGTCGTTGATCAGCCGTTCGGCGGTGGCGACGCGCTTGTTCCAGTCGGCGGCACTTGCCCAGTCATTGTCGATGACCAGCGCCAGGGCCGCGCCCTCGGCCGGCAGTTTCTCGCGCGGGTTGAATACCGGTTCGGCAAGTGCTGCGACGATGAGGGCGGCCATCAGGAGCCTGAGCAGCGTCAGCCACCACGGACTTTGCTGCGGTGTCTCCTCGCGCTTCAGCACGCGCGCCAGGATCTTCAGCGGCGGGAAGATTTCCATCTGCGGCTTGGGCGGCGTCAGCCGCAACAGCCACCAGATCACCGGCAGCGCCAGCAGGCCCCACAGCACCATGGGGGCGCCAAAGGAGAGCGGCAGCCAGCTCATGCGACGGCCTTTCCGGCATGACCGCCACCGGCGGTCAGCCCGGCATGACCGCCACCGGCGGTCAGCCCGGCATGACCGCCACCGGTCAACCCGGCATGACCAGAGGTCAGCCCGGCATGACCGCCATCGGCGGTCATTGCCATGTGCAGGCGCACCAGCGCCTCGGAAGCCAGCCGATCGGTGTGGTTGACGGTAAAGCTCCAGCCGAGCCGCTTGCACCAAGCGGCCAGTTCGTGACGGCGGGCGGTATAGAGCAAGCGGTATTCATCGCCAAGCATCTCGGCACGGCCGGCGGTCAGCTTGTCGCCGGTCTCGGGATCGGTGAACTCGGTGCGGCCGGCATAGGGAAAGGTTTCCTCGGCCGGATCGGCGACCTCGATCAGATGGGCGCGCACGCCGTGGCGGGCGAGCACGTCAAGCCAGGCCATCGTTTCCTCGACCGGGTCGAGGAAGTCGCTGGCGATGACGATGTCGCAGAAGCGGCGGATGTCGGACAAATCGGGTTTTGCCGGCAACTCGCCGGCATGCATGAGCTGGGCGGCGATGCGCTCGGCGCCGTTGCGGGCGGTGAACGGATCGGTGAGGCCCGGCCAGGCGATGCGCTCGCCGCTGCGCGACAGCAACTCGGCCATGGCCAATGTCAGCACCAGCGCGCGCGATTGCTTGGAGACGCTGGCGCCGGTCGACTTGTAGAGCATCGACGGCGAGGGGTCGGCCCACAGCCAGACCGTATGAGCGGCCTCCCATTCGCGGTCGCGCACGTAGGTGTGGTCGTCGCGCGCCGAGCGGCGCCAGTCGATGCGCGAGGAGTCGCCTTCGACATAGGGCCGGAACTGCCAGAAATTCTCGCCGATGCCGCGCTTGCGGCGGCCATGCCAGCCGGCGATCACGGTGTTGACGATGCGGCGCGCCTCGACCAGCAGGTCGGGCACAAGCGAGGCCCGCAACCGGCCACGGGCGAGCGCGTCGCGCGTCGCTGCCGGAGCCTGGACCTCGCCGATGCGCGCCATCAAATCCCTTTCACGAGCTTCGCCACCACGTCGCGAACGCTGGTGCCTTCGGCGCGGGCGGCGAAGGTCAGCGCCATGCGGTGCTGCAGCACCGGCTCGGCCAGCGCACGGACATCGTCGATCGAGGGCGCCAGCCGTCCATCGTAGAGCGCGCGCGCCCTTGTGCATAGCATCAGCGCCTGGCTAGCGCGCGGGCCGGGGCCCCAGGCAACATGCTTATCGGTCTCGGCATTGCCCTGGCCGGGACGTGCCGAGCGCACCAGCGTCAGGATCGCCTCGACGACGCTTTCGGGCACAGGCATGCGGCGGATCAACGTCTGGATTTCCTTCAACCGAACCGACTGCAGCACGTTCTGCGCCTTCGCGTCCTCGATGCCGGTGGTTTCCAGAAGGATGCGGCGCTCCGCCTCGATTTCGGGATAGAGGATGTCGACCTGCATCAGGAAGCGGTCGAGCTGGGCCTCGGGCAGCGGATAGGTGCCTTCCTGCTCCAGCGGATTCTGCGTCGCCAGCACATGGAAGGGCGCCGGCAGGTCGTGGCGGGCGCCGGCAATGGTGACGTGGTATTCCTGCATCGCCTGCAGCAGCGCCGACTGGGTGCGCGGCGAGGCGCGGTTGATCTCGTCAGCCATCAGAAGCTGGGCGAAGATCGGCCCGGAGATGAAACGGAAGGAACGCTTGCCGAATTCGTCCTGCTCCATCACCTCGGAGCCGAGGATATCGGACGGCATCAGGTCGGGCGTGAACTGGATGCGGCGCGAATCGAGGCCGAGCACGACGCCGAGCGTCTCGACCAGCTTGGTCTTGGCGAGGCCCGGTACGCCGACCAGCAGCGCATGGCCGCCGGCCAGCAGCGCCACCAGTGTGCGCTCGACGACACTTTCCTGGCCGAAGATGACCCGGCCGACCCCGTCGCGGATCCTGGAGATGTCGGCCAGCGCCTTCTCGGCCTCGGCGACCATGTCCTTTTCGCTGATCGGGCTTTCCTTGACCATCACGCTCATGCAGCATCGATCCTTGTGGTTGGAAATACCGGCCCGCACCATAGCACAGCTTGCCGCGATTCGGCCTCGCGTGGCGCCTGTGTTCGAACTTAAATCACAGTCTTAGGCTGACAAGCGGAACAACAGTGACTATTTCGTGACCATGACGGAACACTCCGAACATCGCGAACAAGGCCTTACGACCGCCACCGAGGCGCGCGGTCTCGAGGCACTGATCTCGCGCGCGGCCCGCGCCGGCAAGGGCGCGGCGCCGGTCGAGCGCTGGAATCCCGACTTCTGCGGCGATCTCGACATGGAGATCAAGGCCGACGGCACCTGGTTCTACCTGGGCACGCCGATCGGGCGCATGCCGCTGGTGCAGCTTTTCTCCTCGGTGCTGCGCAAGGATGCGGACGGCAGGACCTATCTGGTGACGCCAGTGGAGCGGGTCGGCATCCGCGTCGCCGATGCGCCGTTCATCGCCGTCGAGATGGATGTTTCGGGCAGCGGCGAGGCACAGATCATCACCTTCCGCACCAATGTCGGCGACGTCGTCGAGGCCGGACCGGAGCGGCCGCTGCGCTTCGTCGACGAGAACGAGACCGGCGGCCTGAAGCCCTATGTGCTGGTGCGCGGCCGGCTGGAGGCGCTGGTGGCGCGGCCGGTGATGTACGAGCTGGTCGGGCATGGCGAGGAGATCGAAATCGGCGGCAAGACCATGTTTGCCGTGCGCTCGAAAGGCGCGGTCTTTCCGATCATGCCGGCGGACCAGTTGAAGCGGCTGAGCACGTGATGGACCAGGTGCCGCCAGCGCCGTTTTCGTCAGCGGATTTTCGCGCGCGCTTTGCCGCGCAGCCGGATGCGCATGCTGGCGACGACTATGGCGATCATCGTTTCAATCCCGGCCATCCGCGCCTCAACCAGGGGAAGGCGCTTCGCAATGCCGCGGTGCTGATCCCGGTGGTCGACCATGAGGGCGAGGCGACGGTTCTCTTGACCAAACGGGCCGAAAGGCTGCGCGACCATTCGGGGCAGGTGGCTTTTCCCGGCGGCACCATCGATCCGACCGATGCCAGTCCGGAAGCGGCGGCGCTGCGCGAGACCTTCGAGGAGATCGGCCTTGTCCCGGATCGCATCGAGGTCATCGGCCGCATGCCCGATTATGTCGCCGGCAGCGGCTACCGCATCGCGCCGGTGCTGGGCATCGTGCGGCCCGGTTTCCAGCTCGCCCTGAATGCCGACGAGGTCGATGCCGCCTTCGAAGTGCCGCTGCATTTCCTGATGGACCCGGCCAACCACAAGCGCGACAGCCGCATGTGGAACGATCTCGAATGGTTCTTCTACGACATGCCTTATGGCGACCGGCGCATCTGGGGCGTCACCGCCGGCATCATCCGTACGCTTTACGAAAGGCTCTATGCGTGAGTGTCTCGATCGCGGGCAGGGCCAACTGGCTCGGCGACAAGCATCTGCAGCGCCTTTTGGCCGCGCTGGCGGACGGCGGGGAAGAAGCGCGTATCGCGGGCGGCGCCGTGCGCAACACGCTGATGGGCCAGCCGGTCGCCGACATCGACATCGCCACCACGTGTTTGCCGCAGGAGACCATCCGCCGCGCCGAGGCGGAAGGCTTCAAGGCGGTGCCGACCGGCATCGAGCACGGGACGATCACCGTTGTCGCCGGCGGCAAGCCCTATGAGATCACCACCTTGCGCGCCGATGTCGAGACCGATGGCCGTCGCGCCAAGGTGTCGTTCGGGCGCGACTGGAAGCTTGACGCCGAGCGTCGCGACTTCACCATCAACGCGCTCTATGCCGGGGCCGACGGCGCTGTCATCGACCTGGTCGGCGGCATCGCCGATATCGAGGCGCGCCGGCTGCGTTTCATCGGCGATGCGGAAGCGCGCATCCGCGAGGATTATTTGCGCATCCTGCGCTTCTTCCGTTTCTTCGCCTGGTATGGCGACGGCCGGCCGGATGCCGAGGGGCTGAAAGCCTGTGCCCGGCTGAAACAAGGGTTGGCCCAGCTTTCGGCCGAGCGCATCTGGTCGGAGCTGAAGAAGCTGTTGTCGGCGCCTGATCCCTCAAGGGCGCTGCTCTGGATGCGGCAGGCCAGCGTCTTGACCGCCGCGCTGCCGGAAAGCGAGAAATGGGGCATCGATGCGATCCATGGGCTGACCAAGGCCGAGAAGGATCTGGGCTGGGCACCCGACCTGCTGCTCAGGCTGGAAGCGATCGTGCCGCCGGATGCGGCGCGTATGAAGGTGCTCGCCGAGCGGCTCAAATTTTCGACTGTCGAAGCGGATCGCCTGCGCCACTGGGCGCTGGCCACTGCCGTCGAGCCGAAGACGACCGAGGGCGAGTTGGCGAAGCGGCTCTATCGTGGCGACCGGCAAGGGTTTGCCGACCGCCTGCGGCTGTCGCTTGCGGCGGCGCGGGTGCGCGCTGTCGAGGACAATGACGCGCTGCTCGAAGCCGGTGGTTTTTCGCGCCTGCTTGCCTTCACCCTGAAATGGGAAAAGCCGCTGTTTCCGCTAAAGGGCGCCGATCTGACCGCGCTCGGGGCAGTTCCAGGGCCGAAGCTTGGCGAAATCCTCAAGAACCTTGAGGCGGAATGGGTCGAAGCGGGATTTGCGCCCGATCGCGGCGCGTTGCTTGAACGCGCCGCGGAAGCCTTGAAAGCCGGGTAAAGTATCTGTCAAACGCAATTCCGGACGGAAAGCAGCTGAACACTTTTCCCGGAGTTGCTGGTATCACGCCGCGTCGCGGGTCTTCTCGATGCGAGAGCGGATCGCCTCGATCATCGTCTCGCGGATGACCGCCTCGCCATGCGTCTCGCGCATGTGCTCGACGGCGCGGCGCATGACCTCGGCCTCCTCGTCGGCACGTGTGTGCCAGTCACAGCCGGGAACCAGCGACCCGCAGTGAAATTGCTTCATGGGATTTCTCCTTTTCCTCCGTGGAGCCTGAGGCTCCGATGCTTTTTTGGCTCATGGTCCAAGGTTGAATCTTCGGACCGGGAGCAGGGTGAAAACCATAACACAGATGGGGTGGTATTGGTTGCGGTCAACGGCAAAAAGGCGGAGCAGCGCTGCTCCGCCCTCTTACGCTACCCCGGAACAGGACCAGACATCGTCTCGTCCTGCCGTGCCAGTCAGGCCGTCACTTTGCGACCTTGACGGCCTCGGCAACCTTGTTCTTGCCGCTCATCTCCCATGAGACGCGGACCTTTTCACCGACCTGCAGGCCAGGATCCTTGAAGGTCTTGGAAAGCGTAAAAGACGATCCGTCATCGAGGACCAGGCTCATGGCCGTCGCGTCAAATGTCTTGATCGTTCCGGTGGTGTGCTTGACGGCGGCGAATGCCACCGAACCGGAGGCGAGAAGGGCAGCGGCAGCAGCCGAAACAATGATCTTGCGCATTGCGAAGTACTCCTGGGAAGGCGGGCATCCTTTTTGAGGAAGATGTCCCGCATCGTCTTGGGCCGTCCGGTCGCGTCGGGTCGCGGTTCGCTTTCGTCTTGACGCAATTCAGGACGGAAACCCGTTTCGTTTCCTGGAATTGCGCTCAGGCGAACCGCCGGCGCTTCCCGACCCGGCGCAACAAATAGGCCAGTCTTTTCAATCGCCTATTAGACGAAAAAGAAATTTTTCGGGGTGCTGCGTGCCACATTCCCTGCCCATTTCGAGCAAATGGGACATCAATACGGCTCACATCGCGCTCACCATTTTGTTACGGCCAGCGGACCTCGGGCGGCAGGCTGGAGAGGATCGACGCGACATTGCCGCCGGTCTTCAGGCCGAAGATGGTGCCGCGATCGTGAAGCAGGTTGAATTCAACGTAGCGGCCCCGGCGGATGAGTTGTTCGTCACGGTCGCCGTCGGTCCAGTTCTCGTTGAAGTTGGCGCGCACGAGGTGGCCGTAGACGACGAGAAAGGAGCGGCCGACATCCTGGACGAAGTTGAAATCGGTATTCCAGCCGCCCTTGTCCGCGCCCGAATGCAGCCAGTCGAAGAAGATGCCGCCGGTGCCACGTGGCTCGTTGCGGTGCGGCAGATAGAAATACTCGTCGCACCATGCCTTGAATTTCGGATAGTCGGCGACCTCGGGGTTCTTCTCGCAAGCGAACTGCATCGCCCGATGGAAGGCGATGGTATCGGGATCTTCCTGGGTGCGGCGGCGGTCGAGCACCGGCGTCAAATCGGCGCCGCCGCCGAACCATTGGCTAGACGTGACGACCATGCGCGTGTTCATGTGCACAGCCGGAACGTTGGGGTTCCACGGGTGTGCGATCAGCGAAATGCCGGATGCCCAGAAGCTCGGGTCTTCCTCGGCGCCGGGCATCTGCTTCCTGAATTCGGGTGAGAACTCACCAAAGACCGTCGAGGTGTGGACGCCGACCTTCTCGAAGACGCGGCCATGCATCATCGACATGGTGCCGCCGCCGCCCTTGCCTTGATCGCGTTCCCACGGCGTCTTTTCGAAACGGCCCGGCGACCACGAGGCCAGCGGACCGCCAAGATCCTGCTCAATCTGCTCGAAAGCGCCGCAGATGCGTTCGCGCAGCGCCTCGAACCACAGGCGCGCCTTCATCTTCTTCTGTTCGATGTCGGCGGGCAGTCCTGCCGGTATTTCAGGTCGTTCCAAGTGCCGTCTCCGGTTGCGGGCAGCGAGTTCTACAAATGACTCGTCTTTTGCCGGCGCGATCCCTAATCTCTTAAGGGCAAGGGTCAAGTGTCATTAAGGTGCAAGGGAGTTGTTTCGTGCGCACCCCGGCAAGACCACCGCTGGATGGCCTGAAGAAGAGGCTCGATCAAAGCCGGGCTGAGCGCGTGCGCATGCCGCGGGACGGTTTCCTGCGCGAGACCTTCGTCCTGCCGCGTTCCGATGCGCGCCTCAAGGCCAAGGAGTGGTTTGAGCGCTTTCCCAAGCAGGCCTACTGGACCGAGATCGAAAGCTGGTTCGAACGGCCGGGCGACCTGATCGAGTTCACCATCAGGCGGTTGCCGGCGGCGGACTGAAGTGCGGCATGCTCCCCGACAAAGGGAGTTCAGCCAGCCATAAGCCGCCTCGCCCCGGTGCCTTCCCTTGCCAGCCGGTCGCCTTTGTTCCGCAGCGGGCATTTGTCGATCGACATGCAGCCGCAGCCGATGCAGTCGGTCAGCCCGTCGCGCAGTTTCTTCAACTGGGCGATCTTGTGATCGAGCCCGTCGCGCCAGGCGGTCGACAGCAGGTTCCAGTCGTCGCGCGTCGGCGTGCGGCCCTCGGGCAGGGATGCCAAGGCCGCGCCGATCTCTGCCAGTGAGATGCCGACCTCCTGCGCGACCTTGATGATCGCCACCCGGCGCAGCACGTCGCGGCCGTAGCGGCGCTGGTTGCCCGATGTGCGGTGGCTGCGGATCAGGCCGCGGGCTTCATAGAAATGCAGCGCCGACACCGCCACCCCGCTGCGCATGGCCACCTGGCCGACCGTCAGTTCCGTTACCGGTGCCATCGCTGCTTTACCGCTCCAATTTTTCCGCTTGACCTCAAGTTAAGTTGAGCTTGTAGCGAAGAAGGCCTGGATGTGCAAACGAAGGAGAAGGCGATGTGCGCCTGGGTCAAGATGACGGGAGTTGACAGCGAACTCCTAGCCAAGCTGCCGGAGGGCTTCGCCCGCCACCATGGCGACGGAAAGCGCGACGTTGATGCTGCGCGTAGTGCCCTGCATGGGGATGGTCAGCCGCGCATCCGCCGCCTGATGGACAGGATCCGGCACGCCTGCGGATTCGCGGCCGAACAGCAGGATGTCGCCACTGGCGAAGGTGAAGCTCGTGTAGGGAATAGCGGCCTTGGTCGACAGAAGCACCAGCCGGCGCGTGCCCGCCTTGCGCCAATCCTCGAAGGCGTGCCAGTCGACATGCCGGGTCAGATCAGCCATTTCGAGGTAATCCATGCCGGCTCGCTTGAGCGCCCGGTCGGAGAGCGGGAAGCCGGCCGGTTCGATGATGTCGACGCCAAGTCCAAGGCACGCGGCGAAGCGCAGGATTGTTCCGGTGTTGCCGGCGATATCAGGCTGGTAGAGCGCGATGCGGAGACGATCGTTCATTTCCGCGTCCTTCTAATAAGTGGCAGATCGGCCACAGCGGGCTCGCGGTTTTGGAAATTGCTGGACCTGCGGGTGGCCATTTTCTGCGACGTCTTGTATATCCCGATCATTGTCAACCCGAACCGATGGAGGGGAAATTCATGATGACCATGCACATCCAGCGCCCCTCTCGTGGGCTTGTACGCCCCACGGCGGTTTCGGTACGACGATTCTCCTGACTTTCTAAGACTTGATCGCACCGATTCCCGCCCGAAACGCTTTTTCGGCACTCGAAGGAATCCTGCGATGTTTTTCAAGCTGTCAAAGGGGCTGATCGCCCCACCTGAACGTGTCCGGACCGACGCTTGTCGTGTCCAGACCGACGCGTACCGTCGTGTGTCCACCGACGCTCGCCGTCATGTCTCGATCGACGCAATCCATGCCTCCGGCCGAATGCCGGCCGACGATATGGATTCGCCTTTTTATCTCTATTTTCACACGGAGGACGGGCCGATGTTCGATCCCTACAGAATACCTGGCTCAAGGAGCCTGCACGACCAGAAAATGGCGACCTGGGCGCTGCTGATCGGCGAAACCTATTCGTCGGCGGTTCATGCCGAAGTTCGCCGCCGGCCGCATCGCGGCATGCTGCCGGATGTCGATTTCTCGCGCGCGGTTCCCGACCACAGCCGGCCGTCGCTGGTGCGACGGATCATCCGGCTGATCCGGCCGGGTGCGAAGATCCGACTTGTCGACGCCGCACCGTCAGGATCAGCAAAAGAGGCTGTCGGCGAAAAGCCTGCGAGCCCCTATATTGCGCAAAGCAAGGCCGACGGTCCGGATGATTCCGGTCCGTCGGCCCTCGACGCGGTGCGGTCCGGGGACATCGTACGTTCGCGTGCCGCGTAAGCGGAAAACAGATTTGTGAGCATGATCCATGTTGTTCGGCTGGTTTGAAAAAAGGCTCGATCCGTTCCCGGCAGCGGAACCGGTCGAGCCGCCCAAGACGCTGGTAGCCTTCTGCGTGCACTACACACGCGGCGCCTGGCCCTATATCCTTATCGACGCGGTGCTGGTGACGGCGATCGCCATAGCGGAAGTGTGGATGTTCGGCTTCCTCGGCCGCATCGTCGACTGGCTGTCGGGCCAGAATCGCGAGACTTTCCTGCAGACCGAAGCCTGGAAACTCGCCGGCATGGCTTTCATTGTGCTGTTCGTGCTGCCGAGCACCGTGTGGCTCCATTCGCTGCTCAACCAGCAGACGCTGATGGGCAACTACCCCATGCGCATCCGCTGGCAGGTGCACCGCTACCTGCTCAAGCAATCGATGAGCTTCTACCAGGACGAGTTCGCCGGCCGCATCGCCACCAAGCTGATGCAGACGGCGCTCGCCGTGCGCGAATGCGTCATCAAGCTGATCGACGTGCTGAATTACGTCATCGTCTATTTCCTTGGCATGTTGTTCATCGTCGGCTCGGCCGACTGGCGGCTGGCGACGCCGCTTGTTGTCTGGCTCATCAGCTACATCCTGTTGCTGCGCTATTTCATCCCGCGGCTGGGCAAGGTCGGCGAGGCACAGGCCAATGCGCGCTCGACCATGACCGGCCGCGTCGTCGACAGCTACAGCAACATTCAGACGGTCAAGCTGTTCAGCCATGCTCGCCGCGAGGCGTCCTTCGCCAAGGAGGGCATGGCCGGCTTCCTCGACACGGTCTACCGGTCGATGCGGCTGGTGACGGTGCTCTACGGCCTGCTCTACATCATGAATTCGCTGCTGCTGTTTTCGGTCACCGCGCTGTCGCTGTGGCTGTGGCTCGGCCAGTCGGTGACGATCGGCGCGGTCGCCGTGGTCATCGGGCTGGTGCTCAGGCTGTGGGGCATGTCGCAGTGGATCATGTGGGAGATGTCGGGCCTGTTCGAGAACATCGGCACGGTGCAGGACGGCATCGCCTCGATCTCGCTGCCACGCTTGGTCGAGGACCGGCCGGGGGCGAAGGACATTACCGTCTCCAGGGGTGAGATCCGCTTCGACGACATCCGCTTCCACTATGGCAAGCAGAAGGGTGTCATCGAGAGCCTGTCGCTGACGGTGAAGCCCGGCGAGAAGGTCGGTATCGTCGGCCGCTCGGGCGCCGGCAAGTCGACGCTGGTCAACCTCCTGCTGCGTTTCTACGACCTGGAGAGCGGCAGGATCCTGATCGACGGTCAGGAGATCGCCGCGGTGACGCAGGATTCGCTGCGCGCCCAGATCGGCATGGTGACGCAGGACACCTCGCTGCTGCATCGTTCGGTGCGCGAGAACATCCTCTATGGCCGGCCAGATGCCAGCGACGAACTGCTTGTCGAGGCAGCACGGCGCGCCGAGGCGCTGGACTTCATCGCCGGGCTTTCGGATGCCAATGACCGCAAGGGATTCGATGCCCATGTCGGCGATCGCGGCGTCAAACTGTCCGGCGGCCAACGGCAACGCATCGCCATTGCTCGCGTTATGTTGAAGGACGCACCGATACTTATCCTTGACGAGGCGACGTCCGCGCTCGATTCCGAGGCTGAGGCCGCCATCCAGGAGAATCTCTACAAGCTCATGCAAGGCAAGACCGTCATCGCCATCGCGCACCGGCTGTCGACCATCGCGGCGATGGACAGGCTGGTGGTGATGGACAAGGGCAGGGTCATCGAGGAAGGCTCTCATGACGAGCTCGTCGCCAGCGGCGGGCTCTACGCGCAGCTCTGGCAACGCCAGTCGGGCGGTTTCCTGCTCGAGGACAGCCCGGCCGACGCCGCCAATGACGCACTTGCAAAGGGCCAAGCTGCCGAATGATGATTGCCGTCTATCGCTGGTTCGAGAACTGGGTCTATCCGTTCAGGGAGCCGGCGAATCTTCGGCCACCGACCAGCGTCGGCGGTTTTCTCTGGCACTATGTCGGCCAGGCGAAGTTCGCCTTTTTCGCCATGCTGGTCATCGGCGGCATCGCGCCGCTGGTCGAGGCCGGCCTATTCTACTTCGTCGGGCGGCTGGTCGATATTCTCGACCAGCTTCCCGGCGAGCGCAGCTGGCACGCGCTGTGGACCGCCGCCGGTCCTGAACTGGTGTTCATGATCGCCGTGGTGCTGGTCATCCGCACCATCGTCGTCGGCCTGTCGGCGCTGGTCGACGAACAGACGATCACGCCGGGCTTCTACAACCTGGTGCGCTGGCAGGCGCACCGGCATGTCTCGCGCCAGTCCTACGCCTTCTTCCAGAATGATTTCGCCGGCCGCATCGCCACCAAGGTCTGGCAGGCGGGCCAGGCCACCGGCGACCTGATGGAAAGCTTCATCGAGGTCGTCTGGTTCATGATCGTCTATACGGTGACGACGCTGGCGCTGGTCGCCGGCCTGGATCTCAGGCTGGCGGGGCTGGTGGTGATCTGGATCTCCGCCTTCGGCTGGCTGGCCAAGCTCTATGTGCCGGCAATCCGCAAGCATGCCGAGGAAACCGCCGAGGCCGGCTCGATGATCAACGGCCGCATCGTCGATTCCTATTCCAACGTGCAGACGCTGAAACTGTTCTCGGCCGACGGCGACGACCGCTACATCAAGAACGGCTTTGATATCTATCTCGACGCGCTGCGCCCGTTCACCCGCCGGCTGACCGGCGTGCGCATGGCGCTCACGACGCTGTCGGGCATCATGATCACGGCGATCGGCTGCTTTGCCGTCTATCTCTGGCTCGAAAGCTCGATCACCGTGGGCGCGGTCGCCTTCACGCTGTCGCTGGTGCTGCGGCTCAACATGCTGCTCGGCCGGCTGATGATGCAGCTCAACGGCATATTGCGGAATCTCGGCGTGCTGGAAAACTCCAAGGCGCTGATCTCGCAGCCGCTTGGACTGGTCGATGCGCCAGACGCCAAAGAACTCGTGGTAGCCGGTGGCCGCATCGAGGTGAAAAATGTCGAATTCCATTACGGCAAGGGGTTCGGCGTGCTCAACGGCATCGACCTCGTCGTGCGACCGGGCGAGAAGGTCGGGCTGGTCGGACCGTCCGGCGCCGGCAAGACCACGCTCGCCAATCTGATCCTGCGGCTCTACGATCTGGAAAGCGGGTCGATCACCATCGATGGTCAGGACGTTTCCGATGTGACGCAGAATTCGCTGCGCGCCAATATCGGCGTCGTCAGCCAGGACACGGCACTGTTCCACCGTTCGCTGCGCGACAACATCAAGCTCGGCATGCCTGACGCGACCGACGCCGAAGTCATCGCGGCGGCCAGGAAGGCCGAAGCGCACGAGTTCATCCAGACCTTGCGCGACAACAGGGACCGTGCCGGCTACGAGGCCTTTGTCGGCGAGCGCGGCGTGAAACTGTCGGGCGGTCAGCGGCAGCGCGTGGCGATCGCCCGCGTCTTTCTCAAGGACGCGCCGATCCTGATCCTCGACGAGGCGACGTCGGCGCTGGATTCCGACATCGAGGCGGCGATCCAGGAGAATTTGACGCGGCTGATGGAGAACAAGACGGTCATCGCCATCGCCCACCGGCTGTCGACCATCGCGGCGCTCGACCGGCTTGTGGTGCTCGACGGCGGACGTATCGTCGAGCAAGGCACGCATGACGAACTGGTTGCGCTCGACGGGCTCTATGCGCGGCTGTGGAAGCGGCAGTCCGGCGGCTTCCTCTATCATGAGGACAGCGTGCTCGAAGAGACGCGGCCGGCGGAGTGAGGATATGGCTGGATCGGCGGAGGTCAGCTACGTGCTCAAGCGGCTCCGGCCAACCACGCCGGCCTTCGACGCGCTGAAGGAAGAAAGCCGGCTGGAAGGCTTCTGGATGCTGGTGCGCCTGGCGGATGGCTGGGCAGCCGGCCGCAACAAGTTCCTGAAGCGGGGCGAGGCGCTGTACGGGGCATGGCATGGCCGGGAACTCGCCGGTGTGTGCGGGCTGAACATCGATCCTTATTTCGAGGGCAGGGACCAGGGCCGGGTCCGGCACCTGTTCGTCAGTGCGCGTCACCGCCGCGCCGGTCTTGGCCGTATGCTGGTCGAGACCGTCATCGACAGGGCCCGTTCCTATTTCGCTGTGCTGAACACCCGCGCACCGCAAGAAGCCTTCGTTTTCTATGAGCGGCTTGGCTTTCTGCCGGTGGTGGGCGAAGAATTCGTCACACACCGCATGATTTTTGGGCAAGGGAGCTGAAATGTCGCTGCGTCCGCCATCTCATCTCGCCGGCGCCTCGGCTGCCGAAGCCGCCTTTGATGCGCTCGGCCATGAAATCCTCGCCGAGAAGGCGGCCGCACTCGGCCGCGCTGGCCAGCGGGTCGAGGAAACGCTGGCCAGGCTGCGCGACAATGGCGACGAGCAGTTGCGTCCCCGGCTTCTCAAGGAGGCCGCCGAAGCGGTGCACGGCTACTTCATCCAGCGCGAGCTGTGCGGCTTGCGAAAGCACGACGCCGTCATCCGCGAATACAACATCCCGAAGGCGGTACTGGCCAGGCTTGGCGCGAAATAGCTCTATCTGTCTGTCTGTTTGACCATGATCCCCAGCGAAAACCGGTTCCCACTTTTTGGGATCATCGTCACTCCAGCCATTCGGTGATGAAACTGCCGTTTTCGTGAATGTCGGTCGTTTCCAGCGGACCCGGACCGAGATTGGTGAATTTGTGCGGCGTGTTGGGCGGAACGATCACGATCTGGCCTGCGGATGCCTCGATCTCCTTGTCGCCGACCGTGAACAGGCCGGTGCCCTGGCGGATGATGAAGATCTCTGCGTAGGGATGCGTGTGCAGCCGCGGACCGCCGCCGACATCAGGCAGATAGTTGAAGATCAGGCAGGAGTTCGAACCGTAGGCGCCGCATTGCAACTCGCCCTTCCAGCGGTCGGAGCGAACAGCCCAGGTGTCGCGGTCTATGACGTGTGCCATGGCGGCGAGGATAGACCGGGCCCGTGTCTGGTGTCGAGGTGGCGGCGAACCCCGGAATTGCGGTTGTTTCCCTGTTGTTTAGCGATCTTCGGTGGCCATTCGGCGTCGCGCTGCCAGGCGGCGGATTTTGTCCCCGCGACAATCTGCCCTTGTGCCTTCACCCGTCTGGACAAAAACGGGCTTCACGCATAAACCGAAGTCCAAATGCCGGAGGAATTCGCAAGCCTGTTCGCCATGCGCTGTCGGGTTGGCGCAATTGAGCGGGGAACAAGGCTCAGCCACCGGCGCGGAAGAGGCGAAAGGATCAGGCACCCGTGAGCGCAACCGACATCCAGGATCCCAACCGTCGTGATTTTCTCTACGTCGCCACCGGCATGGCCGCAGTGGTCGGCGCGGGTGCCTTCGCTTGGCCGTTCATCGACCAGATGCGCCCCGACGCCTCGACGCTGGCGTTGGCCTCCGTCGAGGTCGACGTCGCCTCGCTGACGCCTGGCATGTCGCTGATCGTCAAATGGCGCGGCAAGCCTGTCGTGGTGCGCAACCGCACCGAGCAGGAGATGAAGGACGGCGAGGCGGTCAAGCTGGCAGACCTCAAGGATCCGATCGCGCGCAACGCGAACCTTCCAGCCGATGCGCCGGCGACCGACGCCAACCGCACCACGCCCGGCAAGGAAGCCTGGATGGTGATGGTTCAGGTCTGCACCCATCTGGGCTGCATTCCGCTCGGCCAGGAAGGCGATTTCGGCGGCTGGTTCTGCCCGTGCCACGGCTCGGTATACGACACCGCCGGCCGCATCCGCAAAGGCCCGGCGCCTGAGAACATGGCAGTGCCGGTATTCAAATTCATTTCCGATACCAAGATCCTTATCGGTTGAGGCAGGGGATATTTCGATGAGCGAGGGACACTCGACCTATACGCCCAAGACCGGTATCGAACGCTGGTTCGACGCCCGCATGCCGCTGCCGCGGATGGTCTATGACAGCTTCATCGCCTATCCGGTGCCACGCAACCTGAACTATGCGTGGACCTTCGGCGGCATCCTGGCGATCATGCTGGTGGCGCAGATCCTGACCGGCATCGTTCTGGCCATGCACTACACGGCCGACACCAATCTCGCCTTCGGCTCGGTCGAAAAGATCATGCGCGACGTGAATTCGGGCTGGCTGCTGCGCTACATGCATTCGAACGGCGCCTCGTTCTTCTTCATCGCCGTCTACATCCACATCTTCCGTGGCCTCTATTACGGCTCCTACAAGGCGCCGCGCGAGCTGCTGTGGATCCTCGGCTGCATCATCTACCTGCTGATGATGGCGACCGGCTTCATGGGCTACGTGCTGCCTTGGGGGCAGATGTCGTTCTGGGGCGCCACCGTCATCACCGGCTTCTTCAGCGCCATACCGCTGGTCGGCGAATGGATCCAGCAGCTGCTGCTCGGTGGCTTTGCCGTCGACAATCCGACGCTGAACCGCTTCTTCGCGCTGCATTACCTGCTGCCGTTCATGATCGCCGGTGTCGTCGTGCTGCACGTCTGGGCGCTGCATGTCGTCGGCCAGTCGAACCCGACCGGCATCGAGGTCAAGTCGAAGACCGACACCGTCGCCTTCACCCCATACGCGACCATCAAGGACGCGTTCGGCATGATCGTGTTCCTGTTCTTCTTCGCCTATTTCGTCTTTTACCTGCCGAACTATCTCGGCCACCCGGACAACTATACGGTCGCCAACCCGCTGAAGACCCCGGCCCACATCGTGCCGGAATGGTACTTCCTGCCGTTCTATGCGATCCTGCGCGCCATCACCTTCAATGTCGGGCCGATCAACTCCAAGCTCGGCGGCGTGCTGTGCATGTTCGGGGCCATCGTCATGCTGTTCCTGGTGCCATGGCTCGACACCTCCAAGGTGCGTTCGGCGGTCTACAGGCCCTGGTACAAGCTGTTCTTCTGGCTGTTCGTGGCCGATGCCATCCTGCTTGGCTGGCTGGGCTCGCAGCCTGCCGAAGGCAGCTATGTGTTCATGGCTCAGATGGCGACGCTGTTCTACTTCGCCTTCTTCCTGGTTGCGCTGCCGGTGCTCGGCCTGATCGAGACGCCGCGAAGGCTGCCGAACTCGATCACCGAGGCTGTGCTCGAGAAGAACAAGGGCGGCAGCGGGCATCCGACGGGCGCCACGGCCGCACCAGAGACCAAGGGCTGAGCGGTAGAGAATCTAAGGGGATTTGGCATGAAGAAGATTCTCACCTCGCTGGCGCTGATCGGCCTTGTGGCCGCCGGCACTGGGGCCGCAGCCACCTGGGCGATCGCCGCCGAAGAGGCACACAACGCGGCCGCGCCGACGCATTTCCCGATCGACGAGCCGAAGGAGATGAGCTGGAGCTTTACCGGCCCGTTCGGCACCTATGACAAGGCGCAGCTGCAGCGCGGCCTGAAGGTCTACAAGGAAGTCTGCTCGGCCTGCCATTCGATGAATTTGGTGGCATTCCGCACGCTGTCGGACCTCGGCTACTCCGACGCCCAGATCAAGACGCTGTCGGCCGAGTACACGATCCATGACGGCCCCAACGATGCCGGCGACATGTTCGACCGTCCCGGCAAGCCGTCCGACCATTTCCCGGCGCCCTTCGCCAACGAGGAAGCCGCCGCTGCCTCCAATGGCGGCGCCGCTCCGCCCGACATGTCGCTGCTGGCCAAGGCACGCGGCGTCGAGCGCGGCTTTCCGCAATTCGTCTTCGACATCTTCACCCAGTATGCCGCGGGCGGGCCCGACTACATCCACTCGCTGCTGACCGGCTACGACGAGACGCCGCCTGCCGGCATGGTCATTCCGGAAGGCACCCACTACAACCCGTACTTCATGTCCGGCGTGTCGCTGAAAATGCCCAAGCCGCTCTCCGACGGCCAGGTGACCTATGACGACGGCGCGCCGCAAACCGTCGACCAGTATTCCCGTGACGTGTCGGCCTTCCTGATGTGGGCGGCCGAGCCGCATATGGAAGACCGCAAGAAGACCGGTTTCCGCGTGCTGGTGTTCCTGCTGCTGTTCGGCGCGCTGGTCTATCTGACCAAGCGCAAGGTATGGGAAGGCGTGGCGCACTAGCCGCACACAGCCATGCGATCACAAAGGGGCGCCGAAAGGCGCCCTTTTGCATTTGCGGAGACCGGTGATGTCACATGGCCGTCACCGCATCTGGCGATCCTGTGCCGTTCTCATCAAAGGATCGCACCCATGAAAAGATACGCATCGCTCGCGGCAGGCCTCTTGCTATTCATCGTCGGCTCGGCCGCGCAAGCGGAAGACGCCCGGCCCTTCGTCACAGACAAGGACGTCGACCTGACGATGATCCTGCCGCCGCCGCCGGCAAACGATTCGGCGCAGACCAAGGCCGAACTCGGTGAGGTGCTGACGCTGCAGGTGACGCGCACGCCCGAGATGGTGGCCAGCGCCGTTGCCGACGCCGAGGAGAATGTCTGGCGCTTCGCCAACGTCATGGGGCCGAAATTCAACAAGGAGACGCTGCCGAAATTCAGCGCCTTCTTCGATCGCGTGGTGGCCACCGAAGGCGCCGTCGTCGATCCGGCCAAGGATGTCTGGAAGCGCCCGCGTCCGCACCAGCTCAGCGACCTCGTCAAGCCCGCAGTCAAGCTGTCCAGCTCCGGTTCGTGGCCTTCGGGCCACGCGACCGTCGGCACCATGATGGGCATCATCCTGTCCGACATGGTTCCGGAAAAGCGCGCCGAGATCATGGCGCGTGCGGCTGAATACGCCCACAATCGTGAGGTCGGCGGCATCCATTACGCCTCCGATGTCGAGATGGGCAAGATTTCGGGCAGCGTCATTGTCGCGGTCCTGCTCAACCGGAACGACTTCAAGGCCGAATACGACGTGGCCAAGGCCGAGCTTCGTTCCGATCTCGGCATGTGATCTTCGCCGGCAGTCGATTTTCGACGAAAGGGGCGCTTCGGGCGCCCCTTTTTGTGCTCGCGGCCAGGGCTCGGGCGGCAGCTTGGCAATTAGGCCGTTGGCACGATGACTTCCGGTTGATATTCGACGCAGGAAACGATGGCGACGGCTCGCCTCACCATGGCATTTGGAATCGATGATGCGGCTCAGCGACTGTCACAATTTTTCCGACTTCCGCCGCATGGCGCAGCAACGGCTGCCGGGACCGATCTTCAACTACATCGACGGCGCGGCGGACGACGAGGTCACCTATCGCCGCAACACCGAAAGCTTCGAGACTTGCGACCTGGTTCCCAACGTCCTGCGCGGCGTCAGCGAGATCGACATGTCGGTGACGGTGATGGGCCAGAAGCTGGCGATGCCGGTCTATTGCTCGCCGACCGCCTTGCAGCGGCTGTTCCATCATCAGGGTGAGCGGGCGGTCGCCAAGGCCGCCGCCAAATACGGGACGATGTTCGGCGTCTCCTCGCTTGGCACCATCAGCCTCGAGGAGGTGCGCAGGATCAGCAGCGGCCCGCAGGTCTATCAGTTCTACTTCCACCGGGATCGCGGCCTCAACCGGGCGATGATGCAGCGGGCAAAGGAGGTTGGCGTCGAAGTGATGATGCTGACCGTCGACAGCATCACCGGCGGCAACCGTGAGCGCGACAAACGCACCGGCTTTGCCATTCCCTTCAAGCTCAACCTGGCCGGGATGACGCAGTTCGCGCTCAAGCCGGCCTGGGCGCTGAACTATTTCACGCATGAGGGCTTCAAGCTGCCGCAGCTCGACGAGCATGTCGATATGGGCGGCGGCACCATGTCGATCAGCCGCTATTTCACCGAGATGCTCGATCCGTCGATGACGTGGGACGACGTCGCCGAGATGGTCAGGCTGTGGTCGGGCCCGTTCTGTCTCAAGGGCATCATGTCGGTGGAGGACGCCAGGCGCGCCGTCGAGATCGGCTGCAGCGGCATCGTGCTGTCGAACCATGGCGGCCGCCAACTGGATGGCTCGCGGGCGGCTTTCGACCAGCTTGCCGAGATCGTCGATGCGGTCGGCGACCGGATCGACGTCATCATGGACGGCGGCGTGCAGCGCGGCACGCATGTGCTGAAGGCGCTGTCGCTCGGCGCCAAGGCGGTTGGCGTCGGCCGCTACTATTTGTTCCCGTTGGCGGCGGCCGGCCAGCCAGGCGTCGAACGGGCGCTCGAACAGATGCGGGTCGAGATCGAACGCGGCATGAAGCTGATGGGCTGCAGTTCGATCGAACAATTGTCGCGCAAGAACCTCCGTTTCAGGTAATCTCGAACCATGAAATCCTCCCTCGAAGACACACTGGTTGCCGCGATCCGCACCATTCCGGACTATCCCAAGCCCGGCATTCTGTTTCGCGACATCACCACGCTGCTCGGCAATGCGCGCGCCTTCCGTCGCGCCATCGACGAGCTGGTGCATCCCTATGCCGGCCAGAAGATCGACAAGATCGCCGGCATCGAAGCGCGTGGCTTCATCCTTGGCGGCGCCGTCGCTCATCAGCTTTCGGCCGGCTTCGTGCCGATCCGCAAGAAAGGCAAGCTGCCTTTCGAGACGGTGCGCGTCGCCTACAGCCTCGAATACGGGCTGGACGAAATGGAGATGCACAAGGACGGCGTCTCACCCGGCGAGAAGGTGATCCTGGTCGACGATCTGATCGCCACCGGCGGCACCGCGGAAGCGGCGGTCAAGCTGCTGCGCCAGATCGGCGCCGACATCCTTGCCGCCTGCTTCGTCATCGACCTGCCGGACCTCGGCGGCCGCGCCAAGCTCGAAGCGCTCGGTGTGCCGGTGAGGACGCTGATCGGGTTTGAAGGGCATTGAGGGGCGCTTCTTAGCTTCTCCCCCCCCTGGGCTTAGAACGCCCTGAGCTATGCGAAGGGCAGATGGCCGATTGATCAACCGCCCGGCCGGGTCCCCGCTGCTTCGCAGCGTCCCGGCGTTCGTCGGCCTTTCATCGTGCCACTGGCACGATGAATTCGCCTACGCGAACCGGCTACTCACCCACCTTCACCAACACGGCGCTTTCGAACTCCAGCACCTTGTCGCCGGCCGAATCGAAGGCCTCGGAACGCAGCGCCAGCAGCCGCCAGCCGGGGCGCGAGGCGATCGGGCGGTGGGAAAGTGCCGTGCGCGTGAAGGTGATGGTCTGACCGGCATAGACCGGCTTCAGCCATTTCAGGTCCTTGAAGCCGGGCGAGGGGCCGAATTCCGGCACCGGGCCGGGGCCGCTCCACGCAGCGACCTCGGCGTCTATGCGGTTTTCCAGATTGAGTTTCATCCAGGTCGCGGCGGTGTGCCAGCCGGACGCGCAGAGCCCGCCGAGCACGCTCTTCTTCGCCGCTTCCTCGTCGATATGGAAGATCTGCGGGTCGTATTTCCTGGCGAACGCCTTGATCGCCTCGGGCTCGAATGTGTGCGAGCCCAAAGTAACGGTGGTGCCGATGCGGAAGAATTCGTCGAGGCTCATGGACGGCTCCCGGCGGCATCGCGCAGCAGGAACATGACCGAGTTCTCAAGCTCGAAGACGCTTTCGCCACGCTGGTTGAGGAACTCGCTGCGCATGGTCACGAAACCGAGTTGCGGCTTCGATTTTGACAGGCGCTTGGCAACGACCACCAGGCTGCCGGTGAGCATGTCGCCGGCCAGGACCGGCTTCTTCCATTTGACCTGATCGACGCCGGGCGCGCCCTGGCAGGTGGAGTCCAGCAGGAAGGCATCGCACAGCATGCGCATGAACATGGCGCAGGTGTGCCAGCCCGAAGCAGACAGCCCGCCCAGGATGCTGGCCTTGCCGGCTTCCTCGTCGAGATGCATCGGCTGCGCGTCGAATTCGCTGGCGAATTCGATGATCTCGGCCGCGCTTACCTCTTTCGTGCCGAGGTCGAACGAGGCACCCTCGACGAAATCCTCATAGGCCCAGGTTTTTGCGGTCATGTCTGGAATCCGGTTCATAGACCCACGATTTCGGATCGGGGTTTCCGGATGCAGGCAGGGCGCCGTTTGGTCAAGAGATTTCTATAGCGCCACGTCGTGGCTGCACGGCCTTTGGCGGGCCAATCAGAGCCAGCCGCGGCGGCGGAAATACCAGAAGGGCAGGATCGCCGACAGCACCATCATGGCAATGGCGAAGGGGTAGCCCAGTTCCCATTTCAGCTCGGGGATGACGTCGAAATTCATGCCGTAGATCGAGGCGACCAGCGTCGGCGGCAGGAAGATGACGGCGGCGACCGAGAAGATCTTGATGATGGCGTTCTGCTCGATCGAGATCATGCCGAGCGTGGCATCGAGCAGGAAGCTGATCTTCTGCGACAGGAAGGTGGCGTGGTCGGCGAGCGACAGCACGTCTCGCGACAGCGTCTTGATGCGCGCCTTGGTGTCCTTACTCATCTTGGTCCGGGTCGAGGCATGGGCGAAAAAGCCGGCGAGGCGTTGCAGCGAGATCAGGCTGTCGCGGATCGAGGAGGCGATGTCCTCCTTGCGGCCGATGGCTTTCAGCAGCTCCTGGAAGTCGCGATTGCGCTTGGAAACCTTGGTCGATCTCGCCTCGAAGATATCGCGCGAGATTGCCTCGATGTCGCGGCCGGCGCGCTCCAGAATATCAGCCAGGCGATCGACGATTGCCTCCAGCAAGCCGATCAGGATGGTGTCGCCGCTGGTGCAGCCGGTCGCCACCTTTTCGGCGCGTTGCGGAAAGGTCTTGAACGCCTTCGGTTCGTGGTAGCGCACGGTGATCAGCCTGGTGCCGGCCAGCACGAAGGTGACCGGCGACATCAGGGGGTCGTCGATCTCGGTCTGGGCAGGCAGGGTGGCGGTCATGAAGTAGGCGCCGTCCTCGACATAGAGGCGGCTGGAAATCTCGATCTCCTCCATCTCCTCGCGCGTCGGAATGGCGACGCCGAGCCAGCTCTCGATGGTCGCTTCCTCTTCCTTTGTCGGGGTGAGCAGGTCGGCCCAGACGACAGTGTCGCTGTTAGCCAGGAGATCGTCGACGGCGCGCAGGCGGTCATTGTCCACGACGAAGGCCTTGATCATCGCCGGGTCTCCCTTGCTGGGGCCAAAGGGTGCGTTCTGAACGGACGCGTCATGTCGGATTGCACGGACGGGCACTTTCGCCGAAAGCGCCGACCGCGTGCCCCAGCCGATTAGACCTGCGATGTGACAAGGTCAAGGCAGGCCCAAAAGCAGCGGGGGCGAAGGTTTCCTTCCTCTTGTGGGAAGGAATTAGGGACGGCAACCTTCGTCAGCATGCCAGCCTTGCCGCATGCTCCGTGTGCGAGACCGCGATCGACCACGAGGCCGATCCCGGGCTGTTGGCTCTTCAGGTGTTGAACTTGAACAGCAGGACGTCGCCGTCCTGGACGACATATTCCTTGCCTTCGTCGCGCGCCTTGCCGGCTTCCTTGGCCGCCACTTCGCCGCCGAGCGTGATGAAGTCGTTGTAGGCGATGGTCTGGGCGCGGATGAAGCCGCGCTCGAAATCGGTGTGGATGACTCCGGCCGCCTGCGGCGCCTTGTCGCCCTTATGGATGGTCCAGGCGCGCGTTTCCTTCGGCCCGGCGGTGAAATAGGTGATGAGATGCAACAGATCGTAGCCGGCGCGGATGACCTTGTTGAGGCCAGGCTCGTCGAGGCCGAGCGAGGAGAGGAACTCCATCTCTTCCTCGTCCGAGAGCTGGGCGACTTCGGCCTCGATCGCGGCCGAGATCACCACGGTGCCGGCGCCTTGCGCGGTGGCCATCTCTTCCACGGCCTTGGTGTGCTCGTTGCCGGTGGCGGCGTCGGCCTCGGCGACGTTGCAGACATAGAGCACCGGGTGCGAGGTCAACAGGTTCAACCCCTGCAGGATGCGCAGGTCTTCGGCGGCAATGCCCTTGAGCAGGATGCGGGTCGGCTTGCCGGCCTGCAGCAACTCGAGCGCTGCCTCCATCATCGGCAGCACGGTGGTGGCTTCCTTGTCCTTGCTGCCGGCGCGCTTGCGGATCTGCACGATGCGGCGTTCGAGGCTGTCGAGGTCGGCGAGCATCAGCTCGGTCTCGACCGTCTCGGCGTCGGCGACGGGATCGATGCGGCCCTCGACATGGGTGATGTCGTCATCCTCGAAGCAGCGCAGCACATGCACGATGGCGTCGACCTCGCGGATGTTGGCGAGGAACTGGTTGCCCAGCCCTTCGCCCTTCGAGGCGCCGCGCACCAGGCCGGCAATGTCGACGAAGGAGATGCGGGTCGGAATGATCTCCTTCGACTTGGCGATGGCCGCGATCTTCTGCAGGCGCGGATCGGGCACCGCCACTTCGCCGGTGTTCGGTTCGATGGTGCAGAACGGATAGTTGGCGGCCTGCGCCGCCGCCGTCCTGGTCAACGCGTTGAAAAGCGTCGACTTGCCGACGTTGGGCAAGCCAACAATGCCGCATTTGAAACCCATTTTTGTCCGGTCCTATCGGGAAATCGAAATTTGATCAGGGCTATGGGCGATAGGGCGGATGATCGTCAAGCCCTGCGGCGTCGGTGCGGCACTTATTGAAACCGCTCGGTGATGTCTCGCCACGAAAATTGAGGTGGGCGTTCCTGTGCCCGGCAGAAGGCGAGCAAGATCGACTTGGCCTCCGCGGATATCAGTTTCTCGTTGGAGTTCACCGTTATCTGGAAGCCGTTGGTTGCGATGGCAACCTGGCCGCCTGGCTTGTCAGCGGCGCGTCCAGCTACCCAATGCCTGAATGCGTTATCCGCGTATTGCCGCCATTCCGCCGTAAATGCGCCGTTGCCGCCGGCAACCTGGGCGTAGTCTCCGTCCCGGTTTGTCAAAATGAGGAATCCGGGTCCGCCATCCGGTGTCAGCTGATCCAGAGCAGCTGTTACCTGACCTTCGTAAGGATTGCTGACAGCCTTTGTGCCCTCGACGTCGAGCTTGATCCCAGTGCAGCCGCGCGCTTGTTGCATTTTCCAGACACTCTCTTCGGGCGCTGCCGCGAGTGGCGACTGCGCGAGCGCATGAAAAGCAACAACGATGGTCAAAGGCAAGATCAGCATGTCTGAAGATACGCCTTGTCGATAGGCTATGGCCAATCGACTTTTGCCGCCGGCCGTTTCACTCCTTGCCGAAGAGTTTCTTCAGCATCGCGGCCATCGGGCCACTTTCCGGCAGCTTGACCGCCGGCTGCTGCGGGCGCGCCTGGCGGACATGGCTTTGTTGCTTTGGGGCCGGCTGCTTCGGCGCCGGCTTTTCCGGTTCCGCGCCGGCCTTGCCCTGGACGGCGAGGCTGGCCTTGTTCATGAAGCCGGATTCGTCGCCCTTGACGATCATGGCGGCGTTGTCGGCAATCGCGTCGAGCAGCGGCTCGAGCCATTCACGGTCGGCCTTGTCGAAATCGCCGAGCACATGATGCTGGACCATTTCCTTGACGCCGGGATGGCCGACGCCGATGCGCACGCGGCGGTAGGCGTTGCCGACATGGCCGTCGATCGAGCGGATGCCGTTATGGCCGCCGGCGCCGCCGCCGGTCTTGATGCGCAGCTTGCCGTCGGCAAGGTCGATCTCGTCGTAGAAGACGGTGAGCGCGGAAAGCTCGAGCTTGTAGAAGCGCAGCGCTTCGCCGACCGACTGGCCGGACAGGTTCATGAAGGTCTGCGGCTTGATCAGGACGATCTTTTCGCCGCCAAGCGCGCCTTCAGAAATGAGGCCCTGGAACTTCTTCGACCAGGGCGAAAAGGAATGGCGGCGGGCGATTGCGTCCGCCGCCATGAAACCGACATTGTGCCTGTTATTGGCGTATTTCGCGCCCGGATTGCCGAGACCTGCAAACAGCAGCATCGCCTGCTCCGGGCGTGAAAGAGTTACTTCTCTTCGGCGGCAGGAGCCGCTTCAGGGGTCGCCACTTCAGCCGTGACTTCCGTCTCCGGCTTCATCGCCGAAGAACCGGCAATGGTCGCGATGGTGAAGTCGCGGTCGGAGATGACAGGCTTCACACCGGCCGGCAGCTTGACCGCCGAGATGTGGATCGAATCGCCGATGTCGGCGCCGGTGAGATCGACGGTGATGAATTCCGGGATCGCATTGGCCGGGCAGTGGAACTCGACTTCGTGACGCACGATGTTGAGCACGCCGCCGCGCTTGATGCCGGGCGACTTGTCCTCGTTGATGAAGTGGACAGGCACGTCGACATTGACCTCGGTGTCCTTGCCGATGCGCAGGAAGTCGACATGGACAGGGAAATCCTTGACCGGGTCGAGCTGAAAGTCCTTCGGCAGGACCTGGATCTTCTTGCCGTCGACATCGATCGTGGCGATCGTGGTCAGAAACCCGCCGCCATGGATCTTGTAGTAGATGTCCTTGTAGGTGAGCGCGATAGCCAGGGGAGGCTGCTTGTCACCATAAATTACTGCAGGCACTTTACCGTTGCGGCGAACTGCACGGGCGGACCCCTTACCGACCTGTTCGCGTGCTTCGGCCTTGAGCTCGTAAGTATCGTGGCTCATGGCATTTCCTTTCGGTTTGTTCTGGAGCGTTCGCGGCCGGCAACGTGCTTGGCCGTAAACGTCGAAAGCCGCCGGGTGAGGCGGCTTTCCGCCGCGTTGCCTCCAAGGGTGTCTACGCGGGTGGCGGCTCTATAGCGGAAGGCGCGCGGAGGTGCAAGCCAAAGGCTATCCGCGCTTTTCGATGACGGCGTACAGCACGTTGCGGTTCTCGCCAAAGAACACCTGCGCGTTGACGGCGTTGCGGTCGACGCTGGCATTGACGATGTTCCACATGTCGACCTCCGATCGCAGCAGCAACACCCAGTCCATGAACGTTTCCCGGTATCCGGCGTCAGGATTGCCCTCCGCGTAGTTCGCGAACAGGAATGTCCCGTTCGGCTTCAACATCTGCAGGCAGGTTTTCGTGAGCTTCACGGCGACGTTGTGCGCAAGGTAGTCGTAAAGGCCGGAGGCGTAGATCAAGTCGAACTTGCCGAGCTTGTGGCCCCTCGTGAGCACGGTTCGCACCGAGCCATCGATGGCCTCGACCGCGGTGCCCTGGAAGTCGCGCGCGATCAATCCGACGCTCTGAGGATCCTGATCGAGCGCAACCCAACGCTTGAGGCGGCCCTCCGCCAAGGCGGTCGAACGATTGGCCTCCCGCAAATGACCGGCCGCGATCGCCAGGACCTCGGTTTGCGGTCCGTTCTTGGCCGCACTCTCATCGACGTATCGGGTCAAGAGATCGCGTCGTTCCCGGGCTGCGACGCATGACGGCACGTCCTGGGTATGGGTATAGAGCGCCTTGCCGGTCTCCGAGGCGTTTGCCACGCTCTCGGCCACGTGCGGATCGCAATAGATGTAGTCGAGCAACTCCGCGTCGCCAGAATAACCTCTGGGCTTGCTGAAGGACCAGCGCGTCAGTGGATCCTCGAGAAAGTACTCCAGGATCGGGTGGTTCTGCACCACCGGTATCAATGCTTGCCAAACGTCGGGATGAACCTTGGAACGCGTCGCGTTGAGGTACGACATCAGACGGCGAATGATCTCGGCGGGGTCCTTTCGCTGTTCGATTTGCTGGTGTGTCGCGTGGAGAATGAGCGCGAGTTCGACGCGAGCGTTTTCGAATGCTTCGCCGTGATGCTCGAGCGTTCCTCGACGGAGACTGTTGGCGATCATCTTGGCGGTAATCAAGCTTTTGCCATCAAACACGGTTTGCAACCCATCACTCCATAGTTAACAGTCAGTTAACTTATTACGTAGAATGCTCCATTTGCCAATGCCGGGTCGAGCGCATTTTATCGGTATGATTAATTTCCCGCAAACCATGTTCGATCGTTAGTCAGATTCCGGGTCGGATTCCGCGTTCGAGTTAACGGAAACTTGTCTTGCGCGATTGCATTTGTTTGTCCGGCGTCGCAATCGCTGTCACGTCCCGAGGAGCCGGCCTGCGTGGGGGCAGAAGCTAGAGATGAGTTCGGAATACAAGATCCTCTTCAACCGGGGTTTGGTGTGATGGACGAACGCGTGGCATCCGTATTGGCCGACGCTGTTGATGCGGAACCGTACGAACCGCGCTACGAACTGGCGTCCGACGAGCTTCGCGCCCTTTACCGCACGGAAGCCCAAACGACGCGAAGAGGGGAAGCCAGGCCTGGGCTTTGGATGGCCGTTGCCATCTATGTGCTGTTTTCGGCAACGGACCTGCTGCTCATTCCAGATGTGGCCGCCTACACGATCACGGCGCGCTTCGCGGTCGGACTGACTGCGCTTTTGATCCTGGAAGAGCAGCTTCGCCGGGGCGTCGGGACGGAATGGCTCGACATGACTTGCGCCGGGGCCATTATCTTTGGCTATGTCGGCTGGTTGTCCCCTGCGGTTATGGGGGCGGAAAAGGAAAGTGTCTCCTACTATATGGTCTTCGGCACCATCTTCATGATGAGTGCTAATTTATTCTTCACATTTAGATTTAAGGTTTCTATTATAACCTCAACTATAATATTGTGTATACTTTACATCGTAAACTACTTTGTGCCTTCTACGCTAACCTACAAAATGGTATTTGGGACATTCTACATTTCCTGCTTCACATTTACCTCATACGTGAACTGGAAACTGAATGAGGAGCGCTTCAACGTCTTCCTGAATGCCCTGGAAGCCAAAATTCAGCACAACGAGGCGACCGAACGCGGCAAGGCCCTGCTGAGACTGTCGCGGACCGATCCACTCACTGGTCTGGAGAATCGGCGGGCGATCGACGAAAAGCTGCGGGATTACTGGAGCGACTGGCAACGGGTTGGCACCAGTTTTGGGGCGATCCTCATCGACGTGGACTTCTTCAAGAAGTTCAATGACTGCTACGGCCATCAGGAAGGCGACCGTTGCCTGATCCATGTCGCCAATGCCCTTAGCGAGATGATCAAGCAGTATCATGGCTCGATCGGCCGCTACGGCGGTGAAGAATTCATTGTCCTGGCTCGCGTCGAGAGAAAAGAGCAGATCATGGATCTTGCGGAAGCCATTTGCAGCACGGTGGAGAACCTGGCGCTTACCCACGAGTTGCGGCGAGACGGGGTCTCGATTGTGACAGTGAGCGTTGGCGCTGCATTCACCAGGACGCAGACAGGCGCCAAGCTGGAGAAGATCATCCACGAGGCCGATCGCGCGCTCTATCTGGCAAAAGCCGGTGGTCGGAATTGTGCTCGGCTGTTCGATCCGACCGATCCCCAGAGCAGCGACGAGAGTGAGAATATCGCAGCTTTGCTGAAGATCGCGATTGGCCAGAATCTCGTTTCGCTCGTTTATCAACCGATCCAGGATGTCAAATCGGACCGGGTTGAAGCCGTAGAGGCTCTGATGCGCCTCAAGATGCTGGACGGCACATCGGTTCCGCCGAGCCTGTTCATTCCCGTCGCGGAACGAACCGGCGCGATCCTGGCACTCGGGCGCTGGGCAATAAGGACAGTGTGCGCCGAGCTTTTGGCGGACGACCATGTCCGTGTCGTCAGTGTCAATGTCTCTCCAATTCAGCTCAAGACACCTGGCTTCGCAACGTCTGTCGCGACCATTTTGGGCGAGACCGGCGTCGCCGGCAGCAGGCTGGCCTTCGAAATCACCGAAGGGCTGGAGATGGAGATGCACTCGGACATTCTTCGCTGCATCAGCGACCTGAAGCTACTCGGGATCAAGATATGGCTTGATGACTTTGGAACTGGCTTCGCGGGCCTTTCGTGGCTTCGTCTGATCGATTTCGATACGGTGAAGATCGACCGCTCGTTCCTTCACGACTGCGGCACCCCGAACGGCAGGGCAATGCTCCAGGACATCATTACCCTGGTCCGAAATCGCGGCCACAAAATCCTGGTCGAAGGGGTGGAAACTGACGAGCAGATGGCCCTTATGCGCGAATTCGGCATAGACAAGGTCCAGGGCTTTCATGTCGGCCGTCCCGCTCCCGCCGTCAGTTTCCAGGCAAAGCGGACCATTCGCAAGCGCCCATTTACCGTCCTCAAGTCCGCATGACAGCGGCGCCGGCGGCGGTATTGCGGCCGCGCCTGCTTCCAGCATCCGGGCTTATCGGCCGCCGGTCAATGCGTCGCGCAGCGCCTGGATCTGCCGGTTCAGGGCATCGAGCTGTGCCAGCGTCATGCCCGAGCGCTCGATCAGGGTCTCATTCAGGCAGTTGCACTGGACCAGCAGCGCGCGTCCGGTTGCGGTCAGGTCGACCTGCACCTGGCGCTCGTCGACCTGGCTGCGTTGGCGGGTCACCAGCCCGGCCTGTTCCATCCGCTTCACCAGCGGCGTGACCGTGCTCGATTCCAACGCGAGCCGGTGGGCGATCGAGCCGACCGACATGCCGTCGGCCTCGCCCAACGCGTTGAGCACGAGATATTGCGGGTAGGTGATCCCCATCTCGTCCAGCATCGGCTTGTAGGTGCGATTGATCGCCATGCTGGTGGCGTAGAGCGTGAAACAGAGCTGATTGTCCAACGGGAGAGGCACGGCGCATTCCTTCTTGCCGATACAGGCGTCAAGTGTATACCACGAAAAATGATATCGCGATACATATTTCCCATGGACAAGGGGGGTGAGTTGCGCTAGTCATATAGATATCGCGATACTGTTTATCGCGACAGCAATCGAAGGGAGATTGAGATGACCTCGCAATCCAAGCCCGGCTCCGGCAGCGGCACGATCACCACCAAGGACGGAACGCAGATCTACTACAAGGACTGGGGGACCGGTCAGCCGATCGTCTTCCATCATGGCTGGCCATTGAGCAGCGACGACTGGGATGCCCAGATGCTGTTCTTCCTGTCCAAGGGCTACCGCGTCATTGCCCACGATCGCCGCGGCCACGGCCGCTCAACCCAGACGGATATCGGCAACGAGATGGACACCTATGCCGCCGATGTCGCGGCACTGGCGGCGCATCTGGACCTGAAGGACGCCATCCATGTCGGCCATTCGACCGGCGGTGGTGAGGTGGCGCGCTATGTCGCCCAGTATGGCGCCGGTGGTCGTGTCGCCAAGGCGGTGCTGATCGGCGCGGTGCCGCCGATCATGCTCAAGACCCCGGCCAATCCCGGCGGCCTGCCGATCGAGGTTTTCGACGGATTCCGTGCCGCCCAGGCCGCCAACCGCGCGCAGTTCTTTCGCGATGTTCCGGCCGGTCCGTTCTACGGTTTCAACCGCCCCGGCGCGCAAGTTTCGCAGGGGATCATCGACAATTGGTGGCGCCAGGGCATGATGGGCGGCACCAAGGCACACTATGATTGCATCAAGGCCTTCTCGGAGACCGACTTCACCGAGGACCTGAAGGCAATCGACGTGCCGGTGCTGGTCATGCACGGTGACGACGACCAGATCGTCCCCATCGCCGATTCCGCGCTGCTGGCGATCAAGCTGCTCAAGAAGGGCGAACTCAAGGTCTACAAGGGTTTCCCGCATGGCATGGCCACGACCCATGCCGACATCATCAACGCCGACCTGCTGGCCTTCTTCAAGGCCTAGGATTTCGCTAGACAGAAAGATGCACCCGCCATCTGGCGGGTGCATCCGTGTAAGGCCCTGCCGATTTCAGGCAATGCTCAGGCCGCCGTCGATCAGCATTTCCGCGCCGACCATGAACGGGCATTCGTCCGAGGCCAGAAACACCACCGCATTGGCAATTTCCTCGGCGGTTCCAAAACGGCCCGCGGGCACCAGGCCGACCACCGCTTTCGCGCGGGCCTTCGCCGCTGCCGGATCCAGCCCAAGTTTGTCGTTGAGCGGTGTGTCGATCGGGCCCGGGCTGATCACATTGGCGCGGATACCGCGCCCTATCAGTTCGCCTGACAGCGTTCGCGCCAGCGAAATCATGCCGGCTTTGGCCAGCGAATAGACATGCGTTCCTGCCATTCCCATATGCGCGTTGACCGAGCCGCTGAGGATGATCGACGACGGGTTCGAAAACAGCGGAAGGAGCGCCTTGACCAGGAAGTACGGCCCCTTGAGGTCGACATCGATGCTCCTGTCGAACGCTGCCTCGGTCCAGTCGCCAAGCGGGCGCAGATCGGCGATGCCGGCGTTGAGGAAGAGAGCGTCGAGCTTGCCGAAGGTTTCCCCGATCCGCCCTGCAATGTCGCTTTGGGCGGCGGCATCTCCGGCGTCGGCGGCGATGACAAGCACATCGCCGCCCAAGATGTTGCGCGCCTCCTCGAGACGGCCCGCATTGGTGCCGGTGATGGCGACGCGCGCGCCTTCCTCGATGAAACGTCGCGCCGTCACCAGGCCGATGCCGCTGGTGCCGCCGGTAATCAGCGCGGCCTTGCCTTTGAGTCTGGACATAACAGATGCCTTTCCTGACTCGGAGCGCTGCGCATCAGTCGCGCTGAGCCCGGTACCTTATGTTCAACTCGAAGGCGTTCGCTGGCCTTGCCGTCAGCGCCATTTGTACGTTTCGAACACTAGCAGGCTTTTCACCCGGCGCATGACGAAAGAACAATTGAGGACATGGCAGCTGCCACGCCCTCATGTCAAAGTCCTGAACACCCGCTGATTTTAGCTGTTCGCCGTCTCCAGCTTCCTGGCTTCCTTCATGTTCGGCAGGAAAACGGTCAGAAGTCCAAGAAACGGCAAATACGAGCAGATCTGGAAGACGAACTCGATGCCCTTCATGTCGGCGACGACGCCGAGCACGGCGGCGGCGATGCCGCCCATGCCGAAGGCGAAGCCGAAGAAGATGCCGGCGATCATGCCGACACGTCCCGGCACCAGCTCCTGCGCAAAGACGACGATGTTGGAGAAGGCCGACGACAGGATCAGGCCGATCAGCACCGTCAGCACCATCGTCCATTCGAGGTTGGCGTAGGGCAGGGCCAGCGTGAAGGGCAGCACACCGACGATCGAGAACCAGATCATCGCCTTCTGCCCATAGCGGTCGCCAAACGGACCACCGAGCAGGATGCCCAGCGCCGAGGCGCCGAGGAACAGGAACAGCATGACCTGCGACATCTGCACCGAAACGCCGAACTTATGGATGGAATAAAAGGTGTAGTAGCTGGCAAGGCTGGCGATGTAGGCGTTCTTGCTCAGCACCAATAGCGTCAGCACGGCCAATGCCCACATCACCTTGCTGCGCGGGAAGGGCGAGACGAAGCTTGCAGCCTTGCGGTTGCCTTGCGCGGCGCGCAGACGGCTGTACCAGCCGCCGACCTGCCACAGCACGACGATGCCGATCAGCGAGCCGACGGCAAACCAGGCGATGCTTTCCTGGCCGAAGGGCACGACGATGAATGCCGCCAGCAGCGGCCCCATGGACTGGCCGAAATTGCCGCCGACCTGGAACAGCGATTGCGCCAGGCCAAACCGGCCGCCAGAGGCGAAGCGAGCGATGCGCGAGGATTCCGGATGGAAGATTGCCGAGCCGATGCCGATCAGCGAGGCGCCGATCAGAAGCAGCGAATAATGCCCGGCATAGGCCAGCACGACCAGGCCGATCAGCGACGACGCCATGCCATAGGGCAGCGAATAGGGCATCGGCCGCTTGTCGGTGATCATGCCGATCACCGGCTGCAGCAGCGACGCTGTCACCTGGAAGGTGAAGGTCAGGAGGCCGATCTGCCAGAAGTCGAGGCCGTAATTCTCTTTCAGCAAGGGATAGATGGCCGATAGCAGCGACTGCATGATGTCGTTGATGCAATGGCAGAAGCTCACCGCCAGGATGACGGTGAAGGCCGTCGCCTGGGCTGAAGCGTGACTGGCGCTCGCGGGTGGCGCGACGCTGGCGGCTGTCGTATCGGTCAAGGCAGGCTCCGTGGTCTTTTTGGCGGGCACGCCCGCAGGGCAACTTGGCGGACGCTCTTGCGGCCGCCTTGGAGGACGGTTGCCTTATAAGCTGCTTGCGGGACGACTTCTTTCGTGGTTTGGTCCAATAGTTTCGCAAGTGGGCCATACCCAATGCCTCATGGCAGGGAAATCTTTCACGCCGGCAATGCCGATCTCGGTCAATTGCACGAAAGTCGCTGGCAGTGGCTGGAGCAAGTGGTCGGACCGGCGGTGGCGCTGCCGACCGAATATCCCGACGGCTACCATGTGCCGCAACACCGCCACAGCCGCAGCCAGCTGCTGCATGCGCTGGTCGGCGTCGTGCTGGTGACGACGCGGCATGGTCGCTGGATGGTGCCGCCCGACCACGCGATGTGGATTCCGGCCGGCACCGAACATTCCGTCGAGATGCTGGGCGATGTCTCGATGCGTTCGGTCTATGTCATGCCGCGGGCTATCCCCGGGCTGCCGGAGGGCTTGCGAGTCGTCGGCGTCACCGACCTGATGCACAGCCTGATCGTGGAATCCGAGAAGCTGCCGCAAGGCGGCGTGCTGGAAGGACGTGGCGGGCTGATCATGAACCTCCTGCTGCACGAAATCCCGACCCTGCCGGAACGGCCGCTCGGCCTGCCGTTCCCGTCCGATCCCAGGCTGGCGGCGCTCTGCCGGCGCTTCGTGGCGGCACCTTCGCCGCATGCGACGATCGACGAGTGGGCCGATGCCGCCGGCATGAGCCGCCGCTCCTTCACCCGCGCCTTCCAACGCCAGACCGGCCTGTCGCTGTCGACATGGCGCCAGCAGGCCTGCCTGTTCGCGGCGCTGCCGCGGCTGGCCGATGGCGAGCCGATCACCAGGGTGGCGCTCGATCTCGGCTATGACAGCGTGCCGGCCTTCATCACCATGTTCAAGCGCATGCTCGGCGCCGCGCCGCGTGGCTATATGCGCGGCGCACGCGACAGCGGCGAAGGTATGCGTCGGCCAAGCGGTTCGCTTCGACTGGAAAGCCCATGATTTCGGCGTAGTGCCCGGCGGTTCAACCCGCGACCGGCTCAGGCAGGCTGGTGCGGACGGCCTCCCCGCCATGTGAGGCGGAAGCCGGTGCCCGGCGACGGCCATGTTGGCGCGGCGAACAGCCCATGACCCGCTTGAAGGCGGTGCTGAAGGCGCTTTCGGATTCATAGCCGAGCGACACTGCAATGACGGAAACGGGATCGCTGGAACTCGCCAGCCTGTCGCCGGCCAGCAGCATGCGCCAACGCGTCAGGTAGTCCATCGGCGAGGCGCCGACCATGGCCTTGAATTTCAGCGCAAAGGTCGATCGCGACATGCCGGACCGCTCGGCCAGCGCCTGCAAGGTCCAGCCATGTGCGGGATCGTCGTGCATGGCGCCGATCGCCGCGCCGATCTGCCTGTCGGCCAAAGCAAACAGCCAGCCAACGCCGCCTCGCAAGCCCTCCGCCATGTGCAGGCGCAAGGCCTCGATCAGGATCATGTGGGCGAGATGCTCGACGATGAGAAAGCCACCGGGCCGCCGCTCGCGCAATTCCTGCATCATCCGCTCCACCGGCCAGCGCAGCGCCGAGTGGTCGGAGTCGCTGCGGATGTGGACGATGGGCGGCAGCATCCGCAACAGGACGCCCGCATGGTCGCCGGACAGGGCGAAGCGGCTGCTGACCAGAAGGAAATCGCCACCGCCATTGTGCGAGGTGACGCCACCGGTGCGGGCCGGGGAAAAGATGGTGCGGGCGTCGACCGCCGGCAGGTGCATATCGCTGGCAAGGCGGAAGGGCCGGCCGCGCGGCAGCAGGAAGCAGTCACCCGTCTCCAGCCGGACTGCATCGGAGACGCCCTCCACGGACAGCCAGCATTGGCCCGACACCACGGCACCGCATTTGATGGCCGCCTGCTGGTCTGGGAACTGAATCGACCAGTCGCCACCGGCCTCCAGGCCGGCGGACAAATAATTGCGCGGCTTCAGCAGCGACAGCACGTCTGAGAGCGGATCCATGGGCGTTCCGGACGATTGCGAAGATAATACGGACTTTATAGCATAGATCGTATTTCCTCAATCCCGTATCTCCTTCGGCAACGGGCTGCCCATACGGCCCCCTTGACCAAAACAAAGGAGAAATCGCGATGCGTGTATTTGTGACTGGTGCCACCGGTTTTGTCGGTTCCGCGGTTGTGCGGGAGCTCGTTGGAGCGGGCCATCAGGTGCTCGGTCTTGCCCGTTCGGATGCCGGTGCCAGGTCGATCGTTGCCGCTGGCGCCGAGGCGCATCGCGGCGACATCGAGGATCTGGAAAGCCTGCGCAGCGGGGCAGCCCAATCGGATGGTGTCATCCATACCGCCTTCAATCATGACTTCTCGAAATTCGCGGCAAACTGCGAGGCGGACCGGCGCGCCATCGAGACGCTCGGGGCGGAGTTCGAAGGCTCCGAGCGGCCCTTGCTCGTCACCTCCGGGCTGGCGCTGCTGACGCCGGCCGGCCGCATGGCGAGCGAGAACGACGCGCCTGTTCCTCCGTCCGCCTCCTATCCCCGCGCTTCGGAAGTGACGGCCGAAGCACTGGCGGCGCGCGGTGTGCGCGCCTCGGCGGTGCGCTTGTCACCCTCGGTCCACGGTGACGGCGATCACGGCTTCGTTCCGATGCTGATCGGCATCGCGCGTCAAAAGGGTGTTTCGGCCTATATCGGCGACGGAATGAACCGCTGGCCGGCGGTGCACCGACTCGACGCCGCCACGCTCTTCAGGCTGGCGCTCGAGAAGGGGGCCGGCGGAGCCCGGTATCACGGCGTCGCCGACCAGGGCGTGCCGACACGGGAGATCGCCGAGATCATCGGCCGCCGCCTGAACCTGCCGGTGGTGTCCAAAACCCGCGAGGAAGCAGCCGGCCATTTCGGCTTCCTCGGCCACTTCTTCGGCATGGATTGGCCTGCGTCCAGCGAGCAGACCCGCAACGTGCTGGGATGGCAGCCGAAGCAGCCTGGGCTGATTGCCGACCTTGATCGTCCCAGCTATTTCGAAGGTTGAACTTTCGGCTCGGAGCGGCGGTTAGTCGAACAGGCTCGACACCGATTCCTCGGTCGCCGTGCGCGAGATGGCTTCGCCCATCAGGTCGGCGATCGAGATGACGCGGATGTTCGGCGCGTCGAGCACGCCTTGCGTCGGCTGGATGGAATCGGTGATCACCAGTTCCTGCAGCTTCGAGCCGCTGATGCGGGCGACGGCGCCACCCGACAACACACCGTGGGTGATATAGGCGGTGACGCTGGTGGCGCCGTTGGCCAGCAGCGCATCGGCGGCATTGCACAGCGTGCCGCCGGAATCGACGATGTCGTCGATCAGCAGGCAATCCTTGCCGGCGACGGCGCCGATGATGTTCATGACTTCAGATTCGCCCGGACGCTCGCGGCGCTTGTCGACGATGGCCAGCTGGGCGTCGAAGCGCTTGGCCAGCGCACGGGCGCGCACCACGCCGCCGATGTCGGGCGATACCACCACGACATTGCCGAGCTGCTTGTATTTCGCCTTAACGTCGCGGGCCATCACCGGCACCGAGAACAGATTGTCGGTAGGGATGTCGAAAAAGCCCTGGATCTGGCCGGCATGCAGGTCGAGCGTCAAAACGCGGTCGACGCCGGCGCGGGTGATCATGTTGGCGACCAGCTTGGCCGAGATCGGCGTACGGCCGGAGGCTCGGCGGTCCTGCCTGGCGTAGCCGAAATAGGGAATCACCGCCGTGATGCGCTTGGCCGACGAGCGCATGAAGGCATCGATCATGATGAGCAGTTCCATCAGGTGATCGTTGGTGGGGAACGAGGTCGACTGCAGGATGAAGACATCCTCGCCACGCACGTTTTCCTGGATTTCGACGAAGATTTCCTGGTCGGCGAAGCGCCTGACACTGGCCTTGCCCAACGGGATGTTGAGATAGCGGGCGACCGCTTCGGCCAGCACCCTGTTGGAATTGCCCGCGAAGAGTTTCATGCACGGTTCCTGGTGGAGGATGGCGAGACCTGACGGACTCGCCTGCGCCCTTTAACCGGGCTTTTAGCGGCCCGCGCCGGTATTGCAAGCGCCGAGATCGGGAATCCGCCGGCTAATCCTAAGAAAGCTTCGCGCCATCGCGGGCCGGCAACACCTCAGCCCGCCTTGCCGCCAAGAAACGCCGCGAACTGGTCGATGGTCTGGTCGGCGATCGCCTGCATGGTGGCCGGCGAGACCGCCTTCCAGCTGTCAGCGCCATTGACCGAAGGCGCCTTCATCTGGCCGTTGATGCGGTGCAGGCGGTTGCCGGCCGGGTCGTAGACGTCCCAGACATAAATGACGGTGGTGTCCTTGCCTTCCGAAATCGCCGAGAAATAACCTTTGAGCACATGGGTCGCGGTCTGGTCGGTGCTGCCGGCCAGCGTAATGCCGCGCTGCCTGGCACGTGTCTGCAGCTCCGCCGTCAGCGGCGTCGCGGCTTCCACCGACGCGCCGACGATCGGCGCGATCTGCAGGCGGGTCTTCGACAGGACGGCAGCGCTTTGGGCTGGCGTGACCGGTGTGGGGGCGGTTGCAGGAGCGCCCGAGGTGGTCGTGGCAGGGTCGGCGGGCGACGGGGCAGGGACGGCGGCGGCGCTGCCCTGGGGGGCTGGCGTCGAGGTCGCCGGCGGGGTGATGGCGGAGGGTTCGAGAACGTCCTTTGCGTTGGTGCAGGCGCCAAGAGCCAATGCCACAAGCAATGACACGGTCGTCACATGCGATCGTCTCATTTGCCTTCTAACTCCTTGGCGAAGAACGCCTCCCATTATGGATTCACTGTACGATCAAGTCGAGATCATGGCGGGAGAGCGGCTTCGGCTGGGATTCGGTGGTCAGGTAGGTGCGGCCTAGCGTCATTGCCGTCTCGGTGTCGGAATCCATGATGATCATATGGGCGAACAGCGTCATGTGCGGCGCGATCGGCTCGGGGTTGCCCTGATAGAACATCGGCATGTCCATCCAGGACGGCGTGAAGCGGGCGCCGACCGAATAGCCGCAGGCGTTCAGCCTGTGCTTGGTCAGGCCGTGCGCCTCCATGGTGCGGGCATGGGCGTCGAACACGTCGCCGAAGCTGTTGCCCGGCGTCATCGCCTTCTCGACGGCCAGAAGGGCTGCGCGGGCGGCGTCGAACAGCTCCTGATGGCGCTTCGAGACCTTGCCGGTCAGCACCGTGCGCATCATCGGTGCATGGTAGTGGTTGAAGACGCCGGCCCATTCGAGCGTCAGCTGGTCGTTCTTGGTGAGCTTGCGGCGGCCGGACTTGTAGCGGCAGAGCAGCGCGTCGATGCCGGAGCCGATGATGAACTCGTTGGCCGGATAGTCGCCGCCGCCGGCAAAGATCGCGCCCTGCATGGCGGCCAGGATCAGCGCTTCGTCGCCGCCCTGCTTGATCAGCGGCAGCGCGGCGTCCAGCGCGTCGTCGGAGAGGTTGGCGGCCTTCTCGGCCTTGGCGATCTCGGCCGGGCTCTTGAACAGGCGCAGCCGGCTGACAATGCCGGACGCGTCGGCGATCTGGCCGAAGGTCTGCAACTGCTCGTCCAACCGGCGGCCATTGTAGGCGGTCAGCCCATGGGTGTCGTATTCGACGCCGATGCGGGCGCCGAGCAGGTCGAGCTCGTTGAGCAGATTGCGCAGGTCGACCGCCGGATTGGCGCCATTGCGGTCGGTCCACAGAACGATGTTGTCGATGATCGAGGTCTGGCGCGCCTGGCGCAGGTCGGCCGAGCGGGTCAAAAGCACCATCGAACCGTCGGCCTTCACCACCAGGCACTGGAAGAAGCAGAAGCCAAAAGTGTCGTAGCCGGTCAGCCAGTACATGCTTTCCTGCGCGAACAGCAGGATGGCGTCGAGCTTCTTCTCGGCCATCTCGATCATCAGCCGGTCGCGCCGCGCGTCAAATTCCGATCGTTCAAAATGCAGCGCCATTATTCCCCCTCCAAAACGATTGCCGAAACCTGCCGGCCATAATCAGGCTCCTTGCGGTGCGTGGTGCGCCGGTAGGAGTAAAACAGCTCCTCCTCGGCATAGGTGCAGCGGCCGAGGCCTTCAGCGGTCACGCCGGCCCTGGCCAGCCGGTCGACCGTGTAGCGGTTGAGGTCGAACATCGCATGGCCGGGATTTGCCGAAGGCGCGAAATAGTTGTCATTTCCAGCGTCGGCCTCGACGAAGCGGGCGACGAATTCCGGCCCGACCTCATAGTTCTCGGGGCCGATCGAGGGGCCGAGCACGGCAACGATGTTTTCGCGGCGGGCGCCGAGGCTTTCCATGGCCAGGATGGTGTTTTCGAGAACGCCGGTGAAGGCGCCTTTCCAGCCGGCATGTGCCGCGCCGATGATGCGCGCCTCGGCATCCGCGAACAGCACCGGGCCGCAATCGGCGGTCGAGGCGCCGATGGCGATGCCCGGCCGGTCGGTGACGATGGCGTCGGCCTTGGGCCGTTCGCCGGCAAAGGGCTCGCTGACGATGATGACGTCGGGCGAATGGATCTGCCAGGCGGTCAGCAGATGGCTTGCCGGCACGCCCATCCAGGCGGCAACGCGGCTGCGGTTCTCGGCGACCAGCGCCTGGTCGTCATTCGATCCGGTGCCGATGTTGAGGCCCTGGTAGATGCCGCTGGAAACACCGCCGACGCGGGTGAAATAGCCGTGGCGGATGCCTTGCGCCTGTGCCTTGTCCAGCAGGGGCGACCGAACGGGATCCGGTTTGGTCTGATTCAGCATGCGGGCGTTGTTGTCCGTGTGGGCGGTTTCGTCAAGAAAAAGTGCTTCGTCGAAAGAAGGCGGGGGCAGAGCTTGGCCGGCGGTTCGATCGTTCTTTGCCGGACGGGAGATTGGGAGGGGCAGCAGTGAAAAGTCAATCCGCCGTGGCAAAGGGCCGGACGGCCACGTCGCGCGGCAGGACGGCAAGCACCTTGAACAGCTCGCCCATGGCCTGCGGGCCGGCGAGCCGCTCGACATCGTCGGCGATCTTGTCGCGCGCCGCCTGGTCGGCATCGGCGCCGAGCCGGCCGGCACGCTCGAGAATGCCCATGCCGAGCAGGAAGCCGCCCTGCGTCGACAGATGGGCGTCGAGGCCATGCGCGCGGACGATTGCGGCAAGGGCGGCGAAATCGACATGGGTCGTCAGGTCGGCCTCGCCAGGATTGGCCAGCACATCTTCGTGATTATGCCTGTGCAGGGCCTGCAGTGTGTCGCCGAGACCTGGCTGGAGGTGGCCATAGTCGAGGAACAGGCCGGCGCCGCCGTGCCTGGATATGCGCTCGGCAATCGCCGCCATCAGGGCTGCGCGGGCCGGCGCCACCTCGGCGATCGCGCCTTGTGGTGCGTCAGCGGCGTCGTCAGGCAGCAGCGTCGGGTCGACCGAGCCGGCGCCGGCGAAGAAGCGCAGCTCGTTGGTTCCGTCGAGGCCAACCATGCGCTCGCGCCAGCCGGTGCCGGCGCGGACGAACTGGCGGATCGGCACGGCGTCGAACAATTCGTTGCCGACAATGAAAAGCGGCTGCCGTGGCAACGTGTCGATGGTCTCGTGCCAGCCGATCGCGAAGGGTGTCGCGCCAAGCGTCTGTTTCTGCACCTCTGTCAGGCGCGGGCTGGTCTCGATCATGGCAAAGGCGCCGCCGTTGGTGAGGGCCGGATCGAGCCGCGACAGGGTGCGCAGCATGTCCTTCATCAGTGTGCCGCGGCCAGGACCGATCTCGGCGATGGTCACAGGGAGCGGCCGGCCGCTGGCCTGCCAGGCCTGGTAGAGCCAGACGGCGACGAGTTCGCCGAACATCTGGCTGATCTCGGGCGCGGTGATGAAGTCGCCGGCCGCGCCGAAGGGCTCGCGCGTCGTGTAGTAGCCATCCTCGGGATCGAACAGGCACAGCACCATGTATTCGTTGACGGGAAGCGGCCCCAACGCCTCGATCAGGTCGACGATGCGGGTTTTCAGCCGTGTCATGCCGGCTGCGTCTGCGTCACCGGTTTGGCGGTCACCATCGCCCAGATGCCGACCAGCACCATCGGCGACGACAGGATCATGCCCATGGTCAGCCAGTTGGTGCCAAGGAGATAGCCCAGCTGCTGGTCGGGTTCGCGGAAGAACTCGACGAAGATGCGCGACAGGCCATAGCCGCAGATGAAGGCGCCGCTGACGAAGCGCGGCGTCTTCAGCTTGAGGCGCGAATGGGTGAGGATGCGCAGGACGAGGAACAGCACCAGACCTTCGAGCAGGGCCTCGTAGAGCTGGCTCGGATGGCGGGCAAACGGCCCGCCATTGGGGAATTCGATCGCCCACGGCACGTCGGTGGGCCGGCCCCAGAGTTCGGAATTGATGAAGTTGGCGACGCGCACCAGGCCGAGGCCGACCGGCACGCCGGCGGCCACGACATCGAACAGCGACCAGGTGCGGATGCCGCGCTTGATGGAAAACAGCGTCATGGCGAGGATGACGCCGAGCAGGCCGCCATGGAACGACATGCCGCCTTGCCAGACCGCGAAGATATCGAGCGGGTGGGCGATGTAGCGTGGCAGATCGTAGAACAGCACATAGCCGGTGCGGCCACCCAGCACCACGCCGATGGCGGCCCAGACGATGAAATCATCAAGATCCTCCGGCTTCATCGGCAGGACGCCGTTCGGCCACAGCTTCGCATTGGCGGCGAGCCGCTTGGCGTACCACCAGGCAAACAGGATGCCGACGATGTAGCCAATGCCGTACCAGTGCACCGCCAGCGGCCCGATCTGGATGAGTATCGGGTTGATGTTGGGAAAGGACAGGGAGGCCAGCGGCAGCAGGAAATAGTCGTTCAACGGGGAACTCTCGGTTGCGATCGCGTTTGGGCGCGGACCATGCGGCAGGCTTTTGGCAGGGTCAAGGCAAGCCGGACGCTCTCGACTTGATGCCGCACCAGGGCGCAACATGCTTGCATTCCAAGTGCCGCGCTACTAACTCAATTGCGGTAAGCGAGGATTTGCCATGTCGACCGGACCGAACCGCATTCTCGATGAATTCGCCAAGCTGATGACCGATGCCGCCGGCGCCGCTCAAGGCGTGCGCCGCGAGGTCGAGACCGCCTTCAAGGGCCAGGCGGAACGCATCCTCAACACGATGGACGTGGTGCAGCGCGAAGAGTTCGAGGCCGCGCGCGAGATGGCTGCCAAGGCCCGGGAAGAAAACACCCGCCTTGCCGAGCGTATCGAGGTGCTCGAGGCGAAGCTTGCCGAATTGACCGGACAGGCCACACCGGCGGCGGCTGCAAAGCCCCGCGCAAAAAAATAATCATTAAACTTTTCCACATAGCCCGATCCTGAAAAGCGCTTTGCCGTGAATCGCTTAACGGCATTGGGTGAATCTTTGTGACAGCGGCTTTCCACATGCGAATGACGCAGTGCGAAAAATTGGGCTGTTCACGCGACTCCCGATCAATAGACTGAATTTGTTGCATGATTCGGAGCCGGGTCATGTGGCCGGGCGGTGGGGTCCGGTCTGGGGTCTTTGCGTCGAGAAGTCCTGGCCGTCCGAGTTCTAGACAAGATTGTTCGTTGTGTGTGCCCTCCCGCGGAGCGTGTGGCGGCGCTCCTCAGAACGACAGGAAGCATTCCATGGAACTTCTCGAACTCGAATTCTCCCGCGAAATCCATCCGGTGGATGTTATCGAGCAGGTGGCCCACAACAACGACTGGTCCTTTGAGCGGGCCGGTGACGACGAGATTTCGATCTCGGTTGCCGGCAGCTGGACCGACTATCACGTCTCCTTCTCGTGGATGGAGGATTTCGAGGCGCTGCACCTGGCTTGCGCCTTCGACATCAAGGTGCCGGAGGCTCGCGCGCTCGAAGTGATGCGGCTGCTGTCTCTGATCAACGAGCAGATGCTGTTCGGTCATTTCGACCTCTGGGAGCAGGAAGGCGCGATCATGTTCCGCCAGTCGCTGCTCCTGGCCGGCGGGGTCGAGCCGTCGAGCCAGCAGGTCGAGGTGTTGCTGTCGTCGGCGCTGGAAGCTTGCGAATGCTATTTCCAGGCCTTCCAGTTCGTCGTCTGGTCGGGGACCTCGGCCAAGGACGCGCTGGCCGGCGTGCTGTTCGAGACCTACGGCAACGCCTGAGCCAAGGCAGACAAGACCGAGATGAGTTCGAGCAGCGAGCGCAAGCCCGAGATCAGTTTCGCCGACTTCGATCGTGTCGACATCCGCGCCGGCACGATCGTCGAGGCAGAGCCGTTTCCCGAGGCGCGCAAGCCAGCGTTCAAGCTGAAGATCGATTTCGGCGCCGACATCGGCATCAAAAAATCGTCGGCGCAGATCACCAAATACTATGCGTTGGAAACGCTGATAGGCCGGCAGGTGTTCGCGGTGGTCAATTTCCCGCCGCGCCAGATCGGCCCGTTCATGTCGGAAGTGCTGACGCTCGGCTTTCCCGACGAGGAGGGCGCCGTGGTGCTCGGCGCCATCGAGCGCAAGGTGCCGGATGGCGGACGGCTGTTCTAGGATGCGTTGATTGTCAGGTGAGGCCGGCTTGCTAACGGCTGATACCTGCGCTTCCGGTGCTCACGGACCCAAACGTACGCTCCGCTCCGGTTCTCGGAGCCCACCATTCTCAGCTCGGCCTGACCTGAATCCCAACACATCCGAAGCCGCGAGGTTTCTCAGGCAGCCAGCTTCCTCGTTTTGCCCAGTGCTTCTTCAACCGTATCCAGAAACATTTCGGCGCAGGCTTTCCAACTGTAGCGCATGGCGCGTTCGCGCGCCTCGGCGCGGTCGACGTTGAGGGCGGCGAGCGCCGCCTCGCGCAGATCGGTCGACACCGCGCCGCCAAAACCATCGCCGACGATGTCGATCGGACCGGTCACGGGATAGGCGGCGACCGGCGTGCCGCTGGCCAGTGCCTCGATGATGACATTGCCGAACGTGTCGGTGCGGCTGGGGAAGACGAAGACATCGGCCGAGGCATAGATCTCGGCCAACTCGTCATTGGGGCGGTGGCCGAGGAAATGCGCTTGCGGGTATTTCGCCTTGAGCCTGGCAAGCTCGGGACCTTCGCCGACGATCACCTTGCTGCCGGGCAGGTCGAGGTCGAGGAAGGCCGAGAGGTTCTTTTCGATGGCGACGCGGCCGACGCAGAGGAAGATCGGGCCGGGGAAGCCGAGATCCTTCTTCTTGTCCGGCCGGAAATGGTCGGTGTCGACGCCACGCGTCCACGGCCGCAGCTTGTTGAAGCCACGCGCCGCAAGATCGTCGGCGAGCGACTGCGTGGCGACCAGCGTGCCCTGGCCCGAATTGTGGAAATCGCGCAGCCAGCGATAGGCCCAGCTTTCCGGCACCGGCAGGCGCGCGCTGAGATATTCGGGAAAGCGGGTGTGATAGCTGGTGGTGAACGGCCGGCCGGCATTGCGGCAATAGCGCCGCGCCATGATGCCCAGTGGTCCCTCGGTGACGATGTGAATGTGGTCCGCCTTGCCGGCTTCGATCAGCCGCGCGACATGGCCGGGCGTGGTCAGCGCCAGGCGGATGTCGGGGTAGGTCGGCAGGGGCAGCGTGCGAAAGATGTTGGGCGTCAGGAAATCCAGCGCGACATCGAAGGATTTCAGCGTTTCGGTGAGCCGCTCCAGCGTGTGGACGACGCCATTGACCTGTGGGCGCCAGGCGTCGGTGACCATCAATATGCGCATGGCGGCCCTTTGCTCGAAAGGTCGACGGTTGCCTTGAGACGATGCCGGAACGGCGACCAGCCTGCTGCTCTCGCTTCGCTCCAGCGCACCCGGGCGGGCACGGGATCGAAGTGAGGCGGCAGGGCCGAATCAATGGAGGTCGCGCGCTTCATGCGCGCTCTTGACCATGGTTTCATGACGGGCGGATGAAGCCCTGAATCTGGCCAGCCTAAGCGGGAACCTTGATCACGGCGCGCAGGCCGCCGAGCGGGCTGTCGTCGAGGGTGATGTCGCCGCCATGGCTGCGGGCAATGTCGCGTGCAATCGACAGGCCGAGCCCGGTGCCGCTGGCATCGAGGTTGCGCGCCTCGTCGAGCCGCACGAAGGGCTTGAACACGTCTTCACGCCGGTCAGCAGGTATGCCCGGGCCATCGTCGTCAATGGTGACCAGCAGCGAGCCGCGGCCATGGTTGGCGTTGACCTCCACCGTCCTGGCATAGCGGAAGGCGTTGCCGATGACGTTGGACATCAGCCGGGCAAAGGCGTTCGGCCGCACATGCACATCGCGGTCGCCGGTGAGCGTCGTCGACAGCTTGCGCTTGCGCAGCCTGGCTTCCTCGTCGAGCTTCTGGAAATAGGCCTCGAGATCGAACCGTCCGGCGTCTTCCGAAGCCTCGCCACGGGCAAAGGCGAGATAGCCTTCGAGCATCGACTGCATGTCGTCGATGTCCTGGTCGAGCGCTGCCTTGGTCTCGGCCTTGCCGCCGGCCAGTGCCAGCTGCAGCTTGAAGCGGGTGAGGATGGTTCGCAGGTCATGGCTGACGCCGGTCAGCATGGCGGTGCGTTGCTCGATCTGGCGTTCGATGCGCTCGCGCATCTGGATGAAGGCAAAGCCGGCGCGGCGAACCTCCTCGGCGCCGCGCGGCCGGAAATCGCGCGGCATCGGACGGCCCTTGCCGAAGCTTTCGGCGGCTTCGGCGAGCGTCAGGATCGGCCGGATCTGGTTGCGCAGGAAGGGGATGGCGATCATCAACAGCACCAGCGAGGTGCCGACCATCCAGATCAGGAAGATGTGGGTGTTCGAGGCATAGGCCTGGCTGCGGCGCACGAAGACGCGCAGCACCTTGTTCTCAAGCTGGATGCGCACCTCGACGATGTTTGAATTGCCGACCGTGTCGATCCAGAACGGGCGGTTTATCTGGCGGGTGATTTCGGCCGAGAGAACATCATCCAAAATCGAGAAAAACGGCTTTGGACCGGGCGCGGGCAGCGGGTCGGGCGGCAAAAGGTCGACCTTCAGCTGCATGCGGTCCTGGGCGATGCGGATGACGTTGGCGTAGTCGGTGTCGTGCGGGTAGGTTTCGATCAAGTCGATGATGGCGGCGATGTCGCGCACGGTGGCCTGCGACAGGCGCTGCGTCACGGTCGCCCAATGGCGTTCCATGAAGACGAAGGCGACGACCGATTGCAGCAGGATCATCGGCGCGATGACGATGATCAGCGAGCGGGCATAGAGTCGCTTCGGCATATACAGCGAAACGAGGCGCCAGAACCGGTTCCAGGCGCGCGGCACCGCCTTCAGCGTCCGCGCGGCGCGTGCGCTCAAGCCGCCATTGCCCGGCTGTTGCAGTTCCGTGGTTGCCATTCGCTCTTTTCGCTTGCCCGCAACCGTTCAGCCGGTCGCGGGCGGCATTCTATTCCACGCTGAGCCGATACCCAATACCGCGCACGGTCTGCAGCCAGACCGGATTGGACGGATCGCGCTCGATCTTGCGGCGCAGGCGGTTGATCTGGACGTCGATGGTGCGCTCGCCAACCTCCGAATCGTCGCCGACCAGCTCGTGGCGGGGTATCGTCTCACCTGCCCGCGCGGCGAAGATCGCTAGGATCTCCTGCTCGCGGTCGGTCAGCTTCAGCGCCTCGCCGCCGCGCTTCAATTCGCGCCTGGCGATCTGGAACGTGTAGGGGCCGAAGACCAGTTGCTCGACCTTCGGCGTGGTCGCCGGGCCGCCACGGCGCAGGATGTTGTTGATGCGCAGGATCAGCTCGCGCGGATCGAAGGGTTTTGGCAGATAGTCGTCGGCACCGGCTTCGAGGCCGGTGATGCGGCTGTCGGTTTCCGACAGCGCCGTCAGCATCAGGATCGGCACGTTCTTTTCGGCCCGCAGCGACTTGGTCAGGTCGACGCCCGTTTCGCCGGGCATCATCACGTCGAGGATCAGAAGATCGAAGTCGAGGCCGGCAAGCTTGCGCCTGGCTTCGCCGGAATTGCCGGCGACGGTGACGCGAAAGCCGTTTTCGGTCAGATACTGCTTGAGAAGATTGCGGATGCGCGTGTCGTCGTCGACGACAAGCAGATGCGGCGCATCGTCGTCCGGTGCGGCCGCATGATCGACCCGTTCAGTGCTCTCCATGGCTTTTCCCTGACATCTTTGCGGACCCAACGTCGATCTGCGCTCTCAGTTCCGGATTGACCATCGCTTCGAGGAACCGTTCCACCAAGGTCCGTTCGGTGACTCCGGAATCTCCCAATGCAGCATGGATGCGGCGCGACTGTGGCCGCGCCAGCGCCAGCGCCAGCGCGCGCCCCTTGGCTGTAGGATAGAGCTCGCGCTGGCGGCGGTCGCGCGGCCCTTGCAACTGCACGACATGGTCGGTGTCGATCAATTGCTTGAGCACCCGCGCCAGGCTTTGCTTGGTGATCTTCAGCACGTCGAGCAGTTCGGCGACCGTCAGGCCCGGCCTGCGGTTGACGAAATGCAGCACCCGGTGGTGGGCGCGGCCGAAGCCGTAATCGGCCAGGATCTGATCCGGATCGGAGGTGAAGTCACGATAGGCGAAGAAGAACAGTTCGATGATGGCGAAGTCGATGCCGTCCTCGTCGGTGATCGCCGTCCTGATCGGTTTACCGGCTGCGTGGCTTCGATCCGTCATCTTTTCTCCGCTTGAAAGAGAGATTATGTCAGTACTATTGACGTAATTTCCCTGCAATGGTAATTTTTGACAAGCTTTTGGGCGGATTGCGAACGAAAAGGCAAGCGAAGCCGGTTTTTCCGGAACTTCCTGAGTTTGCCAGAATGCCATTATCCGCCTACGCTCCAGCATAAAAGCCGCTTTGCGCGGCCGACACGAAACAACAACGATACAACACTATGCGGGCTGCCGCCCGCGGGGAGGTTACCATGGCATCCGTTCCCTTCGATCAACTGGACGGTTTCATCTGGATGAATGGCGCGTTCGTCCAATGGGGTGACGCCAAGATCCACGTGCTGACCCATGGCCTGCACTACGCCAGCGCCGTCTTCGAGGGCGAGCGGGCCTATGGCGGCGAGATCTTCAAGCTCAACGAACACACCGAGCGCCTGCATGAATCGGCGCGCCTGCTCGGCTTCAAGATTCCCTATTCGGTGGCCGAGCTCAACGACGCTTCCACCACGCTTTTGAAGAAGCAGGGTTTCCAGGACGCCTATGTCCGGCCGATCGCCTGGCGCGGCAGCGAACAGATGGGCGTGTCGGCGCAGAACAACCGCATCAACTGCGCTATCGCCATCTGGCAGTGGCCGAGCTATTTCGATCCGGCGCAGAAGCTGAAAGGCATCCGCCTCGACGTGGCGGAATGGCGCCGGCCCGACCCGCGCACGGCGCCGTCCAAGTCGAAGGCCGCCGGTCTCTACATGATCTGCACCATGTCCAAGCACGCTGCCGAGGCCAAGGGCTATGCCGATGCCATGATGCTCGACTGGCGTGGCCAGGTCGCGGAAGCGACCGGCGCCAACATCTTCTTCGTCAAGGAGGGCAAGATCCACACGCCCAAGCCGGATTGCTTCCTCGACGGCATCACCCGCCGCACGGTCATTGGCCTGGCCAAGGATCGCGGCCTGGAGGTGATCGAACGGGCCATCATGCCGGAAGAGCTGGAAGGCTTCGAGCAATGCTTCCTGACCGGGACGGCAGCGGAAGTGACGCCGGTTTCAGAGATCGGACCTTACCGATTCGAGGTCGGTGAAATCGCCAAGAATCTCATGAATGACTATTCTGCAGCGGTTCAGCCCAAGCACGCGATCGCAGCAGAATAACGAAAGTCACAGCTTTTCGAGCAAGCAGGGGCGGTTTTCGGGCCGCCCCTTTTATTTAAGTGTTTCTGCATTTGACTTTCATCCAATTCGGCGTCTCATGATGCTGTCGGCCCGGGAGGCTGGCAGCTATGGAGGGACTAATCATATGGACATGAACACGCTTCTTCCGATCATTATACAGGTGATTACGGGTATCATCGGTGGTCAGGCGGTCGGTGCGGCGCTCAAGACAGCGGCGATGGGTCAGCTTCCCAAAATCCTGGGTGGAGCCATTGGCGGCGTCGGCGGTGCGGCGATCCTCGGCAGCCTGCTTGGTGGCGGCGCGGTCGATCCTGCGGCTGCGGCAGCAGCAACGAGCGGTCTTGGCAGCGCGCTGAACCTCAACAACATCATCGGTGGTGCCGGCGGCGGTGCGATCCTGACCGGCATTCTCGGCGCGGTCATGGGCGCCATGAAGAAGTAAGCTATTCAGTCTAGGTGTTCTAAATGGGCGGCTTCGGCCGCCCATTTTCGTTTTCAGAGCGACTGACTGTTCGTCTTGCGAGGGGTGGACGCCCTTCGCCCGCGCCTTTACATCACGCTGGAATAGCGAAAGGACGATCATGGGTCAGCTCAATGCCGGCATCGTGCCGGTCACACCGTTCCAGCAGAATTGCACCATCCTGTTCGACATGGACGACAAGCATGGCGTGGTCGTCGATCCGGGCGGCGACATCGACAAGGTGCTGGCGGTGCTGAAGGACAATGCGATATCAGCCGGGGCCATCTGGATCACGCATGGCCATATCGACCATGCCGGCGGCGCCATGGAGTTGAAGGAGGCGCTCGGCGTCGACATCATCGGCCCGCATGAAGCCGACAAGTCTTTGCTCGACAATCTGGAAAACCAGGGCAGGCGTTACGGCATCGCCGGTGCGCGCAACTGTGTGCCCGACCGGTTCCTGACCGAAGGCGAGACCGTGTCGTTCGGCTCGCATGTGTTCGAGGTGTTGCATTGTCCCGGCCATGCGCCCGGCCATGTCGTCTACTACAACCGCGCGGCCAAGTTCGCCCATGTCGGCGACGTGTTGTTTCGCGGCTCGGTCGGCCGCACCGACCTGCCGGGCGGCGACCATGCGGCGCTGATCGCCTCGATCAAGGACAAGCTCCTGCCGCTCGGCGACGACATCGGCTTCATCTGCGGCCATGGTCCCGGCGGACGCTTCGGCGAGGAGCGCCGGACCAACCCTTTTCTGACTTGAAGCCGGTCGCGTCGAAACGGATCCATGCGAAGCGCTTTAAGGGGCAGCGCCGACCTCAAGAGAAATCTGGGACGTCGAGCCCAACAACAAAAAAAGCGCTGGCCTCGCGGTCAGCGCTTTTTTGTTTGGGGCAGGGAAGCCCTAAAGCGCTTCGCGCTTTAAAGTTTTGTCTTTGTGCATGTCGTTATCCCAAAACCGCTGCGCACTTTTGGGCGACATGCACTCAGTTGGCCGTGCAGAAATGCTGCTCGCCGTCATTGCCAGTGAACGTGCCGGTGCGGGAGTTGAAGGTGCGGTAGCGGTCCGAGCAATAGTCATACCAGCCACGGGTCCACGGCTCGGCGTAGCCTTCATTGTAGACAACCCTCGGCTCCGCATAGTAGCGGCGGACCGGTGCCGGGCGCACCACGACGTCACGATCGTAATAACCGTCATCGTAGTAGCGGTCAGCGTAGGGCGGGGGTTGGTCATTGGCCAACGCGCCACCGATCAGCGCGCCGGCCGCAAGGCCGAGGACGCCGGCGGCGATCGCATCGCCGTTGCCGTGATGGCCGTGATGACGGCGCCAGTCACCCGCGTTGGCAGCGGGCAAGGTCGCGAGCGTGGTGGCGACCACGGCAGCGGACAGGACGGCGGTCTTGAAAATTCGGTTCATGTCTGTCTCCTTCGTACCGGCCCGGGCAGTTTCGGGGGATGCGGGCCGGCTTTACCAAAGACTAATATGCGACCGTGGCTGAATGGGGGCTGAACGGATTCGACGCGTCAATGTCAAAACGAGCGTCAAAGACCACTCAAGGGAGCGGAACTGTCCAACCGCCGCCGTCGCCTGTCAGAAGCCGGCTCAGCCGACCGACAGATTGACGGCTTTGGGGCCCTTGCCACGCTTGTCCGGCTCCGTGTCGAAGGACACTTTCTGGCCATCCTCGAGACCAGGAAGACCCGACGCCTGCACGGCTGAAATATGGACGAAAACATCCTTCGCGCCATCATCGGGCGTGATGAAGCCGAAGCCCTTGGCATGGTTGAAGAATTTGACGGTGCCGGTCTGCGGCATGGGAAGCTCCTTTGATCCCATAAAGTCCAGTCTCGGGCCGGCAAATGCCCGAGTGGAAATTTGTCCTTTATTTTAGCGCTATCGGCAAGAGAAAGTTTTGCAGGCCCCTGAAGCGCGTCGCGCTTGAAAGGATTCAGGCGCGACCCGCTTTAAGTCTTTGTTTTTATGCATGTCGTTGTTTCAAAGCCGCTGCGCGCTTCTGAACGGCATGCATTGGGCAGAACCCGTGGCATGAAAAAGGCGCGACGATAACCGCCGCGCCTTTCAAAAATTCAAATCCCTCTCCAAGCCAGGTCCAGGCATTGGAGCCTCCGTCGCGCGTCCGAGAGACGTGCGGCGTGCCGATGGCTCAGGCAGCGCGGAGGTTGACGGCCTTGGGGCCCTTGCCCATGCGATCCGGCTCGACGTCGAAGGTGACCTTCTGGCCGTCGACGAGCGTGCGCAGGCCGGAGGCCTCGATCGCGGAAATATGGACGAACACATCCTTGGCGCCGCCGTCGGGCGTGATGAAACCGAAGCCTTTGGTCGCGTTGAAGAATTTAACGGTGCCGGTCTGGGCCATTGGGGAAACTCCTTCACCCGTTCAGTCTGGTGGTCCTGCCCGCCGCCTGGCGCAATGGGCAAGTCCCGGTGGTTGCTTCGGCAGTCATGCATTGGCGCATGGTCAAACCCCCCGCCGAAAACGGGGCCGTCAGAGATTCACAGTATCGGGGAAAGGTCGTCCAAAACGTTCCGCTCTCCGGGTCGCAAATGCCCGAACACGGAATTTATCGCACGGAAACGTGAAGGTTGCAAGATAGCGCCGCGGGCCGCCACACTGGGCGCATCCCGACGCTGGATCGACTGACCTGAGCATCGATGCGGCTGGACATAGGCTTGGTTGCCGGCTGGGTCATCGGCCAGAACCGGGCCACGAATGGGCCAGATGCGATGGTGCCTGCGAGATGGGATGATAGCGGCCGCAGCCCCTGGCGGCGTTGCCGTGGGGGTGCGAACGGGGGTTGCATTTGGCAAGGGAATGGCGAGGATCGTCTTCCCGGGACGGGATCGAGGGAGAGATCAACATGAAGTTTCTGGCGGCAATCTTTTCGCGGCAAGGTTTTGCCGTCCTGTTCCTGTCGGCAATTCTTGGCGCCTGCACCGTCGTCGTCGACGAGGGACCAGGTCCGCGTCCGCCACGGCCCGAACCGCAATATTGCAGCAGGCAGTACGAGCCGGTCTGCGCCCGGCGCGGTGGCGACCGCCAGACCTTCGCCAATGCCTGCCTTGCCGACCGGGCCGGCTATCGCATCGTGCGCGACGGCCCGTGCCGCGACGGCGGTGGCGGTGGTGAAGAGCAGACGTTTTGCACCCGCGAATACGCTCCCGTGTGCGCGCGCCGGGATGGCGAACTGCGCACCTTCCCCAATTCCTGCGAAGCCCGCGCCGCGGACTATCGCGTCGTTGGCGACGGACCGTGCTGAGGGGGCTGGGCGTGTCTTGCCTTCCCCCCTTGTGAGAAGGCAGCGGAGCTCGGCCGGATGAGGCTGCCGGACGGCGTGAGGGGTGGAGTTTCTTCCAACCAACCGTCTCGGCGCTGCGCGCAGATCCGCCTTCCTCCACAAGGGGAGTAGGGAAAACCGAGGCGTTCGCTCACACCTCCGCCGGATAGGCTCCATCGGCCGGGCCGGCGTAGAGCTCGCTGCCGTTGTCGTCGGAAATGCGCAGGCGATCGGGGATTTGCGGCATGGCCAGCGTATGGAACAGCGCGGTGGCACCCTGCAGGGCGGCGCGCAGGTTCGGCGCTTCCAGCGACACCTTGTCGAGCGTGGCTTCGTCGGCGTCGCGCGACCGGTAGAACTCGATGACGAAGTTCAAGCGCGCCTCCGTGCGGGGGTGTGTTGCGCAGGCCTGTTGCGTCCAGTCTGCCGCCTCACACAGTGGGCGACGGGGGGCGCACGAGGCGCCCCTGGGCTGTCAGCCCTTCGACTTCGGCTTCAGGCTGCTCTCGGCCTGCTTGACCGACGAGCCGAACGGGGAGGCGGGTTTGGCCACGACCTTGTCCTTCTTCGGCTTGCGCGTTTCGCGGTTGCTTCGCTGTTGACCTTTGGACATGTCGTGCTCCTGGTGCGTGCTGGATTGGCTTTGCCAAAGCGCGTCTTACCCGACGCGCTTCAGAGTCATTGTTTGTACATGTCGTTGTCCCAAAACCGCTGCGCACTTTGGGCGACATGCACCAGGTCTCAGAGGACCGGGTTGTTGGCCACAGCCGGGTTGTCAGTAATAACCGGGTTGTCGGCCGGTTCGAGATTGTCTTCGGTGGTGACCCGCTCATGGGTCTCCTGCTCGCTGCGGATGCGGTATTGCGGCGAGCCATCCTTGACCGGCAGCCTGCTCTTGATCTGGAACAGTTCCGCGGTCTTCTGGACGAGACCGGTGCGGCTCTTCATGCGGACAGTCTGACCGATCGCAAACTGGTGCGAGGGCGTGTCGGTGCGCGGGCGCGCATTCTGCTGGAAACGGATCATGCTGCATTCTCCCGGTCGCGCTTCAGCGCTGTTTCGAGCTCGAGGTAGTCGATGGCGACAAGCTGGCTGGTAGTCGGATTTTTCACTGCCCTTGCCGGCAGATGGATGAAGGTGGCAACGCGGCGCCAGGCAAGCCGCGACATGCCCTCGATCACCTCTTCGTCGTGATCGATGTCGTAGTCGCCGGCCGGCAGCTGTCCCTCCAGTCCGCCGAGCACGAAGGGTGCAGCGAAATGGGCGATGGAGTGGGTGGTGCGGTCCGGCATTGTCTTACCTTGATGTTTCCGGCCTTGATGTTTTCCGGCATCAACCGGAAAGCAATTGCGCCTCGCGGCGCCACGTAAACAGCCGCCTGAAAGCAAAAAAAGCGGGGACGAGCCCCGCTTTCCTATTTCCGGCAATCGCTGGAAATAAGCCGCTTTCGAGAGCTGCCAGTACATCCGTGGTCAGCGTTCATCGAATTCGGCCGGATCAGATCAGTTGCAAATTGGCGGCCGACTCGCGGCCCTTGGTGTCACGCTCCAGGTCGAACTGCAGCTTCTGGCCTTCGGCGAGGCCAGGGAAGCCGGCGCGCTCCAGCGCGCTGACATGGACGAAAACGTCCTTGCCGCCATCGGTCGGCTGAATGAAGCCGAAGCCCTTCTGGCCATTGTAGAACTTCACGGTTCCGGTGTTCATGTGGGTCTTTCGAAGAATGAGAAATGGTCGCGGAGCGAATCTGCCGCGCGCCCGGTATCGATGATTGGAATGAGATTGGCGGGTCGAGAACCTCTGACGCCGCGATATGCCAATTCTGGCCCAAAGCGATCCTGCTTACATAGCTCGTCAGGCCCAATTGTTCAAGAAGATTTATAAAAAACACCCGGCTTCTCTGAAAAATAGATCGCTATAACCTTTTGAAAAATTCTGATAGGGATCAGGCGCTTCTAAAAAAATGCTTAGGATTATGCTGGGGCGATTGTCCCGGCACTTGTATTTTATTTATTGTCGAAAGGACAAAAGCCATGGTTTCCGTCAGAACCCCGAGAGGCACGACCGTAGCGATCAACCCGATCCTCAAGCCAGCCATCCTGCACGCCCTTGCCGTTGGCCCGAATGGCAAGCCGATGATCGTCAAGACAGCACGGCTGACCATCAGAAGCGATGAGGCGGCAAGGCGAACGATCGCTGATACCGACGGCACCTTGAGGCGGGCCAGACAGGTTGCCGAGACCAACCGGCTGATCTGATCGTCCACACCGTCTGAGGGGGCGCAAAACCACGCGAAGACTTGAACCTGTCGCGCCAATGGCCTAGATCGCGGCAGGCAGACAAACACGGCAGGTTTCCCATCAACAGAGATCAGAGAAGAGCGGCGGGTGCAGGAGCCAGATCTGGCGCTGGAGGACAGCCGCCGCTGGGGCTGGACCAGTACGTGCAGCAGGCACTGCAGCTGCACCAGGCCGGGCGCCGGCAGGAAGCCGAGGCGCTTTACCGTCAGGTGCTGGCGCGCAAGCCCAATCACGCGGCTGCGGCGCATTTCCTGGGCCTGCTGCTCCACCAGACCGGGCGCAGCGAAGAGGGACTGGATCTCATCGAACAGTCGGTGAGCCTGCAGCCGACGAATCCCGATTTCCTCAACAATTTCGGCACGGTCATGCGCGATCTCGGCCGCATCGCAGCGGCAATCGATTTCTTTCGCGGTGCGGTGGATATCCGGCCGGACCAGCTCGCGGCGCGCGACAATCTTGGTTCGTCACTGAAGCAGCTCGGCCAGTTCGAGGAGGCCGAAGAGATCTACCGCGGCACGCTCGGGCGCAATCCGTTCCATGCTCGTGCCCGCATCGGACTTGCTGAAACGCTGCAGGAAGCCGGGCGGCTGGACGAGGCGCTGGCCGTCTTTCGCGAGGCGCTGACCATTCGCCCGAAGGATGCCGACCTGCTGCACGGGTTGGGCGTCGGGCTGATGGAAAAGGGCAAGCTCGATGAAGCGGCCGATCATTTCCGGCAGGCGCTGGCGGTCAACCCCGGCATGGCGAGAGCCTGGCTGATGCTGACGCAGGTCAAGCGCCAGAAGGAACGCGATGCCGAACTGACCGGCATGGAGGCCCAGCATGCCAAGGCGCCGCAGGACAGTCTGGCGCGCATGCAGTTGTCCTTCGGCCTCGGCAAGGCCAATGACGATCTGAAAGACTATGGTAGGGCCTTCGATTATTTCGCCGAAGGCAATGCGATCCGCCGCAAGGGCATCGACTACGATCCGGCCAGGACGCGGGCCGAATTCGAGGCGATGAAGGCCACCTTCGATGCCGGCTTCTTCGAGAAACACCGGCCGAGCACGATCAGTGACGACACGCCGATCTTCGTCGTCGGCATGCCGCGATCCGGCACGACGCTGATCGAGCAGATCATCGCCAGCCACCCCCAGGTCTATGGCGCCGGCGAGCTCAGCATCCTGAAAACGGCGGTCGGCAAGCAGTTTCCGTTGTCCATGAAGGGCGGCTTTCCTGCAGGGATCGCCGACATGCCCGACAAGGCCTTTGCCGAGGCTGGCGAGGCGTATCTCGATATGCTGCACGCCCGCTATCCCGGCTTCAAGCATGTCACCGACAAGATGCCGGGCAACTTCCTGCTCGTCGGCTTCCTCCATCTGATGCTGCCGAAAGCGAAGATCGTCCATTGCGCGCGCGATGCGGCGGCGACGTGCCTGTCGATCTACAAGGTGCATTTCCGCGGCGACAGCCACCGCTACGGTTATGACCTCGGCGAGCTCGCCGATTTCCACAACCTCTACACCGACATCATGGCCCATTGGCATACCGTGCTGCCTGGGGTGGTGCATGATGTGCGCTACGAGGATTTCGTCGCCGACCAGGAAGGGCAGACGCGGGCGCTGATCGCCCATCTCGGCCTGCCATGGAACGATGCTGTGCTGTCGTTCCACGAAACCGACCGGCCGGTGCGTACGGCTTCCGCCGCACAGGTGCGCCAGCCGATGTATCAGGGCTCGGTCGATTTGTGGAAGCGCTATGGCGATCGGCTCAAGCCGCTGCTGGACAAGTTGGACTGACGCGGACGCCTACAGCTCCATGAACGGCTTGAAGCCGCCGAAGATCATGCGCTTGCCGTCGAACGGCATCGTCGCCCAGTCGGCCGTCAGGCGCGGGTCGGCCATCACCTTGGCCATGACGGCATCGCGACTTTCTCGCGATTCATAGGTGATCCAGGAAAAGACGACGATCTCGTCCTCCTTGGCCTGGACGGCGCGCGGGAACGAGGTGGTCTCGCCATAGGGCACGTCGTCGCCGACACATTCGACATAGGCGAGCGCGCCATGCTCCATCCAGACGATGCCGGCGGTGTTGGCGAGCTTCTTGTAGTCATCGAGTCTTGCCTTGGGCACGGCAAGCACGAAGCCATCGACATAGGACATGGTGGGTCTCCTTTGCTGAAATGAGCGCCGGGCCGGCAGGGCCCGGCGCAGATGAGCGCATCATTCCCTCACCTGCGGCTAGGGCGTTGCTGCTCAATGAGAAAAGCTACTTCACCGGTGCGTTCATCGCCCAGGCCACGCCGAACGGATCGTTCAGCTGACCCCAGCGGTCGCCCCAGAACATCACCTGCAATGGCGTGACCACCTCGCAGCCGGCATCGACGGCGCGCTGCCACCAGGCATTGATGTCGCCATCATCGAGATGGAGCTGCATGGTGTAGCCCTGCGCCTTTTGATGCGGATGGCCGTGCTCGGGATAGGCGTCGCAAAGCATCAGCGTCGAGCCGTTGATGTGAAGATGGATGTGCATGGTGCGGCCTTGTTCGTCGGCCGGATAGGCAAACACTTGCTCGGCGCCGAAGGCCTTCTTGTAGAATTCGGCGGCCTTGAAGGCGCCGTCTACCTGCAGATAAGGGGTCAATCCGCCGAGCACTTTCGCCGCGGGCTGAACGGGGGTCTGGTCAGTCATGTCTTGCTCCTCTTTGCGTTTGGCTGGCCTTGCGAACCATAGGACGCATGAGGTGACGGCAATCCTACATGGCCGTGGAAATTTTTCGCAAGCCGCCCGCTCAGACCTGGTAGCCGGTGGTTTCCAGCGGGAGCCGTGAAATGAACTTGCGTCGGCGGGCCTCAATCAGAGCGCAATTCTCGCGGCTCGCAGGATAGAACAGGTGGGCTACGTGGCTTCCTCACGCCCTCGAGACGACCATGATCCTCTATTACCAGACCCATTCGCCCTTCGCGCGCAAGGCGCTCGTTTTCGCTCACGAGGTCGGCATTGCCGATCGCCTCCAGGTCATTCATCACGAGACCAGTCCGACATTGCGCAATGCCAGCGTCTACGCCGAAAATCCACTCGGCAAGGTGCCGGTGCTGCTGCGGCCCGGTGCGTCGCCGATCTTCGATTCCGATGTCATCTGCGCCTACTTCGACACGCTGCACGACGGCCGCAAATTGCTACCGCAAGACGGTGAGGCGCGCTGGCAGGCGTTGCGGCTGCAGTCGGTCGCTCAGGGCCTGGCGCAGACGGGCATTGCCTTACGCTGGGAGACGGAGAGGAGACCCGAACAGCTGCGTTATGGTGCTCTTGCCGAAGGCTACCGGAAAAAGATCGAGGCAAGCTACGACTGGCTCGAAAGCGTGCTGGACGACGAAGCGCCGCTTCATGTCGGCCATATAGCCTTGGCCACCACGCTGTCCTGGATGGCGTTTCGTCATCTTCCGCCCTTTCGCTCGCGGGTGCGGCTGAGGCGCTGGTTCGAGGCTTTCGAAAAGCGGGCGTCGATGCAGGCGACGCCGCTTTCGGGCGATACGCATGATTGACCAACGGTCGCCTTTGGGCAGCCGGCGTCAACGACGCCGGCGGTTCTGCTCGTCGAAGATTTCCGGAAAGCCGATGTCCTTGCGCAATTCGATCGGCAGAGAAAGCAGGGCGCGCTCGCTGCGATAGCGGGCGCGGGCCGCCGCGTAACGGGTCGCGATGCGACCGATGGATGACAGGTTGAACATGATGCATTCTCCTTGCTTGAAGCCGGCATCATCGTGTCGGCATCCCAAGGACGAGGCGGGTTCAGGCGCCCCGACAGGTCGTCGAAATTTTTCTTCAGATGACCGAGGCGGCCAGCGCCGTGTCGTAATATTCCACCATCTCGACGATCTTGCCGTCGCGGACCGTCCAGAAATCAGCGGTACGCATGACAAGCTCCTGGCCGGTGGTTTTGCGCGTCAAATGGATTTCGACCTGCGCCGCAATCCTGTCGCCGCCGTCGATGATGTCCACCGGGACGAAGCTCCGATAATCGAAATCACTGTCCAGCGCCATGAGGCGGGCAAGGAACTCCTGCTTGCCGTTGCCTGCCGCGATGAAAGGTGCCTGCGGTTCGGCGACCCAGCGGAAGACGATATCATCGGCGCAGTCGACCAGCGCGCCCTCAATGTCGCGTTTTGCATAAGCATCATACAGGTTCTTGACGACGTCCACCCCGCGCATGACCGGTATCCTCCCTCGGTTTGCGAAATCTCAGGATGCGCCTTTTGCGGCCACCGGGGAAGTGTGGCCGGCAGCACTCGAATGCCGGCCCGGCGGACGCCTGGCCTTTCTTCAGCCGGTGCCCTCGGCCACCGAGCGGAAGAAATCCTCCGGGTCCTCGACTTCGGTCAGCCGCCGCTTCTCGATCAGCCAGAAGCGGTTGCCGATGGCGCGGATGAAGGAGCGGTCGTGCGAGGCGAGCACGCAGCTTGCCTGATGCGCCAGCAGCTCTGCCTCCAGCGCTTCCTGGCCATCTATGTCGAGATGGTTGGTCGGCTCATCGAGCAGATAGAAGTTGGGGTTGGCGAGCCTGAGCGCCAGCATCATCAGCCGCGCCTTTTGGCCGCCCGACAGCACGCCGATCCTCCGCTCCTGCATGTCGATGCCGACGCCGGCACCGGCGAGCAGCGAGCGCGCGCGCTGTTCGGCGACATCGTAGCGGCGCGAAACCATCGCCAGCGGCGTGTCGTCGCCGCTGATGCCGGACAGCGCCTGGTCGCTGTAGCCGAGTACGGTCGACGGCGTCACCTTCACGTTCTGCACGGCTTCAGGCTCAAGGATGGCGTTGCGGATCAGGGTGACAAAGCGCGACTTGCCGACGCCGTTGCGGCCGAGCAGGACGATGCGGTCGCCTTGGCAGATGTGGCGCTTGCCGGTCCTGAACAGCAGCGCGCCGTCGGGTGTTTCCACCGCCGCGTCGTCGAGCGTGATCAGCACCTTGGCGTGGGTGCCGCGATTGGCGAGCCGGATCGCACCGGCCGATTTCTCGCGATGCGCTGGAGCCGCCGCCTCTTCCAGGCGCTCCGCGCGCTGGTTGAGCTGCTTGGTCTTGACCGTCAAAAGGTCGCTGCCCGAATTGATGCCGATGTTGTTGAGCTTGGCGGCCTGCCGGCGCAATTGCTGCGCCACCTTCATGTCGCGCTGGAATTTTCGCTCGGTCGAAGCGTCGACGTCGTCGAGCGCCTGTCTTGCCCGGGAGTAGGGCAGCGCAAATACGGGCGACTGTTCCGGGCGCAGGAACAGCGTCCGGTTGGTGGTGGCGTCGAGGAAGGCGCGGTCATGGCTGGCGATCACCACCGGCACCTCGCGCGGCAGCGTGTTCAGCCAGGTCTCGAGCTGGCTGATCCTGGCCAGGTCGAGATGGTTGGTCGGCTCGTCGAGCAGCAGCACATCCGGATCGGTGACCCAGACGCGGGCGATCAGCGCCAGCCTCTGCCAGCCGCCGCTCAGCGCCTGCATTTCTCGCTCGCGCATCGGCTCCGGCACGTCGAGCGAATCGAGAACGACGTCGACCCGCCACAGCTCGCTTTCGGCCTGCTCCGGCGGCAAGGCGTCGGCCACCACCTGATGGAACATGCGGCTCAGAAGGGCAGGAGCAACGGACTGTTCGACATGGCCGACGCGCAGGCCGCGCGTGCGGGTGATGTCGCCGGAGGTCGGTTCCATCTCGCCGGTCAGGCATTTGAGCAAAGTCGACTTGCCGCGGCCGTTGGCGGCAACGATGCCGAGCCGGTCGCCGGCGCCGATGGTGAGGTCGAGATTGGCAAAGAGCGGCGCACTCATGGTGACGCCGAGGGATTTGAGGCTGATCAGGGCCATTGTGATTTCTCTGGTCTTGCCGGAGACAGCTCCGGATGCACTTTGACGGTGCGCGTGCTGGCCATCAGAACAGGCGTCGCAGCACCATGAAGGGCAGACCAAAAAATCGAAGCGGGAAAAACCCGGACCGTCCCTGGTCAGCCCTGCAAGCTAGCTCGCAGGGCAGAAATCGGGCCACGCTGACGATGGTGACGATGAAACGTGAACACGTGAGCCCTCCTTTCAAGACAAGACGTTGAGTGTGCGGAGCGATTACACCAAAGGCGGGGGTGGAAGCAAGTGGGCCAAGGACGGTGGGCAATCGGCGGCTACCGTCACACCGATCTTAAGTGGCCTCCGCTTACTCCGTACTCCTTGTTCAAGTCGAGTAGGAAATGCCCGAACACCGTTCTTCTGCCAAGGTCAACAACGATCACAAGAAGGGCGTTGAATCTGCCGGTGCCAATCAAAACTTGGTCAAACCGGTTTTGGGCATCCCGGTAGACGTAGTGGACATCGTTCAGATAGGGCAGCCCGATCTCATCCAGATCCAGCGCTTCGACATATGGCCATATGTCCACTGCAGCCTCTGCCGCCGCGGTTACGTTCGTCATAGGCTCGGCAAAGCAAGCCTTGAACTCGTCTTCCTGAAGTCTGCGAGTGACGATCATCGCGCATTCTAGTGGCTGGCGTCGGAAGTTTCGCAACGGTGGCAGACGGGTACTTCCTTCTCCCACAAGGAGAGAAGGGAAAAGCTCTACTTCCCCGGCCGCCCTGTCTTGCCGGGTCGGCGCTTTTCGCGGCGGGCGTCGCCTGGATCCTCGTAAGAGCCGATGCCGGCGCGCTGGCGGACGATTGGTTTACCGTCGCGTTCCTTCGCGCCCCCCTCTGCCCTGCCGGGCATCTCCCCCACATGGGGGGAGATCGGCTGTGGCTTTGCCGGCACTTTCCCTTCAACCGGCTTTTCCGTGCGCCGCACCGTCATCTCGTCGAGCGAGTTCTTTTTGAATAGCGGCTTTGCCGGCTCGCCGGGAATGCCGAAGTCGGAACCATGCGCCTCTTCGGCCGACTGTTTCTTGAACAGCGAGCGCGACACGGCACCTGCCGGCGTCGGCATGTCGGTGCCCGGCCCCATGTCGTCAATCGAGGGTTTGGCGAACAACGGCTTCTTCACCGGCACGGCGCCATCGGCGCCCATCTCGTCAAGCGCTGGCTTGCGGAAGAGGTTGGACCGGTCAGCCCTGGCGGCCTCTTCGGCGGCACGTGCTTCGTCGAGCTTGCGAAAACGCTCCTGTTCCTCTGATGTACGGTGTTTGGCCACGCCCTTGTTGTGCTTGCCCTTTTCGCGGCCCGAAACCGGGCTTTCCATGTCGGCATATTTGGCCAACGGGTCTTCGGAGATGGACAGTTCCATCTCGCGCAGGCGCTTGATCTCGTCGCGGATGCGGGCTGCCTTCTCGAAGTCGAGATTAGCGGCGGCGTCACGCATCTGTTTCTCCATCGCGTCGAGATGGGCCTTGAGGTTGTTGCCCATCATGGCGCCGGCGCTGTCGGTGAACTGCGAGATGTCGGCGCGGACGTGGTCTTTCTCATAGACGGAATCGAGAATGTCGGAGATGCGCGACTTCACCGATTCCGGCGTGATGCCGTTGGCGGCGTTCCACTCCATCTGCTTTTCGCGGCGGCGGCTGGTCTCGGCCATCGCCCGTTCCATCGAGCCGGTGACCTGGTCGGCGTAGAGAATGACCTTGCCGTCGACATTGCGGGCGGCGCGGCCGATGGTCTGGATCAGCGAGGTTTCCGAACGCAAAAAACCTTCCTTGTCGGCATCGAGAATGGCGACGAAGCCGCATTCGGGAATGTCGAGGCCCTCGCGCAGCAGGTTGATGCCGACCAGCACGTCGAAGGCGCCGAGCCGCAGGTCACGCAGGATCTCGATGCGCTCCAGCGTGTCGATGTCGGAGTGCATGTAGCGCACGCGCACGCCTTGTTCGTGCAAATATTCGGTCAGGTCCTCGGCCATCCGCTTGGTCAGCACCGTCACCAGCGTACGGTAGCCGGCCTTGGTGGTCTCGCGGATCTCGCCGACGACATCGTCGACCTGGCTTTTCGCCGGGCGCACTTCAACCGGCGGGTCGATCAGCCCGGTCGGGCGGATGACCTGCTCGGCGAAGACGCCGCCGGCCTGCTCCATTTCCCAGCCGCCCGGCGTCGCCGAGACGGCGACGGAAAGCGGCCGCATGGCGTCCCATTCCTCGAAGCGCAGCGGCCGGTTGTCCATGCAGGACGGCAGGCGGAAGCCGTATTCGGCCAGCGTCGCCTTGCGCCTGAAGTCGCCGCGATACATGCCGCCGATCTGCGGCACAGTGACGTGGCTTTCGTCGATGAAGACCAGCGCATTGTCGGGAATGTATTCAAACAGCGTCGGCGGCGGATCGCCCGGCTGGCGGCCAGTCAGATAGCGCGAATAGTTCTCGATGCCGGCGCAGGAGCCGGTGGCTTCGAGCATCTCCAGATCGAAGCGGCAGCGCTGTTCCAGCCGCTGCGCCTCCAGCAGCCGGCCGGCGCGCTCGAGTTCCACCAGCCGGTGCTTGAGCTCTTCCTTGATCGACTTGATCGCCTGGTTGAGGGTCGGGCGCGGCGTCACATAGTGCGAGTTGGCGTAGATCTTGACGCTTTTCAGTTCGCCGGTCTTCTGGCCGGTCAGCGGGTCGAACTCGGTGATCTGCTCGATCTCGTCGCCGAACATCGAGATGCGCCAGGCGCGATCCTCAAGGTGGGCAGGGAAGATCTCGATCGTGTCGCCGCGCACGCGGAACGAGCCGCGGACGAAGTTGATGTCCTGTCGCTTGTATTGCTGGGCGACGAGGTCGGCGAGCAGCGCGCGCTGGTCGAGCCGGTCGCCGATCTGCATCTGGAAGGTCATCGCCGTGTAGGTTTCGACCGAGCCGATACCGTAGATGCAGGACACCGAGGCGACGATGATGACGTCGTCGCGCTCGAGCAGCGAGCGCGTCGCCGAATGGCGCATGCGATCGATCTGCTCGTTGATCGAGGACTCCTTCTCGATGAAGGTGTCGGTGCGCGGGACGTAGGCTTCCGGCTGGTAGTAGTCGTAATAGGAGACGAAATACTCGACGGCGTTTTCCGGGAAGAATTTCTTGAACTCGGAATAGAGCTGCGCGGCCAGCGTCTTGTTCGGCGCCAGGATCAGGGCAGGGCGCTGCGTCTGCTCGATCACCTTGGCCATGGTGAAGGTCTTTCCGGAGCCGGTGACGCCGAGCAGCACCTGGGTGCGGTCGCTGTTGTCGACGCCTTCGACCAGGTCCTTGATCGCCGTCGGCTGGTCGCCGGCCGGCTCGAAATCCGACACCATCTTGATGGCGATGCCACCCTCGGATTTTTCCGGGCGGGCAGGGCGGTGCGGCGTCCACAGCACGCCGTCCTTGTGCAGGGGATTGCCGGATTCGATCAGCGCCGACAGCGCGGCCACCGTGGCGGTGACGCTGCCCGAGGCCATCGTCTCGGCGTCTTCCAGCGAAATGTCGAGGCCTGCGACCGGATTGAGGCCGGCGGCGGTGCGTTCCCTGGCGGTTGCCGCGCCACCCATAGAGGTGCCGCGCGAACTGCGGCCCGGCGAAGACGAGCGCTCGGGTATCTTTTTCGATGGCTTCGGCGACTTGCCGGCGTCACCCTTGCCGACGAGACGTCCTTCCTTTTCGGCCTCCTGCTCGATCTGCTCGGCCCAATCGGCGATCGAACCGGTCAGCGGGGTGCCCGACAGCTCAGGCTGCGGCATCTCGGCGAAGCCGCCTCTGTGCAGCGGCTCTGAGGCGTCGAGGAAATCAGTCAGCGGGCTGCGCCGCTTCGGCGCGGCGCGGTCGTCATTCGCCGTCGGCGGCGTTTTTTTATCGGGGGATTTGGCCATGTCCCGAATATGGGAGGTCTTGGCCAAAATGGAAAGAGTGCGGTGGGGACAGGCGTATCGGACGACGCGGCTCCTGACAGTAGGCTGTCAGGAGCCGGCGACAGGATGTGACCGAATGCCTTTTGGTATTACGCGCCCCTGGCGGCGGATGCGACCCGGGTCGGCGAAGACGACAGGCGCGGCACCACAACGAGGCGTTTGATTTTGCCCTTCTTGAATGCGGCGAGGAAGCGCGCATAGTCCTTGAAGGCGACGCAACCGCTCGACTGGGCGTAGCGGCCTCGAAGCAGGTAGGTATGGGCCAGCAGGCCGTCGCGATTGTATTTGTTGCGGCCATCGACCGGTGTTAGGCGCAAGGCCTCCACGCCATGAAAGCGCGACTCGCGCAGCGACAGATTGTAGGTGTTGGGCGGTGTCGGTCCGCGGTTCTTCTGGTCGGCATAGCGCGGCTGGTCCGCCATGGCGCCGATACCCGAATGCGCCTCGAGCCTCGAGCCGTCAGGCATGTAGACGGTGCCGGCGCTGATGTCGTAGACGGCGACGCCACTGCTGGCTCCGCTGCTGGAGCCGCCCGGCGCGTTGAACAGGTTCTTGAATGCCTTGCCGAGGCCGCCCGAAGGTGTGTCCGGCTTGGCATAGGCCAGCACGTCGCCGCCATCGGCCGGCCGACCTTGCCGCGCCGGCTTGGACGGCTGGGCTTGCTGAACCGTCTCACGAGCCGGTTTCTGCTGCTGGGCGGGCTTCGACTGCTGCACGACGACGGGCTTCGACGGCTGCACGACCTTGGGCTGCTGCGGTGCGTCGAACTGCGGGCGTCGGGTCGGCAACGGCACCTCGTCGGTCAACGCATCCGACAGCGAGGCGGCATCGCCGGGCTGTTCCTGCTGGGTTTCGACAGGCGAAACCGCGATATCGGCCGACGATTCCTCAATCGGCAGTGGTGAGGCGAATGCCTCGCCGTCGACCGGCAGCGATTGGACGAGGGCAAGCGCCAACTGCGCGTTGTCTGGCGTCTCCACATCCGGCTGGGCAAAGCGCATCGGCTGCGGCGCCGTCTGCACGACGACGGAGCCGGTATCCATCCGGGCGAAGCGTTCCGCCGCCGGAGCCGGCATGTCATCCGACAGGCTGGCCATGACCTTGACGGATGGCACCAGGGATGCCTCGGCAATTTGCGGCGCGACAGTGGAAATGACGGGGCGCGCGGGTGGGTTGGCCGCGACGACAGGTTTTCCCACGCTAGCGAAGGCAGCGGCAAGCCTGGTCGGCGACAGCGACGCCTCCATGCGTTCGAAACGCTCCTGCGATTTCGATTTTACGGCCATCGGGGCTGGCTTTGCCTGCGCCACGAGGCGAGCGGATTTCTCCGCCTGCGGGCTGACCCCCGCCAGCTTGAAGCAGTGGGCGCCGCATTGCACGGCATGGTCATGCAGCGCCTCTTTGGCGCCATGGGCATTGGCGAGCGCGAACGGCGCCGAAGATGTCAGGAAACGCTGTTTCAGCGGATCGGCCAAGGCGAGCGATCTCGGCATCGAAAGCGTCTGTGGCAAGCCACCTGATGTCGCCGACAGCGAGGCGCCGACGGAACTGAGGCCAGCCATGGTGCCGACCAGCCACAGGCCAATGGCCGCGCTGACGCCGGGCACCGCGACCCAGCGGACGATCCGTTCAGGGGTGAAGGAAGAGGAACGTGGCGCGTCGCAGGCGGTCTCGCCGTCCCAACGCACATCCCCGACAATTTTTTTACTCAAGAACGCCATGCACCAATCTTGCTCCAATCGGCTCCCACGTCCGCGGCTGTGATAGCCGCGACGACCATTCTGTGAGTGATCCCAGGTGGTCCCCGACGCGTTTGCCGCGCCTGTCGTTAGTTGCCGATTGCTTCAAAATATGGACAAAGTTGGTTAACCAATCCCTCTCAAAACCTAACGAGAAGACGTGGACTTTGTGCCCTAGAAGGCTTGTCCACGACCATGAACGCGGTATTGGAGCCCCTCCAATGCTGTTTTGCTGCCTGTTTTTGCCGTCCGAGTCAAGCAAAACAGCTCTTGCTAATTTATCCAAAAGGCCGTTCAGCGAGTCCTGCGACAACAGCGCGCGCCATTGAGCATTGCCGAATAGGCCGTCGTGACCGGCAAAACTGTTGCCCTCCTGCCACAATTTCTCCGTCCGCACGGTCGCCTCTCGACGGCCATTGGGGTGCACTTCCCTCAGTCTGGGATGGCCAACTTCAGTTGAACCACAGCGCGAAGGTCAGGAACCCTGCGCCGCCGAACTGGCGCTGGATTTGGTCGAAATCGTCGCTGGTCAGGATCTTGCCGCTTTCGAGATAGGGCGCGATGGCCGGGCCGGTGATCGACAGCACCAGGTCGAAGGGTTTTGGCTCGTCGAAGAAGCGCTTCATGTTGATGCCCTTGCCGGTGATGCGGAAATGCGGCAGCAGCAAGCGGCCTTCCAGGAGATCCTCGGCCATGGTCAAGGTGGCGAGCCAGGCCTCGACCTGCTCCTCGCCGACTTCGAGGCCGGTAAGCGGGTTCTCGCCCTTCTGCTGTGGTCCGGGCAGCCATTCGCGATCATTGTCGGTCTCGGCGCGGATCGCTTTCCAGTCTTCGCGCGACAGCCGGATCATTTCGAGCAGGTGGCGCCGCGCCGCCTGCCGGCGTTCCGGTTCGATCACCGGCCAGTTGACGAGATGCACCAGCGAGATGAAATCGGCGATGCGCCATTCCGAGGAGAAGATGCTGCTGCCCATGTCGCCGCTGGGCGGCACGAGAATATCCTGCAACGGCAGTTTGGCGCGCGGGAACAGCATGTGGAACGAGCCGTCGAAGGTGCTCCTGAAATCATGCGCCAGCCAGAAATCGGCCTGCGCCATCAGGAACTCGGCATAGCCTTGCAGCCAGTAGCCGTCGGCGCGATCGAAGCGGAAGGTCAGAGAAGGAGCCGCGTCGTCCGGCGCGCCGCCGCCGCGCGACAGCGAGGCCATGATGGCGGCCATGCTCTCATCCGGCGTGATCGCGCCGTCCTCGTTGAGGTCGATACCGACACGGGTGAGGTCGATGGCCATGCCGATATCGGCATCGGCCGGCACCGAGCCCAGCGTTGCAGCGGATTTCTCCAGCCGGTCGCGGAAGCCGACCAGAATGGCGCGGAACTGCTCGTAGGTCAGCGGCTCGGGGTTGGGGTTGTCCGGCACCGGAAGCCGCATCAAGGGCAGCATGAAGGATTGCGGGCTCTCGAAACCATGACGGTGCAGGCCACTGGCCAGCAGCTCCAGCGCGGTGAAGAACTCGCCGGCGCCGGCCGCATAGGCAGATGCCGGATCTTTTGGCGCGGCGGCCTCCAGTGTCGACAGGGCAGTGTCGCGCGCGGCCACGGTCTTGGCCTCGAACAGAGCGGCTGCCGCTTCTGGCATTGCGGCGCGCGCGGAAGACAAAGGCACAAGCAGAATGACGGCGGATGCCAGCAGGCTTGCTGTTCGTGTCATCTTTTCCTCCCATGCGTTGGTCGCGCCATGCGACCATACACATATTTGCAGCGCCGCGCCTGTCGGCGCAGATCGCCATCGTTGCACGATTGTCGACGGATGCGCTTCAACCCTTGAGATGGACAGTCTACACAGGGCAAACGATTGGGCATGGGCGTGTCGAACTATCCGCTTTCCTACAAACTGTCGTGGCTGCCCCGTTTCTTGAAGCCGTCGCTCGGCGGCGACGTCCACGGCTTTGCGCCAGCCGCGGCAACCATGCTCGATCCACCGCCGAAGCAGGCGGTGCGGCTCGCCTTCATCGGCGACATCTCGGCGGTGGCCAACCGCAGTGCGCCGGACTGCGACCCGGCGATCAAGGCGCTGCTCGGCGCTGCCGACCTGGTAATCGGCAATTGCGAAAGCCCGATCGTGGACAGGCCGAGTTCCGTGCTGGGGACAAAGCTCGGCACGCACCATGCCATGAGCGAGCGCTTTCTAAGCCAGGCGCTGGCGGCCGCCGGCATCGCACGCGAAAAACTCGTGCTGTCGCTGGCCAACAATCACGTGCTCGACCAGGGCGTCGCCGGTTTCGACGACACGGTGGCGGCGCTGAAGCGGCTCGGCATCCGCACCATCGGTGAGGTCGCCGGCGGTCCGGTGGAGGCGGTCACCGTCGGGCCCCTGACATTGGGTTTCGCTGCCTTCACGCTTTGGCGCAACGCCGATGAAAACCTGTTCGCCGGCCGCGTGTCGATGGAGTGCGATGCAGCGCACTGGCTGCGCCATGCTGTCGATCTTCTCTGTGCGGTACCGCACTGGGACTGGGAGTTCCGGCATTTTCCACGCGCCGAAACGCAGGAGCTGGCCAGGCGGCTGGCCGGGCAGGGCGTCGGGCTGATCGCCGGCCATCACACCCATGTCGTGCAGCCGGTGGAGCGGGTCGACCGGACGATCGTCGCCTATGGGCTCGGCGATTTCCTCGGCACCGCCCTTGCCCGCCAGCCATGGCCGGGCCGTATCGGCGGCATCTTCGTCGTCGATGTCAGTGCCGATGCCGTTACGCGCGGCGCCGTGGCGTCCTACCGGCTGCATCCCTTTGTGCGGCTGCGCGCCGGCGATCATGAGCGACTGGTTCTGGTGGAAGGGTTGAAGGGGCGAGTGCGCAGCAAGGTGGAGGGTCGGCTGCGGGCTATCTTTCCTTCTCCTCCAAGCCAAAACGGCGTCGACGCTTAACCGTCTGGCGGCACCCGCAAAACCGACTATCATGCGCTGGCAGAGGCAGGCTTGCGGGGGTGGCGATGGAAACAGCGGATTTCATGCCGAGCGAGGCGGTCACGGCCGGCATCCGGAAAGACATCGAGACCTATGAGGCGGCGAGGGCTTCGGCGGTTCGGCAGGTGCGCTGGCGGGTGCCGCTGTTCGTCGGCCTGGTGCTGGTGTTCGTGGTGCTGGTCGCCTGGCTGTTCAACAAGGTCGCCGATCCCAACGAGCAATGGTTCTCGACGCCGCATGTGTTTCTCTATGTCATTGGCTTCGCGGCTTCGATCCTGCTCTACTTCCAGGCGATGAAGCCGGCGAGGCGGCTGCAGCAATCGTTCCGCGAGACACTGCTGCCGATCATCTTCGGCTTCATCGCGGATATGCGTTACCAGCATGGAGGGCGGCCGAACTCTTTCGACCGGCTGCCGCGGGAGGCCGTCGGGACCTTCAACCGGCAGTCGTTCGACGATGTCGTTTCGGGTCGCTACGAGGAGTTTCCGTTCGAGCTTTACGAAGCAGAATTGCGGGAAGGGTCGGGCAAGGGTTCGTCGACGGCCTTCAAGGGTGTCATCGTCGCTTTCGAGGCGATCGAGCCATTCCCGGGAATATTGGTGGCGACCCGGCGGACCAATGCGGTCGTCGGCTTCTTCCGCGGCATGTTCGCCAGCAAGATGCAGGACCTGTCGTCCGGTGTGCCCGAGCTCGACGCCGCTTATGAATTCCGCACCGACAACATCGAAGCGGCACGGCCGCTGGTGAGCGGCCGCCTGGCGCAGGCACTGAAATGGCTGGGCGAGACCTGGCCGGACGATCCGGCCCGCGTCGCGCTCAACGGCAGCGACGGTTTCCTGCTGTTGCCGCAGACGAAGAATTTCTTCGAGCTGCCGGCTATCTTGGTGCCGCTCGACTACACCAGGCATGTCGCACCGATGATCGCGGACATGGGCGCCATGCTGGCGACGGCAGCACTGGTGCGCAAGATCGGCGCGAAGGACGAGATCGGTTAATCGCTGTCAGCAGTCGAAGCCGTATTTGTCGCGCATGTAATCTGCTTCTTCTTTCGACATTTTCTTGAACATCACACAGACAGTGAAGCTGCCGACCTGACGCCCGTCGCGCGTGTATCCCCAGTCGGAAATATCGTCCCTGGCGAATTCTATATTCTGGCCGAGTACGACGTTTCGCACTTCCTCAGGCTGGTTCGCCAATATGCCGACAAAACCGGTCTCGGTGCGACGAAACGGTATGACCCAGAAGTGTTCGGTGACGTTTCCGTCCCGCACCTTGACCTTCAATTTGAACCTGTCCGTGCCGGAGGGAGGAGCCTCGGACAAAGCCAGGAATTCATCAAGGCTGGCGAGCGCCTTCGCGGTCGCTGCCGCCATCTCGGGATCGCCGGGAGTAAAGATCACCGTCTTGTCGTCGTCCGGATCCGTGGCTTGTGCGCCGGCCAATCCCGGAGCAAACGCCAGCATCAGGCCTATCATGGTCCGGACTGCAAACTTCATCGAAGGCCCCCTTCATCGCAACGGTTGACACCATCCGGCATCCATTCCTGGTTTGCAACCGGAGCGCGAGTTTCATTCGCTTTGGGGGGCGGTTTCAACTGATCCATGAAACAATATTTGTGCCGATGACCGGTCAGCAGTCTGTTCCGTGATGCCGCCCGAGGTGGATTGCGGCGGCTGCATGGTGGTCGAAAGCCGCCCGCCGCAATCGGCTAAATGACTCTTTCCGTGGAAAGAAGTGAGTTTGGGGGAGACTGAAGCGATTGGAAGTCGCGTCCACCATCAGCAATGTGTCGGAATTAAGCCTATGATATTGTTTGCAAAAATTCACTCAACGTGATTTGCGCGGGCCGAGCTTTCCAGTCCAGTTTCGGGTCGTTCGGTGCTGTCGTTTCCCAAGACGGCAGACCGGAAAACCGAAACAGCACGGAGTGCCAACGATGAAGAAGACCCTCGCAACCACCGTCGCTATGCTCGCCTTCCTCGGGACGGCCTATGCCGCGACCGTTCAGGGCACCATCCAGTCCGTCGACCCGACGACCAAGTCGATCACCCTCGACGACGGCAAGATCTACCAGCTGTCGCCGGACGCGGCGGTCGGGAAGCTGAAGGTCGGCGCCAAGGTGGCGGTGACTGTCGATGACAAGACCGGCATGGTGACGTCGATCAAGAAGGCTTCGTAGACGCGAGTGCGTCAGCAGACCTGCTGACCGAATTTTTGAGACCCTGTTCCACACTACCTGGCCGGTTCCTTCGGGGACCGGCCACTTTCATGGTCTTCGGCACTCAACGCCGGGCGACCAGAGCGGTTCACCGTTTCACGGAAACGCCGAACCGCTCTATCTCTTTGTTTTGACGCAATTCCGGACGGAAAACCGATTCACACTTTTCCTGGAATTGCTCTAGGCGGAACGCTGTCCCGACAGCGCCGCTATGGTTTTTGCCAAAGAGCCGCGCTATCCCTTGGCCAGCGGGGGATATTCATGGCCGAGGAACAAAAAGGGTTTCGCCTGTCGCGGCGATTGCTGCTGGGTGCGGCTGTCGTCGGCGGCGCGGTGCTGTGGGGCGGCACCACGGTGGCGCGGCTGGCGCGCGGGCCTTCGGGACCGAAGAACGCAGGCCGCATCGCCGATATCGACGGCATCGCGCTGCCGCTGAAGCCAATTGCCAGCCCGCCGGCCTTCGATGCTTCGCTGCCGTGGTCGGCCAAGGGTGGCGACATCAACGATGCCAGCGGCCTGTCGATGACGCCGGTCTACGGCGTGGTCGAGGTCACCGAGGAGGACCACATCGCAAAGGCGGTCGCCTTCGCGCGCGCCAACGGCTTGAAAGTGTCGCTGGCCGCCATCCGCCACTCGATGGGCGGCCATGCCTTCGACGACAACGCGCTGGTGCTCGACCTCAGAAAGTTCAACAAGGTGACGGTCGACGCCGCAGCCAAGACCATGACCCTGCAGCCGGGCGCGCGCTGGCATGACATCCAGAACCTTTTGCATCCGCGCTTCGCGGTGAAGGCGATGCAGTCGACCGACATCTTCTCGGTCGGCGGCTCGCTGTCGGTCAACGCGCACGGCATGGACCACCAGGCCGGTTCGGTTGCCGGCTCGATCCGCTCGATGCGGGTGATGCTGGCCGACGGGTCGGTGACGACCTGCTCACCGAGCGAGAACGCCGACCTGTTCCGCCACGTCGTCGGCGGCTATGGCCTGTTCGGCGTGGTGCTCGAGGCAACGCTCGATATCGTCGACAACGTGGTCTACCGCACCTCACGCGAAATCATCAAATCGGACGATTTCCCGAAATTCTTCGCCGATGTGTTGGAGCCGAACAAGGAGATCGGCCTGTTCTACGGCCACCTGTCGACGGCGCCGGGCAATTTCCTCGAAGACATGATCGTCTACCGCTACGACAAGGTGGCCGACCGGCCGCCGGCCGATCAGCCTGAGATCGGTGAGCCGGGTTCGGTCGGGTTGAAGCGGGTGATCATCAATCTGGCGAAATGGGGCAGCCTGTTCCAGGAGCTGAAATGGTTCACCGAAAAGACGCTGGAGCCGAAATTCGAAAGCTGCACGGTGGTGCGCAGCTCAGCCATGGCCGAGGGCGAGGCCTGTCTGGTCACCCGCAACAACCCGATGCACGATTCGGTGCCCTATCTGTTCAACGATCAGACGGATGAGACCGACATCCTGCACGAGTATTTCATCCCGCGCGCCGCCTATATCGAGTTCATCACGGAGGCCCGCGAGATCCTGCGCAACCAGCCGTTGCCGGTGCTCAATGCCTCGGTGCGCATCGTCCACAAGGAGGATGTCGCGCTGACCTACGCGCCGGAGCCGGCCTATTCGCTTGTGCTCTACATCAACCAGTCGACCGATGCCGACGGCAATGCGAAAATGCGGACGCTGACCCGGGCGCTGATCGACGTGACGATCAAGCATGGCGGGCGGTTCTTCCTGCCTTACCAACTGCACTACACCGCCAGGGAATTGCTGGCCTCATATCCCGAACTGCCGGCCTTCCTCGCCTCGAAACGGCAATATGACCCGACGGAACTGTTTTCCTCGACCTTCTACCGTGCCATCAAGGCGCTGAGCGGGGTGGCGTAGACGTCAGGAGAACAACCAATGCGGATGGTATCGGCGGCGGCACTCACCCTCATCGCGCTGTGCGCTGGACCGGTTCACGCCGAGGATCTCAAGGCTTTCAAGCTGACCATCGACGGCGTGACGGTCGACATCGATCCCGGCGAAAGCACAAATGTGACGCTGCCCGGCGGCAAACAGAGCAGGGTGACGCTGGAGCGCAACGACTTCGCCACCTTTTCCGGCGACAGTTTTTCCTTCGTCCATCCGAGCGACATTTCAGTGACCAAGACCGATCTCGGCGAGAACATCACGCAGTATCTGATGGCCTCGGCGCTGGGCGCGATCGTCGTCGTGCAGGAATACGGCAAGATGAATCCGGTCTCGCTCAACCAGCTGATGCTGCAGGAGATGACCAAGGAATCGGTGCAGGCTGGTGCGACGCTGACGCAGGAGCCGACGACGCGCAAGCTTGCCGACGGCAAGGAACTGACCGGCATTCTCGCCAAGGTGAAGACACGCACCGACACCGCCGATTTCGAGATCGTCGGCTTCGGCCTTGCCGATCAGGGGCTGCTGTTCATCACCCGTGTTGCCGGCGAGAACGCGGCGACCGAAAAGCCGTTGATCGACAAGTTCTGGCAGAGCCTTAAGGTCAAGCTATAGGGTGTCTCAGTTTGGATACTAGCTGTGGGCAAATTGCTGCCTTCTATCAGCCTAGACGGTCAATTAGGCGGGCGTAGATCGTCCGCGCGGTTTCCTCGGCGCTGACCGCCGTCACATCGAATGTAAGGCTGTTTGGGTGCTTTGGGTCAAGCACGACGGCTGTCCTGCTGCGTCGGCGCGCGGCCTCTGGATCAATCGATTTGAGGCGGTCACGTCGGCTGGGTAACGCGACCCGACGGATCAACTCCGCTTCGGTGCAAAGCAGGCGCACAGGCACGAAAAGAGCGCTGCGGCGTTCTGCTGCATCTTTCATTTGTTCATAGGATGCGAGGCTCCTCGTGTTCTCCTGAATGCCAGCATGGGTGAAGATAAAATTGGCGCTGGGATCGCAGAGGGTGGCAATGGTGTCCAAGACAGCCTGACGTATCTTCGCAGTATGCTCCCAAACGGAGTCGGGCAATGGCCTCCGGCCGTCATCGTCAAGCAGCCCCAATATAGGATTGTTGATCCAATGACTGTCGATGACCCGGGCAGGAAGCAGCGAGCCGAGCTCTTGGGCGACGGTCAGCTTGCCGACTCCAGGGAATCCAAGAAGCAGAACGAATACATTCTGGATCACTCGCAATCCCTCGCCTCAAATCCAATCTTGCTAGATGCCACAATCGATCTGGGAAGTTTGAAGCTTTGAATCAATGTCGCCGTTAGGGTCAAGAGCGGGCATTATGCCAATTCAAGAAAGTTAGCCTGTGGAGAGACAATCGTGAGCAGCAGAGACTCGTTGGGGACCGATATCAATGCAATCGCGCGCCTTCATGGGACCTTTAGGCTGCGCTCTGGTCAGACGTCGACTGAATACTTCGATAAGTATTGGTTTGAATCCGATCCTATGCTTCTTCGCCGCGTGGCGCAGCGCATGCTGCAACTCGTGCCGGGCGGCACCGAGGTTCTCGCCGGGCTCGAATTGGGCGGTGTCCCGATTGCCACGGCGATGTCGCTGGAAAGCGGCTTGCCAGCGGTGTTCGTACGAAAGGCGGCCAAGGAATATGGTACCTGTAAAGCTGTCGAGGGTGTGCAGATCGAGGGCCGAAAGGTCGTGCTCGTAGAAGATGTTATAACCACCGGGGGTGCGGTTGCCGATGCGACCAGACTCGTGCGCTCCGCCGGCGCCGAAGTTGCCGCTGTCGTCTGTGCGATCTGGCGAGGCGAAGGCAAGCCCTCCATCTCCGGGCTGCCAGACTTGGCGGTTCTCCCGGCACTGACTGCAACCGACCTAATCTAACTCAAATTGCAAGGTTGCCTAAGCATGGGCTACACGACCTTCGCGCTCTACGACGGGTCATTGTCCCGTCGTGAATGAATCAAGCGCGATGTGCATCTGTTCCATAGACTGCGGCCCGCAGGCGGCTTGCCGGCCAATGGTTATGGAGGCGCCAGGCGTTATCACTGGCTCGCTGATGTCGCGACGACCATGAATGAGAACAGCAGGAATATGCCCGATTGCGAAGACGAGGGAGAGTATTTCTTTTCCGTTCTGCAGAAATCCGTCGTTCGACCAGTCGTGCGTGACAAGGGTTGCAAAAGCCAACCCCCCGTTCTTCGTCAAAGCGCTGGTCGATCGGCACCCAATTCGGATCAAGCGAGACTTGCGTCGAACGGATCAATCGGAGGGTAGGTCATCAAAGTGGTTCGATACACTAGCGGGAGTGGTCTTCAGCTGGCGGCTAGGCCCGCAAAAAGGTCGGCTTTTTCGCCTCCCTCGCCGTCGCGAAAGGGTCGTGAGCCGAAATTCAAACTAAGACGTTAGCGGCACTAGAGCCCCTTCGGCACCAGGCCTGCTAACCAGTTCGCCGAGCGTTTCGCCATGTCGGCGGTCGCTGAGGCGGCGCGGCCAAGATCAGTCTTGACCACGGCGTAGCCGTTCTTCGTCCGATAGAGCACGCCGGTTCCGCCATCGACCACTTCTTCATAGGCGACGGGCCGTGCGGCGGCCGCTTCCATGGCCGTCGTCGGCGAGCCGACGGGAACGCTCGGCCGGTGGCTCAATTCCGGCGGCAGCGGGCTTTCGGGTTCAACCGACCGGCTGGCGGGCTTCAGTTCCGGTCGGGACGCGGTCGCGGCCAGCTGCGAAGAGGACGACGAGCCCTTCGCGCGGCAGATGCCGGAGATGAGCGGATAGTTGAAATTGCGCTCGTGCAGCATCTGGCTCTTCATCGCCGCTTCGCACTCGGCGACGGTAGACCACTTGGCCGGCGTCTCGCCTATATATTCGCAAAGCTTGGCGTCGCAGTCACAGCCGACAATGGTCATGGCGACAAGGGCGGTCTTGATCACGGTCTTGTCCCTTCGAGATGCCCCCCGGCAGCCCATTTCGATGCATGTCGTTGCCCCAACCGGTATCCGCTTTTGGGTGACATGCAACCATCAATCGCGCGCGAACAAGGCGGGATTTGGCCGTGATTGTGGAATGAGCGTGGCGGAGCGCCGAACAGTCGATCTATCGGGTGGCCGGCGAGATTCGTTTGAGGAAATTCGCCATCAGCCGCACCACGTCGTGCGGACGTTCGACCTGCGGGATGTGGTTGACGCCATCGAGAACCGCCAGTTCGGCATGCGGAAACAGCGAGGCAATCTCTTCACCCTGTTGGAGGGGCGTGGTCGTATCCTGTCGCCCCCAGATGACGAGAACGGGCGGCGTGAAGGTGCGATAGTTCGCGGGGTTGGCGGCAAGGGATTTTCGTTCGTCGTTGAACAGTCCGGTAAACAGCCAGTGGCCAACCGCATTGGTGGTGCCTTCGACATTGAGAGGCCGTGCGTAGATCGCGATACGTTCGGCGGTGACCACGTCGTCGTTCTCAATGAAGGAGTGCAGGCCAGGTCCGACCATAAGCGGGTTGGTGAAGGTCGAGGCGGTCAGCAACTGGCGTGGCCAGTCGCTGTTCAGGAAGGATGCGAACGGGAGGGCCGGTGCCTCGGTCCGGCCGAGGCCAAGTGCCACGTCGAGCAGGATCAGCGCGTCGATGCGGGCCGGGGCCGAGAAGGCGGCTTCGATCACGCCACCGCCGCCATAGGAGTGGACACCGACACTGAAATGGCGAAGGCCGAGCGCGTCGGCGAAACCGAGGACGCGTCTTGCGTGGGCGGCGCGCGAATAGTCCTGGTCGGCCGGTCTCTCCGAATAGCCAAAGGGAGGCATGTCGGGCGCTATGACGCGAAAGCCCTGTTCTCCCAATGGCGCGGCGATATCGCGGTAAGTCTCGGCCCAGGAGGCCGTGCCGTGGAACAGGAGCAGCGGCGGCCCGTCCTGGGGCCCCCAGACCTGATAGTGTATCTTCAGGCCGTTGACCGTCACGAACAGCGCTCCCGCCGGGGCTGCCTCCTCGGGTGACAGGTTCTCCCGCAGCGCCGCCGCGCCGCGAAAGCCGACAAGCGCGACCACAATGAGCACGACCAGCGTGAGCGCGAGCCAGCCGACAATGCGGATCAATCGACGCATGGCCAATCTATCGTCTCAATAATCATAGACGTGTTCGAGCCTGGCGCCTGACTTGATCAGTGCCGGCAGCACCAGATGCAGCTTGCGCACGGCGACGGTCAGCCCGGTGCGGCGCGTGGCCGGATCGGCCGGCAGCGGATAGCTGAACAGGATGCGGATGCCATCGGGGACAGCGATCGAGTCGGTGGAGAGCACGGTGACCATGATCTCGTCATTGCCGCCGATCTCGACGAAGGAGACGCCCTTGTCGATCAGGCGCGGGATCATCTCGGTAAACACCTGATAGCGTTTGGTGACGAAGACGGTGCCGTCGGCGCCGAAGTCGCGCTCAAGCAAGGTGTCGGGCTCGTTGTGCGTCGCTTCGCCGACCGGCCCCTTGGCCCAGACATGGATATCGAGGAAGGCTGGTGGGGATGTGGCTGCGAGTGCCTGCTTGATCAGGTCGGCGTAGCCCTGCTTGATGGTATCGGCGAGGCCGAAGGCAAGCTTGCGTTCGCTGGTGCGGATGGGGCTGTCGCCCGGCGCCGGCTGCACGGCAAACAGGCCGGCGCGCTTCTCGGCATAGGGAAATTGATACCACGGCACCTGGTCGAGGAAAGCGGCATAGTCGGCCGCCACCTTGGCCTGATAGATGTCGGCGGCGGTGCGTTTGCCGGCGGTTGCCTCGGTGATGCGGCCGACCGTGTTCTCATAGGCCCATTGCAAGATATGTTCGATGCTGTGGCTGGTGCCGATGATGACCAGCATCTGGTGGTTGGCGAAGTTGAACTGGTAGGGAGAGCTGGCGCGGATCACCATGGCGTAGTCCTGCCAGAAGCGGCCGACATAGGACCAATAGGGAAAGCCGCTCGGCTGGTTCTTGTCGACGAAGCCGGCATACTCGCGCGCCGCGTAGACGATCGCCCATTCCGGGTAGGTGAGGAAGGTCGATTCCTCCGGCCTCTGGTAGCCGGGGATTTCGGCGCGAACCTTGTCGGCCAATGCCTTTGGCGGAGCGCCGTCGGCAATGCCGGGCAGAGGCGTCTTGTCGAGTGACGACGTGGTCAGGAAGCCATAGCTCAGCCCGACGATCGAGATCAGGATGACGATGACGATCAACCACAGGATCGCCTTGATGATGCGCTTCAGCCAGCGGAACAGGAACATGCCCGATCAGGCCGTGGCGAAGTGGTCGTGTATGCGCTTCGACAGCCAGAAGCCGACATAGACGGCGAAGCCGCCAATGACGAGGTGCGGCAGGTTGGCGAAGAAGCGGGCCGGGAATTCGATATCGTCGAGGGAGCGGAAGCCGTTGATGAAGATGCCGGCATCGAGGCAGCCGGAACCGGTGACCAGGCCGAGCACGCCATCGAAGAGATAGACCGAGCCGAACAGCTTGAAATAGAACACTGCCTGGCGGTGCGAGATGAAGGCAGCGGCAAGCGCCCACACCCCGGAGAAGGCGTGAAGCAGGTCGTCATACCATTGCAGGGAGAACAGGCCGAACAGATTGCCGTTGGCATCGTTGAACGCCGGTATGTAGCCGATGGCGACGACGCCGAAGAACAGGAAAGCATAGGCAACGGCAAGCTTCTGGATCAACGTCATGAAGTATCCCCCTCCTGCGAGCCTGTTTTTGCAAACAGACTCTGACGACGCAGCGATACTAACCGATTTTCGCGCGCGGTGAAGCGGCGCCGGCAAGATCACCGGCAAGGACATCGAGGGGGAGAAAAAGACAGTCGGCGCCGGGATTTCTCCCAGCGCCTCCCTGTCAGATCAGGACACGGTCGCGGCAGCAACTTCCGTAAAGTCGTCGCGCCATGCCGGCCTTGATTTTGACGGTCCTGCCAGTCCGCCACCCGAGAGCAGCGTCCGTTCGGGACCACGCCGGTCTACACCCTTGCGGGCTTTGCCCTGCGCACCATCGAAGGTTTTTGCCGTCCTTCATGGCAGCATCGGTCCGCCGTCGGCGTTGGCACGCTTTCCGCGGCCCCGTAGGTCTCGGCATCCGCCCCTCGAACAGGCAAGCCTGCTCGTCGATCTGGGCCGTACGGGCCTCAGGAAATCCGCCTTTCACTTCGCCTTTCGGCTGGGCGATCGGTAGCCGCCTGAGATGGGTTGAACTTACGCCGGGTAAGGGTCGTGGGGAATGGCCGCGGGCCTGTGGATAACGGGGTTATCGGGGATCAGCCAGGGATAACGCGATTTCCTGATCCGTCATGGTGAGCGGTATCAGCGGACATTCGGCCTTGCCCTGCCGGCGGGCGCGGTCTTCAATGCCGGCAAAGGATTCTCGAGGCGCCGAGCGCCGTGATGTCCTTGCGGGAGGATGTGCGTGAAGGTCGGGGTGGTTCTCAATCCGATTGCCGGTGGCGGCCGGCTGAAACGGCATTGGCCTGAGGTCGCCGCGTCGCTGAAAAAGCATTTCGGCGATTTCGAACTGCGCGAAACGCAGGCCGAAGGCGACGCTGAGCGATTGGCGCTTGATCTTGCGGCGAGCGGTTTCGACCTGGTGATCGCGGCGGGCGGCGACGGCACCGCCAGCGAAGTGGCCGACGGACTGCTGCAGGCGTCGAAGGAAAGCGGCAGGACGACCGAGCTTGGCCTGCTGCCGTGCGGCACCGGTATCGATTTCGCGCGCGGGCTGGGCCTGCCGAAAGAGGTGGATGCGGTGCTGAAGCGGCTAGCCGAGGCCAAGGCTCGGAAGGTCGATGCCGGACGCATCTGCTACATCGACGACCATGGCGCGCTGGCCAGCCGCCACTTCATCAACATCGCCAGCCTCGGGCTGTCGGGCGCCACCGACCGCGCCGTCAATGCCGACAAGCGCAAGGGCAAGATGTCGGCCAAGGGGCTGTTCCTGTGGCGCACCGTGGTCGAGTTCGTCCGCTACCGCTTCCAGGATGTCAGGATCACGGTCGACGACGGCGCCCCGGTCGAAGCGCGCATGGCGCTGGTGGCGGTGGCCAATGGCAAGTTCTTCGGCGGCGGCATGATGATCGCGCCGGATGCCGAGTTGACCGACGGGCAGTTCGACATCGTCATCCTGCGCGCGGCCGGCAAGCTGAAGCTGATCTGGGATATCCGGCTGCTTTATGGTGGACGCCACCGCAACCATCCGGCGATCACCATCCTGCGCGGCAGGAAAGTGGTGGTCGAGCCGCTCGGCGATGTCGAGAAGAACGGCGCGATGGTCGACATAGACGGCGAGTCGCCGGGTCGCATACCGGCAACCTTCGAGATCCTGCCCGGCGCGCTGACGCTCAGGTACTGATTCAAGTCGTTAACAGATCGATTCAGGTGAATCCAGCGATGGATCCAACGCCTTGAAATCGCTTGATTTCCTGCCTGCTGTCAGACTTCGAGCTTGGCTGGAAAACCGGGCGCGCGCAGGTCGGTGCCAACGGCATCTTCCAGCAACTTGACGATCTGTGTCGACCAGGCGCTGCCCCCATAGGCCGCCTTGCCTTGCTCAAAAATCGCATTGACGCGCGATGCCAGGTCGAGCGGCACGCCGGATTGTTCAGCCATGGCGAGCGCGAAGCCGAGGTCCTTCAGCGCCAGGTCCACGGTGAAGCCGATGTCGTAGGAGCCGTTGAGAATGAGCTGGCTTTCGGTCTCGTGGACGAAGCTGTTGCCGGAGGAGGCAACGATGGCATGGTAGGATTGGGCGAGGTCAAGCCCGCCCTGCCTGGCCAGCATCAACGCCTCGCCGGCGGCGACGAGATGGATGAAGGCCAGCATGTTGGTGATGACCTTGATCACTGCTGCCGAGCCGACCGGACCCATCAGGAACGACTTCGCGCACATCGCTTCAATGGCCGGGCGATGACGCGCATAGAGCGCTGCATTGCCACCGACCAGCGCGGTTATTTTTCCGACCGCCGCCAGATGCACGCCGCCGGTGACCGGGCATTCCAACGTGTCGATGCCCTTGGCTGAGGCGAGGGCTGCAAGGCGCACGATCTCGTCGCGGCCATTGGTCGACATCTCGATCCAGCTGCCGCCTTCGGGCAGTCCTTCGAGCAATCCGCCGGGGCCAGCCAGCACCGCTTCGCTGACTTTGGGCGAGGGTAGGCAGGTGATGGCGTTGCCGGCTCTGGCGGCGGCCTCGGCGGGACTGTTGGCGGCTGTGGCGCCGAGCGCGACGAGGCGCTCGACGGCGGCGGGGTCGCGGTCGAAAACGGTGACGGCAAAACCGTTGCGGATCAGGCTGGCGGCAAGGTTGCCGCCGAGATGGCCAAGGCCGATGAAGGCGTAGCTTTCGCTCACGGCATCAGCGGCGTCTGCATCATCTGCAGGTGCAGCTCCTTGCCGGTGTAGGGATGCGCGTCGCAGACCGCTTCGTTCAGCTCGACGCCAAGGCCGGGCTCCTTCGACGGGATGACGTTGCCGTCCTGCCATTCGATCTTCTTCGTGAGCAGCGTCGCGTGAAAACCGTCCCACTGTTTCAGTGATTCCAGGATGAGGAAGTTGGGCAGCGTTACCGCCAGCTGGATGTTGGCGGCGCCGACGATCGGTCCGCAATAGCAATGCGGCGCGACTTGGATGTGATAGGCCTCGGCCATGGCGGCGATCTTCTTGGTTTCGAGAATGCCGCCGGAGCGGCCGAGGTCCGGCTGCAGGATGGTCGCGGCACGGTTCTCGATCACCCGGGCGAACTCGAACTTGGTCGTCAGCCGCTCGCCGGTGGCGATCGGGATCGATGTGCCGCGAGCCACCTGCGCCATCACTTCGGGCATGTCAGGCGGCACCGGCTCCTCGAACCACAGCGGATCGTAGGGTTCGATGGCGCGCGCCATGCGCAGCGCGCCCGACGCGGTGAACTGGCCATGGGTGCCGAACAGGATGTCGGCCCTGGTGCCGACCGCCTCGCGGATGGCCTTGATCATGCGGGTGGACAGGTCGATGTCGACAAGGCGCGGCTGGTGGCCATCGAAGGCGGTGTAGGGGCCGGCCGGGTCGAGCTTGACGGCGTTGAAACCCTGCTCGACATATTCGAGCGCGCAGGCGGCGGCGAGATCGGGGTCGTTGTAGACGTTCTTGCCGCGCGCATCCTCGGAGTGGACGCTGCCGGTGTGCGGGTAGAGGTAGGTATAGGAGCGCAGCGTCTCGTGCACCTGGCCGCCGAGCAATTTGTAGACCGGCTTGTTGGCCTCCTTGCCGATAATATCCCAACAGGCCATTTCCAACGCCGAGAAGCAGCCCATGCCGGACACATCCGGCCGTTGCGTGAAGCCGGACGAATAGGCGCGGCGGAAGAAGTTCTCGATGTCGTGCGGATCGCGGCCGACGAGATAGCGCTCGGCCATGTCCTCGACCATCTTGGCCGTGACATGGGCGGAGAAGGTGGCGTTGTAGGCCTCGCCATAACCGACCACGCCGCCATCGGTGGTCAGCTTGACGAAGATGAAATACTTGCCGCCGATGCCGGGCGGCGGGTTGCCGACAACCCAGGTCTTGACGTCGGTGATTTTCATTCTTGGTCCTCCAGAACCAGTTCGGCGCCCTTCCAACCGGTCATGATCGAGGCGGCGTTGGTGTTGCCGGTGATGTTGTCGGGAAAGATCGAGGCGTCGATGACGCGCAAGCCCTCGATACTATGCACCTTGAGGCGCGGATCGACGACGCTGTGGGAAGGATCGGGGCCCATGCGGCAGGTCGACACCGGATGATAGACGGTGCCCGAGCGCTTCCGGAAATCCTGGATCAGGTCGGCGTCGGAGGTGATCGACGGACCTGGCAGAACCTCTTCCTCGATGATCTCGGCCATTGCCGGCATCGAGGCGATCCTGCGCACGAATTTCACCGCGTCGAGCATCTCAGCGACATCGGCCTCGGTCGAATAGGCATTGGCCGATATCCTGGGATAGTCGCGCGGGTTGCTGGAGCGGATCATGATCTCGCCACGGCTCGACGGCCGGCAGTTGGACAGGCCGATGGAAAAGCCTGGCCACGGATCGGGCGTCAGGATCGGGCGCTCGCCGCTCTTGGGAATGACGGTCGAGAAGGCCTGGAAATAGAGCTGCATGTTGGGCCGGGTTGCCGCCGGGTCGGTGCGGAAGAAGCCGCCGGCATTGTTCATCGACAGCGACAGCGGCCCCGAACGCGTCAGGATGTATTGCATGCCGACCAGCAGTTTGCCCCACCACGGGCGCAGCGTCTGGTTGAGCGTCGGCAGCCTGCCCTTGAAGGTGTAGTTGATGCCGACATGGTCCTGCAGATGCGCGCCGACGTTCTCGTTGGCGTGGACGACGGGAATGCCGAGACCGCCCAGCAGAGCGGACGGTCCGACACCGGACAACTGCAGAAGCTGCGGCGAGTTGACCGAGCCGCCGGACAGAATGACCTCGCGGCCGGCACGCGCCGTCCTGGTCTCGCCGTTCTGCAGATATTCGACGCCGACGGCGCGCTTGCCGTCGAACAGCACCCGGGTCGCCAGCGCATTCATCTCGACGCGGACGTTGGCGCGCTTCATCGCCGGGCGCAGGAAGGCGCGCGCCGCCGACATGCGGCGGCCGTTGCGGGTCGAGATCTGGTAGACGCCGACGCCCTCCTGGGCGGCGCCGTTGAAATCCAGGTTGAGCGGCAGGCCGGCCTGCTGTCCGGCGGCGAGATAGCGCTTGGTCAGCGGATGGACGGCGTCCGAACAGTCGGTGACATGCAGCGGGCCACCGACACCGCGCCATGCGTCAGCGCCGGCCTGGTTGTCCTCCAGCGCCTTGAAGGCGGGCAACAGGTCGTCATAGCCCCAGCCTGGATTGCCGGCGGCTGCCCAGGCATCGAAATCGTCGCGAGCGCCCCGGATCCAGACCATGGCGTTGATCGAGCTCGAACCGCCAAGCAGCTTGCCGCGCGGCCAATGGTCGGCATTGCCGGCGAGGCCCGGGTCCGGCTCGGCCTTGTAGTTCCAGTTGACCGCCGGATCGAAGAAGGTCTTGCCGTAGCCGAGCGGCATCTGCACGTAGAAGCGGCTGTCGGTGCCGCCGGCTTCCAGCACCAGCACGGAGAAGCGTCCCGAGGCCGACAGTTTGTCCGCCAGGACCGAGCCGGCCGAGCCGGAGCCGACGATGATGAAGTCATAGGTCTGCATGATGGGTGGGCGGCTCCGGAAATCTGGCACAGCCTAGACGCGGCGGGTCGGCCGCGTCGCCGCGCCTTCCGGCATGCGTTGTGAAAAAAGCGACCGCGATGCGAGGTAGACTTGCGGGGAATCCCGACAATCGCGCTTGATATGCATAGGGTCGACAGCTTATGCGATAGCATCAGCCAATCTGCGCAAGGCAGGAATCATATGCGTGTCCTGTCGGATGCTTTCATTGCCGAATTGCCGGGCCACTACAGCGGCAAGGTTCGCGAAAATTACGACCTGCCGGACGGCAGGCGCATCATCATCGCCACCGACCGCATCAGCGCCTTCGACATCATCCTGGCCTCGATCCCGTTCAAGGGCGAGATCCTCACCCAGACGGCCCGGTACTGGTTCGAGGAAACCGCCGATATCTGCCCGAACCACGTTCTCGAATATCCTGACCCGAACGTCGTCGTCGGCACAAGGCTCAACATCCTGCCGGTCGAGATCGTCGTGCGTGGCTATCTGGCGGGAACCACCAGCACCTCGATCCTGACAAGGTACAGGCGCGGTGATCGGGACATGTATGGTTTGAGCCTGCCGGACGGCCTGCGCGACAATGAAAAGCTGGCCGAGCCAATCATCACGCCGACGAGCAAGGCTTCGCACGGTGGCCATGACGAGCCCCTGTCCAAGGCTGAGATTCTTGAACAAGGCCTTCTCACGCCGGCGCAGTGGGATACCGTGTCAGGCTACGCCTTGCAGCTGTTCGCCCGCGGCCAGCAGCGCGCCGCCGAACGTGGCCTCATCCTCGCCGACACGAAATACGAATTCGGCACCGACAAGGACGAGACCATAATCCTTGCCGACGAGATCCATACGCCGGACAGCAGCCGGTACTGGATCGCAGAGAGTTACGAACTGGCCCTCGCCAGCGGCAGCCGGCCGGAGAGCTTCGACAAGGATTTCATCCGGTCGTGGGTGTCGGCAAGGTGCGATCCTTACAGCGATCCTATTCCTGACATACCCGGCGAGATCGTCGGACAGGCCTCCAGGGTCTATGCGCAGGCCTATGAGGCGATCACCGGCAGGGAATTCTCTCCTGACCTGTCCGGGTCCAGCGTCCTGGATCGCATTCGCTCGAACCTCAAGCGTTACTTTTAGCGGCCAGCTGAGCTTCGCTGGGTAATGCGGACGGCAGAGCGCGACATTGTCCATCGGCGCGTTGACCTGTCGGCGCCTTGACGCTACGGGATCGAGGGCAATGACCTCGAAGGATTTCCCCCATGGTGCAGTACGCTGAAGGACGGCCGCTCGGCGATTTGACGCTGCGCACGCTGGCCATGCCTTCGGATGCCAATGCGGCCGGCGACATATTTGGCGGCTGGGTGATGGCGCAGATGGATCTGGCCTGCGGCATCCGTGCGGCCGAGCGCGCCAAGGGCCGCGTGGTGACGGCGGCGGTCAAGGAAATGTCGTTCGCCAAACCGATGAAGATCGGTGACACGCTGTGCATCTACACCCATGTCGAGCGCGTCGGACGCACCTCGATGACGCTAAAGGTCGAGGCCTGGGCGCAGCGCTACCTCTCCGACCTGATGGAGAAGGTCACCCATGCCGATTTCGTCATGGTGGCGCTGGATGGCGAAGGCAAGCCAAAGGCGGTTCCGGCGGAAAGCTGACCGGGAAATCGGCGCACAGCCTATGCCTTTCCCACGCCGCAGATGAAATCCGGGCGGCCGCACGGTCTTTTCCGGTTGCGTTGGTTGCGACCGGAACGAAGACAATCAGTCAACGATTGCTGAACGGCCGCTGGCAAGCGCCTTGGCGGCTTTGCCTTGTCTGCTGGCTGGGTCCGTCTGAAAAATCCGGATCCAAACCGGATCAACAGCCGGCGACGGAATGGAATTCCGCCGGCGCAGCCATCGGCGAAAACCCTTGCAACGCAAGGGTTTCAGGCGTGCTTCTCGTCGAATTTCTCACGTGCTGCCCGCACGCGCGTGGTGTTGACGCGAGCCCATTCACCGAGTGCGCTGACCGGGATCAGCAACTCATGGCCGAGTTCGGTCAGCTCGTAATCGACGCGCGGCGGTATGGTCGGGAACACCGTGCGGGTGACGAAGCCGTCTCGCTCCAATCCGCGCAAGGTGGTGGTCAGCATCTTCTGCGAGATGCCGCCGACAGCAGCGCGTAACTCATTGAATCGCAACGGTCCTTGGCCGAGCTTTCCGACCACGAGAACGGTCCATTTATCGCCGACGCGCTGCAGGATTTCCGAAACGGCGCGGCAATCTTCAGTGTTGAGCGGGTTCCTCAGTAACAAAAAGGTGCCTCCTTGCGCCGCGAGTTGACAGTATCTCATATAGCGCCGGTATCCAAACGATACCAGCTTTACTTGCAAGGAAGAGCCCCATGTCAAAACCCAAGATCGCCATCATTGTCGGTTCCACGCGCGCCGCGCGCTTCGCCGACGTACCAACCCAGTGGATCGCCAAGATCGCCAAATCGCATGCCGATATCGACGTCGAGATCGTCGATCTGCGCGACTTCCCGCTGCCGTTCTTCGACGAGGTCGCATCCTCCGCCTGGGCGCCGTCCCAGAATGAAGTGGCGAAGCGCTGGCAGAAGAAGGTCGCCGAATTCGACGGCTTCATCTTCACCGCCGCCGAATACAATCATGGTCCGACGGCCGTGCTGAAGAACGCCATCGACTACGCCGCCAACGAATGGAACAAGAAGCCGGCCGGCTTCGTCGGCTATGGCAGCGTCGGCGGCTCCCGCGCCGTCGAGCAGCTGCGCCTTCATGCGGTCGAATTGCAGATGGCGCCGGTCAAGTCGGCCGTCCATATCGCCTGGGGTGACTTCCTCGCCGTCCGCCAGGGCGAGAAGAAGCTCGAAGAGCTCGAGCACCTGAACCAGGCCGCCACGGCGCTGGTCAACGACGTCGCGTGGTGGGCCAAGGTGCTGAAGGCAGCACGTCAGGCCGACGCCGTCGCCGAGGAAGTCAAGGCGGCCTGACCGCCGGTTCGAATTGTCCTCCCAAGGATCCGGGGCGGCGCTAGCGCCGCCCTTTTTCAATTGTGGGAGGCGTGCGTCTCCCGCGCCGGCCTTGGGCGGATGATGCAATCGGCGAGGTGATGCATTTCGTTGAGTTCGTCGGCGTGGTGCTGGCCCCATTGGCAAAGCGCCAGCAGGATCGGCTCGAGGCTGAGGCCGAGACTTGTCGCGGAGTATTCGACGCGCGAGGGGACTTCGGCAAAGATCTCGCGGCTGACGAGGCCGTGCTCCTCCATTTCGCGCAGCTGCTGGATCAGCACCTTCTGGGTGATGCCAGGCATCATCGCCTTCAGCACCGACAGTCGTCGCGGGCCGTCGAAGAGATGGTAGAGGATGACCGCCTTCCAGCGCCCAGCGATCACTTTCAGCGCGCGTTCCGCCGGCAGCATCGGCAATCTCTTGATGGGCATTCTCTTGCTCGGGTTGGCCATGGTCACCTCCTGGTCAGCAGGGGACAAATGAGTGTGTAGTCGAGGCTCCGCAAATAGTGGCAAACGGTGGCCGATGCCAGCGCGATCGGAGTTTGCCATGAAAGCCATTCAACTCAGCCGCTTCGGCGGCCCGGACGTGCTGGAGGTGGTCGACCTGCCATCGCCGGTGCCGCAGGCCGGCGAGGTGCTGGTCCGTGTCCATGCCGCCGGGATCAACTTCTTCGAAGTGCTGATGCGCAGGGATGGCTACGCGGTGACGCCGCAGCTGCCGATGATTTTGGGTGTCGAGGCGGCAGGCGTCGTAGAGGCTGTTGGGCAAGGGGTGGATGTCGCGCTGCTGGGAAGCCGCGTCGCCGCGCCTTTGTTCGTCTCACAGCGTCCGCACAGTGGCTATGCGGAGCAGGTGACCATCGACGCCGATCTCGTCGTGCCGCTGCCGGACACCCTGTCGTTCGAGGATGCGACGGCGGTGATGGTGCAAGGCCTTACAGCCCTTTACCTGCTTCGGCAAAGTCCTCCTGGCGGCAAGTCGGTGCTGGTGCCGGCCGCGTCGGGTGGCGTCGGTTCGTTGCTTGTCCAACTGGCCAGGCTGACGGGCGCACGCCAGGTGGTCGCGGCCGCCGGCGGCAAGCCAAAGCTCGATCTCGCTTTGTCGCTCGGCGCCGATGCCGCCGTCGACTATATCAAGCCGGATTGGCCAGCCCGCGTCCGCGACATCACAGGCGGCGAGGGCGCCGACATCATCTACGACACGGTCGGCGGCGCGTTGACGGCTGCGTCGCTGCAGGCGCTGTCACCCGGTGGTGAGCTGGTGTTCGCGGCGCTCGGCCGCTATGCACTCGGGGCTTCAGACCTGGAAGCGATGATCGGCCGCAACCAGTCGCTGAGAGGTTTCGCGCTGCTGCCGCTGCTCTCCCCCGACGTGCTGAAAGCCAGCCTGTCCGAGCTGTTCCAGCTAGCGGCGAGCGGCCGGCTGCACGTTGCGATCGGCGGCCGCTTCCCGCTCGACCAGGCAGGCGAAGCGCACCGGCTGCTGGACGAGCGCCGCTCGACGGGCAAGGTCGTGCTGATGGCTTGAGTGTTGTGATGATACCTTAGGATCCTGCTCGACTTGTGCTCACAGGCGGATCGCCGGTGGCGAGGGCAACCATCTATCCGCCCCGCCACCTGGAAGAACAGTGATCAACGCCGAGTCAGCCTGCGTTGCTTGGTTGGAGTTCGTCGCCAAGCGCACGCTCATTGGGATTGATCAGACCCAAGTTCTTCACAACTCGGAATCGACCACCCTGCGCCTGCGCGATGTACATGTTCATGCGAACATGGTGCTGGCCGGGAACCATTTCGGCCGGGCCGCCCGGTCCCTCGCTTATGCGGGCGTGATCGAGCGCCCGGATGACCGCGTCGCGCTCCACCGTGCCGGCCTCCTTCACCGCCGCTTCCCACATCCTGATCGCCCGGTAGTGGCCGGTGCACCCGCTGCCGGCGGTCAACATGGCACTGCCGGAGAACCGTTCGCTGTAGCGGCGCAAGAGCGCGCGACCGAACGGATCGTCGAGTTCCTGGTAGTAGTCGAGGCAGCTGTAGAGGCCCTCGATCTGTTCGAACGGCACCAGATTGAAGAAGTTCTCATCGAAGTAGGTGCAGACGATCTTGCCGCCGCGCTTGCCGAAACCGGCTTTGTGCAGTTCTTCGAGGAACGGTGTCAGGCCCGGCGGAACGATGGTGTTGAAAACCACGTCGGTGCCGCTCGCCATGATCTGCTGAACCGTCCGCCGGAAATCGACGGTGTCCAGCGGAAAATACTCCTCGCCGACGATCTCGCCGCCATTGGCGCGCACCACCCGGCTCGCGGCCTTGTTCAGCAAATGGGGCCAAATGTAGTCGGCCGACGGCAAATAGAACCTCTTCGCGCCGGTGCTGTTCATCAGCCATGGTATCAGCGGTTCAACCTGCTGCGCGGGCACAGGCCCCGTGCAGAAGATCAGGGGATCGTTTTCCTGTCCCTCGTACTGCTCGGTGTAGATGTAGAGCGTCCTGCCCCGCGTAACCGCCTCGCTCTTGATGGCCTGGCGGGTCGAACTGTAGATGCCGCCGACGACCACATCGACCTTGTCGACGTCGATCAGTTTCGCGGTCCTTGCCTTCGCGACGCTGTCGATGGTTTCGCCATCCTCGATGACAAGCTCCAGCGGCCGGCCGAGCAAGCCGCCACTGGCGTTGATATCGTCGACGAGCATGGTGGTGAGGTTCGCATTTGCGACGCCCATGAAAGACAACGGGCCGGTGAGTTCGGCGATAAGGCCGATCTTGATGGGTTTCGGATCCATTTGATTTCTCCAAATCTGGGGGTTCGTCGGGCGCGCCGCCGCCGGGCGGCAGGCGGCGCGCAGTGTGGGACCTCCTCAGGCCTCGTAGTGGCCGAGCAGCAGTGCCGCCTGCGGCTTGCCGACATGGCCGGCCTCCTGCAGGATCGCTGGCACCTCCGGATCCGACACGAAATTCTTCCAGCCCTCGGCGTCCCAGTCGAAGATCGCCCAGACGCGGTCGGGCTCGCTGGGATCGCGGAAGACAGTTGCGCCGTTCGAGCCGTGCAGCCGGCGCTTGTCGGCGCCCTTGGTCGAAAAGATACGGATGAAGTGGTCGACATCAGCCACCTTGGTCGTTGCGAGAAGCATCTGATTTCCTCCTGTCGGTCGCGGCCACCATTGGTCCGTCGACAGGATCACGATGCGCGTCTCGGATCATGCGCACATGGGGTGGATTCCCTATGCCTGCGTTTCGCCCGGTCGGATAAGGCCGTGCTCGACCGCATAAAGCGCGGCCGCGGCGCGGGTGGTCACGCCGATCTTGGAATAGACGCTCTGGATATGGTGGTCCGCGGTCTTGGGCGAGATATCGAGCTTGCGTGCCGCCTCCTTCGCCGTCAGTCCGGCGGCGATCAGGCGCAACACCTCGATTTCGCGCGGCGTCATGCCGGCTAGCGCCCGCGGCAAAGATCGGCGCGACTGCTGGCCCGCGAAAGACAACACGGCCTCCGCGGCGTCGGGGCAGATACAACCGTCGCGCACCGCGGCGCGCAGTTGTGTCGCCGCCGCCTCGCTGGACAGCGCCTTGCGGTGCGGACGTTCCTCGCGCCACGTCTGGAAGGCTTCGGCAGCGGCCAGGATCCTTGCCGCCGGGGACAGATCGGAGCCGCCGACCTTGCGGTGATAGCCCGAGCCATCAAGGCGTTCGTGATGGCGAAGCACGAGGGCGGCCATCGCATCGCCCTCGCGGCCGAACGAGGCCAGTGCCCGTTCGCCGTAGTAAGCGTGCAACTGTGCCGCGTCGCGCTCGCGGACAGACATGGGCCCGTTGCGCATCCAGGTCGCCACCGGCACCACCAGTTCGCCGATATCATGGATGCAGCCCGACCAGCGCAGCGCGCGAACGTCAGGGTCGGGCAGCCCGATCCGTTTCCCCGCACCCGTGGCCAGTTCCGACACCATCCTCGAATGGCCCTGCGTAAACGGCATGCGCATGTCGATCATGTCGGCTATGGCCAGGAACGCCTCATCGCAAGCCCCCTGATCCAGCGTCACCGGCGGATCGGGCTCAAGCGCCAAAATGGTCTCGCGGTCGACCGTCGCGCCGATGCCCTCCATCAGGACAGCCGCGTTAGCCGAGACGAGCCGGGCCAGACCCGCTTCGTATGGGCCATCGCCGCGGCTGGCGATGGTTTCGGCCATCTCGTCGATGCCGACGGCATCGCTGAGTGCAATCGCATCCTGCGCCAATGTGATCAGGCGCACGGCGGGCAGGACATCCTCACCACTCAGCCCACGCGGCAGGCCTTTGCCGTCCCAGCGTTCGTAGATCTGTCCAAGATTGCGCCGGATCTCGTCGGACAGGCCGAGCCGCTCGCCGATCCGCTGCGCGACCTCGCAATGCGCTGTGAGCACCGGGCGAGCCACCACGAGCGCCTGCGACATCGCGGCCTCGATCGCCCTGGCCTGCGCGTCAGGCTCGAGATCGTAGTAGAACCGCTTGAAGGCCTGCACGAAGACCCTGCCCAGTTCGGCACGATTGCCCATGTCGAGACCGACAAGATCCTGGCGGAGCGCGATTTCGTCGCCGAAGGTGGCCGACAGAAGGTCCGTGTCGGCATTGCAGCCGACATAGCGCAGCATCGACTGGTGGTAGGCATTGCGCCGAACCTCATCGGAAACGCCCGCAAGCTCGGCGATCCGCATTGCAAGCACGCAGGATTTCAGCGCGAAGTCGCGAGAATGGCCGGTGGCAAGGTCCGAAGCATAGGCGAGGACCATCATAAAGTCCGCCCGGCGGATCGAGACGTTTGTCATCGCCCACCTCCCAGTGGGCCTATGCTATCCCCGGGTGCCGCAAATACCTAGGGGAAAAACCCCAAGCCTGCTGCACCATCCCGCGAGAAACAGGACTTCCGGGTGGGCCAAAAAGCTGACCTCGAATGGTCTACATTGCGTTGATCGTCAGCGCACCACCTCGCGGTGCGCGCCGGGCAGACGAGTGGCGATGAGCTTGTCGATGCGGCGGCCGTCGAGGTCGACCACCTCGAAGCGCCAGCCCTGCGCGTCGACGCATTCGCCGGTCGCCGGCAGATGGTGCATGTGCGACAGCACGTAGCCGGCGACGGTCTCGTAGTCGCGGTTTTCCGGCAGGTCGAAGCCGAGAACCTCGGCCATCTCGTCGGCCTGCATGTAGCCGGCGAGCAGCCATGAGCCGTCCTCGCGCTTGACGGCATTCTCCTCGTCGCCGGCGTCGGTATCGGCCCGGAAGACGCCGGTGATGGCTTCGAGAATGTCGGCCGGGGTGACGATGCCTTCGAAGTGACCGTATTCGTCATGCACCAGCGCCATCGGCACGTCGGATTCCTTGAGCTTCTGCAGCACATCCAGCGCGTCGGCCTGGTCATAGACGATGGGGGCGGCGCGCACATGCCGGCGCGGGTCGAGCACGCGGCCGGCAAGCAGTGCGGCGAGCACGTCGCGCGTCTGGACGACGCCGACCATGACGTCGACGCCGCCGTCGCCTGCCGGCAGCCGGGAGTGCTGGGTCTCCATCAACAGCTTGCGAATGGTGCTCTCGTCTGACTGCAAATTGATCCAGTCAACCTCAGTGCGCGGCGTCATCACGGCGCGCACGGCGCGGTCGCCAAGCCGCATGACGCCGGCGATCATGCGCCGTTCGTCGGATTCGATGGTGCCGTGATGCTCGGCCTCGGCGACCAGCATCTTGATCTCCTCGTCGGTGACCTTCTCCTCGCTTTCGCCGCGCTGGCCGAGCAACCACAATATGGCGCGGCCGGAAATGTCGAGCAGGAAGACCAGGGGGGCCGAGACGGTGGCGAGGATGGTCATTGCCGGCGCCGCCCGCGCGGCAACGCGCTCGGGATCGCGCAAGGCGATCTGCTTGGGCACCAGCTCGCCAATGATTAGCGAGAAATAGGTGATGATGGCGACGACGATGCCGACGCCGAGCGGATCGGCGACGGTTTCGCGCATGCCGTTCGAGGCCAGGAAGGTGGCCAGCCGGTCGCCCAGCGTGGCGCCGGAAAACGCGCCGGAGAGCACGCCGACCAAAGTGATGCCGATCTGCACCGACGACAGGAACTTGCCGGGATTGGAGCCAAGCTCAAGAGCACGGCCGGCGCCATTGACGCCGCGGTCGATCATCGCTTTGAGCCTGGCCGGGCGCGACGAGACGATGGCGAGTTCGGACATTGCCAAAAGGCCGTTCACACAGATGAGGACGACCACGATAGCGATTTCGACGTATAGCATGAGCGGTCAATAGCATTGCGGCGCGGTTTTCGAAAATAGCTAAAGCGCGTCGTCTTTAAACGGATTCAGCCGTCGCGCTTTCAAGTCTTTGTTCCGATGCATGTCGTCGTCCCAAAACCGGGACCAATTTTTGGGCGACATGCATCGGATGGTTTTTTAGAAGATGACAGTTGCGTCGTTCAGGCAGCATCCCAGGCCGGCGCCGAAAAATGGTCGACCAGAGCGTCGACGACGACACGCACTTTCGGCGTGAGCGAGCGCGTCACCGGCCAGACGGCATGCACGACGATGTTTTCGACCAGACAGTCCGACAGCACCATTTCGAGATCGCCGCATTTGAGGCTGTCGGCGGCCAGCCAGGTCGGCAGGAAGGTGATGCCGCAGCCGGCGAGCGCGGCATCCAGCATCGGTTCGCCATGCCCGAGGACAAGCCGCGCCTTGGGCACGAATGTCACCAGATGGCCGCCGGCATGCCTGATGACCCAGGGACGGACGACACCCTCGCGGCCGTAGCCGATGACGCTGTGGCCGGCGAGATCCTCGACTGATTGTGGCCTGCCATGCCTGTCGAGATAGGCGGGAGCCGCGCAGATCGCCGAGCGCTGGGCATAGATGCGTCTGGCTGCGAGCGACAGGCTGTCGTCGAGCTCGCCCATGCGGATGGCGAGGTCGATGCCTTCCTCGATCAGGTCGACGCGGCGGTCGTTGAACGAGATTTCCACCGTCAGGTCCTGGAATTTCCTGGAAATCTCGAACAGCACGGGAGCAACACATCTGCGGCCGAAGGCGAGCGGCACATCGATCCGAAGCCGGCCGGACGGGATCTGCCGGCGCGAAGCGAGCAATGACTGCGCGGCTTCGATCTCGCCAAGCGCCCTGACGCAGGCCTCATAGTAGCTGACGCCTTCGCTGGTCGGACTGAGGCTGCGGGTGGTGCGGTTCAGCAAGCGAACGCCGAGCCTTTGCTCCAACTGGGCGATCGACTTGCCGACCGCCGATTTTGTCACATGCATCCGTTCGCCGGCGCTGGTGAAGCTGCCGGCCTCCACAGCCTGAACAAACGCGACGATGCCTTGCAAGTCGGTAGTATCCATCGCGATTTCCTATTGTAGAATTCTGCTCTTCAATCTGTCGCCGAATATGCCGCATCGAAGCACTATTTTCCATAGTCAAAGAGCATAGATGTCTCGCGTGACCATCACTCACGGAGCGCGAGACGACATGAGCACCCAAATCAACAGATCCTGGCAGATGAGCGGCTTTGGCCTGTCCAGGCTAAGCCAGACGCAAGGCAAGGTTCCCGAGCCCGGTCCGCGCGACCTTCTGGTGCGCACGAGGGCGGTATCCCTCAACTACAAGGACAAGATGATCGTCGACGGCGTGCTGATCCCCGACCTGACCTTTCCCTTCGTGCCGACATCCGACGCCGTCGGCGAGGTGGTGGCTGTCGGTGGCGCGGTCACCCGCTTCCAGGTCGGGCAGCGCGTGCTCGGACAGGTGATCGCCGATTGGCCCGACGGTGACGCGCCGCCGGTGCTGCACAAGCACACGCTGGGCTCGTCGCTGCCGGGGATGCTTTCCGAGCATGTGATCTTTGGCGAGGACGCCGCGGTGCTGGCGCCGCCGTCGCTCAGCGATATCGAGGCCGCGACGCTGCCGATCGCGGCGCTGACCGCCTGGTTCGCGCTGGCCGAGGCGACAAGGCCGGTGGCAGGTCAGACCGTTCTCGTTCAGGGCACCGGTGGCGTGTCGCTGTTTGCGCTGCAGTTCGCCACCGCATTCGGCCTGCGCGCCATCGTCACCTCAAGCAGCGACGAGAAGCTTGAGCGGGCAAAAAAACTCGGCGCCTGGCAGGGGATCAATTATCGCACGCAGCCGGCATGGGACGAGGTGGCGCGTGAACTGACGAACGGCCTGGGCGTCAACCATGTGCTGGAAATGGTCGGCGGCGACAATGCGCGGCGGTCGCTCAACGCGCTCGCCGCCGACGGCCGGCTGTCGATCATCGGCCTGCTGGGCTCGATGGAACTCAGCTTTCCGATCTTGCCGTTCATGCGCAACCGCATCGTCGTGCAGGGCCTGTCGATCGGTCACCGCCGTGCCTTCGAGCGGATGAACCAGGCGATCGAGACACTGGCGATCAAGCCGGTCATCGACACGGTCTTCGGCTTCGATGAGGTGCCGCAGGCCATGCAGCATCTGGAGAGCGGGCCGTTCGGCAAGATCGTGATCACCACGAGCTGACCGTTGTCTGTCATGGCAGTTGCTTCAACACGCCGACAACGGCCTCGCCGTCGGTGACATAGGGATCGCCGCCGCCATTGCGCCCGGTGCTGGTGGCGCCGACGCCTGCAATGTCGCTGGTCGAGATCAGCATGCCGGCGGTGACCAGGTCGCGCATGAGGAAATCGCGTTCGGCATCGATGTCGGGGCCGATGTGATGGGTAATCGCGCCGGTGTCGTGGCTGAGGCCAACGCCGCGATCGAAGCTGGCCGAACCCAGCCATAGCGGCCGGCCGTCATCGCCGGTCGCACCGGTCTGCCAGAAGCGGACATGATGGCGCCGGTCGGCGCTGGCTCCGACCGGCTTTTCGAAAGCGAGATCCTGGGCGCGGCCGTCGAACAGCAGCCGGCTGACCGGCGCATCGGGATAGGGATGGTCGAACAGCACGCTTTCACCGATCTCGAACGCGGTCTTCAGCGTAATGGCATCGGCGGTGTCCCAGCCGGAGACGGCGAAGGCATGGACCACCTCCTTCTGTGTGCCGACCAGGCCGACATTGATCGGGTCGCCCGGAATGCCCTGCGGCGTGTGCGTCACCATCTCGAAGCGCTGGGTGCGAAAGCCGCGATCCCGGAATGTCCAGAATTCCGGCGCGGCGAAATAGGCGAGCGCCAGATAGGCGGCCAGGAAGGCAGCCAGCCAAATTGCAACGCGTCGCCGAAGTCTTCGTTGGCTCATGAACGAGGCTCGATCTGTGCGCGGTATCTGTTGCCTGACGAACCCTGGAAATCAATGGCCAGGCGCGCGCGGCCGGTCTATCGTCAGCCATCGTTTTTGCAAGGGGGCAGGAATGAAGCGAAAGCCGGCAGGCCACGGATCGATGGCGTTGACCGCCGACCTCGTTGCCAAGGTCGATCGTATCGAGCCTGATCCCGGCCCAGAGCCTGGAACCAGCGAGCATACCGACGCCGAGTTCGATGATCTGGTCGAACACCTGCTTGCCGAATACCGGCCCGAAACGCTGTGGGTCTTTGCCTACGGCTCGCTGATCTGGAATCCCGAATTCGTCCATATCGTACAGCGCCCGGCCACGGCGCAAGGGTGGCACCGCTCATTCTGCCTGAAGCTGACGCGCTGGCGCGGAACCCGCGATTTGCCGGCCCTGATGCTGGCCCTCGACCGTGGTGGCAGTTGCAACGGCATCGTTTACCGACTGCCGGACGAAGATCATTTCGGACAGCTCGGCCAATTGCTGCGCCGGGAGATCGATGCGAACCCGCCAACCAACGTGCCCCGCTGGATCAAGGTCAACACCGAGGACGGGCCACTGCGTGCCCTGGCTTTCGTTGCTGCTCCTGACGGCAGGGCCTATGCCGGACGGCTGCCGCCGGAGCAGGTTGCGGACACTCTGGCACGGGCTGCCGGACATTGGGGTTCGTCGGCGCAATATCTGTTCCGGACCGTCGGCAAACTGGAGGAGAGCGGTATTCGCGACAGGAATCTGTGGCATATCCAGGATCTGGTGGCGCGCCAAATCATCGCTTCCACCGGTGGCGCTGATCCCGCCTGATCTTTTGCCAGAGCCTGTTCCATCCCGATGAATCGAGATGGGCTCTATCTCGGTGTTTGAGCATGATCTTTTCCGAAGCCGGTATCCACTTTTCGGGATCATGCCCCTAGCGGCAGGCGCGATAACCGTTCCTGCGGTTCTTGATGTCGAAATGGAAATGGTTGCGGTGGTCGTAATTGTAGCCGGGGCCGAGCACAGTGGTGAAATACTGGCAGCCGTCGGCGCGCACATTGTTGAGGAAGCCGCGGGTGCGGAAGGCGAACAGGCCGGGCTTGCGCACGTCGATGTCGTCGCCATTGTTGAGCTCGATGCTCATGACGTCGAGCGCGTTGCCCTTGCCATGCTCGGACAGCACGCCTTCGCCGGCGATGGTACGGCAGGAATAGCTGGAGCCCTGGTGGATGGTTTTGACACCGGAGAAATAGCGCCAGCGGGCGGAGGGAACGAGTTCGTTCTTCGTCCAGCTGGCGAAGGTGGCGGCCATGTCGCAGGTCAGCGTCGCGGCGGGCTTCATCTGGATGTTGCCGATGGCCGAGACCTTGACCGGATAATCGATGCCGCACTGGCCTTCGTGGATCGGCGCCAGGTCGGTGTAGGCGACATCGAGGCGCTTCAGCTGCTGGCGGCAGTCGGTTTCGCTGGCCGGCATCTGCTCGACCGGCGACATCGGTTCATCCATGCGCGGATAGGCGGCGCTCGTCATGTAGGGATTTGAGGGGACAAGCTTCTGCATGCCCGTGTATTGCGGCACGGCAGCCGTTTGCGAGCCGACATCGACAGCCGGTTCAAGCGACAGCACGCTGCCGGTGTTGCAGGCCGAAACGGCCGCGAGGGCAAGGCCGGCGACTAGCATCGCTGTGCGTCTCGATTGGTGCGCGGCGGCGAAAAACACAGCGCGAAATTTGCCGGCCATCGGCGGAATCCTGTTTCCAGATATCCGGCATTTTAACGATCAAGGGTAAAGGAAAACTCAGCGCCTGCGTTCATGCCTGCGGCTGAATTGCGGCACTAGCCAACGCTCACTGGCAGAATGTGCCGCCATGCCGGCGCGGTTCGAGATCGAGATGGAAATGCAAGGCATGGTCGGGGTCGGCGCCTGGCCCGAGCACGGTCTTGAACGGCCCGCAGGCGGCCTTGCGCACGGCGTTGAGGAATTTCGCGTCCTTTTCCGGCGGCGTCGCGCCAACGTCGATCTTCTTGCCGTCCGACAACGTGAAGCTGGCGATGTCGAGCGCGTTGCCGAAGGCGTGTTCCGACAGTTTTCTTGTGCCGTTGCGCGGCCGGCAGACAAAGGCCGATGCCTGGTTGATCGATTTCAGATCGGCGCCGAAATCGGCTTTCGCGGCCGGCTGGATGACATTTGCGGCAAAACGCGCCGCCACCTCGGCCATCGGGCAATTGAGCTCGGTGCCGGGGGCGATCGCGATCGACTTGCCAAGTGACTTCAGCACGATCGGGTAGGGGATCGAGCAGCCGATTTCGGGATTGCTTTCCGCCTTGTGCTCCTCGAACTCGACGCCGAGCGTCTTCAGCCGCTCGCGGCAAGCGACTTCCTCTTCGGGCATTTTCGCGTCGGGAAGAGCGGCCGAGCGCGGGTCGGGGAGCATTTTCTTGTCGCCTGCATCGGCCGGCTTTTGCGGCGGTTGCGGGGCGATGGCCGGCGGCTGAACCTCAGGTTCTGCGGTGTCGGGCTTTTGTGGCGGCGTCGGCGCTACAGCCGGCGGCTCCGGCTCGGCTTCCGTATTGGCCGATGGGTCGGGGCGGGCCTGCTTTTTTTGATGGGATTTTTCTTCATTGAACCGGCCCGCTGCGCCGCTCCCTGGAGCTTCCGTCTTCTGGCCGCCCTCGGTCTTCGAAGTATCGGCTTTCTGCGCGTCCGTCGGGCGTGGCTCAGGCACGGGAACAACGGCAGGCGATGGCAGCGGCTCCTGCGTTTTCTGCTGTGTCTGGCTCGGCTTCACCTGTTGCTCGCTCCGCCGTTTCAGCGGCCGCTCGCCCCGCCGTTTCAGCGGCTGGTCGACCCGCGGTGTCAGCGGCTGCTCCACATGCGGCGCACGCAGCTTGTGGTGCCGGTGGCGATGCCTGGCGTCGGCTGGCGCAACCAGCAAAGCTGTGACGGCCACGACCAATGCTACCCTGCAGATTTGGGAAAAGACAAACGACGCCATCGCCGTCAACGGCGCCAACGCAAGGAGGTTGCCTGCGCCCCATCACGAACGGTAACCACGGCGTTACGCGCCGATCGCTTCCAGTCCTTCCTCCAGCCAGTCGGCAAGCAGCGGCATGCCAAGCAGATATTTCGCCGTGCGCTTGTTGGCGCGTTCGCGCGCCGCGGCAAGCGCGTCCACCCATTCGGCGGCGTCGTAGTCGCCGCGGCCGACCCAGGCCAGCGCGACCAGTTCGGCTGCTTCATCGACATTGAGGTCGTTGATCAGCTCACGCAGCTCTTCCTCGGTGAGGTTTTCGGAACTCTCCTCGGCGAGGCCGTCATGATGGTGGTTGGCATGCGCTTCGCCATCGAGTTCGACCTCATGCTCGGCGCCACCGGCATAATCCTCGTTGACGGCGGCACTCAGTGCCTTGGCCTTGAGGATAAACAGGCGCACGGTGTCGGGGCCGATCGAAAGCTCCCAGTCCTTTTCAAGCCGCCGCTGCACGGGCCGTCTCCGTCAGGTCGTTTGCTTGGATGATAGCGGATTTACAGCATCCGTCACCTGATGTTCTGCCGTATGCTTTTTTCCGGGATGAAACCCAGGCCGTCCGGCGTTAGTGTTGCATTCTCACCCCTCAAGGAGGCTTCGATGCATAAAAGAATGCTGATCCAGGCGGCGACTGCCCTTGTCGCGCTGCAGTTCCTTGCCGTTCCGGCGTTCGCCGCCGGCAGCAGCGGTGGCAGCGATCAGACCGTCACCCAGTGCAAAAAGGGAGAGGTCTGGGACAAGAAGAAGAAAAAGTGCGTCGCACCCCAGGAAGGCATGCTGGACGACGACAGCATCTATGATGCAGGCCATTCGCTGGCGCTGGCCGGGCGCTATGACGAGGCGATCGCCGTGCTCAGCCTCGCCGCCAACAAGCAGGATCCGCGCATCCTCAACTATCTCGGTTATTCGCACCGCCATTCCGGCCGCGTCACCGTCGGCCTCGGCTATTACGAGGAAGCGCTGCGCATCGATCCCAACTATACACTGGTGCGCGAGTATCTCGGCGAGGCGCATCTGCAGATCGGCGATCTGGCCGGCGCCCAGCAGCAGTTGATGGAGATCGAGAAGCGGACCGGCAAGGGGTCGCGCGAATACGGCATGCTGTCGGAGCAGATCGACCATTTCATGCGGAGCTGATTCGGCTCCAAGTGCTTCTCAATCCGGCCGCGAGCGATCGCGGCCGGATTTTTGTTGCCGGCCATCCACAATTGGCATTTGACCCGACGGCATTTGCGAAAGCAGCGATGGCATTTGTGAAAGCGGTAGATGATTTTTTGCAAAACCGATTTTTTGGCGTGAAAAACCCGCGAAGATTGCTATATTCAGGGAAATTGCGGTGAAACGGTTCCGTTAGCCCGAGGCTGTCGGACCGTTTTCTTTTTGTACCCATCGACAAGGCTTTCCCCGAAACGCGGGGGTGGCGGCAGGAAAGGTCAGGCATCATGAACAAGGTCCCGATGACAGGCGAGGGGTTCGCGTCATTGAAGGAAGAGCTGCGCTGGCGCCAGCAGGAAGAGCGGCCGCGCATCATCGAGGCCATCTCCGAGGCGCGCTCGCATGGCGACCTTTCCGAAAATGCCGAATACCATGCCGCCAAAGAGGCACAGAGCCTCAATGAGGGCCGGGTCAACGAGCTTGAAGATTATATCGCCCGCGCCGAAGTGATCGATGTCAGCAAGCTCACCGGCGACAAGATCAAGTTCGGCGCCACCGTGGTACTGGTTGACGAGGACACCGAGGAAAAGAAGACCTACCGGATCGTCGGCGACCAGGAAGCCGACGTGAAGTCCGGCCGCATCTCGATCTCCTCACCGATCGCGCGCGCGCTCATCGGCAAGGAAGTCGGCGACGCCATCGAGGTCAACGCGCCAGGCGGTGCAAGGGGCTATGAGATCGTCCAGGTGCAGTTCATCTAGGACCTTTGATAATTCTACTCTGGCGGCCGACTGGCGCGGTTTTCTGCGCTTCCGGTGCTCACGTACCTTAAAGTACGTTCCGCTCGTCGCGGGGCGACCCCGAAGAACCGCGCTATTCGACTCGCCAGAGCTTCTGAAAGGTCCTAAGCCGGCGCTCGTAATTTAAGTGCCAATAGCTTTTCGGTCTCCGCCATCACCTTCGCCGGCGTCACTCGTTCCCCAGGCGCCGCCAGAAGCGTCGACGCATATTGTCCGCGCGGGCCGGTGAGACCGGGCTCGGTCGCCAGGAACACCGCAACGGTCGGCAGGCCGAAGGCACTGGCGAGGTGAGTGAGGCCGGTGTCGGCGCCAATGATAAGCGTCGAGTGGCCGATGATCGCGGCGATTTCGGCGAGCGGCGATTTGGGCACCAGGATCGTGGATGGAACGGCTCCGGCGATCGCTTCGGCCACGGCCTTCTCACGTTCGTTCGACCAGGTGGTGACCGGCGTCATTTCCCTTTCAACCAGCAGGCGGGCGGTTTCGATCCAGTCTTCGGCCGGCCATTTCTTGTCCTCGCGGCTGGTGCCGTGCAGCAGGAAGGCGGTTCTGCCGCTGATGCCCGCGATATCGCCGGCTGGCGGCACGATGCCGGAGTCCAGTGCCGAAAGATCGGGCTGGTAGCCGAGCGCCAAGCCGAACAGCCGCCGCGTTCGTTCGATGGCGTGCAGATCACGCGGCACGGTGTAGGTGGCGTCATAGAACAGCGTCGCCGACGGTTCACGCGCGCTCGAGCGGTCGAAGCCGGCGATCGGCGCGCCGGCCTGTCGTGCCACCAGAGCCGATTTCAGCAGACCTTGCGCCTCGATGACGAGGTCGTAGCGGCATTCGCGCAAGATGCGGCGCAACGCGGTCGCCTCGCGCCAAGTGCCGCCGTCGAGCAGTGCCTTGCGCCAGCGCCGGATCGCCACCGTGTGGATCCTGTCGATCGCCGGATGCAACGCCACGATGCCGGCGAATGCCTCTTCGACGCACCAGTCGAAGGATACGTCCGGCCGGTTGAGGCGGGCATCCTCGACCGCCGGAAAGGTGTGGATGACATCGCCCATCGACGACGTCTTGACGATGAGAACCTTCATGCGGCTGCCGGCAGTTCCAGCAAGCGTTCCGCCGCCGCCGCGACCTGCCCGACTTCAAGCGTCTTCAGGCAGTTGAGGTGGCCGAGCGGGCAGACCTTCTGGTGGCAGGGCGAACAGGACAGGCCGAGCCAGACCAGTTCGCGCCGCTCCGCCAGCGGCGGCGTATTCTGTGGCGAGGTCGAGCCGTAGACGGCGACGATCGGCGTGCCGACGGCGGCGGCGACATGCATCAGCCCGCTGTCATTGGACACCGCCAGTCTTGCGGCAGAGATCAGGTCGATGGCGTCTTCCAGCCGCGTCTGGCCGGCGAGGTCGACAACGTCAGGGGCGAGGGCTGCGATCTCCGCCGTCACGTCGCGGTCGTTCTTCGATCCAAACAGCGCGACCTTCAAGCCCTTCGCCATAAGGTCACGGGCAAGCCCGGCATAGCTTTCACTCGGCCAGCGCTTGGCCGGACCGAATTCCGCACCAGGCATCAGGGCGACAAATTTCTGCGGCGCCAGCCCGAAACGGTCGAGCAGGGTGACCTGGTTCTTGATGTCCACGGTCAGCCGCGGCGCCCGGAAGCTGCCGCCCTGTGCGAGGCCGAAATAGGCCTGCGCGGTGCGTCGTTTGATGGCATCGGGCAGCGGCACGATGTCGGTCAGCAGGCCATAGCGCATTTCGCGCAGATGACCGAAACGGCGCGGAATGTGGGCAAAGAACGGGATCAGTGCCGATTTCCAGCTGCCCGGCAGGACATAAGCCATGTCGTAGCGGCCGCGCAGCAGGCGGCCGAAACGGCGGCGATGGGTGAATTCGAGCGCGCCGGGTTTGAGCGGAAAGTCGATCTGCTGGCGGATTTCGGGCATGCGCTTGACCAGCGGCGCGGCCCAGGCAGGCGCCAGCACATCGATCGCGGCGTTGGGATGTAGCTCTTTCAGCGCCGAAAACAGGCACTGCGCCATCACCATGTCGCCCACCCAGCGTGGGCCGATCACGAGGATCGTTGGGCTTTCAGCCATTCGACATAGTCTCTGACACCGGTTTCCACTGTCCGGAATTGGCCATTGTAACCGATCGCGCGCAAACGGGACATATCAGCTTGCGTGAAGCTCTGGTAGCTGCCCTTGAGGTGGTCGGGAAATTCGATGAACTCGATCTTGCCCTTGCCAAGCGTGTCGATCACCGTTTCGGCGATGGCGCGGAACGGCTGGGCGCGGCCGGTGCCGCAATTGAAGATGCCGCTTTCGCCGCGCTTCCACAGCCACAGATTGACGTCTGCGACGTCGCCGACATGGATGAAGTCGCGGCTTTGTTCGCCCGGTCCGAAACCATCATAGGCGCCGAACAGTTTCGGATTCTCGCCCCGTTCGACCTGGTTGAACAGATGGAAGGCGACTGAGGCCATCGCGCCCTTGTGCGCCTCGCGCGGGCCATAGACGTTGAAGTAGCGCAGGCCCGCAACCTGCGAATGGTCGGCATCGAAGACGGTGCGCCTGACATAGTCGTCGAACAGCTTCTTGGAATAGGCATAGACGTTGAGCGGCCGCTCCAACCCCGGATCCTCGCGAAACTCGGCGCCACCGCCATAGACGGACGCCGAGGAAGCGTAGAGGAACGGCACGCGCAGCGTCTGGCTGGCATGCAGCAGCCGTTTCGAGAAGGCGTAGTTCACCTCCATCATGAACTTGCCGTTCCACTCGGTGGTGGTCGAGCAGGCGCCCTGATGGAAGACGGCCTCGATGCGGCCGAGCGAGCCTGCCTCCATGCGGGGCAGGAAATCATCCTTGTCGAGATAGTCGGCTATCTGCAAATCGGCGAGATTGGAAATCTTGTGGCCGTCCGTGAGATCGTCGACGACCAGGATGTCGTCATGGCCTTCGGCGTTAAGCGCGGCGACGATGTTGGCGCCGATCATGCCGGCGCCGCCCGTGACGATGATCATGTTGTTGGCCCTGATACGGGTTTCGCTTGCCGATTCCGGCCCTTATAAGGGAGGCAGGGTGGGCTGTCGACAAAGCAGGCAGCGAAGCGGATGTCACAGTGGCGCCGCAAAGCTTACGCTTCAGTCGGTTTGTGCCGCCTGGCATGATCGTGAGGGACAAAAGAATGCCGTCGACCGAATTGCTCATCGCGTTTTTCGCCACCACGGCGATCTTCGCCTACATTCCCGGCCCAGCCATGCTCTACGCCGCCGCGCAAACGATGGCGCGCGGCCGCTGGTCCGGGCTGACGGCGGCACTTGGCATTCATCTGGGCGGCTATGTGCATGTCTTCGCCGCTGCAGCCGGCCTATCGGTGCTGTTTCACGCCGTGCCGACGCTCTACATGGCGGTCAAGCTGGTCGGCGCGCTCTACCTGATCTGGCTCGGCGTTTCGTTGTTCCGCAAGCGCGTGGAGGGCGACATGGCACTGCCCGCGATCGAGCGGAAGTCCGCCCGGCGTGCCTTTTTCGAGAGCATCACCGTCGAGGTGCTCAATCCCAAGACGGCTATCTTCTTCATGGCGTTCCTGCCGCAGTTCATCGACGCCTCGGCGGCATTCCCGGTGTGGCTGCAATTCGTGGTGTTGGGCACCATCGTCAATCTGATGTTCTCTTCGGCCGACATCGTCTGCGTGTTCCTGGCGGGTGCCGTGATCGGCCGTTTGCGGCGTTCGAGCCGCGCACAGCGCCTGATGCAGCGGGCCGGCGGCGCGGTTCTGGTCGGGTTGGGTGTCCATGTCGCCTTGCAGAAGAGCTGACCGCCCGGGCCATCGCGGCCATCGCCTGCCGTTGCGCTGCGCGGAATTGCGGTATATCGGCTTCGCCATGAACGATCGGGCCCGTCAATTGATGATCCCCAGCAGATTGAAATCGGCCTTTTCCAAGCGTTGCCAGTGACATGATCAAGCACAATCCGCTTTCTCCAGAACCCCTGCACCGCGCCATTGCGCGGTTCGGCCAGGCCACCGTGCTGGTGGTCGGCGACTTCATCCTCGACCGTTTCGTCAACGGCGTCATCGAGCGGATCTCGCCGGAAGCGCCGATCCCGGTGCTGCACGGGCGCGGCGAGACCTCGACAATGGGTGGTGCCGGCAATGTCGTCGCCAACATCGTCTCGCTCGGCGCATCTGCTGTTCCAGTGTCGGTGATCGGCACTGACGCCGCCGGCGACAATCTCGTGCGCATGCTGGACGAACTCGGCGCCGACACGGCGGGCCTGGCGCAGGAGCGTGGCCGCATGACCTCGTCGAAGAGCCGCTTCAGCGCGCTCAACCAACAGGTGCTGCGCTTCGACGAGGAGGAGATCAAGCCGCTCGGCGCCGCTGAGCGGGCGGGCCTGATCCGGCATTTCCGCGACGCACTGACGCGCGCCGACATCGTCATCCTGTCCGACTACGGCAAGGGCATATTGCTCGACGGCGTCGCCGGCGACCTGATCGCCATCTGCCGTGAGGCGGGAAAGCCGGTGCTGGTCGATCCGAAGGGCCGCGACTATGCGCGCTACGCCGGAGCGACCGCCATCACCCCCAACCGCAAGGAGCTTGGCGAAGCTGTCGGCCATGCGGTGTTCGCCGATGACGAGATCGTGGCTGCGGCACGCCAGCTGATTTCGTCGCACGGCTTCGACTTCGTCGTTGCAACGCGGAGCGAAAAGGGCATGAGCGTGGTCGGCCCGACGGAGGCGCGCCACATCGCCACCCAGGCGCGCGAAGTGTTCGACGTTTCGGGCGCCGGCGACACGGTGATCGCGAGCTTCGCGCTGGCGCTGGCCGCCGGTGCCGATCCTGTTGCCGCGGCCTCGATCGCCAACGCCGCCGGCGGCGTCGTGGTGGGCAAGCGCGGCACCGCGCGGCTGACGGTCGAAGAGCTCACCGGCGCGCTGTTCCGTTCGCATGGACCGACCGCCCACAAGGACGCCATCCTCGATGCCACATCGGCCGCGCGCATGGTGGCGGCGTGGAAGGAAGAAGGCCTGAGCGTCGGCTTCACCAATGGCTGTTTCGATATCCTGCATGCCGGTCATGTCAGTCTGCTGCACGCGGCGCGCAGCCAGTGCGACCGGCTGGTGCTCGGCCTCAACAGCGATGCCTCGGTGCGGCGGCTGAAGGGTGCCGGGCGGCCGGTCAACGACCAGCATGACCGCGCCTGCGTGCTCGCCGCCCTTGCCTCGGTCGATGCGGTCGTGGTGTTCGAGGAGGATACGCCGCTGGCGCTGATCGGAGCGCTGCTGCCCGACATACTGGTCAAGGGCGCCGACTACACGATCGACACCGTGGTTGGTGCCGATGTGGTGCAGAAGGCGGGCGGACGCGTCGTGCTGGTCGATCTCGTCGCCGGCAAAAGTACCACCAGTACCATTGGCAAATTGCGCGCCGGCGGCACCACAAGCTGAGGAATTCATGTCTGACTTGAACGACTACCTGGTCCGCTCGGCGGCCGCGATTTCCGCCATGGTCGAGCGCGACCTGACCAGCGAGATGGAGCGGGCGGCGAGCGCTGTCGTGACGGCTCTTTCGTCGGGCAAGGCCTTGCTGATCTGCGGCAATGGCGGTTCGGCGAGCGATGCCATCCACATCGCCGGCGAGTTGGTCGGCCGCTTCCTGAAGGAGCGCAAGGCCTACAATGTCATCGCGCTGCCGGCCAATGCCGCGGTGCTGACCGCCTGGGGCAATGATTATGGCTTCGACACGGTGTTTTCCCGCCAGGTCGAGGCGCATGGCTCGGCGGGCGGTGTCCTGCTGGCAATCTCGACCAGTGGCAATTCGCCGAGCATCCTCGCCGCCGCCGAACAGGCGCGGATGATGGACATGACGGTGATCAGCCTGACCGGCGACTCCGGCGGCAAGCTCAAGCCGCTGTCCGACATCCTGCTCAATGTGCCCTCGACCTCGACGCCGATCATCCAGCAGGGGCATCTGTGCCTCTATCATCATCTGTGCGAGGTGGTCGAAGCGCGTCTCAGCAATGGCTGACGGGACGCTGTCGTGAAGCCCGTACCCTATCCGCTCCAGGAGCCCGGACTGTGGGTCGAGCGGATCGGCACCAGGATTTTTCCGACCGGCACTCCGGCGCTGTTCCTCGACCGCGACGGCACAATCAATGTCGATACAGACTATCCCGATGATCCGGCCGAAATCGTGCTGCGCGAGGATATCGCTGCGGCGATCGGTGTCGCCAATCGGGCCGGCATTCCGGTCATCATCGTCACCAACCAGTCGGGTATCGCGCGCGGCTATTTCGGCTGGAGCGAGTTCGCCGCGGTCAACGGCCGCGTGCTCGACCTGCTACGCGGCGAGGGCGCGTCCGTCGACATGGTCCTGGCCTGCGCGTATCACGAGGCGGGCGAGGGGCCGCTTGCGATCGCCGACCACCCGATGCGCAAGCCCAATCCAGGCATGCTGCTGGAGGCGGGCAAAAGTCTCGGGCTCGATCTGCGACGTTCTCTGATCGTCGGCGACAAGCCGGCGGACATGGAGGCGGGACAGCGCGCCGGCCTCTCGCAGGGCTGGCTGGTCGACGGCGAAGCGGCCGTTCAATCGGGCTTCGCGGTCAGGCCCTGGCGCGACCGCGAGGATTTCGGCGGCCTGCTCGCCGCAATAGCGGCACTCGGCGCCGTGTCAGGCAAGCCGTGACCGCTCAAGTCCGGATCGTTGTCTCGCGAAGCTTCATAAAGCTTGGCCTCGGTGGCGAACGAATACACCATCACCATCATCGAATAGACGAAGCCATGCCGGCCGCACAGGAAGTAGCGCTTGGCTACGTAGAACTTCAGGAAGTTGCCGAGCGGTGACAGGACCAGCCTTATCAGGCCAGGCTTCTGGCCTCTCTCGACCAGCGTGGCAACCTTGAGGCTGGAGTAGGTGTTGGCCCTTGCCAGGTCCTCCGCGACAGTCACTTCGCGACGATGCAACAGCACGCCACTTTCAAGCGTGTTGGTTTCGCCTGGCACCTCGAACGATTCATGGACGCGCAGGTTGATGTCCATGGTGGCCTTGTCACGGCGGAAAAGACGCAGCAGGCGGTTGTGCAGCACCCAGCGGTGTGCATAGCCATAGCCCTTCAGCTTGTCGCGGCGCCTTACGTACCATCCGTCGAAGGCGTCATTTTGGGGCTGCGTCACGGTCACGATCGACTGCCTGAGCAGGTCGTCGACGGCCTCATCGGCTTCAATCGAAAGGCACCATGGCTGCGTGGCCTGATCGAGCGCGAATTTCCGCTGACGTGGAAACCCCGGCCAGTCGTTGTGGAACAGCCTGATCGGGTAACCCTTGGCGATGAAATCCTGAATGATGTCCAGGGTATTATCCGTCGAGCCCGAATCGACGACGATGATCTCGGCGCAGAAGTTGACGCTTTCCAGGCACGGGCCGATCATCTTGGCTTCGTTCATGCAGATGACAAGCGCCGAAACCGGGCTAGAAAATCGAGTCATAGTCCCATCCACGGCACACTGCTCTCGGAATTTACGCTGCTTGCGCCATCTGCTTTTACGCAATTCCGGACGGCCACGGCAGAACGATCAGGCTTTCTACACCAGAGCCTATCGAATGCCAAAGCGGCTCTGATATGGCGAGGCCCGCAACCCGCATCGGCCACGCGCGATGTGGTGCTGCCGTCGACCGGCCTCAAGGCTGTGCAAACGAGACCAGCCCTTCGTCCTTGACCCGGCGGATGGTGAGCGCGGTGCGCACCGTGTCGACATTCGGGGTCGAGGTCAGCTCCTCGATGACGAAGGTCTGGAAGGCGCCGAGGTCGCTCGCCACGCAATGCAGCAGAAAATCGGATTCTCCCGACACCATCCAGGCGTCGCGCACGATCGGCCAGCCGCGGGTGCGCTCGGCAAAGGTGCGCAACTCGGCGTCGGCTTGGTGATGCAGGCCGATCAGGCAGAAGGCGACGACATCGAGGCCAAGCGCCGGCGCGTTGAGCAGGGCACGGTAGCCGCGGATGATGCCGGCTTCCTCCAGCCGCTTGACGCGGCGCAGGCATGGCGGCGCCGAAATGCCGACGCGGTTCGACAGTTCGACATTGGTCATGCGCCCATCGGCCTGAAGTTCGCGCAGGATCTTCCAGTCGATGGCGTCGAGATCGGCCTTGAGCGGCATGAGGGCTCTCGATAAGTCAGGGGCAATACGCAAGAATCTTGCGTGATTTTGTAATTAAACGACTTCGCTGTCCATTCCATCCCTTGCTCGAAATATTTCGGAGGGGCAAAGCAGGGAACCGGGTGCGACAAAGCTTTCCGGGGACGAACGCCAACCTGCCTTGCTGGCGTCGTGGCCAACACTTACATTACGCGCGATATCGACGAGTTTTCCATGCCGCAATTGCCGGCGGCCCTCCGCAGAGGCTTCCAGATGACCACCAAGCACGCGCCCGTTCTCATCATCGGTTCCGGCCCCGCCGGCTACACGGCGGCGGTCTACGCCGCCCGCGCCATGCTGAAGCCGATGCTGGTCGCCGGCCTGCAGCAGGGGGGGCAGCTGATGATCACCACCGATGTCGAGAACTATCCTGGCTTTGCCGACCCCATCCAGGGTCCGTGGCTGATGGAGCAGATGCTGAAGCAGGCCGAACATGTCGGCACCGACATCATCAACGACATCATCACCGAGGTCGACCTCAACGTGCGGCCGTTCCGTGCCAAGGGCGATTCCGGCACCACCTACACCGCCGACGCGCTGATCATCGCCACCGGCGCGCAAGCCAAATGGCTGGGCATTCCGACCGAACAGACCTTCATGGGCTTTGGCGTGTCGGCCTGCGCCACCTGCGACGGTTTCTTCTATCGCGGCAAGGATGTCGCGGTGATCGGCGGCGGCAATTCGGCGGTGGAAGAAGCGCTCTATTTGTCGAACCTCGCCAAGAGCGTGACTGTCATCCACAGGCGCAACGATTTCCGCGCCGAGCGCATTCTGCGCGAGCGGCTGCTGAAGAAGGACAATGTCCGCGTCATCTGGGACACGATCGTCGACGAGATCACCGGCCGTCCCGGCAAAACGCCGCTGCCGCCTTCGGTCGAAGGGCTGAAGCTGCGCAATGCGGTGACCGGCCAGGAAACGCACCTCAAGGTCGACGGCGTGTTCGTGGCGATCGGTCACGCGCCGGCGGTCGAACTGTTTGTCGGCAAGCTGAAGCAGAAGCCGAACGGCTATCTGTGGACGGCGCCCGATTCGACCCGCACCGACGTGCCCGGCGTGTTCGCGGCGGGCGACGTGACCGACGACATCTACCGCCAGGCGGTGACGGCGGCGGGGCTCGGCTGCATGGCAGCGCTCGAGGCGGAAAAGTATCTGGCCGGTATCGAAGTGCACCGCGAAGCGGCGGAGTAAAGAGTTCATAAAGCGGCTTAGAAACGCCGTGTAAAAGCCTGATTTTTCATTCAGACGCCAAAAACAGAACGAGGGGTATCATGGCGTTGGACTGGGACAAGCTACGCGTGTTTCACGCTGCGGCGGAGGCGGGGTCGTTTACCCACGCGGCCGAGACATTGCATCTGTCGCAATCGGCGATCTCGCGGCAGGTCAGTGCGCTCGAGCATGATGTCGGCGTGCCGCTGTTCAACCGCCATGCCCGCGGTCTGGTGCTGACCGAGCAGGGCGAAATGCTGTTCCGCACGGCGCATGACGTGCTGATGAAGCTCGAGACCATCAAGTCGCGGCTGACCGAGACCAAGGATCGCCCCTCAGGCGTGCTCCGGGTGACGACCACCGTCGGGCTGGGTGCCGGCTGGCTGACCGAGCGGGTGCAGGAGTTCATCGAGCTCTACCCCGAAATCAGCCTGCAGCTGATCCTCGCCAACGAGGAGCTCGACCTCACCATGCGGCAGGCCGACTGCGCGATCCGGCTGCGCCAGCCGCAGCAGCCGGACCTGATCCAGCGCCGCCTGTTCACCGTGCACTTCCATCTCTATGCCTCACCCACCTATGTCGCCAAGCACGGCAAGCCGGCTTCGGTGGCCGAGCTAAAGAGCCATCGCATCGTCACCTTCGGCGTGCCGGTGCCGTCGCATCTGTCGGAGCTGAACTGGCTGGAAACGGTTGGCGATTTCGAAGGCGGACAAAGGGTGCCGACGCTGCAGATCAACGACATATTGTCGATCAAGCGTGCGGTGCAGGGTGGCGCCGGAATCGCCATGCTGCCCGACTATGTGATCAGCAAGGACTCCGACCTGGTGCAATTGCTGCCCGAGACCGAGGTGCCGTCCTTCGACACCTATTTCGCCTATCCTGATGCGATGAAGAACCAGGCCAAGCTGCATGTGTTCCGCGATTTCATCATTGCCAAGGCCCGTAGCTGGTCCTTCTGAGGGCATCTCCATCGGCTCGGCCTGACCTCAATCTCAACGTGCCCTGAGACCTCGGCTCAGCCACGCCAGGGTGTCAGCCGCGGCAGCCAGCCGGGCACGTTGTGGCGGTAGGTCTCGTATTGCGCGCCGTAGCGGCGGGCCAATGTCGGCTCCTCGTAGACCCTGACGAACGACACCATGACGATCGCACCGATGACGGCGTAGGCGGCAAGCGTCCAGCTCGAGAACAGCAGCGCCTGGCCGAGGATGATCGACAGCACCGCGACATACATTGGATTGCGGACATGGCGGTAAATGCCGCCGATCACCAGTCTCTCGGTCGGCGCGACCGGAGCGGGCGTGCCCAGGCCCTCGAGCGCAAAGCGGGCGAAGGCATGAAGCAGCGCAGCGATCGCGGCGACGATCAGGAGGGCGCCGACAGGGGCAAAGCCCGGCAGGCTCGACCATGGCAAGCCCCAGCGATCGGTCAACAGCCAGGGCACCAGCCCGGCAACCACGCCGGGTGCGGCGATGAAGAATGCCGCGCTGCCGGCGATCGCCGAAAACGTCCGCATTGGATGCTTCCCCCTGACTGCCTGAGAAATGAACGCCTGGTGCCTTCTTCCACGTCATCACGCGATTTTGACATTTCAGGCCAGAAATCGATCGTGATTGGCGATTCTGTAGTGTGAATCGCAGCACCCAGCGCTCGGTTTCGGTGATTTTGCTGGTCCTATTGGTCTCGGATACGGGTTAGACCACAGCCTGCGTCTTTTTGCATGCGTGTGTTGCAAAATAGATGCTTGTTTCTTGGGCATGATGAGCACATATATAGATCATCTCCTGGGCGCGTTCTCCTCCCATTAGCGCCCTCGAGTGTTCCCCTCTGGAGGTTAGCCTTAACAGGCACTTCCAATCAAACTCAGCCGGATCTTCGTTGATCCGGCTTTTTTGTTGCCGGAGCTCTGCCGGGGCGACTCAAAAATTTGTCAGAATTGCCACGTAACAGTGTCATGTAACCTCAGGTAACATGACACGGACGCCCAACACCTGCTATGCAGACCATAGGACGCGGTGTGGTCGTGCGGGAGATGGGGGCATCACTCGGACGGCCCGGGCTCAGGCGGCTACCGCGTCCGAACCATTTTTGCCGCCGAAGCTCGGCGGCGCCAGATGCGGCGGACCTGCCGTTTTTACCTCCCAGGGGAAACGGTCCGCAATAAAACGACGTCCGGTCCCGCCGGGCGTCGTTTTCATTTGGCCCCCTCGAACCGAGGTTCGAGGGGCGTGGCATCGCGACGGAATCAGGCAGCCTTGCCGTTGGCGTTCATCGCCTCATCAGCGAGACGGCCGGTGAGTTCGGCCATGTGGTCGAAGACGGCGCGGTAGCTGGCGACGCCTGCGGTCGCCGAGCGCAATTCGATGATCAGATCGCCGATCTCGGCTTGCGGCATGGTTGCCTCGACGACATCCCATCCCGGCCAGTCAGGCCGCGCGTCGTAGCCGAGGATCTGGCCGCGCCGCTGCGGGATGAGGGCGATGATCTTCGAGGTCGCGTCGGACGGCGTGACGATCTCGACCTTCATCACCGGTTCCAGAAGCACCGGCGAGCAGGCCGCCATGCCTTCCTTCATCGCCAGCCTGGCCGCCATCTGGAAGGCCATGTCGGAGGAATCGACCGCGTGGTAGGAGCCGTCCGAAAGATTGACCGCGACATCGACGACGGGAAAGCCGAGCGGGCCGGACTTCAGATAGTCGCGCACGCCAGTCTCGACCGACTGGATGTAGGTCTTCGGCACGACGCCGCCGGTAATGGTGTCGGTGAACTGGAAGCCGGCGCCGCGCGGCAGCGGCTTGATCTCGATCACCACGTCGCCGAACTGGCCATGGCCGCCGGACTGCTTCTTGTGACGGCCGCGCTGCTGCGCCGATTTGCGGATCGTCTCGCGATAGGGCACCGCCGGCGCATGGCCTTCGACCGGGATCTGGTTCTTGCCTTCCAGCCGCTCGCGCACGACGCGCAGATGCATTTCGCCATGGCCAGACAGCACGGTCTCGGCCGAGTCCTGGTTGTGGCGCAGGCTGAGCGAGGGGTCTTCCTCGGCCAGCCGCTGGATGGCGGCCGACATCTTCACCTCGTCCTTGCGCTCCTTGGGGCGCAGGGCGAAAGCGAAGACCGGCTGCGGCGGCTCGAATTCGAACAGCTGTTTGGTGCCGCCCTTGGCCGAACTCAGCGTCTGGCCGGTCTTGACCTCGTCCAGCTTGCCCAGAGCCACAGTGTCGCCGGCCTTGGCGATGGTGAGCTTGACCTGGTCCTTGCCCAGCATCCTGTAGATGCCGGAAACCTTCGCCGTGTCGCCGCCGGGCAGCCAGAGTTCGGAGCCGTCGACGACCTGGCCGGACAGGATGCGCGACACCGACAGCTTGCCGCCATGCGGCGTGTGGATGGTCTTCATCACCTGAGCCACCGTGGCCGCGCCGTCGGGCGCGCCGAGCCGTTTGCGGGTCGCCTCGATGTCGGGTGCGTCGTGGCGGATCGCCTTCAAGAGGCGCAGCACGCCGTTGCCTTTCTCGGCGGTGCCGATCAGCACCGGCGTCACCGCGCCATCGCGCAGATCGGCGGCGAGGTCGTCGAAGACGGCGTCCTTGGGCGGCTCGATCTCCTCGAGCAGCTGTTCCATCAGCTGGTCGTCATGGTCGGCCAGCGTCTCCAGCATCGAGAAGCGCGCCTCCAGTTCGCGCGCCTTGTCGTCACCCGGTATCTCAGCCACCTCGCTCTCGGCATATTCGCGATAGATGTAGGCGCGCTCCAGCGCCAGATCGATCGAGCCGATGACCACGCCGTCCTTGCGCAGCGGAATCTGGCGCAGCAGCAACGGCACCGAGCTTGCCGGCTGCAGCATCTTCAGCGTGTCGCGCACGCCGGCGATTGCCTTGTCGACCTTGTTGAGGAACAGGATGCGCGGCACGCCGAGATCGTCGAGCTTGCGCATGATCAGCTGCAGCGCAGGGATCTTCTTTTCGTCGGCCTCGGCAACGACCACCGCGAGGTCGCAGGCAGCCAGCACCGGCTCGGCCTCGAAGGAGAATTCGATGGAGCCGGGACAATCGACGAAGGTAATCTGCTCGCCCATGAATTCGGTGGTTGCGACCGTCGCCTCGACGCTCATGGCGTGGGCGCGCGCCTCTGGCGAATAATCTGAAACGGTGTTGCCCGATGAGACGGGATTTTGTCGGGGAATGGAGCCCGTGCGGGCCAATATGGCTTCGAGAAGTGTCGTCTTACCGCTTGCGAAGGGACCGACTATGGCAATGCATTTCGGTCCCGTGCGTCGTCCTCCGGCGCGAGTACCCATGAATGACCTCCACTCAGGCGTTTCCCGTAGGACCGACTGGCATGCATGGTTCAGGCGTGGTCAATCGGTCCTGAGCGGCGGCCGGCCTGTTCGACCGTCGCGGGCGGGGTTCTTTTGGTTTCGCCACCTGCCCAAAGCCATCGTCCCACTTGTTTGCCGGCAGGGCAAGAAAAATAGAGCCTGGCGTTACGCCGCGGCCGGCCGAAAAAATAACCCTGGAACCGATTGCGGCCAGCGGCCCTGGCCAGGGTGAAAAAACGGGTCTTGCGGCGGCGGGCGAAAGGGCCGGTTGCGCATGGGATGATATCGGCCGAGAATGCTCTTTGCCTCAAAGGTCGGGCGGCGTTTGTTGCCGATCGCTTCACCAGTTCCAGGATCACCCACCATGAAGATCATTGCCTGCGGTAGCGTGCCGACCATCATAGCGCCGGAAAAATACTTCACCGGCCGCGTGCTGCAGACGCCGATCATCGAGAAGGAGGTGCCGGCGCGGCTGCGGGCCACACTGGTCAGCTTCGAGCCGGGCGCGCGCACCCACTGGCACACGCATCCGCTCGGCCAGACACTCTATGTCACCTCAGGCGCCGGCCTTGCCCAGACATGGGGCGAGCCGGTCCAGGAGATCAGGGCCGGCGACGTCATCTCGTTCGCGCCTGGCGAAAAGCACTGGCACGGCGCCGCACCGAAATCGACGATGACGCATATCGCCATGCAGGAGGCGCTGGACGGCGTCCACGCCGATTGGCTGGAAGAGGTGACGTCGGCGCAATATGGCGGCTGAGTGCCGAGCCGGTGAGGAACTCGGGAATTCTAGTCAAGCCGAGGCGCTTTCGGCCAGCGAGGTGAAGCAGGAGACGTTGCCAACAAAAAACCCGGCGGTGAGGCCGGGTTTTCAGTTCAAGACTGGCCTGATCAGGTCAGCGACGCTGTAAAGCGCTGGATGCGGGTGCAGGCCTCCTCAAGCAGCGTCTCCGAAGTGGCGTAGGAGATGCGGAAGTTCGGACCAAGGCCGAAAGCTGAGCCGAACACCACCGCGACCCCTTCGGCCTCGAGCAGTTCCGAGCAGAAAGTTTCGTCGGTGTCGATCACCTTGCCGGCCCTGGTCTTCTTGCCGATCAGCTGGGCGCAGGACGGATAGACATAGAAGGCGCCTTCCGGCGACGGGCAGGTTATGCCGCGCGCCTGGTTGAGCATCGACACGACGAGGTCACGCCGGCCCTGGAAGATCGCCTTGTTCCGGGCGATGAAGTCCTGTGGGCCATTGAGCGCCTCGACCGACGCCCATTGGGCGATTGTGCAGGCGCCCGATGTCTGCTGGCCCTGGATCATGTCCATCGCCTTGATCAGCTGGACCGGGCCCGCCGCATAGCCAATGCGCCAGCCGGTCATGGCATAGGCTTTCGACACGCCGTTCATGGTCAGCGTGCGCTCGTAGAGCTTCGGCTCGACCTCGGCGATGGTCTTGAAGACGAAGTCGCCAAAGGTCAGGTGCTCATACATGTCGTCGGTCAGCGTCCAGACATGCGGATGCTTCAACAGCACGTCGGCCAGCGCGCGCAGTTCGGCCTCGGTGTAGGCAGCACCCGACGGGTTCGACGGCGAGTTCATCAGCAGCCATTTTGTGCGCGGCGTGATTGCCTTTTCCAGCACGGCGGCGGTCAGCTTGAAGCCGTTGTCGATCGAGGCGTCGGCAAACACCGAGGTGCCGCCGCAGATCGCCACCATCTCGGGATAGCTGACCCAGTAGGGGCGCGGGATGATGACCTCGTCACCGGGGTTCAGCGTCGCCATGAAGGCGTTGAACAGGATTTGCTTGCCGCCGGTGCCGACAATGGTCTGCTCGGGCTTATAGTCGAGATTGTTCTCGCGCTTGAATTTTTTCGCGATCGCCTCGCGCAGCGGCACGATGCCTGAAACCGGCGGATACTTGGTTTCGCCACGGCGGATCGCCTCGATCGCCGCATTCTTGATGTTGTCGGGCGTGTCGAAATCCGGCTCGCCGGCGCCGAGGCCGATGATGTCACGGCCGGCATTTTTCAGCTCGCGCGCTTTCTGCGTCACCGCGATGGTGGCGGAAGGCTTTACGCGGGAAAGGGTGTCGGCAAGAAAGGCCATGACCTTGAACGTCTCCATAAAGGATCGGCACGGCCAGGAGCAGCCGCGGCGCTTCTCATGTCGCATGATGTCGCGCAGTGCAAGCATTGTCGGCTGATCCAGATCTCAATGACCCGTGATCGGCAACAATAAATTCATTAACGAGCGGTAGAGGCTTGCGTGGCAGGATCGCACACCAATCCGCCAGTTCGCGGAGCGAGGAACCGTGTCGCGCAGCATCGGGCTTGCCCACATCATCCGTCAGGACGACGGCACCTCCACCGGTGTCTGGGGCATCTACACGCTGCAAAGCGCCTTCCAGCCGATCTTTGCCTTCAACGAAGGCAAGCTGTCGGTTGCCGCGTTCGAAGGGCTGATCCGGCCGTTCCGCGACGGCGAGCCGCAATCGCCGGTGAGCTTTTTCAGCACCTGCCCGGCCGCCGATCGCCTGCATATCGAGGCGCTGACCAGGACGCTGCATCTTCTGAACGCCGGCGCCTGCCTGCCGCAGGAGGCGGCGATCTTCGTCAATTTCGACCCCTCGGTGTTCACCGAGCGCACCGTTGCCGACAATGCCTTGCGCGAAATGCGGCTGGTGCTGCATGAGGCTGGTATCGATCCAGGCCGGGTGGTCTGCGAAGTGACCGAGCAGCGGTCGGCGTCGCAGGAAACCCTGCACAGCTTCGTCGCCGCGCTGAGGGGCAACGGCTTTCGCATTGCCGTCGACGATTATGGCGCCGACGATTCCGACATCAACCGCATCAAGGAGCTGAAGCCCGACATCGTCAAGTTCGACGCCTATTGGATCACGCAACTGATGGAGTCCGGGGCCGGCTTCGCGCTGCTGACCACCATGGTCAGAAGCTTCGAGGAGCAAGGCATCCGCACGGTGTTCGAGGGCATCGAGGAGGGCTGGCAACTGGAACTCGCCGAGAAATCGGGAGCGTCGATGGTTCAGGGTTTCGTGCTGGCGCGGCCCGAGCTGGCGCCGACCAGCTTTCGCGTCTTCGGCAAAACCACGCAGCAACCCGCCGCCGCGGTCGCTGGGGCCGCGCCTGTCCAGCCGGCCTCGCCGGAAGCGACGCGGCGGGCGAAAGCGTTCGGGCGCAGGGTGACGCCATGAGGCCCGAGCGGCGGCGCAATGTCGGCGATGCGATCTTCGCCGACGAGGTCGGCATCGAGTATGGCATCCATGGCGAGTTCCGGCTGCGCAGCGCCTATCAGCCGATTTTCGCGCCGCAAGGCCGCTTCCTTCACGCCGTCGCGGTCGAAGCACTGATCGAGCCGCACCGTGCCGGCCGCCCCAGTGCGCCGAAGGTGTTTTTCGAAAGCATTGCCGCCTCCGACCGGCTGTTTGTCGAAACCATGTGCCGGGCGCTGCACCTCAGGAATTTTCACAACATCGGCGTCGACGGGCTCGATCTGTTCTTCAACTACAATCCGCTGATCAACGACCATCCCGGGCGGGCACTGGCCGAGATCCGGCTGATGACCCGGCATCTCGGCGAGTTCGGCCTCGCGCCGGCCATGCTGGTCTGCGAAATCACCGAACAGGCGGCCGACGACGCGCTTCTCACCAGGTTGGTGCACGAAATGCGGCGCGACGGCATGCGCGTCGCCATCGACGATTTCGGCACCGGCCACTCGACCGCGGAGCGGGTCGGCCTGCTCCACCCCGACATCGTCAAGATCGACGGCACCTGGTTCGCCGAGTTCTGCCGCCATGCCGCCGCCGAGCGGTTCTTCCACCCGCTGGTTTCGACCTTGCACGACCGCGGCGCCAAGGTCCTGGTCGAAGGCATCGAGCAGCCCACCCATCTGCGCGTCGCGCTCGAAGGCGGCGTCGACCTGCTGCAGGGTTTTCTTCTCGCCCGGCCGGCGCTGGCCGGCACCATCTTCGACGAAGAGCCGCTCGCCATCGACACGCTGCTGGGCAGGGATAGCAAGGTTGTGCCGCTGTTCGGCTAGGGCGCGTTGGTGATTGGCGAAATCTGCGGCGAGAGCGTCCTTCTCCCCCTCACTATACGGGGAGAAGATGGCGGCAGCCAGATGAGGGCAGCGCCGGCCTTCGCAGTATACGGCTCAGCTCCGAAGAGAAAATCCTGATGTGTCGCGCTGCCCCTCATCGCCCTACCGGGCACTTCTCCCCGTAAACGGAGAGAAGGACGCTTTCATCAGCGGCGCTGATGGTCGTGCCAAAACAAATCATTGGTTGCGCCGCGAGCCGCTGCGATAATCGCGCCGGCAGAGGCAGCACTCCGAGGACTGGCAATGATACTTTACGGCATGATCGATAGCGGCAATTGCTACAAGCCGCGCCTGCTGATGGCCAAGCTTGGCCTCGCCTTCACCAATGTCGAGGTGAGTTCGCACACCGGCGACACCCGCAAGCCCGACTATGTCGCCAAGAACCCGAACGCCATGGTGCCGCTGCTCGAGCTCGACGATGGTCGGCGGCTCGCCGAATCCAATGCCATCCTGCTCTATCTCGCCGAAGGCACGCGCTTCCTGCCGGCGGACAAATACGAGCGGGGGCTGGCCTATCAATGGCTGTTCTTCGAACAGTATAGCCACGAGCCCTATATTGCCGTGCGCAAGGCGCTGCTGACCTTTCCCGAACGCGCCAGGGATGCGACGCCTGAGCGGCTGGCGGTGACGCTGGAGCGCGGCAACAAGGCGCTCGGCGTTATGAACAAGCATCTGGAAAGCAGTGCCTTTTTCGCCGGCGGCGCGCTCAGCGTCGCCGACATCGCGCTCTATGCCTATACGCACACGGCGGAGCAGGGCGGCTTCCAGCTCGACGCCTATCCAGCGGTGGCGGACTGGCTGAAGAGGGTGGAGGCGGATCCGGGGCACGTGCCGATGGAGTGGCTGGGTTAACTCGGCGATTGGCGAAAGCTTCGGCGAAAGCGTCCTTCTCCCGTCCCAATACGGGGAGAAGATGGCGGCAGTCAGATGAGGGGGAGCGCCAGCCTTTTTCACAATTGGGCTTGGCCGGCGCGGCGGGCAGCCTTGAGGCCGCACTGCCCGTCATCGCCCTGCCGGGCGTTCGTCGTTCGAAAAGTCAAGCAATTGGTTTTTCGTCCGCTGCGCGGACCACTCCTCACCCCAGACAAACAAAAAGGCGGGATAAATCCCGCCTTCCCATTTTCGGTAGCCTGATCGGGAGCGTCTGGTCCGGGCTGGCAGCTATCTGCTGATCCAGCTTGTCGGGTCTTTCCGCTCCGGCGCGCTTCTCGCGCGACTGTCAGTACATCCGTGACTTGCCGCGCGCCCCGGGCTCTCGCCCGGCGCGCGCCATTCGCAAAATCAGGCTGCCTTGCTCAGAGAACCAGCGGACGACTTGCCAGTGCGGCGGTCCTGCTCGATCTCGAAGTTGATCTTCTGGCCTTCGACCAGGGTCGACAGTCCAGCACGCTCGACAGCGGAGATGTGGACGAATACGTCCGCGCCGCCCGCGTCAGGCTGGATGAAGCCGAAGCCCTTGGTGGCGTTGAACCACTTGACCGTTCCAGTTGCCATTTAGATAGTCCTTCACATTTGCTTTAGATTGACCAGACCGAGGTCCAGCCGGTGTGTATCGAGATTTTGGAGATAGACGTCAGCAAACGCGAATATCGCGAGGCCCGGATCGATCGGCCGAAATATCAATGGAACGCATATAGTCTGCTTTCGCACGAAAAACAAGACTGCGTGAGAAAGCCGTGATCAAAAGGCCGCCCAATGGCCGCCCCAATCGCGTGAGAGCGTCGCCACAGGATCGGGGCCCTCGCGCGCTCCATCCGCTCGCTTGGGAGAGGGGAGAGGATCATGAAAACCATTCTGCTTGCCGCCTGCCTGACGCTGGTGGCCGCCGAGGCGCAGGCGATCTCGCGCTACGATCCGACGCATATGAGCTGCGGCAAGGTCCAGTCGACGATCGCGCGCCATGGCGCCGTCATCCTGCGCTACCAGTCGACGCGGGTGCCGGGCCTGCCGCTCTACGACCGCTATGTGCAAAGCCAGCAATTCTGCACCATGGGCGAGGTGAGGACACGCGCCTACGTGCCGAGCGCCGATACCAAATCTTGCCCGGTCTACAACTGCAAGCGGCCGGACAATGATCGGCATTTCCGCCGGCGATTCTTCCACAACAACTAGAGCCATTCCAGGAAAAGTGTGAAGCGGTTTTCCCGGGAAAAGCGCGTAGCGCTCTCCCTAGGGAATTGCGTCAAAACAAGGCAACCTTGCCCGCGCCTGGCTTTGGCGCAGCTGTTCAAAACCCGAAGGAAACCTGCGCCGGCGGTGGTGGGCCGACGCGCACGCCTTCCATGGCCAGCATCTTCTCCTTGGTGTTCGAGCCGCCGGGTGCCGAGAAGCCGCCGATCTTGCCGCCGGCGGCAAGAATGCGATGGCAAGGGATGACCAGCGGCACCGGATTGGCGCCAAGGGCAGCACCGGTTTCGCGCGGCAGACCGCCATGGCCGGCGCGTTTGGCCAACTCGCCATAGGTGGTGGTTTCGCCATAGCCGAGCTTTCGCGCCGCGTCATAGATGGCGAGGCGGAAGTCGTCGACGCCGTCGAGATCGACGGGTACGCCGGTGAAGTCGACATCCTCGCCGGCCGCATAGGCCTTGATCGAGGCGATCAGTTCGACCACCCATGGCGGCTGCGCGGTGGAGGCGGAAACGCCGCCATGGCGCAGCAGGCGCCGTTCCACCGCTTCGCGGCTGCGTTCGGGCAGGCAGAGCCGGATCAGGCCCTTTTCACTCCAGGCGATGCCCATGAATCCGATCACTGTTTCTAACACTGTGTGGCCGGCTGTGATCGAAGGTGTCGTTTCCATGTTGCGTTCCTTTCCGCAAAGTGGTGAAAACCGGGAGTCGACCCGGTACATATCCAGAACAATATGGCATCAGACCCCAGGTCCCGCCACCCGAAAACCACCTGATGGCTCCGATTGCCGGTCATGAATCGCTGGTGTAAGGGATTTCTTAATAACCCGACAAATCGGACCCGAGCGCGGCTTGCCAGCAAAACACACTCTTATCGCGATCGGCGTGATCCTGGCCGCCGCCAGCGTCAGTGGTTGCACGTCGACCTCGCAGATGAAGTCCGCGCCTGCCCTGACCGAGACCGCGACTGCCGCCGGCGCTGATGCCGGCTTCACCATACCGTTGCCGGCGACGGTTTCGGTGCTGCCAGAATCGTCGGGGATCGCCCCTGTTCAGACGGCCGAATTGACGTCCGGCCAGGCCACACCGGCACTTGATCCCGCCGTCCAGCCGGCTGCAGCGACCGCCGCCTTTGCCGGATCGACCCCGGCAGCACCAGCAGTGCCCGCTGTGATGACCGCCAATGCCTGGCAGGCGCCGCCGCCGGCGAATGCGAGTGAGCCGATCAAGACAGCCGAGACCTATACGACAGCCGGGCTCGTCATGCCGGCGACCGCCAAGGGCGACCGGAAAGTCGTGCCCGATGTGCAGCAGGTCGCCTATGTCGTGCCGCAGAATCCGGCTGCGCTTGTCCAGTTCCCGATGGCACCCGTGCAAGAAGAGCATGCGACGGGCGTGCGCGGCGACGTCGAGCGGCTGATCGAGAAATATGCCGCCCTCTACCAGGTGCCGGTCGACCTGGTGCGCCATGTCGTCAACCGCGAGAGCACCTTCAACCCGAAAGCCTACAACAACGGCCATTGGGGGCTGATGCAGATCAAGCACGCGACGGCGCGCGGCATGGGCTATGACGGACCGGCCAAGGGCCTGTTCGACGCCGAGACCAATTTGAAATACGCGGTCAAATACCTGCGCGGCGCCTGGCTGGTGGCCGGCGGCAACGCCAAGCGCGCCGACTGGCTCTACCAGACCGGCTACTATTTCGACGCCAAGCGCAAGGGCCTGCTCGAAGCGACCGGGCTTGGCCGCGACCGCCAGCGCAGCCGCCTGCAGCCCGACGCCTGAGCGCGATGCCTGAACCGCGCCCGCCGGCTCTGAACGACATCCGGCTGCGCAAGATCCTCGACGAGACCTTGGTTCCTCCGCACTGGCCGGAGGGTTTTGTCATGCGCTGCTTCGAGCCCGGTGACGCGCCGGCCCTGCATGCGCTTTTGACCGAAGTGTTCGACGACGGCGCCGATGGCCCTTTCGAGGACTGGTGGCCGCGTATATCAGGCGATCCCGAATTCGACCCGGCGCTGTGCTTCCTGGTGATCGACGCCAAGGGCCGGCTGGCGGCGGCCGCCCTGTGCTGGAAATCGGCCTTCGTCAAGGACCTAGCCGTCCATCCCGAGGCGCGCGGCAAGGGCATTGCCGAGGCGCTGATGTGGCACGCCTTCGCCAGTTTTCGCGAGCGCGGCGTCGATCGTGTCGACCTGAAGACCAACACGGTGGAAAATGCCGCCGCTATCCGGCTCTACCAGCGGCTCGGCATGTTCGAGGTTGATTGGTACGGCTGAGAGGAGCGGTCGGCGCAGCCGATCAGATGTCCGGCGCGTTGCCGATCTTCCGTTTGAGCTCCAGCGCCCAGGCACGGCCTTCGTCGCCGCCCCACAATAGCCAGGCGATGTAGCCGGCCGACGGGTTTTGCTCGTTGCCGTAATTCCTGCCGCGCTTGTCGACCTCGTGGCGGGCGAAATAGCTGACCATGCGGCGGATGGTGGAGGGCGCGAGCTTTTCCCGGTTCTTCAGTTCGGTGGCGCGGGCCACGCCGATCTCGGTGCCGCCTCGGCCGAATTCGCCGCGCAGCCGGAGGCCCTTGGCGGCATTGTCGGCCACCACTTGCGGGCAGCGCAGGTCGATTTCGTCATTGTGCATTCTGTTCCCCGGACCGGCTTGTTTATCCTGCGGCGAGAATGCCGGGAAGCCGTAGAGGTTCCGCCGCGAGCGATCGCTGCGGGCCATCCGCAGAAATGTCGGAACCGATCGTCGCCAAACGTCCTTGGGTCGCAGAGCAACCGCGCCGGGACGCCGGCGCGACGACCCAAGGAGCCGATCATGATCACCTTTCCAAACGAATCCGCCCGATACCGCACCGCCCGCGAAAAACTGCTGCAGAAGGAAATCGAACTGCGCCGCGCCATGGAGGCCGTGGCCGTCGCGCGCCGTGCATTGCCGCCCGGTGGGCTGGTGCCGCAGGATTATGCGTTCGACGGGCTGGACATTGCCGGCAAGCCCACGCGGGTAAAATTGTCGGAGCTGTTCGCGCCGGGAAAGGACTCGCTCATCCTCTACAACATGATGTTTCCGCGCCACCCGCAGGAGACGCGCGAGGTGGCCACAGGCGGCGGCACGGCGAAGCTCGCGCGCCCGGACCAGCCATGCCCGTCCTGCACGGCGCTGCTCGACCAGTTCGACGGCGCGGTCGGCCATCTCGAGGCGGCCGGCTTCAATTTCGCGGTGGTGGCCAAGACCGCGCTCGAAAACCTGGTCACGCTCGGCCGCGACCGCGGCTGGCGCAACATGCGGCTGGTGTCGTCGGCCTCCAACAGCTTCAAGCGCGACTACAATGCCGAGGACGCGGACGGCGCGCAGATCCCGCTGCTGTCCGTGTTCCATCGCGACGCCGACGGCATGCGCCATTTCTGGTCGTCCGAGCTCGGCTTCGCACCGCCGGAGCCCGGCCAGGACCCGCGCGCCATCGGCACCTGCGAGATCCTGTGGAACCTGATGGATTTTGCGCCTGAGGGCCGACCGAACTGGCACGAGCAGCTGCAATATGGCGAGGCGTGCTGTCACTGAGGGGCTTTGCCTTCGAGGCGTTGCCAGCTGGAGCACTCGAAAAAACAGTGCTCTACGGCGCCCCCCTCCTGTCCTGCCGGACATCTCCCCCACAAGTGGGGAGATTGGCAGGTGGGGCGCTGGCTCTCTTCTTGCAACGTTGAAAACTGGCGAAAGCGGTGGTGACTGCCAATCTCCCTCCTTGTGGGGGAGATGTCCGGCAGGACAGAGGGGGGCGCCGTAGAGTGCCACGAGAGTGCCACGGTGGTGCCTCGTGGCGAACTGAGTGCTGCAGGGTGGCTCTGTGCTCGTGCCCGCCGTGACCTAGACTGCCGGCATCAATCTGAGGGAGTAGCCATGCCCAGGATCGACTTGTCAGCCGTGCCCGTCCGCAAGGGATCAGGCTACCCCGCGCCTTTCGATGCGCCCTGTGCCGACCGCACGCGGCGGCGGCTGGGCGATGCGGGTGGCCTCACCGATTTCGGCGTCAACCTGATGACCTTGCCGCCCGGCGGCTGGTCCAGCCAACGCCACTGGCACAGCCATGAGGACGAGTTCGTCTATGTGCTGGACGGCGAACTGACGCTGGTCGAGGATGGCGGCGAGACACTGCTCAGGGCTGGCGATTGCGCGACCTTTGCCAAAAACTGCGGCAACGGCCATCACCTGATCAACCAATCGGCCATGACGGCGCTCTATCTGGAGGTCGGCTCGCGCAACCCGGACGACACCATCACCTGCTCGGACATCGACATGATGAGCCCGAGCGCCGACGGCCGCTTCCTGCACAAGGATGGCACGCCCTATCCAGATCAAAGCTGAGCGTGCTCAGGTCGTCCTGATCTGCTCGACCGCGGTGACCAGCAGTTCTTCCATGGCGACACGTATCTGAGAATCTGACTGGACGACGCCTGCCGCATCGAAATCGGCGCGTACCTTGCGGAACACGTCGTTGTCGCCTGCCTCTTCGAAGTCCGCGTGCACCACTTCTTTCGCATAGGCGTCGGCGTCCGCACCGGATCTGCCGAGCTTTTCGGCGGCCCACAGGCCGAGCAGCTTGTTACGCCGCGCCATGGCCCTGAATTTCGTTTCCTCGTCCATCGCAAACTTCTTTTCGAAGCCTTCCTGACGGTCTCTCATGCTGCTCATGGTTTTCCTCGTTCAGATGGGAGGCCGGTCTTCAGCCTGGGAGAAGAGCGGCCAGCAGAGGCGAGAGTGGCGCGCATGGATGTCATTAGCAAGGCCGGATCGGTTCATGCCGGTGATCGAGCGGGCGCCTGCGGTGCCGGTCTTTCGTCCGATGTGATTTGACGTTGCCGCGCTGTGTCCTACTCTCGAATGCCTGCTGGATGAACCGAGGAGGCGAGTGATGCAGTCACTTTTTCAACGGGATTCGCGGCGTCGCGCTGGCAGCGGCCGTGATGCTTGCCGCCGGCACCGCAGCCTATGCCCATCATGGCTGGTCGTGGACGCAGGACGGGTTTTTCGAACTCCGGGGCAAGATCACGGCCATCTATATCGGCAATCCGCATGCCACGCTGGATGTCGACGCGGAGGGAGAGGCCTGGCGGGTGGAGATGGCGCCGCCGTCCCGCACGATCGCCGCCGGCTTCACGGAGGAGGTTGCCAAGGTTGGCGACGAGGTGACCGCGATCGGCAACCGCTCGCTCGACGCGACCGAAAAGCGCATGAAAGCGGTCCGTGTCATCGTCAAGGGGAAGACGTATGATGTCTATCCCGACCGTGTGCCACCGGCCTGAATGGCGGAGTTCCTCGCCGGCATCGAGCAACTCACCTTCGCGCGGTGGCTGAAGGCCTCCTTCGTCGCCTATCCTATAGTCAATGCGCTCCACATCATGTCGATCGGCGCGCTGCTGACCAGCGTCGTTCTCATGGACCTCAGGATCTGCGGCGCCTTCCGCTCGCTGCCGCACGCGGCGTTCGTTGCCCTGCTGCGCCGCACCGCATTGGGTGCGTTCGCAGGTGCGCTTGTCACAGGCTCGCTGCTCTTTTCAGTCAAGGCGAGTACATATGCGGCGATGCCGATTTTCCTCGCCAAGATGGCACTCATCCTTTTTGCCGGCGTCAACTTCCTCGCCTTCCTGCGCTTCTGCCGCGCAACAGGCGGTGACGAGCCGACAGGCGAGACCGCCACCATCCTGGCTGTGCTCTCGATGCTGCTGTGGACCTCGGTGCTTTTCGCCGGACGGTTCATCGGTTTTCTTTAGAGCCCGTTCCATCCCGATGGAATCGAGATGGGGCTCTAGCTCCTTGTTTGACCATGATCTCATCCGAAAACCGGCTCCCACTTTTAGGGATCATGGTCTGGTCAAACCGAGCATCGGCACTGGTCTTCCCAAGGCAGGCAGATAAGCTCCCTGCAATTGCCAAATGCATTGAGAGGGAGGTTGCCATGAAGAAGGAAATCATCGAAGTGCCGATCCTGTCGGCGGCCGTGCGCGCCTTGGGCGTGCCGCTGTCGCTGGTGACCAAGGCCGCCGGGCTGGTCTTCGTGTCCGGCACGCCGCCGCTCGATATCTCGACCGGCAGGCTGGTCAAGGGCGACATCGAAACGCAGACCGAAGCGTCGCTGACGGCGCTGAAACATTGCCTGGAGGCGGCCGGCACCTCGCTGGACAATGTGGTGATGGTGCGCATCTACGCCGTCAATTCCGGCTTCTACAACGCCATCAACCGCGTCTACGCCAGGCATTTTCCCGAGAATCCGCCGTCGCGGACCTTCGTGCCGGTGGCGTCATGGCCGATGGAGTTCGATATCGAGATCGAGTGTGTGGCCGTGGCGTGAACTGGGTTCGGCCCTCGCCCTGGCCGTCCGTGGTGTTGAAGACCATCTGCACCTGGCGATTGCGGATGGCGTCTTCGATGTGTGGCGGCCTTCCAGCACCTTGTTTATTTTCCCAGGCGACGACGCGCGCCTTGCAACATGATCGCCGTTTGCCTGCGCTGTGCGCCGGCGCTAGGCTGCCCATATTCACGGGCGGCCGCGGTGGCGGCACGCGCCAAGGGCTGACAATGCTTGACGAGCCGGAGCAATGAGCACCAGCCCGCTACGTGTGGCGGTCATCGGCAGCGGCATCGGCGGCGCCGCGGCTGCTGCCGCCCTGCTTCAACGTGGTATGGACGTCCGTCTCTACGAGCAGGCGACGGCCCTGGCCGAGGTCGGCGTCGGCGTCGTGATCCAACCGAACGGTGTCCGGATGCTTCGGCGGCTCGGCCTCGGTGACGAGCTGATCCGCTCGGGGGCCAGATGGATCGACCCACAGTTTCGTCGCGCCGATGGATCCTATGCGGCGGCGATGTGGCCCCCCGCGCTTGCCAGCCAAATCGAGTTCTACGGCATGCACCGCGCCGATTTGCTGGCAATGTTCGTCGACCGGCTACCTGCCGAAATTGTGAAGGCCGGCCATCGATGTATCGGCTTCGAACAGGACGATGAGCAGGCCGTCATCACTTTCGCAAACGGTTTGCGCACAACGGCTGACGTCGTGATCGCGGCTGACGGTATCCATTCTACCCTTCAGCAGTTCGTAGTTGCCCCGTCCGCCCCGCTCTATTCGGGATCGGTCGCCTATCGAGGAGTGATCCCGGCGGCTGGTGTCTCGTGGCCGCCGGGAGCGATGCGCAACTGGCTTGGTGCAGGCAAGCATTTTCTCGTCTATCCGGTGCGCGCCGGCCTGCTCATCAACTACGTCGGCTTTGTGACGACTGACGAGCCGATGAAGGAGTCATGGTCGGCACGGGGCGATCCCTCCGCCCTTGCCCGGGAGTTCGCCGGCTGGGACCCCATGGTTGAGACGGTCATTGCCCAACTGAAAACGACGTTTCGGTGGGGCCTGTTCGATCGTGAGCCGCTCGCAACCTGGACTCGCGGACGCCTGACCCTGCTGGGCGACGCCGCCCACCCAATGCTGCCGCATTTGGGACAAGGAGCCAATCAGGCCATCGAAGACGCGGTTGCCTTGGCGACCGTGCTGAGCCACGCAGACCGCAAGTCAGCCCCACGGGCGCTGCTGATTTACGAGCAGCTGCGGCGCGAGCGGACTGCCGGCGTCCAGCGCATGGCGCGCGTGAGTGGTGCTCGCTATGACGCCAGCGGCAATTTGCATGCCCGCGACCGCAAGCTCGATGCTCAGCCGCAAGAACGTGCCTGGGTCTGGAATTACGACGCCGATGCCGAAGCCGAGGCAGCCGCCGCTTCGCTTTAGACTAGGCAAAATACTCCTGCAGCGGCCTGACCTCGAGGCTCCCCGCCTTCAGCGCCGCGATCGCTTCCGCCACCGCGGCCGCACCTGACAGCGTCGTGTAATACGGCACCTTCTGCATCAGCGTGGCGCGGCGCAGCGATTTTGAGTCCGACACCGCCTTCTGGCCGTCCGTGGTGTTGAAGACGATCTGCACCTGGCGGTTGCGGATGGCGTCTTCGATGTGCGGGCGGCCTTCCAGCACCTTGTTGATTTTCTCGGCGTCGACGCCGTTTTCGGCAAGGAAGCGTTGCGTGCCTGATGTCGCCAGCACCTTGAAGCCGAGGCCGGTCAGGCGCTTGACCGCCGGCAATATGCCTTTCTTGTCCTCGTCGCGCACCGAGACGAACAGCGTGCCGGAGCGCGGCAGGTCGACGCCGGCCCCGAGCTGGCTCTTGGCGAAGGCGAGCGCAAAATCGCGGTCGAGGCCCATGACCTCGCCGGTCGAGCGCATTTCCGGCCCGAGCAGGATGTCGACTCCGGGGAAGCGGGCGAAGGGGAACACCGCTTCCTTGACCGCGATGTGGCCGGGGTTCCTGGGGTCGGGCATGGCGCCGTAATGGGCGAAGGCGTCTTCCAGCTTCTCGCCGGCCATGATGCGGGCCGCGATCTTGGCGATGGGACGGCCGATGGTCTTGGCGACGAAGGGCACGGTGCGCGATGCACGCGGGTTGACCTCCAGCACATAGACCGTGCCGTCCTTGATCGCATACTGCACGTTCATCAACCCGCCGACATTGAGCGCGCGGGCGAGGGCCGCCGTCTGGCGCTCCAACTCGTCGACCAGCTCCGAAGGCAGCGAGTGCACCGGCAGCGAGCAGGCACTGTCGCCCGAATGGATGCCAGCCTCCTCGATGTGTTCGAGAATGCCGGAGACGAAGGTCGCCTTGCCGTCGCACAGGCAGTCGACATCGACCTCGATGGCGCCCGAGAGATAGGTGTCGAACAGCAGCGGGTTCTTGCCCAGCAGCGTGTTGATCTGGCCGGTCTTGTCGTTGGGGTATTTCTGCTTGATGTCCTCCGGCACCAGGCCGGGCACGGTGTCGAGCAGGTAGGATTGCAGCATGCCCTCGTCGTGGATGATCTGCATGGCGCGGCCGCCCAGCACATAGGACGGGCGCACCACCAGCGGGAAGCCGAGCTCGCCGGCGACGAGGCGGGCCTGCTCGACCGAATAGGCGATGCCGTTCTTCGGCTGGGTCAGGCCGAGCTTGTGCAGCAGCTTCTGGAAACGGTCGCGGTCTTCGGCCAGATCGATCATGTCGGGCGAGGTGCCGAGGATCGGGATACCGGCCTTCTCCAGCGCATCGGCGAGCTTCAGCGGCGTCTGGCCGCCGAACTGGACGATGACGCCGACCAGTTCGCCCGAGGCCTGTTCGGCGCGCAGGATCTCCAGCACGTCTTCCGCCGTCAGCGGCTCGAAATAGAGCCGGTCCGAGGTGTCGTAGTCGGTCGACACGGTCTCCGGGTTGCAGTTGATCATGATCGCTTCATAGCCGGCGTCGCGCAGCGCGAAGGCGGCGTGGCAGCAGCAATAGTCGAACTCGATGCCCTGGCCGATGCGGTTGGGGCCGCCGCCGAGGATGACGACTTTTTTGCGCGACGAGACCTGCGCTTCGTTGGCCAGCGCACCGGCGAACGGCACTTCATAGGTCGAGTACATATAGGCGGTGGGCGAGGCGAACTCGGCCGCACAGGTGTCGATGCGCTTGTAGACCGGATGAACGTCGAGCTTTTCGCGAGCCTTCTGGATCATCTCGGCGTCGGTTTTGGTCAACGAGGCGAGGCGGGCGTCCGAAAAACCCATCGCCTTCAGCATGCGCAGATTGACGGCATCGCCGGGGATGCCGTGCTCGCGGATGCGGGCTTCCATGGCGACGATGCCGGCGATCTGCTCGAGGAACCACGGGTCGATCTTGCACATGGCGTGCACGTCTTCCAGCGAGGTGCCCATGCGGATCGCCTGCGCCACCATGCGCAGCCGGTCGGGCGTCGGCGTGCCGAGCGCGGCGCGGATGGCGTTGCGGTCGTCGGCATGGTTGGCGACTGCCGCACCGTGACCGAGGCCGGGGATCTCGATCTCGTCGAGGCCGGTGAGGCCGGTTTCGAGACCACGCAGCGCTTTCTGCAGCGATTCCTGGAAAGTGCGGCCGATGGCCATGACCTCGCCGACCGACTTCATGGCGGTGGTCAGCACCGGTTCGGCGCCGGGGAATTTCTCGAAGGCGAAGCGCGGGATCTTCGTCACGACATAATCGATCGACGGCTCGAAGGAGGCGGGCGTGGCGCCGCCGGTGATGTCGTTCTCCAGCTCGTCCAGCGTGTAGCCGACGGCGAGTTTTGCGGCGATCTTGGCGATGGGGAAACCGGTCGCCTTGGAGGCCAAAGCGGAGGAGCGCGAGACGCGCGGGTTCATCTCGATGACGACCAAGCGGCCATCGGCCGGGTTGACGGCGAACTGCACGTTGGAGCCGCCGGTCTCGACGCCGATCTCGCGCAGCACCGCGATCGAGGCGTTGCGCATCATCTGATATTCTTTGTCGGTGAGCGTGAGCGCTGGGGCGACGGTGATCGAGTCGCCGGTATGTACGCCCATCGGGTCGATGTTCTCGATCGAGCAGACGATGATGCAATTGTCCGCCTTGTCGCGGACGACCTCCATCTCATACTCCTTCCAGCCGAGCACGCTTTCCTCGATCAGCACTTCGGTGGTCGGCGAGGCGTCGAGGCCGGACTGGACGATCTCGTAGAATTCGGCGCGGTTGTAGGCGATGCCGCCGCCGGTGCCGCCCATGGTGAAGGACGGGCGAATGATGGCGGGCAGGCCGACATGGTCGAGCGCCTGGGCGGCGATCGCCATGGCGTGGCTGATGTAGCGCTGCTTGCGGTCGCCTTCGCCGAGGTTCCAGCGGGTTTCCAGCGCGTCGAGCGCGGCGTCGAGATCGGTCGGGGCCTCGGCCTTGACGGCGGCGCGCTCGGCCTCATGCGTCTTGCGGTCGGTGTTCTTGACGTCGGTGGCGTTGGCCAGCATCGACTTCGGCGTTTCGAGCCCGATCTTCTTCATCGCCTCGCGAAACAGCGCGCGGTCCTCGGCCTTGTCGATGGCATGCGCGTCGGCGCCGATCATCTCGACATTGTAGCGGTCGAGCACGCCCATGCGGCGCAGCGACAAAGCGGTGTTGAGCGCGGTCTGGCCGCCCATGGTCGGCAGCAGCGCGTCGGGCCGCTCCTTGGCGATGATCTTGGCGACGACTTCAGGCGTGATCGGCTCGATATAGGTGGCGTCGGCCAGTTCCGGGTCGGTCATGATGGTGGCCGGATTGGAATTGACCAGGATAACGCGGAAGCCCTCTTCCTTCAGCGCCTTGCAGGCCTGGGTGCCGGAATAATCGAATTCGCAGGCCTGGCCGATGACAATGGGGCCGGCCCCGATGATCAGGATCGACTTGATGTCGGTGCGTCTTGGCATGGCGAAGTTCCGTTCGGCGGGCGGCTTGCACAAAAAACCGGGACGGGAAGACCCGGCCGGTTGTGCTCGCGATTCTGGTATCAGGCTAGGAGGGCCTTATAGGGAAGAGTTTGCCCGATGTAACCCCGAAAATGAGGGCAGTAGGCAGTAGGGCAGTAGGCAGTGAGGGAGGTTTCAGCGCCTAATGCCTATTCCCTACTGCCTACTGCCTGAAACCTAATCCCCCAGCGCCAGCCGATCGGTGATCTCGAAGCGTTCGGAGACGCCGACGCGGATCATGTTGAGGCTGCCCTCGCGGGTGAAGCGGAAGTCGCTGCGCGCGTCGGAGCTGGCCGGCTGGCCGGCGACGAAGGAGATGATGCGGGTGCCGCCATCGGGCCAGGTGACCGTGACGTCGGCGTTGTCGCTGCCCTTATGCACGACGCTGACCTCGCAACGCGTCATCGGCTCGCCGACATAGCGGGCGCACGGAATTTCATTGGCGGCATGGCCGGACGGCGGTTCCAGCCGCGCGACGGTCTGCGAGTCAGGTGGCGGGGCAGTGGATGCCCAGGCCGCGACCGGCGGCTCTTCGATCTCGCCGGTCGGGTTTTCCTGCACAGCGAAGGCCAGGCCGTAGGCATCCTGCATGGCCGTCCGGCCGATTTCGGCGGCTGATTTCGGCGTGCTTTCGGCGCCAGCCGCCGGACTGGCAGCGCCCAGCCGCGCCGCCAGGTCGGGCGGCGGTGCGCTCGGCGCCGATGCCTGGTCGGCCTCATTGCCGCTGCCACTGGAGGCGACCACCGGTCCGTCGATCGGTTTTGCCTGGCCTTCGACATAGGGGGCCGGATTGAGGGGGATGAGGTAGCGCGCCGGCGCCCATCCGCTCAGCTTCTCCTTGCCGGTGCTCTCGATCTTGCACCATTTGTGGCCGTTGACGTCGTTGCAGCCGAGATTGGTGACGCTGTCGCCGACGGCCAGACGCGCTTCGACCTTGGCGATCGGCGATGCGGTCGTGCGGACATTGAGAAGATCGTCCGGCGCCAGGCCGGTGACGATGGAAATGACGAGATCCGGCGCCTCTTCAGCCACGGCAACGGCAGGCCATGCCGCCATCAGCAGCGGAACGGCAATCAGCGCATGCAGGGTTGTTCGGAGCGTAACTGTGCGCCTCATCGTTTGGCCGTGCGCTGATACTCAAAGACACCGTGCACGCTGCGGGTCGAGCCGCTGCATGCCCGGCCGGTTTTATAGGGGACGACGCGCTGCCATGTAAGCCCGAAAATTCGACCGCCGTTTCGCCTGTGAGCCAGTTCAGCTGGGCGGCATGAACGCGAATGCATTCAGCCCGGCATGAAGCCAGTGCGCAGCGCGTGGGCCCATTCCGGTCGGCCCGCCTGTTCGGCCTGTCTGGCCGCCGCCTCGTGGTCGTAGTCGACGGCGATGGCCTCGAAACGGCCGGGCTGATCCGCACCGCCCAGCGTGACGATGCCATAGCGCGCATGCGGCGAGCCCTGCTCGGAGACATGCGCCGGCGGCGTCGAATCGTCATAGGCAGGGCAGCCGATGCTGCCGGGATTGAAGATGACGGGACCATCGGGGATGCGGATCAGCTCCGCCCGGTGGCTGTGGCCGCACAGCGCGATACGGCAGGCTGGGTCGAGCGCCTTCAGCCGCCGCCGGATCGCCGCCAGCGGCGCGCGCACCAGCTGGCCGTCGACGATCGCATCGAGCAGATATTTCTCGTCATGGTCGGGACGGGCGTGGAAGGCGATCACGCCGGGCGCGATCTCCAGCGTCAGCGGCTGCGCGAAAAGCACCTCGCGCTGCGCCAGCGTGAACCGTTCCTGCGCATAGACGTCGGAAGCCCACATGGTCTCGTCGGCCGGATCACAGGCGACACGGCGGTCGTGATTGCCGCGCACCGTCGGCAGGTTGAGCGCCTCCAGCCGCGCAAACGTCTCGCGCGGCCATAGCGGGCCGGAAACGCTGTCGCCGAGATTGACGGTCAAATCGGCGCCGCCGCGCCGGCGAAGATCGTCAAGCACGGCATCCAGCGCCAGCACATTGCCATGGATATCGGCGAGGACGGCAATGCGCATTTTGGGTGGCTCCGTTGGTGAGGCAACGTTTCTCAAGCGAGGGCGGGAACAGCCTCAGGCGGGGATTTCAAGGTCGTGGCCACCGACCGCCGGCAGCGCCGGCTCAGCGCCGGCCGCGGCGATGACGCTGTCGAGCAGGCCGGGGAAGCGGGCGTCGAGGTCGGCGCGGCGCAGCGTGATCATCCGGTTGGTGCCGACCACTTCGGCGCGGGTGACGCCGGCCTCGCGCAGTTTGGCGAGGTGGTAGCTGAGATTGGTCTTCGAGCCGAGATCGAGGAACTGGCTGCAGTTCAGCGGCACGCCTTCCTTGCTGGCGAGATAGCGCACGATGGCGAGCCGGGTCGGGTCGCCGAGCACGCCGAGCACGATCGGCAGGCTGATCTGGTCCGTATTGGGGTGAGGCAAGGTCATGGCTGGAACCTAAGCACAGTTCGGGCCGATTTCAACGCATCCATCCCGCCGTAGCCGTGCACACTGGTTCTCCGTTTAATGATCCGTGACCGACGGTGCTGACCGATTGTGCTGACAGAGGGCTGTCAGGAGGGTTCAGCTATTTTTCCCTGGCTTTATTGACATCATGCTTTGTTATGTCCGATTGTTCAATAACTTTTGAACTAAGGACCCCGCCCCATGGACAAGCGCCTCTTCTGGCTTGCGCTCGGATCGTTCACGATCTCGACCGAAGGCTTCGTCATCTCCAGCCTTCTGCCCGACATCGCGGCGGATGCCAGCATCTCCATTCCACTGGCCGGCACACTGATCACCGCCTTCGCACTCGCCTATGCGATCGGCACGCCGATCCTGGCGACGCTGACCGGCGAATGGGACCGGCGCCGCGTCATCCTGTGGACGCTGGTGTTCTTCGTCATCGGCAACATTGCCGCCGCGCTGAGCTCCTCCTTCGAACTTCTGTTGATCGCGCGCATCGTCATGGCGCTGTCGTCCGGCCTGTTCGCCGCGACCGCGCAAGGAACCGCGGTGGCGCTGGTCGATGACCACCACAGGGCCCGCGCCATCGCCGTCGTCGTCGGCGGCACCACGGTGGCCGTCGCCGTCGGCGCGCCGCTTGGCGCATTGGTGGCGGCCTTTGCCGGCTGGCGCGGCACGTTCTACGCCATTGCCGGCCTTGGCGCGCTTGCCGGCGCCATCCTGTGGTACCGGCTGCCACGCGGCATCGTCGGCACCAGGCTGCCGCTGAAGCGCAGGCTGGCGGCGGCCATGCGTCCCGGCGTGATGCCGATCCTGTTGACGACATTGCTGGCGCTGACCGGCGCCTTCACCGTCTTTGCCTATGTCGCGCCGCTCGCCATCGAGGGCGGCGGGCTCAGCCAGATCGCGCTGCCGGGCATGCTGCTCGCCTTCGGTGTCGGCGCCGTGATCGGCAACATTGCCGGCGGCCAGGCAGCCGACCGTTTCGGTGCGACCCGCACCGTCGGCTGGTCGCTGGCGTTGAGCGCCGCCATGCTGGTCATGCTGTCGGTCATCCCGACCTTCCTGCCGCCGCATATTGCCGGGCCGGCGCTGATGGCGATGATGGTGCCGTGGGGCATCGTCGGCTGGGCGTTCCCGCCGGCGCAGGCCAGCCGCATCATCAAGCTGGCGCCCGATGCCGCTCCGATCGTGCTGTCGCTCAACGGTTCGGCGCTCTATCTCGGCGTGGCGCTGGGCGCCGTGGTCGGTGGTGCCGTGCTGCGCTACGGCGCGCCGGCCGATCTCGGCCTGGTCGCCGCGGCCTTCCCGATTATCGGGCTCGGCATCGTACTTGCCGGCCGCTGGGCGGCGCGGCCGGTCGCCATGCCGGCTGAGTAGAATCGTCGGCCGGCTATTTCTTTGACGCAATTCCCTAAGGGAAAGCGCTACGCGCTTTTCCCGGGAAAACCGTTTCACACTTTTCCGGGAATTGCCCTAGCTGGCCGGCGGCAGATCAAAATCCAGCGCGGCGATGTCATCCAGCGCCGCGCGCAGCTTTGCCGCCTGTTCCTTGCCGACCACGTCCTCGAAACGCTGCTGGGCGACGTGCCACAGCTTCATCGCCTCATCGAGCTTGACCAGACCCCGCGGCGTCAGCCGCACGCGCTTGATGCGGCGGTCGTCGGGATCGGCGAAGGTCTCGACATAGCCGTCGCGGATCAGTGGCTTCAGCGTATGGCCGAGCGCTGACAGATCCATGATCAGCGACGCGGCAATGGCGCCCATCGCCGGCTCGTCGCCGATGTGGATCTGGTAGAGCAGGCCCTGCTGCGTGGCTTTCAGGCCCGAGGGCGCCATTACATCATCATAGAACTGGCCAAGCTTGCGCGCCGCGCGACGCAGCATGGCGTTGTTGCACAGCGTCAGGCCGGGCAGGGTGTCTTTCGGCATGATGTTTCCTTCGGCGACGGCGACAGGATGTCCGCCCGCAGCTTCCACAAATAATCCCCGTTCCGATCATTGACAAGATAGTGGCATATGCCTACTTCACTAATGGTGGCATATACCACTAAATGAAATCAGATGGCTTTGCCGGCAAGGCGAGGGCGATTGCCCCAACTGCCGGCGGCCAGGTTGAAGCGAAGCAAATCAGTCGAAGAAGGAACAGGACAATGAGTGGACAGAGCAACAAGGGCACGGCGGTCGTCACCGGAGCTTCGGCAGGCATCGGCGCGGTTTATGCCGACCGGCTGGCAGGGCAGGGCTATGATCTGGTGCTGGTGGCGCGGCGCGCCGACCGGCTCGAGGAACTGGCGGAGAAGCTGCGCTATGCCTATGGCCGCAAGGTCAGCGTGATCAGCGCCGATCTCGCCGACGACAATGACATCCGCCGCGTCGAGCAGGCGATCGCCGCCGACGACAGCGTGACGCTGCTGATCAACAATGCCGGCATTGGCGGCCAGCAGGTGGTGGCGACTGCCGACGCCGATGCGGCCGAGCGCATGATCAAGGTCAATGTCATCGCCCTGACGCGGCTGACCCGTGCCGTGCTGCCGGGGCTTAAGGCGCGCAACCGTGGCGCCATCGTCAACATCGCCTCGGTGCTCGCCTTCGACACCTCGTTCGGCGGCATCTACAGCGGCACCAAGGCTTATGTCGTCAACTTCACCGAAGCCCTGCAGCGCGAAGTCGCGGGTACGCAGGTAAAGGCGCAGGTGGTGTTGCCGGGGGCGACCCGGACCGATTTCTGGGAGATTGCCGGCAGCGATATCGACAGCCTTCCGCAGGAGATCGTCATGACGGCCGACGATCTGGTCGATGCCGCACTTGTCGGCCTGACCAAGGGCGAAACGGTCACCGTGCCGGGGCTTGCCGACGCCGCCAAGCTGGACACTTTCCTCGGCGCGCGGCAAGCCTTCTACGGCAGCCTGCATGCCGACAAGCCGGCGGCGCGTTACGCGGCTTGATGAGAGCGTGGCGGTTGGCGTCTAAGCCGACCGCCACATCGGAATGATCGAGGCGGCAAGCACCAGCGCCAGCACGATGTTGAGCGCGCGCCATTGCCACTCGGTCTTGAGCAGCCGGGCAAGCAGCATGCCGGCCACGCACCACAGCGACAGCGAAGCGGCGGCCGCGAGGCCAAAGGTGACGCCGAGCAGCAGCGCAAGCTGCATCGGCCCGCTGGCCAATGCCGCGAACGAGGCGGCGGCGCCCAGCCCCATCGCCCAGCCCTTGGGGTTCATCCATTGAATGCCAGCGCCGCCGAGAAAGCTGTTCGGTCTGGCCATGGTCACGTCCAGGTTGGGCGGTCCGCTGCGGCCGATCTTGATCGCCAGCCAGATGAGATAGAGCGAGCCGATGACCTTCATCGCCAGTTGCAGTGAGGGCACGGCAAGCAGCAGGCCGGCAAGCCCGGCAGCGGCGGCGCCCGTCACGGTGGCGAGGCCGGCGGCGCTGCCGACCAGCAAAGGAACCGAACGGCGAAAGCCGAACTGCGCGCCGGACGCCGTCGACAGGGTCGTGGCGATGCCGGGCGTGGTGGTGGCGACGATTGCAAACAGGATGAGGGGGATGATGGGCTCGAGCATGCGGCTATCCTAGCCGCGCACGTACTTCAGTAAATGCAATGTTTGCCATGGTTAGCATTAGAAGGCATAATGCAGCATGATCCGAAATCTCGACATGGCGCTGATCCGCACCTTCGTCACCGTCGCCGACAAGGCCAGCATGACGGCGGCTGCCAATGCGCTGCACCTGACACAGGGTGCGGTCAGCCAGCAGGTCAAGCGGCTGGAGGAGGCGCTCGGCTCGAGCCTGTTCGAGCGCGACCGGCGCGGCCTGCGGCTGACGCGAGCCGGCGAGCGGCTGTTCGGCAAGGGCAAGCGGCTGCTTGGCCTCAATGACGAGATCTGGGCCGAGATGGCGGGCACCCCGGTGGCCGGCCAGGTGCGGCTCGGCGTGCCCTACGACCTTGTCGGCACCTTGCTGGCGCCGGTGCTGAAGCGTTATGCCGAGACCTATCCGCAGGTCGAAATATCGCTGGTCTGCGCCTCGTCGCCGGAACTGGCCGCTGCCCTTGCGAGTGGAACCATCGACCTTGCGGTGATCGAGGAACGGGTCGGCCCGACGGCGGGCGAGTGCCTTGCCATTGACCGGCTGGTCTGGGTCGGCGCGAAAGGCGGCGTCGCCCGCGCCAAGCGGCCGCTGCCGGTCTCGATCGTTGCCGACACCTGCGCGTTCCGGCCGGCGGTGCTGTCGGCGCTGAGCGAGCATGGGCTGGAATGGCGCACCGTGTTCGAGAACGGCAACATCGACGCGACGACCGCGACGGTGCGCTCGGACCTCGCCGTCACCACCTGGCTGGCCTCCACCGTGCCGGCTGATCTCGACATATTGCCCCTGGATTCCGGACTGCCGCCGCTGCCGAATTTTGCCATCAACCTGCATCTGCCCAAGCATGGCGTCGGCCCTGCGGCGCAGGAATTCGCGCGCCATATCCGCGATGGGCTGGCCCGGCGGCCGCAGGCGGCTTGAGAGTAGAAACTTGGTTCCTCGCCCCCGCTCTGGCAGGGCGAGGAACCCAGGTCGTGCTACTTCCAGTTCTTGCGCCGCTCGATCTCTGCCTCGGACGGCTTCTCCGGCGCAAACGAGCCAACCTTGATCTCGCCGCCTCGTTCGTAGGTCGCCATGATGACACCGGTGCTCGAGGCCTGCGAGTGGGTCAGCTTGAGGGCGGAAGGCAGCGTGCCATTGCCGAACAGCCGCTTGCCCTTGCCCAGCACCAGCGGGAAGATCAGCAGGCTGACCTCGTCGATCAGATCGTTGGCCAGCAAGGTCTGGATCAGGTCGCTCGACCCCTGGATGAGCAGGTCCGGGCCGTCTTCCTGCTTGAGCTTGCGCAGTGTCGCCACGACATCGGCGCCCAGCGACCGGCTGTTGTTCCAGGTCAAAGTGTCGTGCCGGTGCGTCGCCACATATTTGGTGACGGCGTTGAAGCTTTCGGCGATCGGGTCGTTGTCCTGATAGGGCCAGTGCGCGGCGAAGATGTCGTAGGTCTTGCGGCCGAGCAGCAGGTCGAAGGGCTTGCCGAAGGTCTCGCCCATGAAGGCGCCCATGGCATCGTCCCAATAGTGGAACGTCCAGCCGCCGAACTTGAAGCCGCCGACCGGATCCTCTTCCGGACCGCCGGGTGCCTGCATGACCCCGTCGAGGCTGACGAATGTCGCGGCGATGATCTTTCTCATTGTCGATGCTCCCGTTTCTTCAATCCACGCCGTCGCGGCCGGACTTCAGCCCAAGGACGGGTGACCGACCACCCGTCCGACACCGCTTGCAAAATTTTGGCAAGCCCGTCCTCGATGCGTCAACCGCGAGGCCTGGCATCGAGGCTGCGCGATGAGAACCAGACCTCGCCGAAGATAGCGGTGGCGGTGCGGTCCGGTGCCTTGTCCGATGCCAGCCAGATCGAGCGGCTACGCGCGGCCTGCTCGCGCGTCGGGATCTTCGCCGCAAGGTCTGCAATCGAGGCGCCGACACATGGAATGAACCACGAGCGCATGAAGGGATCGCAGGCGAAGCCTCTTTCGGTGCGGGTCACGATCACCGCCAGCGGGACGCGCTCGGCCGGGCGCCAGGGAAAGATCATGCGGCCGCCTGGCCGCAGCGCCTTCAGCCATCCCGCCGGCGGCGCGGCGACGCCGGCATTGACATAGATGATGTCGGACAACGGCAGGGGCGTCGTCACGGCATCGCCGTGGACGACGGATGCGTTGCCATAGGCTTCGAGATTTTGTCGCGCGAGCACGGCCAGTTGCTTGTCGAGTTCGAAAGCGGTGACGGTGCCGCCGGGCGAAACCAGCCTGGCCAGCACCGCGGTGTAGTAGCCGGTGCCGGCGCCGATGTGGCAAACGGCCTCGCCGGGTTTCGGCGCAAGCTTTCCGATCCACATGGCGTGCAGGAACGGCTCGCCATTGTTGATGCCCTTGGCGTTATCGAGCGCCACCAGTACGTTCTGGTAGATGTGGGCCGGATCGGCGCTCGGCGTTGTGACCTTGCCGTTGCCGGCGATGATCGTCCACGGCCCGGGACCGAGAAACGCTTCGCGCGGGACCTCGGCGAAGACCGCCTCCAGGCGCGGATCGGGCGAGCCGGAATTGGCGGCCATCAGCCGCCCGTAGAACTTCCTGATGTCTTCGATCCCAGTCATGACGGGGACAAGATAAGTGCGGATTGCCGATTTGTCGCGAGACTATCTCTTGGCAGGCCAGTCGATTTCCGGGACTCAGCCGACCCCGAACATGGTGTCGTAGAGCAGCTTGAAGTTGAGCACCAGGATGACCGCGGCGACCACCCAGGCCAGTGCGGCGACGCCGCGCGGAATGGCGAGGTTGCCCATCTTCTTCTTGTCGGAGACGAACTGCACCAGCGGGACGACCGCGAAGGGCAGCTGCATCGACAGGACCACCTGGCTGAACACCAGCAACTGACCGGTGCCCTTTTCGCCATAGAGCGCGGTGACGATCACCACCGGGATGATGGCGAGGCCGCGTGTCAGAAGCCGGCGTGCCCAGTTGGGGATGCGCAGGCGCAGAAAACCTTCCATGACGATCTGGCCGGCCAGCGTCGCCGTCACGGTCGAGTTGAGGCCCGAGGCGAGCAGCGCCACCGCAAACAGGATCGAGGCAATGCTGAGGCCCAGCAGCGGCGACAGCAGCTCGAAGGCCTGGCCGATCTCGGCGACGTCCTGATGGCCGGTGTCGTGGAAGGCGACCGCCGACACGATCAGGATCGAGGCGTTGACGAACAAGGCCAGCATCAGGGCGATGGTCGAGTCCGTCGTTGCCCATTTGATGGCGTCGCGCTTGCCCTTGTCGGTGCGTTCATAGGCGCGGGTCTGCACGATCGAGGAGTGCAGATAGAGATTGTGCGGCATGACGGTGGCGCCGATGATGCCGATCGCGATGTAGAGCATCGCCGGGTTGGTAACGATCTCGGATGACGGGACGAACATGGCATGCAGGATCGAGCCGGCCGGCGGGGCGGCGACGAAGATCTGGATGGCGAAGCAGCTGAAAATGATGATCAGAAGCGCGATGACGAACGCCTCGAGATAGCGAAAGCCCTTGTTCATCAAGAGAAGCACCAGGAAGGCGTCGAGCGCCGTGAGCATGGCGCCGCCGATCAGCGGAATGCCGAACAGAAGCTGCAGCGCGATCGCCGTGCCGATGACTTCGGCGAGGTCGCACGCAATGATGGCCAGCTCGCAGGCGATCCACAGCATGAAATTGACGGGGCGGGGATAGTAGGCGCGACAGGCCTGGGCGAGGTCGCGGCCGGTGGCGATGCCGAGGCGGGCGGCGAGCGCCTGCAGCAGGATCGCCATCAGGTTGGACAGCATGATGATGAACAGCAGCGTGTAGCCGAACTGCGCGCCACCGGCGAGGTCGGTCGCCCAGTTGCCCGGGTCCATATAGCCGACGGAGACCATGTAGCCGGGGCCCATGAAGGCGAACAGCCGGCGGAACCAGACGCCCGAACTCGGCACGCTGATGGAGGAATTGACCTCGCGCAGGCTGGGCTGATCGTCGTCCTCGGGCCTGGCGAACCGCCACGTGGATCGGGAGGCTGTGGCTTCGACTTCAGACATGAGGGGGGCTTTCCGCGAGACGTGCTGACGTTGTCTTAAGCTATGCCACGGCTCAACAATATGCAATATGCTATATTTCATTGTCGGTGCTTTTTATTCGACTCCTGGTCAAGGCGCAAAAGATGCAACCGCAGACGCCGGTTGCACCTGCGGGGGAATGCAAATAAACGGCCTGAAGAATCAGAGCCCGTGCTATGAATGCACGGACGGCAGAAGCCTCAGGAGGAGCGCGCATTGGCGCTGAAGAACAGACCGGTCCCGCGCGAGAAGCCGCTGCCTGATGCCGATGTCCATTCGGAAGGGTTCCGGCAGACACGCGAAGCGCGCCGCAGCGCGCTGGTCGAGGACTATGTCGAGCTGATCGCCGACCTAATCGAGGACGGCAATGAGGCCCGCCAGGTCGACATCGCCGCACGGCTCGGCGTCGCCCAACCGACGGTGGCCAAGATGCTGACCAGGCTGTGCGCCGATGGGCTGGTGTCGAGAAAGCCCTATCGCGGCGTGTTCCTGACCGATGCCGGCCGCAAGGTAGCGGTGGAGAGCCGCATCCGCCACCAGACGGTGGAAGCCTTTTTGCGTTCGCTCGGCGTCAGTGCCGAGACCGCGCGCATCGATGCCGAAGGCATCGAGCACCATGTCAGCGCCGAGACGCTGGAAGCGTTCCGCAAGGCGATGACGGCGGCACGCTGAGCCACGTCAGTGTCGAGTTTCCCGAACGAAGAAGTCGCCGGAACCGCCATGGGTTATGCACGTTGCTCCTGACACCGCGCGATTGTCGCGCGCCAAAGGAGGAAGCGATGGGCGTTGAACAGGCACCGACCGCAAAGGGCAAGCAGGCGGCCAAGGGATTGAAGCAGGCGGCGGCGAAGGACGAGCGCAAGACCGAGGCCGAGACCGGCCATCCCCTGAAGAAGGGCGCCGCGCGCTTCGAGGAGCGCTCGAAAAGTTCGGATGGCAGGAGCGCCGGCACCAAGCAGAAATAATAACGGCGCCTGTCAGGCTGACGTCGTCAGACCGATGTGCGCGGTTGTAGGCGAATGCCCGCCTGTTGGGATGCGGCTCACTCCTTGACATCTTGCACCCAGCTGCGCGGGTGGCCGTCAACGCGGAACTGGAAGATGAAATAGGGCGGGATGCAGGTGCCCTCGCCAGGCTTGGCCTGGGGCAGGTCGTCATAGCCGGCGGTGCAGATATAGTCCTCGCGGCAGGGATGCGCCTTGTCGCAGGCGCGCAGGCCGGCCGTCTTGGTAAACTCCTTGGTGCAGAATTTGTGGTCCTTGCCCGACGCGATGCAGTCGTTGAAGCCGGTTTTGGCCAGACGGCCGCACGTCGCCTCGTCGGGAAGCTTGTCGCAGCTCGCCTTGCGCAGCATGCCGCCGGGAAAGCCGCCGGTCTTCTGTTCGGGATTGTCATAGCGCTGGCGCGCGGCGCCATAGCCGGCGAGCTTGACCAGTGGCTTCTTGTCCCGCGCCGGATCGATGGCGCAGGCCTTGGCGGTGGCCGGCGACAGGCGGCAATACTGGTCGTTGCCCCATGTCGACATTCTTATCTCGCCAAACTCGACGGGATCGCCAACCGCCGTGCCGGCCTCGCTGACGCAGGTGCCGAAGCCCGGATGGATGGCGCTTTCGTGGACGCCAGCGCAGCGCAGGCCTTCGCCGCAGCTCCAGTCCTTGAAGCTTGGATCCTCGCCGCGATAGCAGATCGAGCCCCAGCCATTGTAGAGGTCGGTGCCTTTCAGCGCCTCGGCATATTTCTCGTCCGGGCGGGCGGCGAAGCCGCGCGTGAAATCCGGATGGCCACCGGCCGCGAACTGCTCGACGATGGCGCGGCGGCGCGGCAGGTCGGCGAAGAACACGGCCGAGCCCGGCACGAAGACGGCGTTGCGGCGCGGCTCGCTGGCCGGGTCGGCGCCGGTGTAGTGGAAACCGGCAATGCCATGCGTCTGATGGCATCCGGTGCAGGTCATCTCGTTGAGCCGCAATTCGAAGCCGGCCACCGACTTGACGGTCGCGAGCGTGTTGCCCCTGGCGACATAGTCCCTCAGCGCTTGGTCGATATCGGCATCTTCGACCAGCCCGTAGGCGATGTTGTTCTGCGACCGGCTCAGGCCACCGGGCGCGACGGAGACGGCGCTTTTGGCCAGGAATTTTTCGTCGATGACCAGCCGGCCATGGTCGAGGTCGTAGATGTTGCGGTCGGTGAGCAGCCATTTGGCGAAGGCCGGCTTGTCGGCCAGAACCGTCGCCCGGTCGATCTGGTTCTCCATCTTTGATTCGTAGAAGCTCGAGGTGGCCGGATCCCATTTGAAGATCTTCAGCAGATATTCGGCATGGCCGCCGAAATCGCGCCGCGTCGAGGCCGATAGCCTGAGCACCTGCATGTTGAGTTCGAGCCGCATGATCTGCGACGAATTCAGCATGGCGCCGGAGAGTGGGCCTTCGTCGGAGCGCAGCCAGGCAGCGAGCTGATCCGGCGCAAGGTCCTTCCGCCCGGCGGCAAGCCAGCGCTTGGCGACGTCGGCACAGGACACGTCCGTCGCGCTCGGCAAGTCCTTTGAAGCGCGGGCCTGCGCTCGCGTGGGCTTGGCGTTGAACACCAGGCTCATGGTCAGTGGCAGGCGCGAGGAAATGCGCTGGCTCACCTTTCCTTTCATCTGCTTTTCCGCGACCGAATAGTGGAAGCGGTAGATCAGCCGGATCTCGCCGCATTCGGTATGACCGAGATAGCCCCGGTCCATGCGGTTGACGACGCCGGTCAGGTCGAGCGTTGAGCCGTCGTCATCGACGTATTTCGGATTGAATTTCTGGCTGGTGTCCGTCGACTTCGCCATGGTCGCGACATAGGGGTCGGGGCTGGTCTTCGGCTCGTCGGCGATCTGCTGCTTGACTGTATCGCGCACCGTCGCCAGCGCCGGCACCGAAAACAGGCCGCGATTGTCGACGTCGCGGGTGAGGCCGAGTGCCGGGCCCAGCAGGCGGCTGATCGACAGGCCGCCACGCTCCAGCGCCTGCAAGGTGGCGGGATCGGTGACGGCAACGCTGGAATCGAGCGTCACCGCGCCGGCACTTGTGAGACCAAGGCAGAGCAGTGCCGCGAACAGCGACAGGAATTGACCGATCGTCTTCAAGCCTCGCGTACCCCTCCGTTTGCGGCGATGCTACAGGCCTTCCCTGGTCTCGGCCAGAGTGGCGAGGTCGCCATATCAGGCTCGAAAAATACTGTGACTTGGCGCAACCATTGCGATAATTGTTTGTTGGGTTGAGCCGGCCTTGCCGGAACAACGGGGAAGTTCGCAGCGCGAGGAGTTGCCATGCTCTGGAGAGGCCGCCGTCAGAGTGACAATGTCGAGGACGACCGCAGCGATAGCGGCGGCGGTCTCGGCGGCGGCAGCCCCGGTCAGTTCCGCATCCCGATCGGCGGTCGTGCCGGTGGTGGCGGGAGCATCTTCCTGGTCATTCTGGTTGTTCTCGCCGGATGGTATTTCGGCTTCGATCCGTCGACGATCCTCGGCGGTGGCGATGGCGGCCTGTCGCCGGGCGGCGGCGGCCAGATCACTGACGACAGCGGCGCCCAGGACAGCGGCGCGGGTGCGCCCGCCAATGACGAGATGAAGCAGTTCGTCGCCACCGTGCTGGCCGAGACCGAAGACACCTGGACTGGCATCTTCAAGTCTCAGGGGTTGACCTACGAGGACCCGAAGCTGGTGCTGTTCAGCGGCCAGATTCGCTCGGCTTGCGGCTCGGCCTCGTCGTCGGCCGGGCCATTCTATTGTCCCGGCGACCACAAGGTCTATCTCGACATGACCTTCTTCCAGCAGCTGGACCAGCAGTTCGGCGCCGCGGGTGAATTCGCCCGCGCCTATGTGATCGCGCATGAGGTCGGCCACCATGTGCAGAACCTGACCGGCATCATGTCCAAGTTCAACCAGATGCGGCAAGGCATGAGCGAAGCGGATGCCAACCAGCTGTCGGTGCGCATCGAGCTTCAGGCCGATTGCTTCGCCGGCGTCTGGGCGCACTACACCGCGCAGAAAGGCATATTGGAGCAGGGCGACATAGAGAGTGCGCTGAACGCCGCCAAGCAGATCGGCGACGATACGCTGCAGAAGAAGACGCAGGGCTATGTCGTGCCGGAAAGCTTCAACCACGGCACCTCGCAGCAGCGGCAGACCTGGCTGGCGCGCGGCTATAAGAGCGGCAAGCTTTCGGATTGCAACACGCTGAGCGGCCCGATCTGAGAGACTGTTTCCCGAGACTGGCCTGACGGCGAAAGTGCCGTCAGGGAATGTCAGGATGAAAAACTTCGGCCTGTTCCCTCATTGTTCCTTGCAGCGGGCTCGCCTATAAGGTGCGTCCGCCTGCGCCCCAGGGCGAGCAGAGGAGCTTGACCCTTCATGATCGACCCCAAAACCGCCAGACGGGGCCTTGCGCTCGTCTTCACCACGCTACTGCTCGACATCATCGGCTTCGGCATGATCATGCCGGTGCTGCCGGCCTATCTCAGGGAGTTGACCGGCGTCAGCATCAGTGGAGCGGCGATCGAGGGCGGCTGGCTGCTCTTCGTCTATGCGGCGATGCAGTTCTTTTTCGCACCCATCATGGGCGGCTTGAGCGACCGGTTCGGGCGACGGCCGATCCTGCTCGCCTCGGTGCTGACCTTTTCCATCGACAATCTGATCTGCGCCGTCGCCTGGTCCTACCCGATGCTGTTCATCGGACGCGTGCTGGCCGGCATTTCCGGCGCCAGCTATTCGACGACATCCGCGTTCATCGCCGACATCTCCAACGACGATAACCGGGCGAAGAATTTCGGCCTGCTCGGCATCGCTTTTGGCGTCGGCTTCGTCATCGGGCCGGTTCTGGGCGGGCTGCTCGGCACGTTCGGGCCGCGCGTGCCGTTCTATTTCGCTGCCGGGCTGGCTTTCGTGAACTTCCTGATCGCGCTGTTCCTCTTGCCGGAAACGCTCGATGACAAGCACCGCCGCCGCTTCGAGTGGAAACGCGCGAACCCGGTCGGGACGCTTCTGCAGATGCGCCAATACAAAGGCATCGGCTGGATCGGGCTTGTCTTCTTCCTGATGACGCTCGGCCATATGATGTATCCGGCGGTGTGGTCGTTCGTCTCCAATTACCGCTATGGCTGGAGCGAGCAGCAGATCGGCTTCTCGCTTGGCGCCTTCGGCCTGTGCGGCGCGATCGTCATGGCGACGGTGCTGCCGCGCATCATCCCTAGGCTTGGCGAGTGGAAAACGGCGGTTATCGGCCTTGCCTTCACGGCGCTCAGCGCCTTCGGTTACGCCTTCGCGTCGCAAGGCTGGATGATCTATGCGGTGATCGTCGTCGGCTGTCTGGAAGCGCTGGCCGATCCGCCGCTGAGGAGCCTCGCCGCCGCCAAGGTGCCGCCTTCGGCGCAAGGCGAACTGCAAGGCGCGATGACCTCGATCTTCTCGATCACCTCGATCATCACGCCGCTGCTCTATACGGCGATCTTTTCCTGGTTCACGGGGCCGAATGCGCCCGTGACCTTCGGCGGCGCGCCCTATCTGGTCGGCGCGTTTTTCCTGACGCTGGCGCTCATTGTCTTCGTCACCAAAGTGGCCAGACCGGCGCCGCTCAGAAACGTCACGGCCGGCGTCGCGGAAGATGGAGCGCAGATATGAGCCACGATAGCCGCATTGCCTTGACCGAGGACGGGCCGTCGCTGTCACGGCTGGTTTTCGGCGCCTGGCGCCTGCTCGACAGCGCCGTCCGCCCGGATGCCGAAGCAGTGGCCCGGCTGATCGGCACCGCCGTCGATCTCGGCCTGACCAGTTTCGACCATGCCGACATCTATGGAAACTACGAGGTCGAGGCGGCCTTCGGCGCCGGGCTGGCGCGCTGGAAAGGCAAGCGCGACGAGATCGAGCTGATCTCGAAATGTGACATCATGCTGGCGTCGGGCAACCGGCCGCAGAACCGGTTGAAGCACTATGACACCAGTGCCGCCCATATCGCGGCCTCGGTCGACCGCTCGCTCGCCAATCTCCACACCGATTATCTCGACCTGTTGCTGCTGCACCGGCCGGACCCGCTGATGGATGCCGACGACACGGCGGCGGCACTGGCCGGGCTGGTCAAATCCGGCAAGGTGCGGGCGGTCGGTGTCTCCAATTTCACGCCGTCGCAGTTCGATCTCCTGGCTTCGCGGCTGCCCTTCGCGCTCGCCACCAACCAGATCGAAATGTCGGTGCTGAAGACATCGCCGCTGACCGATGGCAGCCTCGATCACGCACAGCGGCTTTCCTATGCGCCGATGATCTGGTCACCGCTGGGCGGCGGCTCGCTGTTCACCGGCAAGGAGGGGCGAGAAGCGCGGGTGCGTGCGGCGCTTGCGGCTGTAGCCGCCGAGATCGGTGCCGGCGATCTCGCTGCCGTCGCCATCGCCTGGCTGCTGCGCCATCCGGCGCAACTGGTGCCGGTGCTGGGCACGATGAAGCCGGAACGGTTGGCTGCCATGGTCAAGGCGCTGGAGATCAGCCTCGACCGCCAGCAATGGTTCGCCATCCTAGAAGCCAGCGAAGGCCGGCCGGTGGCGTAGACCTTCCGAAGGCACGGCGTGATTGTGGCGTGCCCTATGGGGCAGCGCTAGCGGATCGAGTTAAGCCCGCTCCGCCAGCAATTCCTCGCCACGCTTCTCGCGGATGAGATTGACGAAGCGGCGGAACAGATAGTGCGAATCCTGCGGGCCGGGCGAGGCTTCGGGGTGATGCTGGACCGAGAACACCGGCCGTCCGGTCAGCGTGATGCCGCAGTTCGAACCGTCGAACAGCGAGACATGGGTTTCCTCGACGCCGGCGGGCAGCGAATCGGCATCGACGGCAAAGCCGTGGTTCATCGAGACGATCTCGACCTTGCCGGTGGTGTGGTCCTTGACCGGATGGTTGGCGCCGTGATGGCCCTGGTGCATCTTGGCGGTCTTGCCGCCCAGCGCCAGCGCCAGCATCTGGTGGCCAAGGCAGATGCCGAAGACCGGGATGTCGGTCTTCAACAGGTCCTGAATGACCGGCACGGCATAGTCGCCGGTGGCTTCCGGATCGCCGGGGCCGTTGGAGAGGAAGATGCCGTCGGGCTGCATGGCAAGGATTTCTTCAGCGCCGGTGTTGGCCGGCACCACGGTGACCTTGGCGCCGAGGCCGGCGAGCAGGCGCAAGATGTTGCGTTTGACGCCGTAGTCGATGGCAACGACATGCATCGAGGGCGCGGCCTGTTCGCCAAAGCCTTCGTTCCAGCCCCATGGCGTCTCACGCCAGACCGAGGACTGGCCTGATGTGACCTCTTTGGCGAGATCGAGCCCGATCAGGCCCGACCATGCGGCGGCGCGCTGCTTCAGATCGTCGAGGTCGAAGACGCCATCGGGCGCGTGCGCGATGACGGCGTTGGGCATGCCCTTTTCGCGGATCAGCGCGGTCAGTGCGCGGGTGTCGATGCCCGACAGGGCGACGATACCGCGCTTCTTCAGCCACTGGTCGAGACCGGTGCCGGCGCGGTAGTTCGACGGGTTGGTGACATCGGCCTTGAACACGGCACCGACGGCGCCGGCGCGGGCAACCGGATTGAGGTCCTCGATGTCCTCGTCATTGGTGCCGATGTTGCCGATATGCGGGAAGGTGAAAGTGACGATCTGGCCGGCATAGGACGGGTCGGTGAGGATCTCCTGGTAGCCGGTCAGCGCGGTGTTGAAGCAGACCTCGGCGACGGCGGAGCCGGTGGCACCCAGGCCGCGACCCTCGATGACGGTGCCGTCGGCCAGCACCAGAAGGGCAGTCGGCTTTTCGGTTGCCCAGGGGGCGGTCATCTCGGCCATGGCGGCACTCCTATGTGGCTGCGCGCTTCAACCGGCCCGGCGGGCCATCTGCGCAGCAAACGGCGCAAAGCGGCGATTTCGCAGCTTTCACGCACTCAGGCTTCAGTTCATGCAAGGCCCAGTACATAGGGGAAGGGGGCAGAGCGGTCAATGATCATGCGAAATCGGGCTTCGAATTATTTCATCAAGCAATATCAGTGACTTGCCTAAAGATATCAGAGTTTGCGTTGGCCTGTCCTCGGCGCTATTGTCCGCGCCGATCGAAGGAGAAAGCACCATGCGTGGCAAAATCGCCGAATCCCTCAAGAGCGCGATGAAGGCGCAGGACAAGCATCGGCTGCCGACGCTGCGGCTGATCCAGGCGGCCATCCACGACCGCGACATCGCCAATCGCGGTTCGGCCAAGGAGCCGGCCAGCGATGAGGAGATCCTGCAGATCCTGGCCAAGATGGTGAAGCAGCGCGAGGAATCGGCCAAGGCGTTCGACGACGGCAAACGGCCGGAACTGGCCGCGCAGGAGCGCGGCGAGATGGAGATCATCCGCACCTTCCTGCCAACGCAGCTGGACGATGCCGCGGTGGCCGCGGCGGCGCGCGAGGCGATTGCGGCGACAGGTGCGGCCAGCCAGAAGGACATGGGCAAGGTGATCGCCGCGCTGAAGCAGAAATATGCCGGCCAGATGGATTTCGGCAAGGCGAGCGGCATCGTCAAGGGCCTGTTGCAGTAAGGGTCCTCGCGAAGGCAACGCCTACGTGCCGCGCAAAGGCGGGCGAGAGCCTCGTATTTCCTGAACCTCTTTCCATGAGACAGGTCGCTGGCGTCGCGGCGGCACGCGACCTCGCGCATTGATCGGATTTTTTCGCCGGACACAGTTCCCGGACCCCGATCGCACGAGCCGCCGAGGAACGTCAATCCGCTACCTTGCATAAACAGGTAGCGTGTTATATACACATCTCGAAACCGAGATCTGCCATGACCGACTCGATCCAGGTGCAGTTGCGAAAGGGCGCGCTTGATCTGTGCGTCCTGGCCGTGCTGTCACGGGGCGAAAGCTATGGCTATGAAATCGCCAGCACGCTAGTCGCCGCGGTCAGCATGGGGGAAGGCACGATCTATCCCCTGATGCGGCGGATGCAGAATGAAGGCCTGGTCGCGACCCGCATCGTCGAGTCGAGCAGCGGGCCGCCGCGCAAATATTACCGGCTCACGCCGCTGGGCCAGAAAGCTTTCGAAGCTCACCGCCGCGACTGGCGCTCGTTTGCCGGCGCGGTCGATAAACTTCTCGAGGATTTGCCATGACCAGGGACGCCTTCTTGCGCACGCTGAGACTGGGGCTCGCCGGCCTGCCGCCTCAGGAGATCGAGGATATTGTTGGCGACTACAGCGCTCATTTCGCCGATGCCTCGGGCCGCAGCGAAGCTGAGGTCGCTTCTGCCCTGGGTGATCCGGCCAGGCTTGCCCGCGAGTTGCAGGCCGAAGCCGGGCTGCGTCGCTTCGAAGCCCACTGGAGCGTGTCGAACATGTTCGCGGCCATGTTGGCGCTGGCCGGCCTTGCCTTCGTCGATCTCGTTTTCCTGCTGCCGCTGCTCATCATCGCGGCCGTCCTTGCGCTCGGCCTTGGCATCACGCTCGTCGCCATCGGTGCGCTCGGCGTCAAGATCATTCTCACCGCACTGGTGTTCTCCAGCGGCGGGACGCTCACAGCGACGCTGGGTCGCCTGTTCATCGGTGCCGGACTGGTCAGCAGCCTGCTCGGTGGCGGCGCCTTGCTGTTGTTGGGCTCGAGTGCGGGCATAGGGGTCCTCGGGCGCTATGCGCGGCTGCATTCCCGTCTCACTCAATCGGACCGCAACCCCGTTTGAGCGTTGTTTGTCATAACGTTGAAGGAAACGGACAATGACTGGAAAATTGGCATTCGTCGCCACCGCCGGAATGATCGGCGCCGTCGTTTTTCTGGCTCTGGGCATCGGTCTTTCCGGACCGGATTGGGTCCATGCCGGGGGGGCCTGGATTGGCGGGCAATCCACCTGCGGAGCGGCCACATCCACCAGAAAAGAGATCACATTGCCCTTCAGTGCTGGCGACAGTCTGACGATCGAGTTGCCGGCTTCGGTCCACTACCAGCCGGGGGACAAGGCCGAGGCTGTCGTAACCGGCGACCCAGCGCTGCTCGACCATGTGCGGATGGAGGGCAGCAGGCTCAGCCTGGACTGCGAGCCGGGCTGGTTCGCGCCCCGGTTCGATGTCAACCTGTCGGGGCCGGCGATTTCAGACTGGAAGGTGCTCGGCAGCGGCGACGTTACCCTGTCGCAGATCAATCAGCCTGAGCTGCGACTGAGCATCCGCGGGAGCGGCAGCGTCGCTGCCACCGGAACCGCCAAGACGGTCGGTCTGGAGATTTCCGGTTCCGGCACCGGGCGGCTCAAAAACCTGATCGCCCAATCCGCACAGATCGAGATTCGCGGCAGCGGCGATGCGCAGATAACCGCGGAGGCGGATGCGGACGTCTCGATTTCCGGCAGCGGTGACGTCGAGCTGTACGGGCACCCGACCATGCGGCGCTCGGAGGTAAGAGGCAGCGGCAGCATCACGCAGGTGCCGTAGCCCGGCTGCAATCGTCGGACTGCGCCTTTGGCTGGCTGGTTTGGCCGGTGGCCTAGCGGGCAGTTTTCCGCGGTTCGAGCGCACGGCGCAACGCTGGCGCCTCCTGCTGGATATGATCCCACAACCGGTTCGCGATCGGTCCGTGCGGCCGGTCGCAGCGGCGCGCCACCACCAATTCGTCGATACGGCCCGGCAGGTGGCGGCCGGCAATGGATTGCAGGCGTCCGTCGCGCAGCTCTTCCTCGATCAGGAAGCGGGGCATGTGGCCCCATCCGAGGCCCTGCAGGATGATTTCCTTCTTCATGCCCTGATCGGCCACCATGCATTGCGGCGCCCCTTCGATCATGAAGTAGTCTCGCTGTGGTGAATGGCGGGCGGTGTCGCGCATGACGCATTGGGTGAGCGCGTGCATCCGGTCCGGTGTGATTGGCTGCCTGGTGCCTTCCGGCAGAAAACCCGGCGCCACCACGGGAATGAAAGGCACCTTGCACAGGTCGACCCATTCCACCCGCGGGTCGCCCTTGTCGATCCAGTGCAGGATCAAATCGGCTTCGTCATCGAAGAGGCGCTCCCACGGGCCGCCAACTGCTTCGAAGTGCAGATGCAGGCGCGTGCCCGGGTACTGGGCGAAGAACCGTCCGAGCATCCCCAGCGCCTGTGGGCGCGGGCACAGGTCGCCGATCACCACATGGATATCGCTTTCCTCGCCCATGGACAGCTGGGCGGCATGAATGCGCAGGTCCTCCAACTCGCGCAGCAGCTGACGCGCCCGGCGGTGGAATGACAGCCCCGCCTCGGTCGGGCGCACGCGATAGCCGCTGCGATCCAGAAGAATGAGGTCGAGTTGTCGTTCCAGCTTCGCGACGGCAGCGAACACCGCCGGATGCGAGCGATGCAGCATGGCCGCCGCAGGCTGGAAGCCGCCGGTGCGGACCACGGCGTCGAAGCATTGCAGGTCATGCAAGGTGAATTCGGCCATGTCAGCTTTTACTACAGAGATTGTCCTATCTTTGTAATATCATCAAAAACCCACCACGGCTACGCTTTGCCTCATTCAACGCTCCCAAAGGGAAGGTGCCTCACCATGAATGAGCTGAATTTCGTGACCATCGGCGACGGCACCCGCATCGCCTACCGGATAGACGGCGAGGCTGGAAAGCCGGTGCTGGTGCTGTCGAATTCCATCGGCACGACACTGCGGATGTGGGACCTGCAGGTCGACGAGCTGTCGAAGCATTTCCGTGTTCTGCGCTACGACTTTCGCGGCCATGGCGGATCAAGCGCCCCAGTCGGTGCCTACTCGCTGGACCGGCTTGGTCGCGACGTGATCGAGCTGCTCGACGCACTCGGCATTGAACGCGTGCACTTCCTCGGCCTGTCGCTAGGCGGCTCGTCGGGCAGTGGCTCGGCATCCATGCGCCCGAGCGGATCGAGCGGCTGATCCTGAGCAACACCTCGTCCCATCTCGGGCCGGCAAGCTATTTCGACGAGCGGATTGCCGCCGTGCTGCAGGCGCCGGACATGTCGGAAACCGCCGAGGTCTTCCTCAGCAACTGGTTCCCCGCGCCGATGGTGGCGGCCAACGAGCCGGTCGTCGCGGCGTTTCGCGCCATGCTGCTGACTATCAACCGGCAAGGCCTGGCGGGCCTGTTCGCGGCGGTTCGCGATGCGGACCTTCGCCGTACGGTGGCGCTGATCTCCCGGCCGACGCTGGTGATCGCCGGCCAGCATGACACTGTCACCGCCGCCAGCCACAGCGAGCTGATCACGGCGACGGTGCCTGGTGCGAAGCTGGTTGTCCTGCCCGCTGTTCACCTGTCGAATGTCGAATACCCTGCCGAGTTCATGCAGGCCGTGCTCGATTTTCTGCGCTGAACGGGCGCACGAAACCAACAGTGAAGTTCGCAGCCTCTCCGGGTGCGGACTTCAAGACCCCTTGCAGATTGGCAGCGGCTGCGATGGCGGTGCCGGATGATCCTTTTCGTATTGAGCAATCATCGGCTCGAGGGTTTTTCGCGGCCAGAATTTTGGAGCGCCGATTTCCTTCAGACAGGACGCGTTCCAGTAGGGCCTACCGCCCGATTGCGAACGGTTGGCCGACACTGCGGCGATGTCGCGTGATTCAGGGTAGATGTAAAGCGTCGTCGGGTTGTCCTTCACCATTGAGATGATCTGCTGCGCATCCGCCGGCGACCAGCTGGTGCAGCCATTGCTGCGGCCGCCGGCGTATTCCACCAGCTTGCCGAACGGCACGAAACCGTCATGGTCGGCATATGAACTGTTCGGATTTTTGCGCAGGCACATGCCGCGCAGCACCTGGGCCGCGTGGCCGCCGATCACCCGCTGTCTGGCGTTAGCAGCTTCGCCCTCGCCGTCGAATTGTATGAAGGTGCGCAGAAATGCGGCGTCCTGTTTCGCGCCGGTGCGATAAAAGCCTTTGAACGACGTTTTCGCCTCGCGGGTCATATAGGCGCCGCCGGCGGTCAGCTCCGAATCCATGGCGTTTCCGAAGTTCTTCGAGCACCGTCTGCCATTTGAAAAATCGACAGTGCCTTTCAGATTCCGGCCGCCGCCGTGACCTGATGAAATCGCGCGAAACGACTGGCTGGCTTCGCAGATGACATAGTATCGGCGCCCGAGCACTCCACTGCCCAGATCGCCGGGACGTGTGGCATCCATGGCGAAGTAGCAGGGGTTCTTGACGGCACCTTGCGCTACTTTTTTCAGATAGAGCGCGCGCGCCCGCTCCAGGACAATTTTTGAAATTTGCCCATCGCCATCGCCGACATGGGCCTGCAGCCAGGCGGGAAAGCCCGACGGCTGCAGCGCGGCAAAGGACCTCACCGACGCCGTCAAGGCGATCACCATGAGGAGGAGGCTGGCGACACCCAGAGGAACAGATCTCAACCGCACCGGATCAATTCTCCCGCCAAAGCCACCTTGCGAATCATTGCGATGTGGCCACACGAGGCCAATCATAAGAGACCGCGCGCCAACAGGCGAAACACATCTTGTTCAGCGCGCCAGCTGGAAGCCCTGTACGAGAACCGTGATGGGAGGTCGACGTGGCACAGCCGGCTTGCCTGCGTTCCTCAGAGCGTCGCCAGCCGCGAATTCGGCATGTTCTTTCCATAGGCTTGCCGCAGCGTCCGCTTCTCCTCCAGCGCAACGATGACACTTATGGCAAAGTCCGTCTTGTACATGGCGGCGAGCCGTGCGAGCCCGCCTGGCGTGAAAACGTTGATTTCCAGAAGTTTGTCACCGACGATGTCGAGCCCGACCAGAAACATGCCGTCGCTGATCAACTTGGGGCGCACCATTTCGGCAATACGCAACATCGTGCCCGTTACCTTGACCTTGCGGGCCGTTCCGGCGGCATGGATATTGGACCGGACGTCGCCCTTGGCTGGAACGCGGCGAAAGGCTGCGTAATTGCCGTCGCGCGACAGCGGCAGCCCGTTCATCAGAAAAAGACGCACGTCACCAGCCTTCGCCTCCGGAATGTAGGTCTGCGCGACGAGATAGCCGTCACCGCTGGCGGCCTCGAAAATCTGGTTGAGATTGGAATCGGTAGGCGTCGCGATATGAAAGACGTTCTTGCCACCCGACCCTTGCAGTGGCTTGACGATACAGCCCTTGGAGTTTTTGTCTATGAATGCGCGGATCTCGGAAATGCTGCGCGATATCAGGGTCGCCGGCCTGACGACCTCGGGGAAAGTCTGAAGATAGAGCTTACTCTGTGCCTGCCCTAGACAGCCCGGATCGTTGACGACAATGACGCCGCGTTCCGCCGCAAGCCGCCCGAACATAACGCCTGCGTTGGCGGCCCACGGTCGAGCGGTGGCGTCCAGCGACGGGTCGTTGCGCAGAAACAAGATGTCGATATCGCTTATCGCGAAGGTCTTTTTCTGCCTCGCGGCATCCTTCAGGGCAGCATACAGCGTATCGGACGTCTTGTAGGTAGCATCTGGCACAACCGCGACGCTGACAGCCAGACCGTCATCCGGACGCAGTATGAAGTCGCCTGGTTCAACATAGACAACGGAATGGCCGCGCTGGACTGCAGCCAGCGCCAACGTTGTCGTCGTGTAGCCGGGCGTCTCGCTCTCAATGGAATTGACAAAGAACGCAATGCGCATTGAGGAGGCTCCGTTCAGGTTTCAACCATATCGATCGGGTCGATTCCCGCCATCGCTTTCTTGAGGCGCGGACGCGCCGCGTCGGAAGAGAGAAACGTCGGTTCTAGGCGCGGCGCCCGCAGCAGGCCGCGTGCGTTGAGCTCCTGGATCGCGCCGAAATGCGCGGCGGAGATCTTGCCGATCCAGAAAGGAGTGAGGCTGCCGCCGTTCTTGAGATGATCGAGAATCTGTACCACGCCGCGCAGATAGATGGCGTCTTTTGCAAGGCCACCGCCTCGATAGACACGTAGAACGACGTTGAAGGCGCTGCGATCATCGAGACCGAAATCCCTATGGAGAATGCGGAAGGTTTCCTCAAACGCTGCGCCGGCGAGCATCGCCTCACATGCGATGACCCGAGCCGCGATCAGCCTCAACCGCGCCGCGGTCATGCCGCCGACCAGATACTCCGCCAGCACGGCCAGTCCCTCCTGCATGCCCTCGTAGCCGGCGAGCCCGTTGCGGAAGATGGCAAGCCCCTGCGCATCACCGTTGAAATAGGTCAGCAGATGAACACCGATCTCGTGGCTGAGCAGCGCAGTCAGCCGTTCCGATGGAAGGTTGGTATCGCGCGAAACCAGCAGTCGGTTTCGAGAGACCAGGAGGCCAGCCGGCAGATCGCCGCGGATCTCCACGGAAGCATCGAAATTGGCGTAGGCGGCCCGGTACCCGGCGATCATCTCTCGCGCAGCCGAAGCAACGGCGTCGGCATCCAGGCCCTTCTGCCGGGCCGCCGAAGCAATTCGCGGTACCCTTTCAAGAATAGTGCGTGCCCGCGCCGCCAGGCTCGGTTCGACGCTGCCATAGAGTGCTCGCCCGAGTTCGACGAAGCGGGGCGTTTCGCGTGCCGCGAGCATCGACAGCTGGAGATCGAGTTCCTGCTGCTTTTGGGAGAGCAGTTTGGTCAGGAGCGGATCTTCCAAATGATCGAGCGAGATCGAATAGAGCTTCCGCTTCTGGACGGCGACCCCAAACTCGAGCGGCCTGTAGAGCAGTGTGGGCACATGCTCGAAGCCGCCTGCCTGGAATTCCAGCCAGGCTGGTTCGGCATTGATCGGTGTGACGGCTAGCAGAAAATCGAACGTCGACGCGACGCTGTCAATTGCCCGGTCGGCACGCACGACTGCGTCGATATAGGCGCGGCGCCCGAGTGAACGATGGGTTGCCGGCTGTTCCAGCCTTGATGCCTTCAGGAAGGCGCTGACGGCCTGAAGCGCGGAATCGACCATGTTGGCGACGACGAGGTCGTGGAGTTCAGGATAGACGCGCTTGGTGCCCGGCACCCTGTAGATCGGAGCGAAGCGCACCGTCAGGCATGCCGCATCACCGAGATCATCCCAGAGCCGTGCTTCGGCGCGTGTCGTGGGGGTGAGATCGTCCACGCGGGGGGTGCGGTATTTTGCTTCGCGTGCCGACGCAGCGGTGGCGAAGCGCTTGAGTGCAGCCTTCTCCGCCGCGGTGTTGCCGCAGGCCAGAGCAATCTCGAATGGCGGCAGGAACGGAACATCTTCCGTCAGGAACCGGTCTTCGGCCAACTCGCCGATGTCCAGCATGAGGAATGCCCCGCAGTGATCGCGGGTCCTTCGCGCAACCAGCCGCGCGACCTCGCTGGCGAGGCCAATGTCGGCCGCGATCAGATAGGACGCGTTGGCGGAAACAATGTGGAAGGCTGCATCCTGACGCGACCCAACATGGACACACAGAAAGGGCAGCGGTCGATCCATGTGCAAGCGGTTGCCGTTGCCGAACTCGCGGCGGATCGGCTTGCCGTCCTGGAAAAGCGCGTCCAGGTCCGATTCAATTTGCGCCAACCGGGGCGCGGGCTCAACGAGCTTGGGCTTCATTGTACGGCCCGCAGCGCCGACTCCAGGACGGGCACCGTAGATGCCAGCATAGCGCGCAGCTGTTCGATTGCTGCCCAGTCGGGGTCGCCGCTCCATTCGTCCATGAAAATCTTCTTGAACTCTACCGCGATGGCACACCCGGTCTTGGGGAAATTAGCATGGACGAAACGGGTCTGTTCGCCCTTGCCCTGGAATGACACATTCTCGCGCACGTCGATCGGCTCGCCGTTGAAACGGTGGCTGCGCAGCGTCTCCATGAAGGCGCCGACAACCGGAGCCCAGCGCGCGCGGTCCATCGAGAATGTGCCGATATTGATGTCAGGCGCGACATCGTGAGACGCCGGCGTTCCTTCCGGCCCTTCGCGCCGGTGGTTGTAGCTGTGGACGTCGACAAGGACGAACCTGCCGTAGCGCTTTTCAACCTCGGACAGGACAAGCTTGAGCTCGGCATAGAAGGCGTCGTGAAGGGCGAGGGACTCGTCTATCACCTCCTCGGCCGGGGGCTCTCGCCACACGTTCAAGCCCCAGGACTGGTCCGGCGACAGATAGATTGCACCTTCGCGCGCGCGGTTCAGATCGACTTGAAAGCGCGATCGATGGACGATGATCTGGGTCGGGAAATCGGCGATAAAGTGTTCTGTGAAGGGGTCCTCCTCCCGCAGCCGGTCGGAGTCCGAGATGGACAGGAGCGATTGGCAAGCGCGCCCGACGTCGGAACCGCTGTGGATCGCCGTGCCAATGACAGGCGATTCGCCGAGCTTGATTGTCCAGCTTGCCGGCGACCCGCTAGGAGCATTGTTGAAAGTGGGCTTGTTCACGATCCACGGAAATGCACTGAGAGGGCGGACGGTTCCGGTTCATCACACAAGCCGAACGGGTTTTACTCCTGAGGAAGAGGTGGCAGTCCTCATTCGGCGGCAGCCGCCAGGTTCAGCAGGTGCGCAATCGGTGTCGGATTGTGCTGTGCGCGCAGCGTGTCGGCCGACTGACGAACGACTTCGGAAATCCGTAGCAGCTGTTTGGCGATCGGGCTGGTCTTGCGCCAGACCATGCCGATCGTCCGCGACGGCTGGGGACTCCTGAAGCGTGCGATGGAGACCGACGCCGAGCGCGTCTCCACCGGCACGGCCATTTCCGGGATCAAGGTGACGCCGATGCCGGCGCTGACCATCTGGACCAGGGTCGACAGCGAACTGCCGTCCAGCAATTCGCGTGGCCGTGTCGAATGCATGTTGCAGAAGGACAGTGCCTGGTCGCGGAAGCAATGACCCTCTTCCAGCAGAAGCAGCCGCATTTCACGCAGCATCTCGCGATTGGGCACCGGCTTTCCCTCGTCTTCACCGGGCCGGACCAGCACGAAGTTCTCGGCAAACAGCACGATTTCCGTCAGCGACGGTTCGGACACCGGCAAGGCAACGATGGCCGCGTCGAGCCGACCGTCCGCCAGTTCCTGGATCAGCTTTTGCGTCTGCGTCTCGCGCACATGGATATCGAGGCCGTCATGCATGCTTGAGAGGTTGCCAATGATGGTCGGCAGGAGGTAGGGCGCGATCGTCGGGATGACGCCAATGCGTAGCCGACCGACCAGCCTGTCGCGCGAAGAGCGCGCAAGATCGGCGAGTTCATCCACCGAACGCAGGATGTCGCGGACGCGCAAGGCAAATTCTTCGCCGAAATTGGTCAGTCGAACCTGCCGAGGGCCTCTTTCGAAAAGCTCCGTGCCCAGCGTTTCCTCCAACTCCCTGATCTGCACCGAGATGGCGGGCTGGGAGATCGCGCAGGCGTCCGCCGCGCGTCCGAAGTGGTTGTGCCGCGCCAGCGCCTCGAAATAGCGCAGCTGCTTCAGGGTCAGGTTTGTCATAATGTGATCTTATCGCTGCAATCAGGAAATCCAACTTAAATTAATCGCGCAGCTTTGCTATAGGAGCTGCAAGGGAGATGAGGAGCAGCCGGGACGGCTTCGTCCAGGGCGCCCCCAGCAACAGGACATCCAAGATATTCGGTCGCGTATCGGGCATATGGTCATCGCGCCAGCCATGAAACGGACCGCTTCCAGGGACATCCATTGTCCTTGTTCACGCAGCAGTTGAAACAGCTCAACACAGCCACGATCGGAGAAAAACATGGACGCACAAACTGACGATCCCAGCACGGGCAAATGCCCGGTCGTGCACGCCGCCGTTGGCAGGGTCAACCGCGACTGGTGGCCGAATCAGCTCAATGTCCAGATTCTCCATCAGCAGTCGCCGCTGTCCGATCCGATGGGTGAGGCCTTCGACTACGCCGAGGAATTCAAGAGCCTCGACCTCGACGCCGTGATCAAGGACCTGCATGCGCTGATGACGGACTCGCAGGAGTGGTGGCCGGCCGACTTCGGCCATTACGGGCCGCTGTTCATCCGCATGGCCTGGCATAGCGCCGGCACCTATCGCATCGCCGACGGCCGTGGCGGCGCCGGGGCCGGCCAGCAGCGCTTCGCGCCGCTGAACAGCTGGCCGGACAACGTCAACCTCGACAAGGCCCGCCGGCTGTTGTGGCCGATCAAGCAGAAATATGGCCGCAAGATCTCCTGGGCCGACCTTCTGATCCTGACCGGCAACGTCGCGCTGGAATCGATGGGCTTCAAGACCTTCGGTTTCGCCGGCGGCCGCGCCGATGTGTGGGAGCCCGAGGAAGACATTTATTGGGGTCCGGAAGGCAAGTGGCTGGCCGACGAGCGCTACAGCGGCGACCGCGATCTCCAGGATCCGCTCGGCGCGGTGCAGATGGGCCTGATCTACGTCAACCCGGAAGGGCCGAACGGCAAGCCCGATCCGCTCGCCTCGGCGCGTGACATTCGCGATACCTTCGCGCGCATGGCCATGAACGACGAGGAGACCGTCGCGCTCATCGCCGGCGGCCACACCTTCGGCAAGACCCATGGCGCGGGCGATGCGACGCTGGTGGGCGTGGAGCCGGAAGGCGCCGACATCGAGCAGCAAGGCCTCGGCTGGGCGAGCAAGTTCGGCACCGGCAAGGGTGGCGACGCCATCGGCAGCGGCCTGGAAGTGACCTGGACGACGACACCGACCAAGTGGAGCAACGACTTCTTCGACAATCTGTTCGGCTTCGATTGGGAGTTGACCAAGAGCCCGGCCGGCGCCCACCAGTGGACGCCGAAGGGTGGTGCCGGCGCCGGCACGGTGCCGGATGCGCACAATTCGGCCAAGCGCCACGCGCCCTCGATGCTGACCAGCGATCTCGCGCTGCGGTTCGATCCCTCCTACGAGACCATCTCGCGGCGTTTCCACGAGAATCCGGATCAGTTCGCCGACGCGTTCGCGCGCGCCTGGTACAAGCTGACTCACCGCGACATGGGCCCGCTCGTGCGCTATCTCGGCCCGTTGGTTCCAAAGGAGGAACTGCCCTGGCAGGACGTCATTCCGGCGGTCGATCATGTGCTGATCGACGAAGAGGACGCTGCGGCGCTGAAGGCCAGGATCCTGGCGTCTGGCCTGTCGGTGTCGCAGCTGGTCTCGGCGGCATGGGCATCGGCCTCGACCTTCCGTGGCTCCGACAAGCGCGGCGGCGCCAATGGCGCGCGCATTCGCCTTGCGCCGCAGAAGGACTGGGCCGTCAACCAGCCGGCTGAGCTGGCCAAGGTGCTCGACAAGCTCGAAGCGATCGGCAAGGATTTCAACGCTTCGCAGACCGGCAGCAAGAAGGTCTCGCTTGCCGATTTGATCGTTCTCGGCGGCGGCGCCGCCGTCGAAAAGGCGGCGAAGGCCGCCGGCCACAGCGTGGACGTTCCCTTCTGGCCGGGCCGTATGGACGCTTCGCAGGAACAGACGGACATCCACTCCTTCGCGCCGCTGGAACCGACGGTTGACGGCTTCCGCAACTATGTCAGCGGCAAGCAGCGGCTGACCGTCGAAGAGGCGCTGGTCGACCGTGCGCAGTTGCTAACGCTGACGGCGCCGGAGATGACGGTTCTCGTCGGCGGCCTGCGCGTTCTCGGCGCCAATGCCGGGCAGTCGAAGCATGGTGTCTTCACCAGGCAGCCGGAAACGCTGAGCAACGACTTCTTCGTCAACCTGCTCGACATGGGCACGGAGTGGAAGGCGAACTCGGACGCCAAGGACGTGTTCGAGGGCCGCGACCGCAAGACTGGCGAAGTCAAGTGGACAGGCACCCGCGCCGATCTGATCTTCGGTTCGCACTCGCAACTGCGGGCGCTGGCCGAAGTCTATGCAACGGCGGACGCCAAGGCGAAATTCGCCCGGGATTTCGTGGTGGCATGGACCAAGGTGATGAACGCCGACCGCTTCGACATCGCCTGAACTCACATAACGACAATCCGGCACGGCCTGGGAATGGCTGCGCCGGAGCGTCGGTTCTTCCCAAGGACAAAAGACCAAGGCCGCGTTTCCATTGATGGGAACGCGGCCTTGTCGCAAGAGGGCGCGCCTTGGTGGACCGTGTCTTCCCGGGCAATGCTGCTATTTTATCGGCGTCGCTCTTCCGCCGGTGCAACATGGTCGAAATCGTCAAACCCGCGCTTGAAAATTTGCCGTCCTACAAGGCGGCGCTAGAACGTGGCTGGTCGCCCGACAATGTTCGGCTCGAGCAAGCGACGCGCGAGCAGCTTGCGGCAATTGCGGAGGATCCGGTCGCCTTCCTTGCCAGCCTCGATGATCCCCAGGCAAAGGGTGGCCCGATCAGCTTGCCCGACGGCAGAAAGGTGCCGCGCCTGCCGGGCTTTCGTCGCTGGATCTGGGACGGCGAGGCATCAGGCTCGATCGGCTTCCGCTGGCAGAAGGGCACGGCGGAACTGCCGCCGCATGTGCTCGGCCATATCGGCTATGCGGTGGTGCCATGGAAGCGGCGACGCGGCTACGCCACCGAGGCGCTGCGGCTGATGCTGGACGAGGCGAGGGCGGTCGGCCTGCCTTATGTCGAGATCACCGCCAAGCCGGGCAATCCTGCGTCGCACAAGGTGATCTTGGCCAATGGCGGCAAGCTCGTCGAGCGCTTCTTCGAGGATGCTGCGTATGGCGGGGTGGAAAGCCTGCGGTTCCGGATCGAGTTGTAGCCCGACCCATCCTCACCCGTGCTCGTCGGCGCATAGCGCGTGGTCGGACAGGGCGCGGATGACGTAGCAGTCGCCGACCGTCTTGCCGTCGCAGCAGGAGGCGATGCGTTCGAGTTCGGACTCCAGCCGCTTGAGCTGAGCAATCTTCTCCCGCACGGATAACAGCTGCTCCCCGGCGATCCGGTCGGCGTGGCCGCAAGGCTGTTCGGGATGACCGCTCAGTTCGATCAGCGAGCGGATGTCCTCGACGGCGAAGCCGAGGTCGCGGGCGTGGCGGATGAAGGCCAGCCGCTCCAGCTCCTGCCTGCCATAGCGGCGCTGGTTGCCTTCCGAGCGCTCGGGTGCGGCAACCAGGCCCATCTGCTCGTAGTAGCGGATGGTTGGCACCTTGACCCCGGTGCGGCGCGAAAGATCACCGATCGAAAACATGAATTTTACCTCTTGAAGCTCTAGTGACTAGAGCAATTACAGTGCCTTGCATCAAGGTTCAAGACCCATGCGGCGGCACGCCGCGCGGGCAAGGCAGACAGGTGATGTGATGACGGCGCCCCTCAAGCTGGCCAGTATCAGGCAGACACGGTTCAGGATCGGCGGCATGGACTGCGCCTCCTGCGCGGCCAAGATCGATACGGCGGTGCGCCGTCTCGACGGTGTCGCCGACGTCTCGGTTTCAGTGACCGGCGCCAGCATGACGGTCAGTCACGGCGGCGCACTGCCGGAAGACAAGGTGCTGCAGCAGGTGGCGCGGCTGGGCTACGGCATCGTCAAGGCGGAGGCGCGCACAGCGCCGGTGTCGGGCAAGACGCGCGCTGATCACGGCCACGATGACCTTGAAGGCCATGACCATGAAGGCCGTGATCACGAGGGCCACGATCATGCGAGCCACAATCATGACGCTGGCAAGCAACCGGCCTGGCCGACAGCCGAAGCCGCCCATCTCCACGGCGATGCCGAGCCGGGGCAGCCGTGGTGGCGCACCCGACGCGCTATGCTGACGCTGGCTTGTGCGGCGGCACTTGTTGCCGCCTACGGCATCGGCCATCTGTTTCCGGCGGCCGAACGCTGGGTTTTCCTGGCCGCGCTGCTGGTCGGCCTGATGCCGATCGCCCGCCGCGCGCTGATGGCGGCACTGGCCGGTACGCCATTCTCGATCGAGATGCTGATGACCATTGCCGCCGCCGGCGCGGTGATGATTGGTGCCACGGAGGAAGCCGCCGCCGTGGTGGTGCTGTTCCTGATCGGCGAACTCCTGGAAGGCGTCGCCGCGGGCCGCGCGCGGGCCAGCATCCAGGGTCTTGCCGACCTGGTGCCGAAGACGGCACTTGTCGAGGGGGCCGGCGGCACGGCCGAAGTTCCAGCCGAAAACCTGGCGGTCGGCGACGTGATCGTGGTGCGGCCGGGTGACCGCATCCCGGCCGATGGCGAGATCGTCGAGGGGTCGAGCGATATCGATGAGGCGCCGGTGACCGGCGAGAGCACGCCGAGGCGCAAGGGGATCGCGGAAATTGTCTTCGCCGGAACGATCAGCACCGACGGCGTGCTCAAGGTGCGGGTGACGGCGGCAGCGTCGGACAACACCATCGCCCGGGTGGTGCGGCTGGTGGAGGAGGCGCAGGAGGCCAAGGCGCCGACCGAGCGCTTCATCGACCGCTTCTCGCGCATCTATACGCCTGCGGTGCTGGCCGTCGGCGCGCTGGTGGCGCTGCTGCCGCCGCTGCTTATCGGCGGCGACTGGAGCGCATGGATCTACAAGGGCCTGGCGATCCTGTTGATCGGCTGCCCCTGCGCGCTGGTCATCTCGACCCCTGCGGCGATCGCCGCGGGCCTGGCGACCGGCGCGCGGCGTGGCTTGTTGATGAAGGGGGGTGCTGTGCTGGAAGGCTTTCGCCGGATCACCGCGGTCGCCTTCGACAAGACTGGCACGCTGACCGCCGGCAAACCGGTGGTCACCGACATCGTGGCGTATGGGCGCGACGAACGCACCGTGCTGGTGCTGGCGGCAGCACTCGAGCAGGGCTCCAGCCATCCGCTGGCGGTGGCGATCCTCGGCAGGGCCAAGGCCGACAGGGCGCCGGTGCCGCCTGCCTTGGCCGCCAAGGCGATCTCAGGCAAGGGCGTCGAGGGCAGCGTCGGCGGCGTCGCGGTCTTCCTCGGCTCCGGCTCGGCAGCGGCGGAACGGGCCGTGATGACCGAGGCGCAGCGCCTTGCCGTCGACAGCCTCAACGGCCAGGGCAAGACTGTCTCGGTGCTGGTGGCCGATGGCGTGGTGGCGGGGCTGATCGCCATGCGTGACGAACCGCGGCCGGATGCGGCGGCTGGCATTGCGGCGCTGAAGGCCGAGGGCATCCGCACGGTGATGCTGACTGGCGACAACCGCCGCACCGCCGAAGCCATTGCCGCTTCGCTCGGCATCGAGGCGCGGGCAGAGCTGCTGCCTCAGGACAAGCAGCGCATCGTCGGTGAGCTGCAGCGCGAGGGGCTGAAGGTGGCCAAGGTCGGCGACGGCATCAACGACGCACCGGCGCTTGCCGCCGCCGATATCGGCATCGCCATGGGTGGCGGCACCGATGTGGCGCTGGAAACGGCGAATGCTGCGATCCTGCATGGCCGGGTCATGGATGTCGCGCGCATGGTGCGCCTGTCGCGGGCGGTGATGGCCAACATCGGCCAGAACATCACCGTGGCGCTCGGGCTGAAGGCGGTGTTCCTGGTCACCACCATTGCCGGCATAACCGGCCTGTGGCCGGCGATCCTGGCCGACACCGGCGCCACCGTTCTGGTCACCGCCAACGCCATGCGCCTGTTGCGCTGGCGCGGGTGAGGGCTTTTGCCGCGTGCTCTACTCGGCGGGGGCCGTCAGCGGCGGCGTGGCGTTGCTGCGCCCTTCCCAGACATAAGAGGCGAGCGCCACCGCGACGGCGACCAGCATGGCGATGGCGCCAAGCAGCGGCAGGCTGCGGTAGCCATAGCCGCCATTGAGCATGGCGGCGCCGAGCGATGCGGCGAGCGCGATGCCGACATTGAAGCCGGATGGTATGAGCGAGGAGGCGAGGTTGGAGGCGTCGGCGGTCCAGGCCAGGATGCGGGTCTGGATCGGCGTGCCGATGGCAAAGTTGAGACCGCCCCAGATGACGATCGCGACAACCATCGGCACGGGATAGGGACTGACGGCATAGATCACGGCCAGCGTCACCGCCTGCAGGGCCAGCATGGTGATCAGCGACGGCATCAGCTTCCAGTCAGAGAGCTTGCCGCCAAGGAAGACGCCGAGCGTGGCGCCGACGCCGTTGAGCAGCAGCACCCACGGCACCAGGCCTTCATCAAGACCGGTGATTTCGAGCAATGTCGGCGTAATGTAGGTGAACAGGCCGAACTGGCCGATCATCAGCATCAGCATGAGGATCAGCGAGGTCCAGACCTGCTGGCGCGCCAGCACGCGAACCTCGCGCGCCAGGCCGGCGGGCTTGGCCGACGACCCGGTGGTGCGCGGAAAAAGGGCTGCCATGGCAAGCGTTGCCACCACGCCCAGCGCGCACATCACCCAGAAGGTCGCGCGCCAGCCCCAGATGTTGCCGATCGCGGTGCCGGCCGGCACGCCGATGACATTGGAAACGGTGAGGCCGGACAGGATCACCGCAACCGCCATGCCGCGCTGGTCCTCGCGCACGAGGCCGACGGCGACCACCATGGCGACGCCGAAATAGGCGCCATGCGCTATCGCAACGGCAATGCGCAGAAGCAGCATCGAGGTGAAGTCGGGCGCCAGCGCACAGGCCGCCTGGCCGAGGGTGAAGGCGACGGCGAGCCCGAGCAGCAAGGTCTTGCGCGACAGCGCCTTGGTGGCGAGCGCCAGCAGCGGCCCGCCGATGGCGATGCCGCAGGCGTAGCCGGAGACGAGGTAGCCGGCGGAGGGAACCGAAACGCCAAGCCCTTCGGCCACTTGCGGCAGCACGCCGGCGATGACGAATTCGGTGGTGCCGAAAGCGAAGGCGGCAATGAACAGGGCGATGAGCGGAAGCGACATGGGGAAGGCCCTAGCTGGAACGGCCTCAAACCACGGATGAGCGTCGCGGGCAATCCAGAAATTGTGGACGCCGGTTTAGGTTTTCTTGATCGAATTCTCACGTCACCCAGTCGCGCCCCGGGGTGGCTAAGCCGGGGTCTTGCGTCCGTATGGAATCTTGAGCCACGCCCGCTCGTGGAAATAATAGAGCAGCGACTTGGTGAAGACCTCGGTCAGGCCAATGGCTGCAGCGAGCTTGATGCTTCCGGTCACGACCAGCGAGATGATCATCGTGTCGATGGTGCCGGTCACGCGCCAGGAAAGCGCCTTGGCGAAACTGCGCGAATGGGTGTCCATCGATTTCCTCCGAAAGGCTGGGCCAACCGACCCATATCCCGACTGGTGGAAACAGAGCAAAGGTATTTTGCCGCCGAAACCAGGACTGTGTCGGCGTCGTAAATCAGCTCGCCTTCAACCTCGACCCGGTGAGCAGGCCGCGCTCTTCGAGCACGGGATAGGCCATCGACGCCAGCAGCGAGTTGATCTGCTTCAGGTCGCGGATGGTGTCGAGGTGGATCGAGCTGGTCTCGACGCTCTTGGCGGTGCCGTCGCGCAGCCGCACGAAATGGCTGGCGCTGGTTTCCTTCTCGCGGTCGCGCAGCCGGTCCTTTTCCAGCACCAGCTGGCGGGCGGTCTCGGGATCGCGCGATACCAACACGTTGAAGGCAAGCCGCGCATTGGCGAGTACCGAGCCATGGAAGGCGGACAATTCGCTCCAGCCCTCGTCGGTGAATTCCAGCCCGCGCTCGAACTTCTTCTTCACATGCACCAGCATGTTGCGCACGATGATGTCGCCGACCTGCTCCAGCTTGACGCAGGCGCCGATCAGTTCCTGGCAGCGCAGCGCCTCGTCCTCGGTCAGAGGATTCCTGGTAAGCTTGGCCAGATAAAGCTTGATCGCCGCGTGCTTGCGGTCAACGCGGTCGTCAAGGGCTGCCAGCGCCTTGATCTTGTCGGCGTCGGCGCTCTCATAGAGTTCGATGATGCGCTTGAGCATGATCTCGACCGTCTCGCAGACCCGCACCACTTCGCGCGTGGCGTTGGCCAATGCCTGGCTCGGCACGTCGAGCGCGCTTTCGTTGAGCGCGGAAAGCTCGACGACGTCGAGCGTGGCGGCCGGCGCGGGCTTGGTGCCGAGTGCCACAATCTTCTCCGAGGCGCGGTAGACGAACCCGGCCAGCGGCAGGCCGGCGAGCAGGATCAGCACATTGAACAGGATGTGGGCGTTGACGATCTGGTCCGCCGCCGTCGCGCCGAGGAAGGCGACCTGCGGCCTGAAGGTCATGAACAGCACCAGCATGACCAGCGAGCCAAGTCCGCGCATCAAGAGGTTGCCGATCGGCACGACGCGCACGGCAGGCCCGGCCGAACGGGTCAGCATCGGCGCGATGATCGAAGAGCCCAGATTGACGCCGAGGATGAGAACGACGCCGAGTTCCGGGCTGATCACGCCACGGCCGGCCAGCGTCGCCATCAGGAGAACCGCCGCGATGCTCGACTGGAACAGCCAGGTGATCAGCGCCGCCAGCAGATAGGCGGTGATGGAATCGCTGGAGAAGTAGTTGATGATCACCGGCATGAGCTGGCTGTTGCGCAGCGGCTCGGATGCCTGGCCGATCATTTCAAGCGACAGGATCAGCAGGCCGATGCCGACCAGGATGCGGCCGGACTGGCGCCAGTCGCGCCGCTCGGTGGCCATGAACATCACCGTGCCGGTGATCAGACAGAGCGGCACCAGCAGGGTGAGATCGAAGGTCAGCAGCTTGACCACCAGCGCCGAGCCGATCTCGGCGCCGCGCACGGCAAGCTGGCCGGCGGCGCCCGAGACGATGCCGGAGCCGGCGAAGGAGCCGACCAGCAGCGTGACGGCGGTGGAACTCTGCAGGGCGATGGCGAGGCCGGTGCCGGCCAGCACCGCCATGATCGGATTGCGCATGGTGGCGCGCAATTTGTGGCGCAACACGTCGCCATAGGCGCGTTCGACGCCTGTCTTCACCATGCGGGTGGCAAACAGCATCAGCGCCACGGCGCCGGCCAGATGCAGTAGGACGACGGAACCGCTCATTTCGCCGCCCATATGCGGACAGGGCTCGCAACGCGGATGGCGCGGCGATCAGAGGCAAAAGCGAGGTTGCGAATCATATTCATGGCAGTGACCGACAATAACCCGACTATTTTAGCCGGATAATAAAATCTTGTCGATTTCGAGGGGCCGTTGCCGCGCGACAGGCGGTGTCGGAAAATGGACGACACGCGAATGGCGCATTGCCAGGGTCGCTTTGGCACGGCGGCTGTTGCCTTTGCGATGATGTTCAATTCTCTGGGGTAAATGAAGGAATTCATTACACAATTGTAATGCAGGCGTTCAGTTTCGGTTCATCGGTGGGTCGCTATCCCTTGGGCATCGACAACCAAGGAGACTTCCCATGAAACGCATTGTCCTTTCCGCTCTCGCTTTCTCGATGCTGGCCGCCACGTCACTCACCGGGCAGGCCGCGCCGATGAATGCACCGAACGCTCCGCAGTCGAACTACAGTCAGGTCGACTGGCAGAAGCCCGGCCACCACGATGTGAGGAAGCGCGTCATCAAGAAGAAGGTCGTCGTGAAGCGGAACAACTGGCGCAACGGCCAGAGATATTCGAGCTGGAAGCGTCACCAGCCGATCCGCGACTATGGCCGCTATGGCCTGCATCGCCCCGGCCGCGGCCAGGAATGGATCCGCGTCGGCAATGACTATGTGCTGGTCGGCGTCCTCTCCGGCGTCATCTTCGGCGCGCTTGCCGCGCAGTAGACCTGGCGGAGCCAGCACAAGGCTGGAACTTGAAAGGAGGCGGCCCGCAAAGGTCGCCTTTCTTTTTGCCCTGTGGAAACCGGGTATGGCCCGCATTAGGGGTCGTCGGACTTCGCAGGCATGATTATATGGAGGGGAAACGAGTTTCCCGATGCGCTTTCCGCCCGCCTTCCTCGACGAGATCCGCGACCGCGTGCCGATTTCTTCGGTCATCGGCCAGCGCGTCGCGTGGGACAGGAAGAAGACCAATGCGCCGCGCGGCGACTACTGGGGCTGCTGCCCGTTCCACGGCGAGAAGAGCCCGTCCTTCCACTGCGAGGACAAGAAGGGCCGCTACCACTGTTTCGGTTGCTCGGTGTCGGGCGATCATTTCAAGTTCCTGACCGAGCTCGACGGCATGAGCTTTCCCGAAGCGGTCGAGAAGATCGCCGACATGGCCGGCGTGCCGATGCCGGTTCGCGATGCGCAGGAGGAACGGCGCGAAAAGGAACGTGCCAGCCTGACCGATGTCATGGAAATGGCGACCGCCTTCTTCCAGGAGCGGCTGCAGGGACCGGAAGGCGCGAAAGCCCGCGCCTATCTGCGCGACCGTGGGCTGACACCGGCGACGCAGCAATCGTTCCGGCTCGGCTTTGCGCCCGACAGCCGCAATGCGCTCAAGGAGCATCTCGCCGCCAGGGGCGTGCCGAAAGCCGATATCGAGGCTTGCGGGCTGGTGCGCCACGGCGACGACATCCCGGTCTCCTATGACTGGTTCCGCGACCGCATCATGTTCCCGATCCCGGATTCGCGCGGCAAGATCATCGCTTTCGGCGGCCGGGCGCTGGCGCCGGATGCGCTGGCCAAATACATGAATTCGCCCGATACCGAGCTCTTCCACAAGGGCAATGTGCTCTACAATTTCGCCCGCGCGCGCAAGGCGCTGGCCAAGGGCGGCACCGTCATTGCCGTCGAAGGCTATATGGACGTGATCGCGCTGGCGCAGGCCGGCTTCGAGAACGTCGTGGCGCCGCTCGGCACGGCACTCACCGAAAACCAGCTCGAACTGCTGTGGCGCATGGCGCCGGAGCCGATGTTGTGTTTCGACGGCGACAAGGCCGGGCTGAAGGCGGCGTGGCGCGCCGCCGACATGGCGCTGCCCTCGGTGCAGGCCGGGCGCTCGGCGCGCTTCGCGCTGCTGCCGGAAGGCAAGGACCCCGACGACCTGGTCAAGGCCGAAGGGCCGGATGCATTCCGCATCGTGCTGGCCGAGGCGCGGCCGCTGGCCGACCTTCTGTGGATGCGCGAGACCGCGGGCGGCGTCTTCGATACGCCGGAGCGGCGGGCCGAGCTGGAGAAGACGCTGCGCGAGCTGACCAGCCGCATTCGCGACGAAAGCCTGCGCTACCACTATCAACAGGAGATGCGCGAGCGGGTGCTGAGCTTCTTCGGCAACCAGCGCAGTGCGCGCCAAGGTCGGCAAGATGGGGGCAGGCCGGGCGAGCGCGGCCAGGGCAAGGCGGCGCCCGGCGGACAGTTCGCCAAGGCTGGTGGCGGCCGCATCGCGATCACCGAAAGCCTTGGCCAGTCGGCACTGGTCAAGCGCGGCAACGAGGGGATGTCGATGCGCGAGGCGACGATCATCGTCGCGCTGGTCAACCATCCGGCGCTGATCGACGAGAATTTCGCTCATATCGAGTTTCTCGATCTCGCCAACTCCGATCTGAGGCGGCTGCACGGCGCCATCCTCGATGCGATGGCGCATGACATGGCCAATGACCGCCAGGCGGTTATCTCCACCATCGAGCGCGCGGGCTGCGCCGAGATCTGGGAGCGGGCGGTCGGGCTGATCCGGCGGGCGCGGCAATGGCCGGCGCTGGAGACCGCCGCGCTCGAGGATGCCCGCGACGCTTTCAGCCAGGCACTGCACTTGCAGCGCAGCGCGCGCACCTTACATAAGGAGCTGAAACAGGCGGAAGCGGCGCTCGCCACCGATCCCACAGACGAAAACTACCGGCACCTGATCGAAATTCAGGCGCAATTCCAGGATGTACAAGCGACGGAAGCGCTGATCGAAGGATTCGGCGTGTCCTCGGGCAGGGCCGGGCGGGCTTAAAGCATATCCCGAAAAGTGGGAACCGGTTTTCGGAACAAGTTCATGCTTTCACCAAAAGCATGATCCCGAAAGTGGGAACCGGTTTTCGGGACAAGATCATGCTTCCACCAAAAGAAGACAGAGCCCTTGCCGGTCCATAGGGGTGGGACGGGCTCGGTAAGAGAGTGAAATGTGAAGGCGTTGTTGCGCGTCCAAATGGCGCGTGGCGGGCTAAGTCGGGTAATTGATTCGCTTTTTTCATGCGAATCATGCGAGAGGCGCTTGACCTTCCGGCAGAATGGCGGAATCAGGACGATTCGAAACGTTAACCCGCACCCGCGTCGACGGGAAATAGGCGATGTGAGGTACTGGTCCACTGGACAGGCAGGCTGCCTGCCACAGATATCAGGGTTAATCTGGACTTAACGATAGATGCAGTTACTGGCCCGGTGAAGCGCGTTTCATAAGCGAGCGCATCCGATTTGACTGGTCCGACAGCTTAAGCGGCTTAGATGTCCGGCCGCTAGGAGAAGATAAAGACTATGGCGACAAAGGAAAAGGAAGAGGTCGAAACCGAACGCGAAGGCGCCACCGATGGGCCTCTGCTCGACCTTTCCGATGATGCTGTCAAGAAGATGATCAAGGCCGCCAAGAAGCGCGGCTATGTCACCATGGACGAGCTGAATTCGGTGCTGCCCTCCGAGGAAGTGACGTCGGAGCAGATCGAGGACACGATGGCGATGCTGTCCGACATGGGCATCAACGTGGTCGAGGACGACGAGCAGGGCGAGGAGCCGGAGGCCGGCGACACCGCTGCCGACGCCGAGGAGGACGCCAACGAGCTGGCCGAGCAGACCGGCACCGCCGTTGCCGCCACCACCACCAAGAAAGAGCCGACCGACCGCACCGACGATCCGGTGCGCATGTACCTGCGCGAGATGGGCTCGGTCGAGCTTCTGTCGCGCGAGGGCGAAATCGCCATTGCCAAGCGCATCGAGGCCGGCCGCGAGACGATGATCGCGGGCCTGTGCGAAAGCCCGCTGACCTTCCAGGCCATCATCATCTGGCGCGACGAGCTCAACGAATCGAAGATCCTGCTGCGCGAGATCATCGATCTCGAAGCCACCTATGCCGGTCCCGAGGCCAAGCAGGCGCCGGTGGTCGAGCGCATCGAGGAAGCCAAGGTCGAGGAAAAGCCGCGCCGTTCGCGCGACGAGGAAGAAGACGTCACCAATGTCGGCGCCGATACGCGCGGGCTGGTCGATGACGACGAGGAAGACGAGGACGAGGCCAGCCTGTCGCTGGCGGCGATGGAAGCGGAACTGCGCCCGCAGGTGATGGAGACGCTCGACGTCATCGCCGACACCTACAAAAAGCTGCGCAAGCTGCAGGACCAGCAGGTCGAGAACCGGCTGGCCGCGGCCGGCACGCTGTCGCCCAGCCAGGATCGCCGGCTGAAGGAGCTGAAGGACCAGCTGATCAAGGCGGTGAAGTCGCTGTCGCTCAACACGGCGCGCATCGAGGCGCTGGTCGAGCAGCTCTACGACATCAACAAGCGCCTGGTGCAGAACGAAGGCAAGCTCTTGCGGCTGGCCGAAAGCTATGGCGTGCGCCGCGAGGAGTTCCTGAAGGAATATCAGGGCTCGGAGCTCGACCCCAACTGGACGCGTGCGATCGGCAACTTGACGTCGCGCGGCTGGAAGGAATTCACCAAGAACGAGAAGGACGCGATCCGCGACCTGCGCGCCGAGATCCAGCATCTGGCCACCGAAACGGCGATCTCGATCCTGGAATTCCGCAAGATCGTCAACCAGGTGCAGAAGGGCGAGCGCGAAGCCGCGATCGCCAAGAAGGAAATGGTCGAGGCCAATCTGCGCCTCGTCATCTCCATCGCCAAGAAATACACCAATCGCGGCCTGCAGTTCCTCGACCTGATCCAGGAAGGCAATATCGGCCTGATGAAGGCGGTCGACAAATTCGAATACCGCCGCGGCTACAAGTTCTCGACCTACGCGACATGGTGGATCCGGCAGGCGATCACGCGTTCGATCGCCGACCAGGCGCGCACCATCCGCATTCCGGTGCACATGATCGAGACGATCAACAAGATCGTGCGCACCTCGCGCCAGATGCTGCACGAGATCGGCCGCGAGCCGACTCCGGAAGAACTGGCCGAAAAACTCGCCATGCCGCTCGAAAAAGTGCGCAAGGTGCTCAAGATCGCCAAGGAGCCGATCTCGCTCGAAACGCCGGTCGGCGACGAGGAGGATTCGCATCTGGGCGATTTCATCGAGGACAAGATGGCGATCCTGCCGATCGACGCGGCGATCCAGGCCAATCTGCGCGAGACCACGACGCGCGTGCTGGCCTCGCTGACGCCGCGCGAGGAACGCGTTCTGCGCATGCGCTTCGGCATCGGCATGAACACCGACCATACGCTGGAAGAAGTCGGCCAGCAGTTCTCGGTCACCCGCGAACGCATCCGCCAGATCGAAGCCAAGGCGCTGCGCAAGCTCAAGCATCCGAGCCGGAGCCGCAAGCTGCGCAGCTTCCTGGATAGCTGAGTTGAGATTTGTCAGTTGCGAAGAGTTGAGGGCGCCGATTGGCGCCCTCTTTCATTTCAAGTCGCTCATCAAGGAAACGCCGGACCGCTCTACAATTCAGGGCGGAGGGCCCGTTTCACACTTGTCCTACAACGGCACGTTCAGCCGCGTCCCCTTGACGATGATGCCGCCCCGGTCGCCGATTTCTATCGAGCCATAACGCTGCCTGAAGCACTCAGGCAGCGGACGGTCGAAGGGAATCGACAGCCACAGGCGCAGCATATGGCGTCGTTTGTCCGGGTCTGGCCAATCCCGAAAGCCCATGCGGTCATGAAGCAGCGAGTGATTGTAGACAAACTGCATGTCGCCTGGCCGCAGCCGCATCGACAGGTTTAGCTTCGGATCATTGGCAAGGCTGTCGAAGAGATCCAGCGCTTCGACATGCGCGGCGCTCAACCGCATCGCATCCGGGAATCGTTGCGCGCTGTCGACGTATTGACGCTGATAGATGCCGGTCAGCAATCCCGCATGCCAGTTGAGGATCGGGATTTCGAAATAGGGCTTTTCCCCTTCCGGTATCTCGCCGCGCCGGTCGGTGGCAATCGGATCAAACAGCAGGCGGACCAGATCGGGTCGCCTTTTGCGCATCGCGTTGTAGATCGTCACCGTGCTTACCAGCAAAGATTCGCCGCCTTGCATGGCATCGCGCAGGCAAAGCAGGCCGACGACATCGGCGGAGTCGGTGTGAAATGTCTGGCGCTCCGAGGTCTGGTAGATGCGTGTCGTGGCGTCCTTGGTGTCGGCGCCTATGTCGCGGACATGGCCGAGGATATGGCCCTGGGCATTCTGAGACCGTGCGCTTCCCAGATGTGCGCCAATCCCGCAGAAGATCGTTGCCGCCATTTGCGCGGAGTATCTCTCCACCGGGAGACCGCGAAGCACTTCGAACCCAATGCCTACGATCAGTTTTTCGCGAAGGGCGGCAAGATGACCGTCAAGCCGGGGCAGGGGAAAATCGGCCTTTGTCAGGTTACCGATGTCCTGCGAGCCAGCAAGAAAGCCGGTTGCCGCCAATTCCAGTTCCGCGACGTCCTGCGCATCCAGTTCGATCAGCCAATTCTGGGGATGCCTCGCCATCTCCTCGCCGGTCCATGCGGCAGGACTTTCAATCGATTCCGGCGGCAGATCGATGGTCTCGCGCATGAAGCTCTCCGGCGGCTGGATCGGTCTCGGACGTCGGCCGGGGATTTCCGCCAGATCGACGGCCACGACGGAGATTGCCGCAACCAGGCGGGTTTTTGAACCGACTTTCGCTGGTCGGCTCCGACTGTCTTACGGTCGCTTTGCCGCAGCCTTCAAGGCGCTTGGCGCGATGCTCGCCTTCACCCGGCGATAAGGCGCCGGCGCGGTAGTCCTTGCAGGACGTTCGCTGCGGGAGGATAGTTTCGCATCGGATGCATTTTCTGGGCGACAAACCCGGATGCCCGCCCCGGCGAAGCCGCCGTGCTCCGTGGCCCGGAGGGAGGTGTGCATGACAAGCTACATCGTGCTGATGAACTGGACGGAACAGGGCGCCAGAAATGTGCGCGATTCACCGAAACGACTCGACGCCGCCAGGAAGCAGCTGGGAGACATGGGCGGATCGTTCAAGGCGTTCTACCTGACCATGGGTGAATACGACATGGTGGCGGTGCTCGAAGCGCCCGACGACGCGGTGCTGGCTCGATTCTCGCTGATGCTGGCGGCGAGTGGCAACATCAGGACGCGGACGCTGAAAGCCTTCCCCGAATTCGCCTACCGCGAGATCATCACCTCGCTCGGATAGAGCCCTGAAAACAGCGCGCGCGGAGGCTAATGATCAGGCGCTGTCCTGACGGCGCCTGATCGTTCAGCCGACGCGCTTCAAGTCTCTGTTTCAGGCATGTCGATGCCCCAAAACCGCTCCGCAGTTTTGGGCGACATGCGTTAGGATGCGGCCATGTCCGAACCGAATTCACATGCGCATCTGTGGCCCGGCGTGCCGCTTGCTCTTGGCTCCGCCATCCTGTTCGGCGCGGCGCCGCCGCTCTGCAAGCTGCTGCTCGACAGCGTCAACCCCTTCATGCTGGCTGGTCTGCTCTATCTCGGCGCCGGTGCCGGGCTGGCCCTCTATCGGCGCCGTTTTGCTGTCGTGGCAAGGTCAGGGCGTCGCCTTCAACCTTGGTGCCGTGCTGGTCGCCGCAGCGTGCCTGGCATGGGGGCTGGACAACAATTTCACACGCAGGATCTCGGCCACCGACCCGGTGGTGATCGCCATGCTCAAAGGGCTGGTGGCGGGCGTCGTCAATGTCGGGCTGGCGCTCGCCGGCGGGGCTTCGTTTCCACCGATGTCAATCGTCGCTGTCACCGCGGCCGTCGGCTTCCTTGCCATCGGGGTCAGCCTGGTGATGTTCATCGTGGCGCTGCGCCATCTCGGCACGGCACGGACCGGGGCCTATTACTCGCTCGCCCCCTTTATCGGCGCGCTGTTGGCAATCGCCATCCTGGGGGACGCCGTCACGCTCAAGCTGGCGGTCGCCGGGCTTCTGATGGGCGTCGGCCTCTGGCTGCATCTGTCGGAACGCCATGAGCACGAGCACGACCACGAGGAGATGGAACACGAACACAGCCATGTGCATGACGAGCACCACCAGCACGATCATGACGGACCGGTGAGCGAGCCGCATTCGCACTGGCACCGGCATGCGCCCATGCGCCACCGGCACCCGCATTATCCCGACCTGCACCACAGGCATGGCCACGGCTGAGCATGACGCCAAAAAACAGGTGCGGGTTTCTGGAAGCATCATGCCCGAACAACGAACCAAGCCTTTGCTGACCGTCTGGTACAACACGCGCTGCCCGGTTTGCGATGCCGGGATCAACCGGCAAAAACGGCGGTTGATCGAAGCGGTCAAGGCCGGGCGGATCGAGTTTCGCGACATCAACCTTGAACCGGCAGCACTTGCCGGATCTGGCGCGTCGCTCGAGGATATCCGCCGCCGGCTGCACGCCACCGACGCGGACGGCCGGCTGCTGGTCGGCGCCGATGTCGCGATTGCCGTGTGGCTGACAACGCCGGGCGAGGGCTGGCTGGCGATGGTGTTCGGCAATCCGGTTGCCTTGCCGCTGACGCGCTTTGCCTATGATCGTTTCGCCGACCTGCTCTACGCCTGGAACCGCCGCAAGGGCCGCTGGTAGCGGTTCGTCATCGGTGACCGTGGCGAATGGAGCTCCGGAAACATTGGCGGACCTCCATTCGCAGTGCCTTATCGGCCGGCCGGCTCGCAGAGCGCGCCGACGATGCGGCGCACCATCGGCAACACCAGCAGCAACGTCGGAAACGCCACCAGCCAGGACAGGCCCCAGGCTGTCATCCAGATGAACGGCAGGTCGGGGTGGAAACCAAGGGTTTTCAGCGTCGAGATGAGCGAGACGATGAAGGTCATCAACAGCGACAGCACCAGCGGGCTGAGGATGGCAGCATAGCGCGCAGGCAGCTTCCTGCGCCGATTTCTTGCAGTCATTTTGGGAGATTCCCTGAAGTGTCCGGTCGTTCGCATTTGGCATCCATTCGCCGGTGACCGGCGCAATTGCCCGGAAAGACCGGGGTTGGATGCGTTGCTTGACGTCAGACGCTTACGGAGCAGCCGAGCCGCTCGCGGGCCTTCTAGCGGCACGTTCCGGCAAAAGCAAGGCTCTGGCACCGCGTTCAGATACATCGTAAGATATATCTTGACTCCAGCGATTGGCGTGCCTAATTAAGATATATCGTAAGATAGAACTCAAGGAGCAATCAATGCACAGACATCATCATTCTGGCGAGCACCCGTTGCGCGCTTTCATGCACATGGCCGGCAAGTTCGGCGGCCGTGGTGGCGGTTTCGGTCCATTCGGCCATGGCGGTCGTGGCGGCGGACGCGGTGGCCCCGGTGACATGTTCCGCGCCGGGCGCATGCTGGCCGACGGCGACCTCAAGCTGATCACGCTGTCGCTGCTGGCCGAGGCGCCGCGCCATGGCTACGACATCATCAAGGCCCTCGAAGAGCGCACCAGCGGCATCTACAGCCCGAGCCCGGGCGTGGTCTACCCGACGCTGACCTTCCTGGAAGAGGCCGGCTATGCCGCTTCCGCGGCCGACGGCAACAAGAAGGTGTTTTCGATCACCGAGGCCGGACAGGCGCATCTCAACGACAACCGCGAGATGATCGACGGCGTGCTCGAGCATCTCGAGCGCTTCGGCCGCAAGATGGCCAAGGCGCGCGACTGGTTCGGCTGGAACGACGAGAGCGAAGAGGGTGGGCGTCGTGGCGGTCGTGGTGGCCGGTCGGAAGCGCGTGACGAGTTCCGCGCCGTGCGGCACCGGCTGCGCGCCGCTCTCGGCGACTTCGTCGATGCCCCGGCCGACAAGCAGGCCGAGGCGATCGCCATTCTCGAAGGCGCCGCCGAGGCGCTGGAAGCGCTGTCGCGCGGCTGAGGCCGCCCGGTCCAGCTCGGACAAAAAGCCAGTACAGACAAAAAGCCCGGAGAGATCCGGGCTTTTTTCGTCTCCAGGCGTGCTGGATCATTCCTTGCCGACATACTCGCTGATCAGCTTCTCGTTGCGGGCCTTCTCGATCTTGGCGGTCATCTCGGCCGACAGGCGCTCGTCGGTGCGGTACTTGACCAGGTTCACCAGGCTGCCGGTGAGCAGCAGGATGCCCATGGCCCAGTAGCCCTTGGTCGACAGGTCGACCGGTGCCAGCCACAGCGACAGGCCGAGCATGAAATAGGCGGCACCGACCGAAATGGTGTTGAACATGATGTAGGTCTGGTTGGCGTTCATTGTGGTTCTCCCTTTGGTTTGACGAAACCTGGCTTCGATGGATTTGGGTTGATGGAAATCAGGTCTGGAAATGCGTTTCAGTTGATGGTTTTCAGGCGCTCGAGCACGTCATTGGCGCGCACTCTCACCGCCGGGCCATGCCCGGCGTCGGCGAGGCGGTCGCGGATCGCCTCATGACGCAGCTCGCCGTCGATCTCGTCGAGGATGCCGGCCTCCTCGAACGGGTCGCTGCCTGCCTTGATGCGGGCCAAAAGGTCTTCGGCCTCGTTGAGGCTTGCCGACTGACCGATCGATCTGACGAGGCGTGACTGCGCCTTGCGCTCGGCATCGATGGCGCGGGCCGAGATCATGCCCTGGTTGAGGTCGATGATGCGGCGATGCGCCCGCTCCACCGAAACGCGCATCCGCAATGTCTTCTCGCCAAGGCTATGCACGGTGGCGCGGCGGACCTCGCGTTCGTTCTCCAGCTCGGCGACGGCTGCCGCGCCACTTTCGGCAAGCGCGTCGTTGCCCGCGGCCAGCGCGCTGATGGTGCGTCTTTCCACATCGGCGTGGCGGCGGTCGAGCTGGTCGAGATTGGCCTGCTCGGCACGCTGACGGACAATCAATGAGGCGAGCGTCTGCTTGGCGGCGGTGAGACCCGTCTCGGCGTCGCGGATCCGCTGCGCCAGAAGGTCGATGGCGAAGCGGTCCTTGAGGCCGTCCTCGGCCCGCGCACTGGCGCCGTCGAGCAATGTTCTGATCAGGCTAAGCATTTTCTTCTCCCTTCGTTCTAGCGTTTGAACAATGTTCACGAAGTCAACATAACAGGAAATGAACATTGTTCAAGAGATTTTTGAACGCTGTTCACGAATTCCCGGATATGGTAAACAAAGGAAAGAACGAGGCTGTGAGAGCGTGCCGCGTCACAGTCGCACTCAAGAAGGACCGATATGGCACTGGACAAGGAAGAGATGAGCGAGCGGGTGCTCGCCATTGCCGAGACGCTGATCAACGACGGCGGCATGGACAATCTGAAGGCGAGGACGATCGCCGAGCAGGCGGGTATCTCGGTCGGCTCGGTCTACAATCTGTTCGCCGATCTCGATGAGGTGCACCGTGCCGTCAACATGCGGCTGCTCGACCGGCTGGGCGCAGCGGGTGCCACGGCGATGGCCGATCTCGGCCTGCGCGGAGTGACGGATGTTCGCCAACGTCTGCTGGCGCTCGCCGGCGCCTATGTGCGCTTCGTGGAAGTGCATCCCGGCAGCTGGCCGGCGCTGCTTGCCTTCAACCGCCGGCGCGCCGTTCGCACCGAGCCGGATGCCTATGAAGCGCGCCTCGACCAGCTGTTCGAGATCATTGCCGGCGTGCTCGCCGGCGGCGACTTCGACCTTGACGAGGAGACGCGCCGGATCGCTGCCCGAACCCTTTGGTCAAGCGTGCATGGCATCGTCACCAGCGGCTATGCGGCCAAATCGGTCCGCCGGCAGGCGGACGAGATCGGCCAGCAGATCGACCTGCTGGTCGACGTCTTCATCAGGGGGCTGGAACGCGGCGGCACATTCGCGCATGCTGGGACAACAACGTCGTGAATCGCGAACAGGGCAGGCCGCGATTGCAAGGCGAACAGGGAGATTTGAGCGATGTCTTTTCTAAAACGTCTTTTCGGCGGCGGTGGCGGCGCTGAGGCCGGTGAACCAAAAAGTGCCGCGCCAGCCAAGCAGGTCGAGCACAAGGGTTTCCTGATCAGCGCCACGCCTTACAAGGCCGAGGGCCAATACCAGACCTGCGGCATCGTCTCCAAGGAGATCGATGGCGTCATCAAGGAGCACAAATTCATCCGCGCCGACCGTTTTGCCGGGCTCGACGACGCCGTCGACATCTCGATCAAGAAGGGCATCCAGTTGGTCGACGAGCAGGGCGAGCGGATCTTCGGGTAGGGCTCCGCTACAACCATTGACCTTCTGCTTCGCTTACGCGGGACTGCTTTTGGCGACCTTGCTCAGTTCCTGTTCCAGATCCACCAGCTCCTTGCCGCCCGCCATCAGATTGAGCAGCTGATCGCGATCGATTTCGCTTTTCGCGTAGGTGCCGGTGCATCTGCCGCGCTTCAACAGAGTAAAGCGGTCGCCAACCACATAAGCGTGATGAACGTTGTGGGAAATAAAAATGACGCCGATGCCGCGCGCCTTGGACTGGACGATGAGCTTCAGCACGACGGATGCCTGATGCACCCCCAGCGCCGATGTCGGCTCGTCCAGGATCAGAACCTTGGCACCGAAATAAACGGCGCGGGCGATGGCCAGGCACTGCCGTTCCCCGCCCGAAAGCGTGCCGACGGGCTGTTCGGGATCGCGCAGCTGGATGCCCATCGCCGACAATTCGTCATACGCGGTGCGGTTGGCGAACTCGGCGTCAAACTGGCTGATCGGACCGAACTTGCGCATCGGCTCGCGCCCGAGAAAGAAGTTTCGCGCCACGCTCATCAGCGGCACCAAAGCCAGGTCCTGGTAGACCGTTGCGATGCCGCTGTTGCGCGTATCGGCCGGCGATGCAAACCTTGTCGGCTTGCCCTGTACGCGGATTTCACCCTCGTCGGGCGCGTAGACGCCGGACAGCGTCTTGATCAGCGTCGACTTGCCGGCGCCATTGTCGCCGAGCAGGCAATGCACCTCGCCGGGACATACGTCGAAGGACACATCCTTCAGTGCAACGACCGACCCGAAATACTTGCTGACCGACTTCAGTTCGACATAGGGCTCGGCCATCACCGGCTCCTCATGGCGCGGTTGCGCACATAGCTGTTGAACAGCACTGCGATGACCATCATGGCGCCCATGAACAGCTTGAACCAGTCCGTGTCTATGCCGGTGTAGAAGATGCCCATCTGCACCACGCCGAAGATCAACGCGCCGAACATGGCGCCGATGGCCGATCCGTAGCCGCCGGTGAGCAGCGTGCCGCCGATGACGACGGCAATGATGGCCTCGAACTCCTTCTGGGTGCCGCGCAGCGTGTCGGCAGAGCCGGTGACCAGGACCTGGATCGCCGCAAAGAGCGCGGCCGCCATGGCCGTCATGACGAACAGCGTGATCTTGGTGCGCGCCACCGGCACACCGAGATTGCGCGCGGCATTGGCTTCACCACCCGCGGCGAAGATCCAGTTGCCGAAGCGGCTGCGCGTCAGCAACCAGGTGCAGAGCAAGGTCAATACGATCCACCAGACGATCGACACCGGAATGCCGGAGATCGACGGCAAGCCGTCGGCCCGCTTGCCGACGAGGCCGATGTCCGAAAGCCACGCGATCAGGCCGGAAAACACCTGTCCCGAAAACAGGCTGTTGAGAGGATCGTGCAACGCCAGTTCATGCACGCCCGACACCTGGGTTCGCCCGGATATGCCGCGCGTGAGACCGAGCGTCAGGCCGCGCAGCATGAACAGGCTACCGAGCGTGACGATGAAGGAGGGCAGTCCGGTCCTGACGACGGCGAGCCCGTTGAGCGCGCCGATGCCGCCGCAAACAGCGAAGGAAAACAGCAGCGAAAGCCAGATCGGCCAGCCCCAGAACACGGAGGGGATGGCGATCAGGATTCCGGCAAAGCCAATCATTGAGCCAACCGACAGGTCGAATTCGCCGGCGATCATCAACAGGGCCACCGGTGCGGCGAGAATGCCAAGCTGGGCCGAGACCTCGAGAAAATTGATGATCCCCTTGGCACTGAACAGTCCCGTATTTCCCGCCGTGATGGCGAAGAACACAAAGACCAGAACGGTCCCGGCCGCCGCACCGAGTTCCGGCCTGCTCAGCAGGCGGCTCAGGCGGGAGACGGACCGGACCCGGTCGTCGCGAATCTCTGCAGCCATGGATGCGTTACCTTCATCAGTGAAAGCGGCCGGGCCGAGGCCCGGCCGCGAGCGGTCAACGCTTGCCCAGTTTTGCCAGGTCGATGACCGAGGCGGCAGTGTCCTTGGTGACGAAACCGGGGCCGGTCGGATAGTCGGCGATCGGCATGATCTTGTACTTCTTCCAAAGGTCGAACATCGCGACCGGGATATAGCCCATGGCATATTGCTGGGCGTCGATGCCCCACTCCATCTTGCCGGCAACAACGGCCTGCAGGATGGTGGGAGACAGGTCGAACGTGCCGGTTTTCACCTTTCCTGCGAGGCCCATTTCATCGAGCGCTGCCAGCGTCGGTTCGGCACCGCTGGCGCCGACAGCGAGAATGAACTGCGTATCGGCATGGGCGGTCATGTAGGCGATCATGCGGTTCTTCATTTCCGTCGGGTCGATGACACCATTCATCACCGGAACGTCGACACCCAGGCCCTTGGCAAAGCCCGCGCAGCGATCGTCAAGGCTGGAATTGCCCACCTCGTGATTGGCGCAGACCGCCTTGGTGAGGCCGAGCGCCTTGATGTGCTCACCGGCCATGACGCCCGCCTGGAATTCGTCCTGTCCCATGAACAACAGGCCGCCCAGATCATGGGTCAGCTTCGAGCCGCCGGAATCGATGACGATGACCGGGATGCCGGCAGCAATGGCATTCTTGACCGGAGCTGAAAGGGCCGCGGCGTCAGGGATCGAAACAACCATCCCATCGGGGTTCGAGGCTGCAATGGCGTCGATCATCTGCGCCATCTTGGCCATGTCGAACGTTTCGGGCGCCAGATATTCGGCCTTGACGCCCAGGGTCTTGGCCGCATCGTCCATGCCGTTCTTCACCACCGACCAGTAAGGGTCGCCGCTCTGGCCATGGGTTACAAACACCACGCGCGTCTCGTCGGCGGCCGCAAGGCTGGTGGCCGCCGCCATCATTGTGACGCCGGCCAGCAGGCCGAGCGCAGGCTTTATCAATTTCGCAAGCGAAAACATAACAACCTCCTGTTTGTTTTCCGCCGCCGCAGTTACGGTCGGCAGTCCAGTTGCCCCTTCAAGGTGTGTTGTTATTCCCTGACCTTGATCTTCGCACACCTTTGTCCAGTTTCATTCATCAGCACTGGTTCCCCAGAGGCCGCATCGCGGCCCCGATCATTCCATGATGGTAAATCCGGCTTCGCTCGCCATGCGCGACAGGTTCCGGAATCCCATTGTCGCATAGGTCAGCGGGTTGGCCTTGCTGGGATCCTGCTCGGCCTCGACGACCAGCCAGCCGCTGTAGCCGTTGTCGGCAAGCACGCGCAAAATGGCCGGATAGTCGATGAAGCCGTCGCCAGGAACGGTGAATATCCCTTCCATGACCGCAGCCATGAAACTCATGTCTTGCGCGCGGGCACGATCAAGGACGGCTTTGCGCGCGTCCTTGCAATGCACATGCACGACGCGTTTGACGTGCGCCTTGATCAAAGCCAGCGGGTCGCCGCCCGAAAATATCGAATGGCCGGTGTCATAGAGCAGTCCGACCGCCTCGCCGGTGTGCCGCATCAGCAGGCCCACCTCGGCATCGGTCTCGACGATGGTTCCCATATGGTGGTGAAAGGCCATGCGCACGCCGAAATCCGCCATCCGCTCGGCCAGCGCGGTCAGCTTGCGGCCGTAGGCCGGCCACTCCTGCGGGCTCAGCGCCGGGCGCTGCGAGATCGGCCCCCAGATGGCGTCATGGCGCCCGCGCGAGGTGTCGGCATAGACGACATGGGTCGAGCCCATATCCTTCAACAGTTGGAGATGCGGCATGATCGCATCCATTTCCGCGCTGACATCCTTCTCGTCGCAGCGGCCATCATACCAGCCGGAAATCACGGCAAGGCCATAGCGTTCCATGATCGGCTTCAGGTCAGCCGACCGGCGCGGAAACTTGCCGCCAAGTTCAGTGCCGGAATAGCCGGCCTGTCTGGTTTCGCCAAGACAGATCTCAAGCGGCGTGTCGCCGCCGAGTTCGGGCACGTCATCGTTGCTCCAGGTGATCGGATTGATGCCGATGCGAACGGTCACGGGCGAGCTCCTGGTTGCTTGAGCTGGGCCAGGTGATGCCGGGCGAGGCCGGCCAGCAGCGTCATGTCGCGACGAGCGTGCTCGGCGGTGTTGCGCACCGGCGTGCCTTCGACGATCGCCGACCAGAAACCTTTCAACTCCTCGACAAACGCCTCTTCGTAGCCGCTGCGGATATCGCGGCTGGACAGCGTGTGGCCGTCGCTGGTGCGGACGGTCAGCCGCGTCGCCTGGTGGTTGAGGTAGGGCGAGGGAAATTCCAGTTCGAGCGAGGCGTGGTCGAAGTAGAGCGTGATGCGCTCGCGGTAGTCGGCGAGCCCAGGTACGGCCAAATGCACCATGTTCCACAGCGCCTGGAAACCGAGCAGCCGCACGGCACCCTGGCCGCCTTCGCCACTGGCAAAAAGCGAGGCGCCGACAATGTCGCCATCCGCGATCCCGAGCGCATCGAGCAACCCGTGGACCGCGTTCACGTCGTGCACGATCGCCGAGCAATAGGCGCCGACAAAGCCGCGAAAGGCGCCGGGATCGTCCAAACCGGGCACCGCGCGGTCCACCTGCTCGCGCTGCTTGGCTTCGGTCGAGGCAACCAACCCCGCCGCCATGTCGTCGCCCCGGCATGTGGAGTGGTGCCGCACGAACGGCCACGCGTCGGGATCATTGACCTCGACCGAGATGTAGCGAAGCGTCCGCGCCGTGCCCGGCAGCATCTTCAAAGCCGCCTCGTAGCTCGGATCGAAACGCTTCATGTAGCCGACCTGAAGCACCTTGCCGGCGCGATCCCTGGCGGCGATCAAGTCGTCGATGTCCTCGGCGCTATAGCAAAGCGGCTTTTCGCAGAAGACGTGCAGCCCCCTGGCGAAGGCGGCGAGAGCCTGTTCCCAGTGCAACGCATCGGGCGAGGCTATGACCACGGCGTCAAGCGGCATGGCGAGAAGCTCGTCGAGACTGGCGAATGTGCTCAGGCCGAATTCCTCGCCAACAAAGGCGCGGACTTTGCGCGAAGGATCGTAGACGCCGAGGATCTCGAACTGCCGGTGCAATCTGAGCAGATTCGGAATGTGCTCGACCTGGGCGACGCCACCCGCACCGATCACTCCCACCTTTATGCACTGCATCGGTCAGCCCCATCTGAACCCGAACGCATTTTTCTTGAGCCTAGGACTGCTTTGGTTCCATTGTTAGAACCAGTTTGCATTGATTTTTTGGAACCAGGATGAAGACCAGTTTTCCAATCGACGGCATCGCACTGGATCGCGGCAGTTCCGCCAACCTGCACCGGCAACTCTATGTCCAGTTGCGCGGCCTGATCGAACGGCGCGTGCTGCCGAGCGGCCACGCGCTGCCCTCGACACGGGTCATGGCGCGGGATCTGCAGGTGGGCCGCAACACGGTGATTGCCGCTTGCGACCAGCTGGCGCTGGAGGGTTATCTGGCCATACGGCCACGCAGGCCCTCGGTGGTCATGGATCTGCCGACCCGTTCGACCGCGGCGGAGCATGTGTCGGCCGAGGACGAGAACCCGATATCATTGCGCGGGCAGACCATGCTCGCCCAACCCTATCATCATGGCCGGCCCGGCATGCTTGCCTTTCACCCCGGCATGCCGGACCCGGATAATTTTCCGTTCAACACCTGGTCGAAACTGCTCAGCCGCCGGGCAAAATTCGCGCATATCGACCTTTTCGGGACCTATCACGTCAAAGGCTATCCACCGCTTTGCGAGGCGATAGCCCGCTATCTCACCGCTTCGCGGGGCGTTAGGTGCACCGCCGAGCAGATCGTCGTGACCAATGGTGCCCAGTCGGCGTTCGATCTCCTGGCCCGCCTGCTGATCGATGAAGGCGACACGGTCTGGATGGAGGAGCCAGGATATTACGGGGCGGGTTCGGCTTTCGTCTCGGCCGGGGCGAAACTGGCGCCGCTGCGCGTGGGCAATGCAGGCTGGAACCTCGATCCGCCTCCCGTCATTCCACGCATGATTTTCGTGACGCCCTCCTGCCATCACCCGCTCGGCATAACCATGCCGATGGAACAGCGGCTCAATCTCCTGCACATGGCCGAGAGCTGGCGCTCATGGATCATCGAGGATGACTACGACGGCGAATACCGTTTTCAAGGGCAGCCGATACCGGCGCTGCAGGGCATCGGCGCGTCAAACCGCGTGGTCTATGTCGGTACCTTCGCGAAGATCCTGTTTCCGGCCATGCGTCTCGGTTTTCTGGTGGCGCCCAAGGCAATAGACCATACAATCGTCTCGGCGCTGAGCGTGACCGGCCAGTTCGCCCCATTGCTTGCCCAGGCTGCGCTGGCGGACTTCATGAACGAGGGCCACTTTACCCGCCATCTCAGGCGTATGCGGCGTCTCTATGCGGAAAGGCGCCAGTTCTTCCTGGAAAGCGCACAAAGGCATATCGGAGACTGGCTGGATTTTCATGCCACCGAATCCGGCATTCAGGTTGTCGGCATTTTCCGCGATGGATGTAACGACAAGACGATCGCCGAGGCGGCGGTCCAACAGGGGATCAACGTCTCGGCCCTATCGATCCAGTACCGTCACGGCTCGGAACAGAACGGTCTTGTCATGGGCTTTGCGGCTGCCGATGCGCAGACAACCGAAAAGACCATGCAAAAATTTCGGGCCGTGCTGAAAGCCCATTTCTCACGAACAAACAATCTCGGGTAAAACCCGAGATTACGCGGTCTGCAGTTCCCGGCGCGGCAGTGGCGGGAAGGCGATGGCGATGCCGACCGCGCCGAGCCCGATGATGGCGGAGCCGATGAACAGCCAGGAATAGTTGGCATAGGCATCGAAGACCATGCCGCCGGCCAGCGGTCCCAGCGCCATGCCGAGGCTCGACAGCATGGTGGTGGCGCCGAAAACGGTGCCGAGGATGCGCTGACCGAAGTACTCTCGCGCCAGCACCGCATAGAGCGGCATGACGCCACCATAGGTGGCGCCGAAGATGACGGCGAGCATATAGAACTGCCCGAGCTGGCTGATGTTGAGATAGGCGGCAATGACGATCGCCTGGATCGCCAGGCCGGCGATCAGCACCGGCTTGACGCCGAGCCGGTCGGCAAGCACGCCGTAGAGAAGCCGGCCGCCCAGGCCAGCAAGGCCCTCGACGCTATAGATCGAGACCGCCGCCATAGGCGCCACGCCGCACAGCATGGCATAGCTCACCATGTGGAAGATCGGCCCGGAATGCGCGGCACAACAGGCGAAGAAGGTCAGCCCCAGCACGATGAACTGCGGCGAGCGCAGCACCTGGCCGACCGTCAGGCCGGCGCCTTCGGCAACCGGCGCGGAACCTGTATCAGCCACGGCCGGCTTCGGCGGCTGACGGACCAGCAGCACGGCCGGCAAAAGCAGCACCCAGGCGGTGATGCCGATGTCGAACATGGCGGTGCGCCAGTCATAGGCCGAGATCAGCCAGCGGGCGAAGGGTGAGATCGTCATCGGGGCGACGCCCATGCCGGCCGAGACCAGCGAAACCGCAAGGCTGCGGTTGGTGTCGAACCAGCCCGATGTCAGCGCGATCATCGGCGCGAAGAAGGCACTGGCCGCGAGGCCGACCAGCACGCCATAGGTGACCTGGAAGGTCATGAGCGAGCCGGTGCGGCTGGCCAGCACCAGCGCCAGCCCGAGCAGCGCCGCGCCGATCATCACGACGATGCGGGCGCCAAAACGGTCGGACAGGGCGCCCCAGGCGAAGCCGCCAAGGCCCATCACCAGGAAGTTCAGCGTCATGGCGCTCGAAATACCGGCGCGCGACCAACCGGTGTCGATCGCCATCGGCTCGAGGAAGATCGCCAGCGAGAACATAGTGCCGATGGCGACACAGGACATCAGCGCGCCAGCCGCGACGATAACCCAACGATAGGAAAGGTTCATGCAAATCTCCCATGCCAGAGGGCAGCGCTGCACGCTGCTTGCGTCCGAAGGACGCTGGCACCGAGGCCGATCCTACAATCCGGTTGCATTTTTTATCCAGTCTGGGACGACGCCGTTTTCCGGGCGGCATGGTCTTCCTTTGGACGCATGTCGTTGTGCCAAAACCGCTTCACCCTTTTGGGCGACATGCGCGTCAGAGCGGCAGTTCCGACGTGTATTTGATCGTCTGGCTGGGAACGTCGGTCTTGACGTTCTGCACACCCTTGATGCGGCTCAGATGCTCGGACTGGAAGCGGCGGTAGTCGTCGATGCCGGCCGCCACCACGCGCACCATGGCATCGCAATCGCCGAGCATCAGGTAGCATTCCATCACCTGCGGCAGCTTGGCCACTTCGGTGGCGAAATGCTCGATCGTGTCCTCGTCCTGTGCTTTCAGCCAGATGCGGGTGAAGAAGGTCAGGCCCTTGCCGATGCTGGCCGGGTTGACCACGGCGACATAGCGGTCGATGACGCCGGCTTCCTCCAGCAGCTTCACGCGCCGCAGGCAAGGCGATGGCGACAGGCCGACTTCGTTGGCCAGATCGTTGTTGGCCATGCGGCCATCACGCTGCAGCGCCCGCAGGATCCGCTTGTCGATCTCGTCCAGCTTCATGGCTATGGATTCCATTCATTTGGAAATTTGTGACATTCAATGCCAAAATTCGATGAAATACAACAATCTTCGCAACCAAATTGCGAGAAGGTTTGGGTATGTTTTCCGCCGACATCACTTGATTTCAAACGCAGCGGAAGCGGCGGCCGCGAGGCCAGCCGGTGGAAAACCATGAGCATTTCACAGACGGTCGAGGCGGCAGGCGATGGTTCGAGGTCCGAGTTCCGCCGTGGCGTGGCGTCGTGCGCGCCGGTGCTGTTCGGCACCATCCCCTATGCACTGGTGCTGGGCGCCCAGGCCACTCAGAAGGGCTTGAGCGTTGTCGAACTGTCGGCCATGACAGGGCTGAATTTTGCCGGGGGCTCGGAATTCGCGGCGATCCAGCTGTGGACGTCGCCGCCGCACATCGTGCTCATCGTCGCCATCACCTTCCTGGTCAACAGCCGGCATCTGCTGATGGGGGCGGCACTGGCGCCGTTCCTGCGCCACCTGCCGCGGCGCAAGATGTTTCCGGCGCTGTTCTTCCTATGCGACGAAAGCTGGGCGCTCGGCCTTGCCGATGCCAGGCAGCGTGCCGCGGCCGGTATCACGCCGGCTTTCAGCCCGCGCTACTATATGGGCGCGGCGCTGGCGATGTATCTCACCTGGGTGGTCTTCACCACGACGGGCGCCTTGCTCGGCCCGATGCTGGGCCATGTCGAGACCTACGGTTTCGACATGGCCTTCCCGGCCGTCTTCCTGGTGTTGATGCGCGGAATGTGGAAGGGCGTGGCCGCCGCGCGGCCGTGGCTGGTCAGCCTCGTCGTCGCGGCATTGGTCTACCTCTTTGTTCCCAGCGCCTGGTATGTCGCCGCGGGCGCCGTGTCGGGGCTGGTCTCGGCCTGGTTCTTCTGGAGAGAAGCATGATCGACGCGACGACCCTGCTCACCATCGTGCTGATGGCCGGCGTCACCTATCTGACCCGGATCGGCGGCTATGTCGTGCTGCGCAACCGCACGCTCAGCGCCCGCGCGACGGCAGTGATGGAAGCAGCACCAGGCTGCGTGCTGATCTCGGTGATCGCGCCGGCCTTCGTGTCGAAGAACCCGGCCGACCTTCTGGCGCTGGCCATTACCTTTGTCGCTGCAACGCGGCTATCCATGTTGCCGACTGTGTTGATAGGGGTCGCTTCGGCGGGTCTTTTGAGACACCTCATCGGCTAGAACGAAAAAGGCAGGCGAGGGCGCCTGCCTTTTCGATGCGGATGACGATCAGTATTTTACGCGGCTGCCGCAACATCCCTGCTGGCCGCCACCACGGCATCGACCTTGGCGGTCGCCTTAGCAAGCGCGGCGGTGACCGCGTCAGGACCCATGCCGACGCCTTCGATGCGGATGACGTCGACATCGGTCATGCCGATGAAGCCGAGTACGCTGCGCAGGTAGGGAATGGCGTGGTCCATCTGCACGGCAGCACCTTCGGAGTAGATGCCGCCCGAGGCCAGCACGATATAGACCTTCTTGCCGGTGACGAGGCCCTTGGGGCCGTTCTCGCCATAGGCAAAGCTCTTGCCGGAGCGGGCAACGTGATCGACCCACGACTTCAGCGTCGAGGAGATGTTGAAGTTTATGAAGCCGGTGGCGAGGATCACCGTGTCGGCGGCGAACAGCTCGTCGAGCGCCACGTCTGAGACGCCGACGACTTCAGCCTGACGCGGCGTGCGCGCTTCGGCCGGTGTGTAGATACCGGTCGAATAGTCGGCATCGATATGCGGCAGCGGGTTGGCGACAAGGTCGCGCACGACAAGCGTGTTGGACGGGTCGGCAGCAAGGAGCTTTTCAGCGAATTCAGTAGCAATGCGGGTCGAGTGCGAAGCAGCGCCGCGGGGGCTCGATGTGACGAGAAGGATGGACATGTTGGCTCTCCAGGGTTGGAATAATTTGTCCCGCTTGATATGGGGCCATCGGCCCATTTGAAAAACTGGTATATTTTCTATATAATCCATCCATAAAGTGGATATGATCATGCAACCCAACCCGACGCTCGACCAACTTCAAATCTTCTTGTCTGTCGCCGAAACCGGCAGCTTCTCGGCCGCCGGCCGCAAGCTCAACCGGGCGCAATCCGTCATCAGCTATGGCGTCGCCAATCTAGAGGCGCAGCTTGGGCTGAAATTGTTCGAGCGCGAGGGCACGCGCGAGCCGCAGCTGACCGAGATCGGCCGGGCGATGCTGGAGGATGCGCGGCGCATGGTCGGCGTGCTGCAGCGGATCCGCTCGCGTGCCGATGGCCACCATCAGGGACTGGAGGCCGAAGTCGCGCTGTCGGTCGATGCGGCGCTGCCCTCGCCAGTGCTGGTTCGGGTGCTGAAGGCATTCGAGGCGCAGTTTCCGACCGTGATGCTGCGCCTGCATATCGGCTCGCTTGGGTTGATCCCGGATCACGTCGTCAATGGACAGGCCGATCTCGGCATTGGCGGCCTGCTGGGCGAGGTCGATGATGTGCATCTTGTGCGTATCGGCTTCATGTCGATCGTGCTGGCTGCTGCGCCCAGCCACCCGCTGGCGCTGCTGCCGAAGCCGGTGGCGATCGATGATGCGCGCGAACACATCCAGCTTGTCGTCACCGACCAGTCCGAACGCACCAAGGGACGCGACTTCGGTGTCTTCGCCTACCGAACCTGGCGGCTGACGGACATGCGCACCAAGCATATGCTGATGCGCGAAGGGCTGGGCTGGGGCGGGCTGCCACGCTGGCTGATCGCCGACGATCTGGCCAGTGGCCGGCTGGTTGAAATCGACCTAGAGCCTTTCAGGGAGGTGAACTCGCCACTGTTTGCCATGCATCGCAGCGACAGCAGCCCGAAGCCGGCGGCGGCCTGGCTGATCGAGCAGTTCAAGCGCCAGCTCGGCTGCTTCAACGAGTTCGAGCCGGGCGAGGTGCCTGATGAGGAACAGCCGGAGACAATCCATCGATCAGCGCCATGAGAACGGCGCGGTAATCCTCGGCTGACGCGCCGGCCTCGATGGCCAGCGCCGCGCGGTCGAAGGCGGAAGCGAGCAGCGCGGTCAACGCCTCGGCCGGCAATCTCGTCATCGCCTGCGCCCGCATTGCCGCCACCAGCCCCTCGCGCAGTGAGCGGTTGCCATGGCGGTTGTCGATCGCGTCCATGGCGGCGCGGCCGAGTACGGCCGGACCATCGAGCAGCAACAGCCGCGTGCGGCCGGGCGCACGCATGGCGGCGAGATAGGCATCCGAACCGGCAATCAGCGCGTCGCGGGCAAACAACGACGGCGGCGAGGCGCGCTCGATCTCTTCGGCGACAGCTGCCGCTTCCTGCTCAACCACGGCGGCAAAAAGCGCCTGCTTGTCGGCAAAATGATGATAGAGCGCGCCGCGCGTGACGCCGGCGGCGGCGACGATCTCGGGCGTCCCGGTCTCGGCATAGGATTTTTCGGTGAACAGTTTGCGCGCCGCGGCGATCAGGTCGGCCCGCGTCGCCTCGGTGCGGTCGCGGTTGGAGCGGCGCGCGGATTCCTGTTGCATACATGCAGCCTGTATGTTAATTCAACCTACATGCAGACTGTATGTTGTTTGACGGGAGAAGGAAAGATGAAGACCACGAGCTATTACCCGGTGCTGATGACAGGTGATGTTGCCGGCACGGCGGCCTTCTACATCAAGCATTTCGGCTTCAAGCCGCTATTCGAGAGCGATTGGTACGTGCATCTGCAATCGGCCGACGATCGCCGTGTCAATCTTGGCATCGTCCATGGCGATCATGAAACGATCCCGGAAGAAGGGAGGGGCCGCACATGCGGCCTGCTGATCAATTTCGAGGTCAGGAACCCAGATGCTGTCTACGAACGGATCACCGCCGCCGGCCTGCCGATCTTGTGCAGCCTGCGCGACGAACCCTTCGGCCAGCGCCATTTCATCACCAAGGACCCCAATGGTGTGCTGATCGACGTGATCAAGCCGATCCCGTTAAGCCCGGAGTTTCAGGCTCAATTTGCCGAGGGAGCCTGAATGGGGCCGCTAGCACGAACTGTCGGCAGAGGACAGCGGCTCCGGCCGCGTGACCTGGCGGGCATGCGCGGTCTATGGTGGGCTTGGCAAACCCAGGCCCTTCCATGCGTGAAATCTGCCTCGTCCGCGCACCCTTCAACCTCGGCCTTCGTCCGCTCCGGCCCGGCCATGTGCCGGGGACGTGGCGGGCGCCGCAGGCGCTGAGCGAGGCCGGCCTGGTCGAGGTGGTTGCGCCGGCTAGGGTGGTCGATCTCGCACGGCCCGCCTACAGCACGGAACCGCAGCCGGGCACCCGACTTCGCAATGGCCCTGCGATCCGCCGCTTCAATCTGGAGCTTGCCGAGATTGTCGCCGGCGCGGTCGGCCAGGGCGAGTTCCCGCTGATCATCGGCGGCGATTGTTCGATCCTGCTTGGCGCGCTGGCGGCCGCACGGCGGTCCGGTCCACTGTCGCTGGTGCATGTCGACGGTCACAGCGATTTCCGTCATCCCGGCAATTACGATGCCGACGCCGCGCTCGGCTCGGCCGCCGGCATGGATCTCGCGCTCGCCACCGGGCGCGGCGAGCCATTGCTGACCGAGTGGCCAGGCATTGTCGGGCCGTTGGTGGCCGACGAACAGGTGATCCAGATCGGCGAACGGGAGAGCCGTGATGCCGACTTCGCCTGGCCGGACGTCAACTCCACCGCCATGACGTTGATCGACGTCTTTGCCGCGCGCGAGCTTAGCGCGGCCAAGGTGCTGGAAAAGACCCGGGCGACGCTGGCGCGGACTCGTTACTGGCTGCATCTCGACATCGACGTGCTCGACCAGACGGTGATGCCGGCGGTGGATTCGCCCGGCAGCCCCGGCATTGATCCCGACGATCTCGTCGCCATCCTGTCAGCACTGGTTGCCGGTCCCGCCTGCATCGGCATGGACATGACGATCTTCGATCCCGACCTCGACCCGACCGGCGAACTGGCGGTGTTGCTGGTGTCGCTGCTTGGGCGGGTGCTCAAGCAGCGATAGACCTCAGCTTGCCCTTGCCACCGGCGTCACTGTCACCTGGCTGACGCCGGTGCGGCGCACGACGGTGCACAGCGTCTCGCGGCCGATGCGTTCAGCGTCGAGCATGCGCACGAGGTCGTCGACGCCGGTGACCGGGCGACCGTCGATGGCGGCGATGATGTCGCCTTCCTTCAGGCCGGCCTTGGCCGCCGGGCCGTTCTTCTCGACGCTGCGCAGCCGCACCGCCGAGCTGGTCGAGACCTGCGACAAAAGGGCTGCGCGGCGCGGCAGGTTCGTGGTGTCGGCCGAAACGCCGATGAAGGCGCGGCGCACGCGGCCGAAGCGGATGATCTCCGAGATGACGAAGTTGGCGGTGTTGGAGGCGACCGCGAAGGCGATTCCTTGCGCGCCATGGATCATGGCGGTGTTGACGCCGATGACCTCGCCGGCCGACGACACCAGCGGCCCGCCGGAATTGCCGGGGTTGAGCGCCGCATCGGTCTGGATGACATCGTCGATCAGCCGGCCGGTCGAGGCGCGCATCGAGCGGCCGAGCGCCGAGACGACGCCCGAGGTGACGGTCCATTCGAAGCCGAGCGGGTTGCCGATGGCAATGGCGATCTGGCCGCGCCGCAGCCGCTTGGAATCGCCAAGGGGTGCGACATCGGCAAAGCTGCCGTCGGCGCGCACCAGCGCGATGTCGGTGTCGGGATCGCGGCCAAGCACGCGGCCTTCGCGGGAGGCGCCGTCCGGCGTCGAGACGCGCACCGTTTTGGCGTCGCCGACGACATGGAAATTGGTGACGACCAGCCCGTCCGGCGCGATGACGAAGCCGGAGCCATGGCCGCCCTGACCGCCAATGCGCTCGATGCGGCAGACGGCGGGGCCGATGCGGTCGACGGCGTCGGCGACCGTCGTCGAATAGGCGTCGAGCAATGCGTCGTCGGTTTGCAATTTGGCGGCGGCGAGGGCCATGGGTGGGCTCCGTGTGTTCAGTATAGATCGTGACTATATGTGCGGAGCGGCCGGAACCGCCGCGACCTGACCAGATGGCCAGTCGAACCAGCAACTAGCCGTCAGACGAGTACCTCCAAGCGCGCTGCCGCGCGATATCTGGGCTATGCAAGAAACCCAGGAGACCACTATGAGCGATTTCAATCTCAGCGCATTTTCCGAGGCCATCGCCGACCTCGCCGCCAAGGTGGCACCGGCCACGGCGAGTTTGGCCACGCATCATCATCGCACGGCAAGCGCCTTCCACTGGCGCGACGGCTATTTTGTCACCGCCGAGGAAGCCGTCGAGGCTGGCGAGGAGATCGAGCTGACGCTGGCGTCGGGCGAGACGGTGAAGGCCGAACTGGTCGGCCGCGATCCTTCCACCGGCGTCGCCCTGCTGAAGCCGGCCGATGCGGCAAAGGCGCCTTCGCTTGCCAAGGCCGATGCGGTGCGGCCCGGCAACATCGCCATCGCCATCGGCAACAGCCAGGGATCGGCGCTGGCCGTGTCGGGCTCGGTCGGCGAGGTCGGCCCGGCCTGGCGCTCGATGCGCGGTGGCACCATCGACCGGCGCATCAATCTGGCGGTCGGCGCGGGCGGCCGTTTCGAGGGCGGCCCGGTCCTCGATGCCAAGGGCGCGCTGATCGGCATGCTGTTGTTCGGGCCGCGCCACCGGGCGCTGGTCATGCCGTACGAGACGATCGAGCGGGCGGTTGCGACCTTGCGCGAGAAGGGTCATGTCGCGCGCGGCTATCTCGGCGCCGGCCTGCACCCGGTGCGCGACCGCGACGCGCATGGCGCGATGGTGATGAGCCTCGACGACGAAGGCCCGGCCAAGGCCGCCGGCCTTTCGCTCGGCGACATCATCGTGGCGTGGAACGGCGAGGCCGTGCATGGCCCGCGCGACCTGATCCGCAGGCTCGGGCCCGACAGCGCCGGCGCTTCGGTGACACTCGGCGTCGTGCGCGGCGGTGAACAGCGCGACGTTGTGCTGACCATCGGCGAAAAGCCGCTTTCCTGAGAGGAGCGATGGACACGCCCACCAGCGACGTGATCATGCATGACGGCGCCGCCTCGCGGCGGCTGGTGGTGCTGGTTGCGCTTGGCGATGCGGGGCGCGCCGAGCGCCTGGCTGCCTCGCTTGCCGCGAGCGACGACCTGCTGCCGGTCGTGGCTGGCGGCGGTACCGCCGATGTCGCCATCGTTGACGACAGCAGTGGTGATGCCGTGCCGGCCTCCACGCCACGGGTGCTGCTGTCGGGCAGCGGCGAGCGGCCTGCCGGCGAGGTGATGGCGATAATGCCCGCGGGCGCGGACGATTTGTTGTTAACGGCTGCGAGAAAGCGCGGACAAATGGTGCCGAGGATTGTGGGGGAGAAAGCGGCCCGATGGGGCCGCTTGGCCCGATGGGGCCGCTTTGTATTTTTTACCAGGAGGGATCGAGAGGATGGGGCTTTTGCCCTGTCTGCTCGTCGCTGGAAGGGTGCTGATGGTCAGGGGCTTGTTGGTGACGGACAAACTGCTGGATGTGGGGAGCGTAACGGCTCCAGATGCAGTCTCGCAGATCGTCGAGGAGTTCGAAGACGGCGGCTGCTTGCTCGGGTGTCCATTCGGCATTGACGATGAACTGGATTCCACGCCCGAGACCGGACGGCTGATGAGGATTTCCGGTCATGCTGCAGGCTCCTTTTCGTCAGCGGGGTGGCTGGTGCGTTGTTGACGCTGCGCCTTCGAGCGCTCGGAGGCTTCCTTGAAGCGGTAAGAATCGCCTTCGATGGGAATGACCTCACAATGGTGCAAAAGGCGATCGACCAGACTGACGACGCAGGCGGCATTGGGGAAGACCTCCGACCATTGCGCGAAGGGCTTGTTGGTGGTGACGATGGTCGAGCGTTTCTCGTATCGGCGGCTGATGAGATCGAACAGCAGATCGGCATGACGGTTGGAATAGGAGAGATATCCGACCTCGTCGATGACCAGGATATCGGGCGCCGCATAGTACTGCAGCTTTCGGCGGAGCATGGAATCGCTGTCGATGGCGGCGAGCTCGCCGAGCATTTCGCTGGCGGTGCGGAAGAGGACCGAATGGCCGGCGACCAGCGCCTGGTAGGCGACGTTAAGAGCGAGCGTGGACTTGCCGACGCCGTTAGGGCCGATAAGGACGATGTTGGCGGCCTCCTTGACGAAGGACAGCGTCATCAGTTCCTCGATGGCGGCGCGATCGATACGACGCGGCCATTTCCAGTCGTAATCGGCCAGTTGCCTGAAGTGGCCAAGCCTGGCGGCGCGCATGCGTCGCCGCAATGAGCGGTCGGAGCGCTCTTCTTCCTCCCATTGAAGCACGGCGGCCAGCCACGGCGCGTCGGCGATTTCGTCCCAGTGGGCGATCAGGCCATTGAGGCGCAGCGCCCTGGCGCGGTTGAACAGGATGCCGGGATTATTCATCGTCGTTGCCTGCGCAAGTGAGTTGATCGTAACGGTCGAGCTTGTGGGGCTGTACGACCGTATCCTTTTTGCGGACATGCTCCGGCAGCCTTGTTTCGACCGGCGGTGGAGCGCCACGCGCGATCCGGCGGCGTTCGAGCGCGACGTGAACCGATCTCGAATGAGAGGCCCCGGCCTGCAAGGCATCTTCGACGGCGGCCTGGAGTTCGGTGGCGCCGTAGAGGTCGAGCAGTTTGAGCATGGCATTGGTGATCGCGCCGATATTGGCGCCGCGCTCGGCGGCGTGGATCATCAGTTTCTGGCAGGCCGGCACGGCGCGCGTCAAACTGTTGAGGCCCCGATGCTGGCGCGCTTCGCGCTTGACGGCGACGAGCGCCTTGAGGTGCCGGGGGTCTTCGATCTGCTGGCCCCGGTCGTAGCTGCGGCGGTGGCTGGCGATCATCGTGGCGGCATCGAATATCCGGACCTGGGCGAGATCGGCGCGCACGGTGAGCGTGCGCCGGACATGAGTATGGGGAACCGAGTAATCGTTCAGGTCGAAGCGGACATAGGGTGTCTTTCCGACCTTCGCGGCGATCTGCTCCTCGATGGGGTACGGGTTGGTGGGCAATGGCAGAAGCATGGGCTGCTCCTGCGCAAACACCTGACGAACCGTCATCGTCCGGTCCTCGGGCATGGCCGGTCGGCGGCCTGGCGGACGGACTGGGACGTCTCGAGACACAGCTGACCGCCAAACCACAGACGCATCGCTGGGGTTTTCTACAGGCCTTTTGCACGACTTTGGGGGACTTACGATCACGGAAAAAGCGAACCATTTACTTTTTGTCGTCCAATGGCGTCGGTCTTGGTCACCTTACGCGACAGCTAGCTGTCTCGCAGCGTATGGGTCCGCACTGGCGACGCTTTTCCTGACCATGTCCTATGCCGCCGCGCTGGCCTCGCAAGGTGGCCATCCGACCTGTTCATACCACATCATTACGCGCTCGGCACGATCCCGACGATGGACTCCGCAGCTGGAGCTGGAACTGGAGCTGCTGATCCGATACGCGCCACCGGCGGCCCTGGGTCTACGATGCCACCGCCGTCTACGGTGGCGTGATCGAGACCATGGCACGTCATCACGAGATCTATTCGGTGTGGTTGCGCAGACCGATGTGGAGCGGAGATGCACCGCAAATTCCATGCGCTGTCCCATCGTTTCGACGCCGTCATCGAGCCCGTGAACTGGCGACGAGTTCGACGAGGGTCCGACCAAGGAACATCAGCCACCAGGTTCATCGCGTCCCACCCGTGCTCTTGCTCGCACCCGAAGAAGCAGCTCGGCTACCTGCCGGTCGCCGACCAGGTGACGCTGCTCCGTCGCGGCCTGCCCATCTCGAATTTCTGCTGCCGATCGGCAGCAATGCCTTCATGCGCGATCTCGCCGGACATATCGAGGACTACGCCGCGCGGCTGCCGCTTGTCGCCTCGTGCCGGATCCACAACCTCGCCGGAATCTCGCCGAACGCACTGCAGACCGCTGTCGAAAACCTCTCGCTCAGGGCCAATGGCGTCGGTGTCATCGCCGTCGACCATCCACGCACGCGCAACATCCTGCGCGACATCGTCGATGCCGGCATGCGCCTGGTGACGCTGGTGTCCGATGTGCCGGCAGCACCGCGATCGGCTATGTCGGCATCGATAACCGGGTGGCGGGGCGAACGGCGGCGCTGTTGATGGGACGATTCCTCGGCGGCCGGACCGGCCATCTGGCGATGGTCGTCGGCTCGCGCTCCTATCGCGGCCATGAAGAACGCGGAAATGGGTTCCGCTCCGGTGCTCAATGAGGAATATTTCCAACCGACCGTCAGCAGCGCCGTCGAGATCAACGACGAGCCCGACGTCAGCTATGCCGCGACGATGAAGGCGCTGCACAACGAGCCCGAACTGCTCGGCATCTATGCGTCGGAGCCGGACATTCGGGCGTGGCAAAGGCGATCCGGGAAGCCAGGCCCAACGCAAGCCGGTATATCATCTGTCACGACCTCACCCGGGACACTCGGGGCTATCTCGTCGACGACCTGCTCGATGTCGTCATCGACCAGAATGCCAGGCTGATCGCCGAACAGTCGGTCATTCGCCTGCTTGGCTCGATTGCTTCCCTCGGCGCCCTATCTGACAAGGAAGTTCATCGAACCGCGCCTGATCTTCAGGAAAACGTTCCGGTGCAGTGAAGACCTGAGCTTTTTCGGTCACACTCAGCAACTTCGCGGGTGATACAGCAAATCTGCACAGCTGCTATGCACGATCCACGATTGCCGAATCGTTGGGCAACCCCTAGTTTGCAGTTGTCGGCCATCTACTCCTCCCAGATGCGATGCCGACGCTGAATGGGGTGCACCTCCTCCCGCGCCACATTCGAAATCGAGCCCGCGTGCCACCTCCTCCCGGCAGCGGGCTTTTTTCGTTCCGGTCACGACGGTTGCAGCGCTGCTCACGCCAAAAGACGGGAGGCATCGTTCATTCTCGATCACGAGATCGATTAAGCCGTTGGCCGCAGGGGAGAATTCAGCCGGCTGAAGTGCCGCGGAAGGAGGACGATCAGCCCTTCAGCATGCGGACAAACGCGCACTGGGGCCTTCCGTGCCGACGCTTTGAACGCTGACACGGGCGCCTTCGAGCAGAAGCGACAGCGTATCGGCGAGCAACTCGGCCTGGCCGATGCCGGCATCCCTGCACAGCGTCACGAGGCGATCGCGCTGGGCCTCCATTGAGTTCCTTAATCAACACGCCTAGCTGATGGTCGGTCTCGCTCAACCTCGACGGCGGCATTGGCCATGTCGCAGCCGCGGCCGTCCGCCCTGAGCATATCGCAGCAACACGAACCCAGGCATGCAGTTGAGCCAGCTTGTCGCCGGGGTGTTCGATTTCGAATTTTTCCCACATCGCACCAGCCTTGCAGGCGGTGGCGCGCAGGCATTGGATGATGAGGTCATCCTTGGAATCGAAATGTCGATAGAGCGTCATCTTGTTGGTTCCGGCGGCCTCAGTGATCGCGTCGATGCCGACGCCCTTGATGCCATGCTTGTGAAACATATCCTGCGCCGTCCTCCAGGATCCTGTCCCGGGGGCGAGCGCGTTCCACAGTGCCGTCTTCCATCAAAACCTCCTTGGTTTCCAAAAATCCCTCGGTACGCTCTTGACTAGGGTGTTACCGGTCTGTACGTCACGAATGTTACTTACGTAAACACCTATATCGCCTTCCGTCAATCACAAGGCTGTGAACTGGTCCTACCAGATCAAAGATGGGCCAGATCGAGATGGGCGAAAATTGCAGGTCATGCGGCTTCGGCCGGTGAAGAGATGGAAAACGGTTCGTGAGCATGGGCTGCGAATCGACAGACAAGGAGCCGGCCAATGCACAGCGCCGCGATCTTACCATAGATGAAGCCGTCCGGGATCCGATGATCCGCTGGTCATGAAAGCAGATGGCGTCGACCCGCGCGCCTTCGAGAGGATGCTGCGTTCGCTCGCCGATGCGCAGCGCCGCGACGTGCCGTTGCTGCGTTCGCTGGAAGAGCCCGCTGATCGGCGCGGCCAAAGGCTGTCCAGGTTGCCAAGTGCCTTCGGCAAGGCAAGAGCAGCCGGAGAGGCGTGCGTGTCCATGGTAAACTTTTTCATCCACCGCCCGATCTTCGCCTCGGCGATCGCCATCATCATGGTGCTCGCCGGGACCGAATTTGTTATTTCCTGCTGCCTGTCTCGCAGTTTCCCGACATCACACCACCGCAGGTCCGTGGTCAGCGCCCATTATCCGGGTGCCAGCGCGCAGGTGGTGGCCGATACCGTGACCACGCCGCTGGAGCAGCAGATCAACGGCGTGCAAGGTCATGACCTACATGTCGTCGACGAGTAGTCCAATGACGGCTCCTCGACCATCACCATCACCTTCGATGTCGGCTACTCCCTGAGCACCGCCGCCGTCGACGTCCAGAACCGACGTCTCGCAGGCCGCGTCGTCGCTGCCGGCGATCGTCAATCAGGGCGGCGTGACGATGCAAGAAACAGAATCCGAACTTCGTCCTCATCGTCAACCTGACCTCCGCCGGACAGTTCGGTCGATCCGGTGGCGCTGAGCAATCTCGCCTATCTGCAGGTGGTCGATCCGCTGAAGCGGCTGCCCGGTGTCGGCGATGTGCAGATCTTCGGCGAGCGGCGCTATTCGATGCGCAGTCTGGCTCGATCCGGACAAGCTCGCCAATCTCGGCATCACCGCCGTCGACGATTCAGAATGCGATTGCCGAGCAGAACGTCCAGGTGGCGGCCGGCCCTGTCGCAACCGCCAAGCTCTCAACTGAACCGGCATGGCCACGATCATGAAAGCGGTTCGGTTGGAAGCGGTGGGCAGCATCGCCCTGCGCGAAGTCGAGAAGCTGAGATCGGACCGGATGAGCTTCTGGTGCGCGTTGAAGCCTGCGGCGTCTGCGGCACGGACCGGCATCTGTTCCACGGCGAATTCCCGTGCACGCACCGGTGACGCCCGGGCATGAATTCTCCGGCATCATCGAGGCAATCGGAAAATCCGTCTCGGGCTTTGCCGTTGCGACCGTGTCACCGGCGACCCCAACATCGCCTGCGGGCGTTGCGCGCCACTGTCATGCCGGGCGGGCCAACCTCTGCAGCAACCTGCGCGCCATCGGCATTCATCGCGGATGGTGGCTTTGCCGAATATCTTGCCTTGCCGCAGAAGCAGGCTTTCATCCTGCCTGCCAGCCTGAAACCGGCGCATGGTGCCTTCTGCGAACCGCTCGGCTGTTGCCGGCATGGCGTCGACCTGGCCGAAATCAGACCAGGCAGCTCGGTGGCCGTGCCTTGGCGGCGGCAGTGATCGGCCTGCTCACCGTGCAGCTCGCGCGTCTCGCCGGAGCCACGACCATCATACTGTCGACCAGGCAAGCCCGCGGCGCGCGCTCGCCGAGGGATCTCGGCGCCACGGCAACGATCGATCCGACCGCCACCGATGTCATCAATGCGTCACCGGACAGCGGGCCTGGCGCCAGGCGGTGTCGACGTCGTCTTCGAATGCGCGGGCGTGCGAGAGACCGTCGAGCAGTCGATGCGGCTGGCCCGCGCCGGCGGTACGGTCGTCATCGTCGGCGTGGACGCCGCAAGGCATGAAAGCGGAATTCGAGCCCTTCGACCTGCTGTTCCGGGAATTGAAAGTGCTCGGCTCGTTCCTCAATCCCTTCACGCATCGCCGCGCCGCCGAGCTCATTGCATCGGGCGCAATCGAGATCGGACCGGCTGATCTCCAGGCAGTGGCGCTCGAAGACGCGGCAGCGTGATCGCCAATCCGCCGGCGCCCGGCGAGGTCAAGGTGCTGGTGGTGCCGCATCCGGGCTGAGCGGCCCGGCCGTCGCTTGGCCTTGTGCGCGCTTGCCGGCAACCCATCGATCGGCTATTGGGTGCGCGCCGAAAAAGGACATGACCGGTTCGGTAGTCCGGTCTCTTCCGTTTTTGAACGGAGGCCTGTTCGCCGCATGATTTGCGGGAGAACCCGCGGCCGGCAAGCGAGGCGAAAGTCCGTGGGCCGGTTGGGTCATGTCCGGATTTCCTGAAGCCACGGCCCCGCCGGTTCACGGTCTGCAGCCAAGCCTGTCCGCCTTTCAACACGCGACAGGGACAAAGACCATGAAACTGAACCATGCCAATCTCGTCACCACCGAAGTCGCAGCTCTTGCCGGCTTCTTCACCAGCCATTTCGGCTTCGAGCTTCTCGCCATGCGCGGCAAGGGACGCCTTCGCGCTCCTACGGGGAGCCGACGGCTTTGCCCTCAACCTCATGACACCGGGCAAAGGAGGGGCGGCCACCTATCCAGACGCATTTCACGTCGGCTTCTTCGTCGGCAAACCAGACATTGTGCACGCCAAGCAGGCCGAGCTTGCCGATGCGGGCCTCACGCCGGGCGAGGTCCAGGAGCTGACGCGCGGCGGCGTCAATTCGACCACCTCTTCTGCCTTGCGCCCGGCGGAATCCTGGTCGAGGTCAGTTCCTCGCCAGCCTGAAAAGAAAGACCCCGGGCGAGCAGGCCCGGGGTCTCTCCAAGGGAGGCAATGGAATGGTCTACAGCTTGCCGTTGCGCTGCTGAACCATCATGAAGGTGTCGAAATTGTATTCGGCCACCTGCGCCCAGAGATAGTGCTCCTTGCGGAAGCCCCTTGATCGATTCCCAGATCTTCTTGAACGGCGCGTTGGTGGCTTCCATTTCGGCATAGACCTACGTTCGCCTTTTCGAAGCAGGCGGCACATGATGTCCTGGCTGAACGGGCGCAGCTTCGCACCACCGGCCACCAGCCGCTTCACCGCTGCCGGGTTCAGAGAAATCGTATTTCTGCAGCATGTCGGCATCGGCAGCCTGGGCGGCAGTGCGCAGGAGCGACTTGTAGGCCGGCGAAAGCTCGTCGTATGTCGCCTTGTTGAACATCAGATGGACGGTCGGGGCGCCTTCCCACCAGCCGGGGTAGTAGTAATAGGGCGCGACCTTGTAGAAGCCGAGCTTCTCATCGTCATACGGGCCGACCCATTCGGCGGCGTCAATGGTGCCCTTTTCCAGCGCCCGGATAGATATCACCGCCGGCGATCTGCTGCGGCACGACGCCGAGCTTCTGCACCACCTTGCCGGCAAAGCCGCCAATGCGCATCTTGAGGCCGGACAGGTCGGCGACGGTGTTGATCTCCTTGCGGAACCAGCCACCCATCTGCACGCCGGTGTTGCCGCCCGGCAGGCCGAAAAGACCCTGCGTGGCGAG
>NZ_JBHUGZ010000012.1:0-640993 GCF_042682145.1 Mesorhizobium newzealandense | reverse complement strand
GACGACCGTCGGCGAGCCGCGCAGGCCGCATCTGGTGAGGTCCTCAATGCCGGCCTCGGCCGCACTCCACTTCACGACTTGGCTGCGCGCTGCGCACAGGGCGTCCTGAAGCGAACCCCGGCGGATCTCGTTGGTGCCTTCCAGCATGGCGACAAGGCAAGGAAGTCTGCTCTTAAGCAACTGCATGCCGCCTTCGCAGCGGCGCTCGACATTGATCTCGCGCGCAGCGAGATCAATGGAGGCGATCTTCGCGACATAGGTGAGTTGCAAGAGACCGAGGCGCTTGGCGATGCCGGGTCCGACCTGGGCGGTGTCACCATCGATCGTCTGCTTGCCGGTGAAGACGATGTCTGGCGTGCCGAACGTCTCGCCAACCTTGGCGATTGCTTGGGAAAGAGCGAAGGAGGTCGCCAACGTGTCGGAGCCGGCAAAATAGCGGTCGGTCAAGAGCACCGCGCGGTCGGCCCCATAACTGAGCGCCTTGCGCAGCGCGTTCTCTGCCATTGGCGGACCCATACTGAGCACTGTGACCTCGCCGCCATAAGCGTCGCGTAGCCTGAGCGCTTCTTCGAGGGCGAACAGGTCGTATGGGTTGATGATGGTCGGCACACCCTGACGCATGATCGTATTCGTCACCGGATGGACGCGTATCTGTGCCGAGTCCGGCACCTGCTTGATGCAGATTACGATGTGCATTGGCGGTTTCTCTAGGCTCCTGTCCGGATGCGGGCTTTGCGGTCGTCTCCTTCGCGCATCATTCATGCCAATCATTTGCGCGCCGCTCTTGCCGGAAATTCGGTTGGTTGCTTCTGAAGGCTTCGTCGTGATGACCCCCATTTGTCGACTTGGCGACATTGTTGCGTCGCATCCGTGTCGCGCTCATTCCTTCCCGAACCGTTTCAGCATGGACTCGAACGGGACGAAGGTGCGGCCCGGCGTAGCAGGTTTGTCCGGATCGTGGTCTTTGAGCACCTTGAACACCCTGTGCGTGAGCGGCGAGGAAATCGCGAAGTCCTGGTAGGCGCGCTCCAGCGTGCCGCGGACCCGCGCAGCGATCACCGAGTCGGGCAGTTCGGAGAGATCTTCGCTCGCAAGGTATTGGCCCATCCGCCTCATGATATGGAGCCGCGAGACATTGAGCACCTTGGGGTCATAGGAAACGCCAAGGATGGCGAAGAACTCCTCCGCAGCCGACAGGCCTTTCAGCCGCGCGAGGATATCCGTGAGATCGAAGGGACGGCCGTCAGCGGAACAACTCATTGCATTCTCCAAGGTCGGAAATTGTGTGCGATGGCGGAGCGGCTTTTTGCGCCACAAGCCGCGGCTGCTATCCTGGCGGAACGGATGGCGAGGAAAAACGACATCGTCCGCCTCAGTGGAATGCAAGGCTTCGGCCAGCCGTCTCGCTGCGCAGTCTATCGTAGGGCTCGACCAGTTGAGCTGCGGTGACGGTCGATTTGATCTCGGCTGCCATGCGGCGGACACGGGCAACCATCGCGGCTGCCAGATCCGGGTCGAGATCGCGGCCGCTTTCGCCCAGCACATGAGCAATCGCGGTGGCGCCGGAATGCTTACCGATGACGATACGCCGGCAGCGGCCCACGAGAGCCGGATCCAGTCCCTGATAGGTACGCGGGTCCTTCAGCATCCCGGCGACGTGAATGCCGGATTCGTGAGTGAAAACATCGGCGCCGACAACCGGCTTGATGGCTGCTGTCGTCCGCCGGGCGACCTGCGTCACCTGGGCCGCCAAGGCGGGCAATGCGGCCAGCTCTAGGCCCGTGTCTGGGCCGCCGAGGACCGCCATCGCGGTAGCCACCTCTTCCAGCGCGGCATTGCCGACGCGCTCGCCGAGCCCGAGAACGGTGACGGAGGCATGGCGCGCGCCGGCGCGTATCGCGGCCAGCGTGTTGGCGGCAGCGAGGCCGAGATCGTTGTGCCCATGAAATTCTATATCGATAGGAGACTGCGCCGCGACCTGGGCGACAGTTCGAAAATCGAAAACGGATCGAGAACGCCGACTGTGTCGGCCAGCCTGACACGGCTGGCGCCGGCGCGCGCGGCTGTTTCGACAACGCGAGCGAGATGATCCCGATCGGCCCGCGAGGCATCCTCGCAGCCCACGGCGACGAAGAAACCGCCGGCGGCTGCGCGTCCGACCATATACTCGATGACCTGAAGCGCTCCTGCATGATCGAGACCTAGCTTTGTGGCGAGTTGGATGTCCGATGCAGGCAGCGACAGATCGATGGCGGAGACGCCGCTCTCGATCGCTGCATCGAGATCCTGCGACGTTATCCGGCACCATGCCGTTAGCCGAACCGGGAGACTCCGCGCAACCGCGGCGCGAATTGCTTCGATCTCGTCGGCGCCCATGACGGGCGTGCCGATCTCGATTTCTGGGACGCCGGCTGCGGCGAGAGAATCGGCAAGCTCCAGCTTTTCCGCCTGTCGTGAAGGCGACGCCGGGTGCCTGCTCACCATCGCGCAATGTCGTATCGCTGAGAAAGATCCGACGGTTCATGAGCTGCCGGTTCTCGTGCTGCCCAGGCATAGACCGGATTGACGGTCTTCAGCGCTTCGCCTGCCGGGCCCACGCAGCCTTTCCACGATTGCGGGCACGACCTCGAGCACCCGATCGACGTCCGCTTCGCCATTCTGGCGCCCGAAGGAGAAGCGGACTGTTGCGTATGGCATTTTCATCGCCCGCAAGACATGGCTCGGCTCCAGCGATCCAGAGGTGCAGGCAGAGCCGGAGGAACAGGCGATGCCGAGGCGGCCGAGAAGAAGTGGGATTGCATCGCCTTCGATATCTTGGAAGGCAATGTTAGCGGTGTTCGGCAACCGCTCAAGCGAATCGCCAGCGACGAAGCTGTTTGGGATATGCTGGAGGATCCCGTCCTCGAGGCGGTCGCGGAGCGACTTTACCCGCGTAGCCTCGTCCTCCATGAATTTCAAGGCAAGTTCGGCCGCCATCCCCAGCCCGACGATGCCCGGCGTGTTCTCGGTGCCCGCGCGCCGGTCGCGCTCTTGGTGCCCCCCCTTGATCAATGAGCAGAAGGCCACGCCGCGCCTTACATAAAGCGCGCCGATCCCTTTCGGCCCATACAGCTTGTGGCCGGAGAGCGACAGCATGTCGACTGCCGTCGATTTCAGCTCTATCGGGAGTCTGCCCACCGTCTGCACGGCATCGGTATGGAAAAGGGCGCCGACTTCCTTGGCCAAGTCGGCAAGCTCGGCCACTGGAAAGATCGTACCAGTCTCATTGTTCGCCCACATGATCGAGACGATTGCGACTTTTGGCGTGAGGGCGACCCTGTAGGCGTCCAGGTCGAGCCGGCCACGGCGATCCACGGGGATTGTGTGCACCTTGACGCCGCGCGTCCTCTCAAGGTGTGCACACAGCGTCAGCACGGCCGGATGCTCGACGGCAGAAGTCACGATCTCTGCTCGATTGGGCATCACTTCGAGCGCCGAAAGAATCGCGGCATTGTCGCTTTCCGTCCCGCCAGAGGTGAAGATGACCTCATCGTCGAACTCCGCGCCGATCAGCGCTTGTACCTGCCGACGCGCCTTTCCAACCGCTGCACCGACCGAGGCGCCAAGACTGTGCATCGACGAAGGGTTGCCAAATTGCTCCGAAAAGAACGGCAGCATCGTTCGAACGACATCAGGGTCGACCCGCGTCGTTGCGTTGTTGTCGAGATAGACAGTCCTCATGCGCACGATCCACAGTCGATCGGAATGATGCGAAGCGCGAGCCACGTCGCATTGAGCTTCTGGCACACGTGGTTGATGCTGACGGCGAACCGGCCGCCGCTGCCCGTCAGTTTGTAAATGGCTTTGACCTTACACAGTGCAGTGGCTGTTTCCAGAATGCCGGCATTCTTCGGGACGAAAAAGCATCCCTTGACCTTGTCGCTATAGTCCAACATGCCTCTTTTCCTTCTCTGGGGCGATCAGCCGAAGGACTTGCCGCAGCCACACTTGTCCCGCGCGTTGGGATTATCGAAGACAAAACCGGAGGATTCGATCTCCGTAACGAAGTCGACGGTCATACCGGCGACGTGGGGTTGGGAGCCTACGTCCACGAACACCTTGACCCCATCCGCCGTTATAATGGCATCGCCTTCGCGCTCAACGCTCTCCAGGCCCATCAGGTATTGGAAGCCGGCGCAACCGCCGGCCTGGACCATGATGCGAAAGCCTTCAACCGGCTCGCTGGCGCGGGAAAGTGCGGCCTTGACGGCGGCAACGGCGTTGTCGGTGAGCGTAATCATGGTTCGATCTCTCCTCAGTCCGTGACGTACTGCGGATCATCATGCATGGACCGTGCCAAAGGAAAAAACCGCTTCAAACAGTGCGATATCCCTGACTCTGCCGTGAATCTCGCGTGCCATCGTTGGGACGACGTCGGGTAACCGACAGGTCCCCGTCAGGTGTGTCGAGTAAGGCACACAGCGATGTTCGGCTTCAGATCCGGCTGCGCTTGCACGTAAGCCATTGACGAGCATGCCGAAGATCCGTCCTGCGCCTGCTTCCGCGCAATTGGCACGACTTTTGAATCTGCCCTTTCGGCGAGGCCCAAGACTGGTCGACGGATATTCATCTCTTGGGTAGCCTCGTGATCGATGCCAGGAAGGAAAGCAACATGTCAGGTCCGAACCAGCTCCGCCTTCAATGGGAATGCAGCACCGTCCGTAGAATCCGAACCCCTGATCGGCCAATTGGCGTCGGCATCCACAATCGCTCACCACCGGCTAGTGGCCGTCGACTGAAGTGAGATGGGACCGGCATGTGCCTGTCGGCCATCGTCCGCAGTTCAGTTGGTACGCGCGCGCGTTTCGAGGGGTGCCGGACGGCTCTCCAGCAACACTCTGTTCTCGGCGAGCACGAGACCGGGTCGAGCATCAAGGCGCGCCCCGTCGGCTGCAGATCAGCCGGCAGGGCATCGATGATCAAAACGTCTATGGAAGCAGGGGATAGGACATGGAGCAGCGCGAGAAGCCCTCGCCCGAGCAAATCCGGCGTGCACGCAAAGACAGTCCGAAAATCCGCGAGCCCGATCTCGCCGCCCAATTGGGGATTTCGGAAGCCGAACTGGTTGCAGCCGATTGTGGTTTCGACGCGGTTCGCATCGAGCCGCGCGTCAACGACCTGTTGACCGGCCTCGAAGCGGTTGGCGAGGTGATGGCGCAGACCCGCAATGAAAGCGCCGTGCACGAGAAGATCGGCATCTACGACAAGGTGGTAACCGGCAACCACCATGCCATGGTGCTTGGCGATGAGATCAACCTGCGCATCTTCCCGAAGGTGTGGGAGCACGGTTTTGCCGTCGAAAAGCGCGATGGCGGCGACATCCACCGCAGCCTGCAATTCTTCGATGCCGACGGCAAGGCGGTGCACAAGGTGCACGTCAGGCCGGCCTCCAACCTCTATGCCTATCAGAAGCTGGTGGCGCAGCTCGAATCCTCAAACCAGGAGCCGATCGTGTCGGCTAAGGCGAGCGAAGCTGACGATGCTGAGATTCCGGACCAAGCCGCCACGGTCGAGGATCTACGCGACCACTGGAGTCGGCTGACCGACGTGCATCAGTTCTTCGATATGCTGAAGACGCTGAAGCTCAGCCGCTGCGAGGCGATGCGGATGGTCGGCCAGGAATACGCCTGGCTGCTCGACAATGCTGCCATTGGCGCCATGTTCCAGTGCGCGGCCGAAGACGAGATGCCGATCATGTGCTTCGTCGGAAATCGTGGTTGCATTCAGATTCATTCCGGTCCGGTCAAGTCGGTCAAGCCGATCGGCCCGTGGATCAATGTGCTCGACGCGACCTTCCACCTGCATCTGAGAACCCATCACATCCGCGAAGTCTGGGCCGTGCGCAAGCCGACCAGGGACGGTCATATCACGTCGCTCGAAGCCTATGGCGCCGACGGCAGAATGATCATCCAGTTCTTCGGGCAGCGCTATGAAGGCGACCGCGAACGCGGTGACTGGCGGTTTCTGGCCGAGAACCTGCCACGTATCCCAACCCCCGTCAGCAGCGTGAGATAACGACCATGTGTGTTGCCTTCCCTTTACGCTCCCTGCTCGCGCTGATGCTCGGCCTCCTGCTGGCCGCCGCGTTGCCTGCTGAGCGCAGTCAGGGCGCAGCTGTCTTTTCCGATCCGCTGCGGATCACCTCGATCGGCGGCTCTGTCACCGAGATCATCTATGCGCTTGGCGAGGAGCGCCCCCTCGTGGCTCGCGATTCGACCAGCTACGACCCGAACGCTTCACTGAAGCGGCACATTGTCGGCAACGTGCAACGGCTGTTGGCGGAGGGTGCTCCGTCCGTCAGTCGGTCCGGCGTTCTGGCCGTCCACGGCAGCCGCCGAGAGGACGCGATCGATGCAAAGTGGCGTACATACTTTGATCAAGCTGCCAGAGGACGGTCGCAACAAAGGTATCCTCGAATGATATACGTCGTCGGCAAGGAAAGGCCGGGAAACTGCCCGCCTCCGGCAGCTGCATGACACCGCCTGCGGCGGCATCATGCAGCTGTCGTCCGGCGACGACGAGGCGGAAATCAGCAGCTATCTCGACGATGCCTGCGTCCAGCGCTAGCAGCCTGAAGCGCTGCATCAGCGCCGCGACAGAGCCAGCACGGCAATCTGCTGCGCAAAACCCCGAAGCAGCAGGACCTATCGTCCAGTCTGTGCATGACAACCTGCGCATCGGCCGGCTGGATCGCGTGATTGATGGCCTGCAGACGATGCAATATCTGAACCGGGTCAGAGCCCGATTGAGACCAGTTCGGGATTCCGACATAAAACGTCCCTGGCCTTCATCGCTGTTGATATGGCGGGAACGCAGCGCTCATCTTACTACTCGGCCGCGCTGGCACGAAGGGTGCTCGGTAGCTGCAAGAGAACTCGCTGGGCCGGAGAATTCACCATGAACGCTTTCGTCACCCGCGACGGTTCCGGATGGATGCCGCAATATCTGACCGCTATCGACGGCACGACCTGCATCGGGTGCGGCCGCTGTTTCAAAGTCTGCTCGCGCGAGGTCATGCACCTTTACGGCGTCGATGACGAGGGTGAGATCCTTGGCATCTGTGACGGCGAGGACGATGACTTCGACGGCGAGCTCAATCGCATGATCATGGTGGTCGACCATGCCGGCCGCTGTATCGGATGCGGCGCCTGCGCTCGCGTCTGCCCGAAAAACTGTCAGACGCATGTCGCGGCCGACCAGGTCGCCCCATAATCTGACGCAACAGACTGGGAGAACGGCACCATGTTTGCCCATCACCACGGTTGCCGCGGCACTGGCCAATGGCCGTGGGCTGAGATAGGCACGGGGTTCGACCAGCATGTGCTTGCCTGCATCTTCGCGCGGGCGCTCAAGGAGGTTGAGGCCGGCGGCACGACGGCCACCGAGGCAACCGGCCTTTCGCGCGCCGAGTTGCAGGATGTCCTGGCCCGCGATTTCCCCGCAACTGCTATCAACACTTTCGCCTTGGAAGAGGCGAGCGACCCCGAGCCGAGCCTGGAGGAAGAACTTCTGCGCGATCTCTTGCTCGCGCATGCCCGGCCAGGAGACCCGTCGGGCGCCCGTTTCGCCAAGATCATCGCACGGCGTGCCATGCGCAACGACCATCTCTGGCAAGACCTTGGCCTTTTCAATCGTGCCGAGCTCAGCCGCTTGCTTGCCACGCATTTTCCGCGGCTGGCGGCCGGAAACACCCAAAACATGAAATGGAAAAAGTACTTTTACCGCAAGCTCTGCGAGGCCGAAGGCTTTTCGCTGTGCACCGCGCCCAGTTGCGGACAATGCAATGATTTCGAAAATTGTTTCGGCGCTGAGGAAGGCGAAAGCCGCGGATAAGGCCCGGGATCGATTTCCGTTTAGGGAGCGCTACCGTCATGGGTACGAGGCGGCAAGGGTTTATCGCCATTAAGCGATAAGCGCTTTTCCCGCCGCCGCTGCACGGAGGAGGGGATGTTCATCGCTTCGCGATATTTTGTGACTGTGCGTCGCGCGACGTCGACACCGGTTTCCTTGAGCCGGAGAACGATGTCCTCGTCAGAAAGTACGTCTTTGGGCGATTCCAGCGCGATGATCGCCTTGATCCGGTGACGAACCGCCTCGGCGGAGTGCGCGTCGCCGCCTTGCGAGGAGGCGATCGGGACAGTAAAAAAATACTTCAGTTCGAACACGCCGCGCGGCGTAAGCATGTATTTGTTCGACGTCACTCGACTTACCGTCGACTCATGCAGTTTGATCGCGTCAGCGACAGTCTTCAGAGTGAGAGGCCGCAGGTGATCGACGCCATGTTCCAAGAAGCCATCCTGCTGGCGGACGATTTCAGCCGCAACCTTCAGGATCGTCTTGGCGCGCTGATCGAGGCTTCTGATTAGCCAGTTCGCGCTTTCGAGGCACTCGTTGAGAAATGCTTGATCTTTCGAACCTTTGGCGGTCAGGCGTGAGACTTCGGCGAAATAGGTCTGATTAATCAACACTTTGGGCAGCGTCTCTGGATCAAGTTCTATATGCCATCCACCTCCGGGCGAGGGCATGACCCAGACGTCGGGTATGATGGATTGGGGCTCTCCGGATTGGAATCGGTTTCCAGGCTTGGGGTCGAGCGCACGGATTTCATGCAACATCTCGAGCAGGTCGTCCTCATCAACGCCGCAACGCTGCTTCAAGGTCTGAAAATCACGTCGCGCAAGCTTGTCAAGATTGGCAACCAAAGCTGCCATCGCGGGGTCGAACCGGTCTCGCTGGCGCAACTGTATTTCCAGGCATTCGCTGAGAGTTCTCGCAAAAATCCCGGGTGGATCAAACTGTTGCAAGGTTCCGAGAACCCGTTCCACATCAGCCTCCCGGATGTTTAGGCTGCCGGCCAGATCCGAGAGGTCTACCCGGAGGTAGCCAGTGTCTTCCAGATCAGCTGCAAGCAGGCCAGCAATCAGCCGCTCCTGCGGTGTAAATGCGGTGAGGGCGATCTGACGAGCGACATGGTCATGCAAGGTTTCGGTGAGGGCGACAAATTCCTCGGGGGCAGGGCGACTTCCCGTCGCATCGTTCGTCGTGTTGCGCTGTGATTTCCGTTGCCCGACCCGATCCGGGGAACCGGCCCTGATCGGACCGTCGACGTTGTTGCCGCCTGCGCCGACCTGCGGATCCCTCTCCGAATTCGAGGAAGCGTCGCCGACAGGCCCCTCGTCGTCCGACGCTGTTTCCAACAGCGGGTTCTTCTCGAGTTCCCGCTCCACGTACTGATGCAGTTCGGCATGCGCCAGTTGCAGCAAGCGTATCGACTCAATGAGTTGAGGCGATGCCACCATGGATTGCTGCTGGCGCTGAAGCAGGCTTGCTGTGGGTTGCATGGTTAGCGCCAATCCTCTCGAGGGAACCCTTGGGCATTGAAACGTCGACCCCTCTAAAGCGCATCGCGGCTGGAGGGCCTCAGGCGAGGCGCTTTAGAGTCTTGTGTCTTTGCATGTCCCCGCTGCGCACTTTGGGCGACATGCACAAGGTTCATGCGGCGGCCTTCAGCGTTTCAAGAACGTTCTGCGGGGACGAGACGCCATAGGGGTCGGTCTCGCAGTTGTCCGAGAAGCCTTCCTCCTCGAACCACTTCTCCACCACGCCATTCTCGATCAGGGCCGCGTAGCGCCAGGAGCGCATGCCGAAGCCCAGATTGTCCTTGGCGACCAGCATACCCATCTTGCGCGTGAACTCGCCTTTGCCGTCCGGGATAAGCTCGACCTTCTCCAGTCCCAAGGACTTCGCCCACGCATTCATGACGAAGGCGTCGTTGACGGAGACGCAGTAGACGGCGTTAATCCCCTCCTTCTGAAACTCGTCATAGAGCTCTTCGAAATTGGGCAGTTGGTAGGTCGAGCAGGTCGGGGTGAAGGCACCAGGAAGCGAGAACAGGATGACGCGCTTGCCGCTGAAATAGTCGTCGGATGTCTTGTCTTCCCAGCGGTATGGATTTGGCCCCTCGATCGACTTGTCGCGAACACGCGTGCGAAAGGTGACGAAGGGAACCTTCTTTTTAACGGTCATCTATGTTTCTCCTCTAATTGAAGGGTGGCGCATTGTTTCTCGGTTGGCTGACGCGACACCGGGCTGGGGCTGGCTCGCCGATCATTCGGTCTATCGGTTGCGTGTTGGCTATTCGTCTCGCCGGCGCTCACACGCCGAGCAGGGCTGGCAAACCGCGATTGGGCGAGCGCCATGCCTTGGCCTGTCGGCCTCGAAGCACTCATGTGCAAAGTAGCCACCGACCATCGATGTCTGGAGGGGACGGCGTCCCGATGTGGGCCCGGAATCGGTACGATCTCCTGGGGCGCTTGTATGGAGCTTCGCGTCTCAGCCATGGTTCGTTGTTGCCTTCTTGGTGCCTTGATGGGCTCTAACGACGAAGAGCAAGCGCCATGCCAACCCCTCGAAGGCAGTGAATCTGACGAGTTTTGCGAAGACCTTTTTGGGCTTGTGCGGGAGCGCCGTGCGTAGCCGACAGGCGCGGAATAATCGACTGGTCACCCGGATCGGGCAAGACTGCAGTATCGTTGGATAATCGGCAGTTCTGCGCCGGTTCGGGAAAGACCAACCGTTTCCGGACAGCCGGACCGATGCCTTACCGTACACCGGCGGGGACTGCAGCGACCGCGCGAGTCTATTTCTCTATTGTGTTCCTGCATGCGCGGCGTTCTGCGAAGACACCTGTCAGCATCTAAGATCGCGCGCTGTTGCTATTCCCTACCCGCATCGAAGAGGTCTTTGCCGCCCTCCAGCTCTAGCTAGTGCCCAAGGGCCGGGACGCGCGGGCTCGCGTCGCGGTGATCGAGATATCTTCATTTGCGCTGCCGTGCGTGTCTGACCGCACATGTTCTTGTGTCCGAAGTCGGACAAGAATGTAGCAAGGCGACCAAGGGTCGCCAAGCCCGCAACGCGGTGCAAGCGGTGCAACGCAAACGGTACGCTAATCGGCACGCAACTTGCTCCGATGATCTTGTCAGAGTGGTCATCAGCAGGGCTTCGCAGCTCAGCGGGGTTTGACCAGTCTGTCAGCTAAACGCGAGTAGGCGGCTGAGGTGCTTTATGGACCAAGGACGACGTGGACACCCTGCCTGCATGAGTTCGCAACCAATCTCATCCGCGCTTGCGCGCAGGCGCTGCATCGCGAAACGGAAATCTCGAGGCACTGAGCCGGGACGTGCAACATGCTGCTGATCGACCTTATGACCAGCCGTGCGATCTCGACCGAGCGGAAGAACGCCTGACGTTTCAGGAGAAGTCAAAATGGCCCCCAACCCAGTTCCAGATCATGTCCCGCCCGAAATGGTGAGGGACTTCAGTCTGTTCACGTCGCCTGGCATGCTGCCGACGCCCAATGGGGATCCGCACGCAGCGGTCGCTTGCGTTCACGAAGGACCGCCGATCTTTTATTCTCCCTACAATACGCGCGATGGCCAGGGCACCTGGGTCATCACTCGCGCCAAAGATCAGCGCCGGGTGCTGCAGGATGCCGAAACCTTTTCCAGCCATCGCAGCATCTTCGCCTCCGCGCTGGGCGAAAACTGGCCGATGATCCCACTTGAACTCGATCCGCCGGCCCATGGCGTGTTCCGCTCACTACTTAGTCCGCTGCTTTCGCCCAAGCGGGTGCTGGTGCTGGAACCGGCTGTTCGCGAACGAGCGATCGCGCTGATCCAGAGGATCGTCGCATCCGGCACAAGCTGCGACGTCATGAAGGATTTTGCCGTTCCTTTCACGGTCAGCATCTTTCTTAGCTTTCTTGGGCTACCCGATCACCGACTCGATACATTCGTGGCCTGGGGCAAAGATCTGCTGCACGGCGACGATGAGAAAAGACAGGTGGCAGCCCGCACAATTGTGGCGTTCATCGACGAACTTGCAGCCGTTCGCCGTAAGGAACCGGCCGACGATTTCATGACCTTTGTCGTTCAGGCCAAGGTCGAGGGCCGACCGCTGACCCATGAGCAAGTCCGTGGCGTGGGCGTGCTTCTGTTCGTCGCGGGGGCTGACACAGTTGCAGCAGCCTTAGGCTTTGACCTCGCCTATCTGGCGCGCAACCTCAAAGAGCAGGAATGGCTGCGCACCGAACCGGACCGGATCGCGCCCGCGGCCGAAGAATTGCTGCGCGCCTATCCAACGGTGCAGATCATCCGCGTGGCGAAGAAAGATATTGACTTCGAGGGCGCGCCCATCCGCAAGGGGGATTATGTTTCCTGTGCCACGATGATCGCCAATCGTGACCCGACGGAATTCGAACGCCCCAACACGATCGATCTGGCGAGACAGGAAAATCGTCACGCCGCGTTCGGCTACGGTCCCCACCGCTGCCTCGGCTCACACCTTGCCCGGCGGGAGATTGTCATTGGTCTGGAGGAGTGGCTGTCGCGCATCCCGGCCTTTCGGATCAAGGAAAGTACGGCGCCCATCGCCCATGGCGGCCATTTGTTCGGAATCGAAAATCTGATCCTGGACTGGTCCTGAGCAAAGCCGCCCCGAGACGCGGCGCAGACAATGGAGACAGCACCATGCGCATTATCGTCCATACTGCCAAATGCCAGGGTCACGCGCGCTGCTGGGCGCAAGCGCCCGGCATCTTTAAGCTTGACGATGAAGGCTCCATCCTGCCCGGTGACATCGAGGTTGCGGAGGCGGAGCAACTGCTTGCTTTCCGAGCCGCGAGGTCCTGCCCAGAACGTGCGCTGGAAGTCGACCACGCTCCGGCTGCGCAGGTCGAACTGGACGCCGTCCAACCGACAGCCCGGCAAGTTTAGATGCGCGGAGCGATGGGACCGCACAACGGAAAAGGCTGGCGCGGCCTGTCCCACCGCTGTCCGCGTGCAACCGCGGGCATATCTGCGACATCGAGGTGCTCCACTGCCCAAACGCCAGCAGGGTGGCGAAACGCCTCTTCCAATCTCAGGATTCGCAACAGAGCCGATGGACCAGGAAAAAATAATCGAACTCACCGACCGTGAGGCAATCCGCGACTGCCTCTACCGGTACTGCCGCGGGATAGACCGCGCCGATGAGGCGGCGCTGCGCAGTTCGTACTGGCCCGATGCGCAAGACAATCACGGGGCCTATTGCGGCTCGGCCGACGGCTTCATTCGGTTTGCGCTCGCGGTGTTCGAGACCGGACCGTGCAACATCCATCAGATCGCGAACATCCTGATCGAATTCACTAGTCGGGCAGAGGCCACGGTCGAGAGCTATTTTACTGCCCTGCAACGGGGACCGGACAACGACGGAGAAATACGCCAGACGCTGCTGTGCGGCCGTTACTGCGATCTGTTTCAGAAGAGGGAAGGTCAGTGGCGGATTGCGGAACGGACGGTCGTCTACGATTGGTGCGAGGAGCAGACCCCACCAGCGGTTGCCGAGGCAGAACGGTTCGGCCCGCGGCGGCCGATTGGAGCACCGTATCCGCACGATCCGGTCTATGCGCTCGGAAAGCGTGGCGTCCATGTTGCCGTCTGAGATTTCGAACCGGAGATCCGCATCAGCAGTGGGGACAACCTTGCAATGCCATAGCCATCCCGGCGAAAGCCCGCCCCGTGAAAATACCGCTGCCGGAAAGCACGACGTCTATCTGGGCCGCAGCTGGCCGTCATCGGGACGTGACCCGGCCGGTTGTACCACCCAACGTTGATGGGCTGAGATCACTGAGGGCTGTCGCGGAGAAGTGCGCATGAAGCAGGCAGGACGCATCGTCATCATTACAGGCGCCGCCGGCGGCATCGGTCGTGCCTTGGTCGATCTTCTTGCGCGCGAGGGAGAGACTGTTGTTGCGGTGGACCTTCCGGGCAGCGGCGTGGTTGAACTTGCCCGTAGCCTCGGCTGCCCGCATCTCGGCCTCGAATGCGATGTCTCGCGAGAGGGGGATGTCCTCGCCCTTTATGGCCGGATCGAAGCACAGTTCGGGCAGATCGGCGTTCTCATCAATAACGCCGCGGTTGGACCCGCCATGGCTGCGACTGTCGACACCGGTGTCGATGCCTTCCGGCGCGACCTGGCAGTAAACTTGATAGGGCCGTTCGTCATGGCTCGCGAAGCGGCAAGGCGCATGAGGCCGGGCGGTGTCATCGTCAACTTAGCTTCCATGGCGGGCGTGGTCGGCAACCCCAAGCGCAACGCCTACGCAGCCTCGAAAGCGGGCTTGATCTCGTTGACGAAGTCGCTTGCATGCGAATGGGCTCCTCGCGGCATCCGCGTGACGGCTGTCGCGCCGGGCTACGTGCGCACGCCGATGGTCGCGGAACTGGAACGCGCAGGCAAGATCGACCTTGCGGCGGTGCGTCGCCGCGTGCCTATGGGACGCTTGGCGCGCCCGGTCGAGATCGCCCTCGCCGTGCGTTTTCTGATCAGCAGGGAGGCGCGCTACATCACGGGATCGGTGCTGGCGGTCGACGGCGGTTGGATGTCATTCAACCAGCCAGGGGATGCGCATGCACCGGTGGATGGGACGCCTCCAGCCGAACTCTCCTGTCCGGCCGAACGCACCGACGCGCGAATCGTGCTCGTCACCGGGGGCGCCAATGGCATAGGCGCGGCCGTCGTTCGCCGCTTTGCCTCGAACGGTGACACCGTCGTGATTGCCGATAGAGATCGCGATGCGGCGACGGTGCTCGCTGCATCGCTCGACAGCAAGAACCTGGCGAAATCCGTGGATGTGGCCGTCGAAAGCGAAGTGGTGGCGCTGTTCGAGGAACTGCGGGCACGCTTCGGGCGCGTCGATGTCCTTGTAAACGGTGCTGCCGTCGCCGACACTTTTGCGGCGGGTATCGAACAAATCCCGGCAGATATTGAACACGTCCTTGGTGTAAACCTTACCGGCGCCTTCACCTGCGCGCGCGAGGCGATCAAGGCGATGGGCGCTGGCGGCGTGATCCTCAACCTCGGATCGATCAACAGCTTTCTCCCTGTCGCGCCGCGCCATGCTTACGGCGCCTCGAAGGCCGGGATGGACATGCTGACCCGATGCATGGCGGCCGAACTCGGGCCGGTCGGCATTCGGACAGTAACCGTCGCTCCTGGCTACATCCGCACGCCTGGCGTTGCCCAGTTGGCCAAGGCTGGCCGCATCGACTCCAAAGCGATCGGACGACGCATACCGATGGGCAGGATGGGGCGGCCGGAAGACATCGCACACGCGGCGTTTTTCCTTGCTTCGTCCGACGCCTCATACATCAACGGCTCGGTCCTCTATGTGGACGGCGGCTGGACCTCGTTCGGTGATGCGGGAAACGCCAGCGAACTCTATGACGAATGTTTTGCGGAGGTCGGGCATTGATTGTCGATCATTCGCCAGGCAACGCGCTGCGGCTCATCGAAGCCGAGGGCGTCCAAGCCTTCACGCCCATTCAGCGCGTCGCGCCCGCGACGCTGTCTGCGATCGAAGATGTCATCGCCGCCGAACCGGTCGATGCAGTCCCAACCGCTCCAGGCGCGCCTGCCGCCGCCCACTGGCAAGCGGGTTGGCGCAAGACTACGCCGCCGACAAGGGCTTGGATCAACCGCGGCCAACGCCTTGTTTGCACATTTCGAGCGACCGTTATCGGCCAAACCCCCCCTCTGCAGACAAAGGAAACACCATGGAATTCGCGACCTTCATCCTGGCCGCCCAGCGCGGCTATCATCAATCATCCGACAGCGTCATCCGCAACTCAATCGAACAGGTCGTCCTTTCGGAACAGGCTGGCTTCGACACCACCTGGTTCGCCGAACACCACTTCAACAATTACAGCCTGATCCCCTCGCCCTTGATGATGGTGGCGCACTGCGCCGGCTTGACGGACACCATTCGCCTCGGCACCGCCGTCTGCGTGCTCCCCCTCTATCAACCCCAGCGCCTGCTTTCCGAGATCGGCTTCGCCGATATCGTTGCGAGCGGTCGTCTCGAACTCGGCGTCGGCCTGGGATACCAGCAGTTCGAGTTCGAGCGTTTCGGCGTGAATATCGATGAGGCGCCGGCGGTCTTTTCGGAATATCTGGACATCCTTCTGAAGGGCCTCAACCAAAAAATCTTCGAGCACGACGGCCGGTATGAGAAGATACCGCCGACGGCGATTTCGGTGCGCACCGTCCAGAAGCCGACTCCGCCGATCTGGATCGCTGGCGGGTCCGAGAGGATGGCCCGGGCCTATCGTGAGGGACATAATTTTTTTGTCACAGCATTCCACAACGGCTTGGAGACTTTGAGCACTCTGCGCGATTCGATCGAGAAGGCGGCGGCTTCCGAGGGCAAGAATGTCACGGACGCCAAGATATCGTTGCTGCGCTGCTGCTACGCCAGCGACGACGAAGCGGAGATCGACTGTTACCTCGACAATGCCCGCTTCCAGCGCCGGTTGTCTGAAGCACTGCATCAGCGCCGCCAGCAGAGCCAGGACGGCTATCTGCTGGAGGAAACGCCGACGCAGCAGGATCTGTCGTTCAAGACCATGCGCGAGAACCTGCCGATCGGCAGCGTCAATCGCGTGATTGATCGGCTGTTGGAGGAGATGGGGGTCTTGAAACCGGACCAGATCGCAATTCAGACTCAGTTGGGGGATTTCGATCAAAAGACGATGCTACGCCAGATCGAGCTCTGGGGAGACAAGATCATCCCGGCGGTCAACAAGTCGCTCGGCCCCTCGGAGGCTGGCAGCTTGCAAGTTCGCAACGACTTGAATTGAATTGCTGCCATTGGCTTGCCCTGGCCGGCATCGGGCAGCACTGCCCAACGGCGGACACCGCTGGCCGCCATGCATTTGCACATTACGAGCATCTTCAGCACCGTCGAAGGTCCATCGGAACGCCTCACAGCCATCATGCACCACAACCCAAATTGGCGGACACCCATCCGCATGTGCGATTCAGCAGCGAGAGCGTGCTGCAAGGCTCCAAAACCAATTAGAAGACAACCACGATCGAGCGGTCACCGCTGTCCCGTCAGCTTACTGAAAATTCAAACCCTACTCTCCACACGAGGCCCGTATGACGACCAACATCAAGATCAACGGTACTGTTCACACGGTCGATGCCGATGGTGATACCCCATTGCTGTGGGTCTTGCGCGATGTCCTCGGCATGACCGGTACCAAGTTCGGATGCGGTGCCGGTTTATGCGGTGCTTGCACGGTGCATCTCGACGGACAGGCTGTGCGCGCCTGTCAGACCCCGATCGACAGCGTCGGGGAGAGTTCCATCACAACAATCGAGGCCATAGGCGAGACGCCGCAGGGTAAAGCGCTCCAGCAGTCCTGGATCGATCTCGACGTGCCGCAATGCGGCTATTGCCAGTCCGGCCAGATCATGTCGGCTGCCGCTCTCCTTGCAGCCACACCGAAGCCCACCGACGCTGATATCGACGCTGCGATGTCCGGCAATGTCTGCCGCTGCGGCACCTATCAGCGCATTCGTGCTGCCATCCATCGTGCGACCGCTTGAGGATAGAGGCTAATGTTCGACAGGTCGCTCCGTCTAAACCGCCGCAACTTTCTCGCTGCCGGGGGAGGTCTCGTAGTCGCGCTTTCTCTGCCGTCGTCGCCTCGAAGGGCTGCGGCTCAAGCATCACCAGGCTTCGCGCCGAATGCCTTCATTCGTATCGATCGCCAGGGCATCGTCACGATGGTGATGCCCATGGCCGAGATGGGGCAGGGGATCCACACCGCGCACGCCATGCTGCTCGCAGAGGAGCTTGACGTCGGCCTTGATCAGGTTCGCCTCGAACTGTCGCCCGCGAGCGACGCGCTATACGGCAATCCTCTGTTTGGGCCTCAGAGCACCGGCGGGTCGACTTCGATCCGCGCTTTCTGGATGCCGCTGCGCCAGGCAGGCGCGGTTGCCCGCACTCTCTTGCTAGAAGCCGCGGCCCAAAAATGGGGCGTCGATCCCAAGACCTGTCGCGCCGAGAGCGGCTCGGTTTTCGAAACATCTGGATCCCGCCATCTCGCCTATGGCCAGCTTGTCGATGCCGCAGGCACCCTGCCGGCACCCGCACCCGAAAGCGTAGCCCTCAAGGATCGGAAGGACTTCAAAATCATCGGCAAGCCTCACAGGCGGCTCGACACACCCGGGAAGGTCAATGGAACAACTGTCTTCGGGATCGACACTAAAATTCCCGGGATGAAGATCGCCGCAATCGCCATCTCGCCGGTATTTGGCGGCAAACCGAAATCGGTCGACGAAAAAGCGGCTCTGGCTGTCAGAGGTGTCCATCAGGTCGTCCTGACCGATCAGGCTGTGGCGGTTGTCGCCGACCATATGGGCGCTGCCAAGAAAGGCCTCGATGCGGCTGCGATCCAGTGGGACGAGGGGCCGAACGCCACTGTCAACAGTGCCGACATCATCCGCCAGCTCAAGGAGGCTTCGAAGACACCCGGAGCTGTAGCGCGCAGTGAAGGTGACGTCGAGAAAGCGCTGGCTGGTGCGACCCGGCGCTTGGAAGCTGTCTATCAGTTGCCGTTCCTCGCGCACGCGACCATGGAGCCGATGAATTGCACCGTGCATGTGAAGAAGGATGCTTGCGACGTCTGGGTCGGTACGCAAGTGCCCACCATGGCGCAGACGACCGCAGCGCAGCTCACCGGCTTGCCTGTCGAAGCCGTCACCATCCACAATCATCTGATCGGCGGCGGCTTCGGCCGTCGGTTGGAGGTGGACGGCATTGAGCATGCCGTTAAGGTGGCGCAGCAGGTGGACGGGCCAGTCAAAGTTATCTGGAGCCGCGAGGAAGACATCCAGCACGACATGTATCGGCCTTACTATTATGACCGGCTGTCGGCCGGGCTTGACGCATCTGGCAAGCTGGTTGCCTGGACTCACCGCGTTTCCGGATCGTCGGTGACGGCGCGTTATTTTCCTGCTGGCATGCAGAATGGTGTCGATCCGGACGGCGTCGAGGGAGCGGATCAACCGCCTTATGCATTTCCTGCCATTCATGTTGAATTCAAGAGGGTCGAGCCGCCGGCCGTTCCCACCGCCTGGTGGCGTGGCGTTGGTGCGACCCATAATATCTTCGTGGTCGAAAGCTTCATCGATGAGCTGGCAGCGGCGGCGAAGGCTGATCCTGTCGAGTTTCGCAAGGCCTTGCTCAGCCACAATCCGCGTGCGCTTGGCGTGCTGACGCTGGCCACGCAGAAGGCGGGTTGGGGAGCACCGATGCCCCAGAGGCAGGGTCGGGGCGTTTCGGTGCAATTCGCCTTCGGCACATACATGGCGACCGTGGCGGAGGTCGAGGTGGGCACCGACGGCACGGTCAAGGTTCATCGGCTCGTCTGTGCGGTCGATTGCGGGCTGCAGGTCAATCCCGACACGATTGCGGCTCAAATGGAAGGCGGTTGCATCTTCGGCCTGACGGCTGCCTCGCACGGCGCCATCACGCTGAAGGACGGGCGGGTGGAGCAGGGCAATTTCGACACTTATCTTCCGATGCGAATGGATGAAGTGCCCGTAGTGGAGACACACTTCGTCAACAGTGCCGAAGCGCCTGGGGGGATGGGCGAGGCTGGAACCGCGGCGGTATTTCCAGCCCTAACGAATGCGATCTTCGCGGCGACGGGCAAGCGCATCCGCACGCTGCCCGTAGACACCAAACTCCTCAAATCTATCTGACCGCTTTCAGGGTATAGGGTCAATTGGAGAAGCTCTGCGGGTCGAGATCCCAGGCAACCTTGGCCTCCAGCGCCTTCTGCCGCTTCTTCATCGTCTCGAGATTGTGCCGCTGCCACACCCCGCGCACCCCGGAGGCGAGACCGAGTGGCCGCGTTTCCTCGCCAGCCTTATGGCATGCGGATCTGACCTAAGGCCAGCAGCTCCAGCGACAATTCGAGAATGATCGTCTCCACCTCCGGAGCGTCGGTGGGCAGCAGCGGCTTTCTTGCGCGTCATCTCCTGCAGAGTCAGCTCCCGCCCGTCTCCTACGCTGTCGTACGAATAACCCATCATCTTGCAGGTTTGGCTGACATTGCCGGGCTGTTTGGCGAGCTACAACAGCCCCACCTTGGCGCGGATGATCTTTTGGTTCTTGGTCATTTCGGAATCTTTCACGCCGAGGCCGGGCGCTGCGAACCCTGACCACTCCGCGCCCGGCCTCGGCTCTCGGTTCAGCTTTATGACACCGTCTGTCAGATTAAGTCTAAACTTTTGCCCTTTGCGATGGGCTATGAGGATATAGAAATCAGGTTTATCGATCATCAAGATCCTGCAATAACGAGGCAGCCAGGGCCTCCTCGGCGATGGCCACGCGATGCTGAAGCATGGCCAGCGTCAGCGCTCCGTCCCATGCTGCTTCGACCGCCTTTCCTCCAAGCGGGTGGGCCAGGCTCGGAGCTGTTCGCACGGCGGCTATATAGTCGACGGCGCCAAAGCGCCATGGCTCGGCACCATGTTCGCGCATGATGTGGTTGCCGATGCGCAATCCGGGCCAGTCAAAATCGCCGTGATAGTAGAGGCGCGCGCCCGCCTGCGCGAGTTGGGCCAGAAGGCATCGTTGGGCAGCCGCTGGCATACCATCGGTGCAGACCAGCGGGGCGCAGCCAGCTCCCCATCGGTCAGCGGCGATGGCGAGCAGGTTGGGATTTTCGCACACGTAGACGTTACGGCCCGTTGCATCCCATCGGGGCGGCGAGCGCAGCAGCGATCGCAGCGATGCATAGGCTGGCTCTCCCAAGCGCCAACGATCGCTTTCTGTCCCGCTTGTCGGCAGGTTCAGGGACAGGGCAGGGCGTGCCAGCTCATTGACCAGAACCCCTGCTCTGGCCCACGTCTCGCGGACTCGCTCCGCACCGCCGGCCGGGATCAGATCGATGTCCTCGCTCGATTTCCGTATCGTCTTGCCATCTTCATTGGCAACGGGTGCGGCCGGGTCATCAGCGGGCGTGGCGGTCTGGCGCCAGACTGCCAACACGAGTGTCGCGACCCCGCGGCCGTTGTCAAGCGCATGGGCATCGCCCAGAACGTCCGCAGCCAATTGCGAACGCGTGATGCCTTTCGCCGGCAGATACCGCAGCACCTCTTCGGCGCGTCGGCAAAGCTCCGCTGCAGCGATCGCATCCCGCCGAGCGATCCGCTTGAGCAGGCCGATGCCCTCCGGTGTCAGCAGCAAGCTGGCCAAGCCGGAATGCCTGCAACCCTCGATTACACCGGACCACACTGTTTGCAGATGGAGGCGCATCCCGGCGAGATGAACGATGGGGCCGTCGAGCTTTTCCAACGCATCGCGCAGGGACGTGGCGATGCCGGAGTGCAGCAGGTCGGCATCGACCTGGCGGACGTTGATTTGTAGGGACTTGGAGCGGCGCTGCGGGCGACCGAGCAGCGAGGCCAGTGTTGCGTGTTCTTCCGCGCTAAGCCCGGCGACGCGAATAGGATCGACAGTGCCGCCGAGCGGAGCGCGCTCGAAGCGTTGGCGCAGCCGCTTGCGCAGCAAGGCGAGGTGCTCACCGCCGAGCAGGCGTTGAAGTCGCGGGTCGGCCTGGTCGTTCATGCTGGCGCAAATCGGCGATCGGGATCGGCCTCGGACGTCTTTTCCCGGCCGTCCCAGCTCCATCGCGACACGAACACGGCGTCGATACCTTCGCGCCGCTGCAACTGGCAGATGGCGACGCCCGGCAGTTCAGCATAACACGCCCACTCGCGCTCGCTGGTGATGACGAAGTCCAGATCGAACTCGCGGATCAGACCCATGCAATGCGCGCGTGCTGTGTCATCGATGCCGGCGAAGGCTTCGTCGAGCAGCATCAACCGCGGGGCTAGGACGTGGCTGCCCTGGCTGTAGAAGCTGGCGACCGCAGCAAACAGCGGCACCGTCAGACCGAGCGCCCGCTCGCCGCTCGAGGCGGGTCCGGAAAGCTTGCGCCAATGTCCCTCCTGCCAGCGTTCGACGCGGAAGCGGTGCCAGTGGCGATAATCCAGGGCGCGGGCCAGCTGGTCGAGCAAGGTCCCGCCGCTGTCTTTTCCACCGCTGGAATCAGCGCGCTCCCGCTCGGCGGAGATGCGCTGTTGCAGCATCGCACCGACGACGCTCCGGTCGCCTGACGACCAAAGGTCCGCGCTGGTGTTGAGCAGGCGCTTGCGCGCCACGTCGAGGCCCACCGGCGCTCCTTCCTCTTCTAGCAGTGGCTGCCACAACAGGCGATAGCGTACGCCGGTGGAGGTAGGGCGTTTGTGCAACTCGCCGTTGATGGCGTCGACTTGACGTTCGGCGCCCTGCAACAGGCGCTGGATTTCCGCGGCGATTTCAGCCTGCAGATGGTTCTCCAGAACAGCCCGTTCGTTGGCGGTGAGCAGTTCGCTGCGCTGGGCGATCTCTTCGGCGAGGCGCGTGGCAAGGCGGTCGGGCCGTTCGCGCCGGTTCTGATAGACGATATCCACCCTGAAACCCCAATCGCTGGGGTCGGCCTGGGCCTGGTGGCCGAGCGCGCCAAGCGCGCGCTGCAGCTCGGTCAGTTCTTCAGCTGTCTGCCGCTGGACGCGCGCCCACGCCTCGTCGTCGTCCTTGAGGTTCGACAGATCCTGTTCGGCGCGGCGGGCCAGCGTCAACGCCGGGTCGATCGTCCACTGAACGCTCATGTCGGGCATTTCAACATGCGGCAGGGCGGCCGACAGCAGGCCCGTGCCCGAGAATTGCTGCAATGTGGAGATCGCCTTGGCGCGGGCCTCGCCGCGCTGCTGAAGAACGAGGTTCGCCGTCTCAGCCTGCTGGCCGGCAACCGCACGCGCCTCACTTGCCTTGCGCCAGGCTTCGCCGGCGAGCTTCAGGGCGGCTTCACCGGCTTCGACCACACGGCGCGCATCGGTCAGTTGCCGCTGCAATTCCTCGACCTTGGCGCCGACCGTTTCGCGCAGCACGTCGAGCCGAGCAGAGGCGTCTTCCGCTTCAACACGGGCTGTCGCGAGTTCCTCTTCGCGCTGCCGCACATCGTGGCGTGCCTCACTCTCGCGGGCACGCTGACGTTGCCGCTCCGGCAGTGCCAGACGGACCTCATGGGCCACTTGTTCGAGCCGGACGTGCGCATCGCGATAATGATCGAGCGCTGCTTGGATGGCAGGCAGCGCTTCGGGTATTTCGGGCAGGCGCTGGTCAACGGCATCCGCGGCAAGCTGCTCGCGCACTGCCGTGAGCGCCTGTTCGGCCTCGCGACACCGTGTGTCTGCTTCGGCCAGCTTTTCGCTGGCGAGACGCGCGGCTTGGGCGCTAGCGGTGGCGGTCAAATGAGCGACCCGCAACGCCTCGTCGGCGGGCGCAAGCCGCCACTCTTCGTCGGCCTGTTCCCGATACAGCGCGAGCTGCTCCACCTTGGCTTGCACATCCGTCAACTCAACGGAGAGTTGGGCGAGGCGGCCAGCAATCTCGGCCAACCGCCGCCCGCGGGCTGCGGCGCGGGCCGCGTGGCCGATGTAGACTGCCTCTGGCTTGCCCCACGCACCGGACAATGCGCCGAGGCGGAAGCGGCCGTCGGGGGCGATCCAGGCCTCGCTGTCGATCGGATCGTCGTCCGCGCAGGCGATGCCCGACAGCACGCGCTCGATGATGTTGGCTGGCACGACGCAGCCGGCCGAGACGGTGGCTTCCAGCCAGTCAACGAGCGATGGAGAGTGCTTTTGTCGTTCCACAGCCTGCGTATCGTAAGGTAGGGTGCCGCCATCGCCGGCTTGGAGGCGTCCGTCAGGCGCTATCCAGGCGTCCAGCAACCCGGCGGCTTCGAGCGCGGCTTCAAGGCCGCCGCGTTGCGGGGCAGCCACCGTGCCGCGAAAATCGACCACTTGCCAGAGCGGCGCGCCCTGACGTGCATCGCGGACAGAGGCATCGCGCGTATAGGGCAGGGGCGGCGCCATTTCGTCGCCGGCTTCCAGGCGTCCGCGTTCGTCTTTCAGGGTGTCGTATTCCATCTCCAGCGCCTGCCTTTGGCCGTCGAGCGCTACGCGACGCTGAGTGAGCGAAAGGCTGGCCCCTTGATATGCCGCTTGCAGAAGCCGGAGGGTGGGGTTGTCACCTTGGAGCGTTATTGTCCATTCCGCCAGGGCCGTCAATGCCGCGGATCTGCCGTCGGGATCGACCAGCAATTGTTTTAGGCCGATAAAATAGCGGTCCCAGCTCTCCACCAGAGCACGGCCTTGCTGTTCGAACTCAGTGTCGGCTTGGGTCCGACTTTCGGCAGCCTCTTCAGCTGCGATGCGCCTTTCATCTTGGACTTCGCAGCGCCGCGCATAGGCGGCCTCGGCCCGCGCGACTTCGTCGTGGCGGCGACGCAACTGGGCAATCTGCTCACGCCGGCCGACAACGAGGTTGCGGAGCTCGCCGCAGGCCCCGTCGAAAGCATGCTGCGTCAGCTCGATCAGCGCGGAAGCTTGCGATGTGGCGAGGGGATTTCCAGCATGCTGGCCAGCGATGCCCGCCGCATCGGCGTGCGTCGCACTTTCCAGGCGCAGATGGGCCAATGCGCGTTCGGCCTGGTCCGCGCGCTGGATTGCGCGTCCGGCTTCTTGCGTGCTGAGTCCCAGCCGTCGGCCCGCCTCTTCGACGGCCGCCGTGGCCTTCTGCATCGCCTGCAGTCGTGCAGCCCTGTCTCTTTCGGCGGTTTCGAGGCGGTTGGCGTCCTGCATCGTCGGGTCGGAACGCAAAGTGTCGAGACGCGCGCGCCCTCGCGTCAGCACGATCTCCGCATCATCGTGGGTCGTTCGTGCCAGCGTTTCTTGCGCTTGGGCTTCGTCAAACCGGACCTGGGCTTCGCCTCGTGTCCGGCTGGCGTTGTCAAACTCGGTCTGGGCCTGGCGCAACAAGCGTGCCTGCCGGCGGGTCTGTGTGCCGGCGTAGATGCGATAACGCTCTTCGAAACGGCCGACGGCCTTGACCAGGGCCTGATACTCGTCGAGCTGACGACGGTCTTCCTCCAACTGTCCAAGCGCTTCGGCAACGTCGCCGAGTAATTCGGGCGCCAGCGGCGGCAGGGCCTCGGTCAGGGCATTCGAAAGCGCGGTCTCGTCCGGCTTTCTGGAAAGCTGCGGCTGGCGAAGCTGGATCAGCGTGTCCATCAACGCGTCGTAGCGCTTGGCGCCCAAATGGAACAGGCGCTCGTCGACGGCGCGGCGGTAGCCGGCTGCAGTGTCGAACACCTGGCCACGACCATCGAGCGCGTCGCGCAGGCGCTCTTTGGTCAGTACGACACGCTGCGCGCTCGTCAACCACAGATCCTGGTTGATGCGCGGCGCGCCGTCGGTGTCTTCCAACAGGAAGAACCAGCTATCGACCTGCGGACGGGCCGCCGTTGCCGAAAGGCCGGCGCCGAGCGAGAGAAAACGTGGCGTGCCGTCTTCCGCGACGCGGCCAAACTCGATCCACGTATAGCCGATGCGCCGGTCATAGCTGTTCATCAGCAGGTTCCAGGCCATCTTCTTGCTGCCGTCCCCGTCGGGCTCGATGCGCGAAGACTTGAGCTGCGCGTCGAGCAGCAGTGGCAGCGTCAGCGACAGCACCTTGGACTTGCCGGTGCCGTTGTTGCCCCGCAGCAGCAGGTGGCCGTCGCGGAACCAGAATTCCTCGCTGTCGTAGTGGAAGAGCTCCACCAGACCCAGGCGCAGAGGCTGCCAGCGCTGCCGCGTCGGCATCGGCAAGGCGGGTTTTTCCGGAGGCAAGGCGAACAGGTTCATGTCGATTCCAATCGAAGGCCGGCTGCCCTGGTCGAGGCGCCGCGGCTTTCGCGAATCTCAGCCTCGCCCAGCGCGAAGCGCGCGAGCGCCGGCAGGGGCTGTATGAAGCCCGCCATCCGCACGGCAAGTCGCAGCTTTTCCAATCGATCGATCGCAATGGTGGCGAGCTCGCGCTCGGCGCCGGGCTCGCGCGCCGATTTGCGCCAGTAGCGGCCATACCGGCCCTTGGCCTCATGCAGGAAGTCGGCAATGTCGTGCTCCCGCATGCCGGTGGCCGGTGCCGTGCCGGCCCCATCCGTCCGGCGCTGCCTTTGGCCGGTGGCTAGGTGTTCGGCAACCAGCAGCGTTACGTGGGCGTCGGTGCCCTCGGCCGGCATGGCGACGTCGGTCAGCACACCGGCTTCATCGACCAGCGCCAGCCCTTCGGCGCGCTGCTCGGCCACCAGGCCGGCGGCCTCGCACAGGCGAGCCGCCATTGCGCCGCGCTGATTGAAGAAGTAGGCTCGGGCTTCCGTGTCCAGCGTCTCGACATAGACCACCGGATCATCGAGAAGCCGGCGCGCGAGTTGGTGGCGCAGCGCCGTGCGCCGACCTTCCTCGCTGTCCGCTACATGTTCGCCGACAAGGGCGCGTAGCCGCTCTTCGAGCGTTTTGGGCGCTTCTTCCGGTGACCAAGTGGACGGGCCACGCACAGCCGCCAGCATGCCGGCGAGCATGCGGCGTTGCACGTCGTAGAGCGCATCCGCCTGATCGCCTCCGGCCTGCACGAACGTTTCTTCGTCGCCGGCCACGCGGTGCAACACCCCGAGGCTCAGCAAGGTGCGGCACACCGAAACCAGTTCGCGCCGCTCGTGTTGCGCCTCGAGAACGAAGGTGAAGTCGAGCATCGGCTCGGCGGCGAGCTCCAGCAGCCTCTCTCCTAGCAGGCGCAAAGTGATCTGCGGGTCGGCACGTTCGAGCACCGCGCAGGCGAGGCTAAGCAGCACGTAGCGCCGGCGATCGTAGCCGGGGAGGCCGCGCATGGCGTCGGTCACGTCTCCTGGCCGCTTGTAGAGGCGCGCGCCCTCGCGCTCGACTTGTAATATCCAGCCCGTCTCGCGAGAAAACCATTCGCGCAATGATTCGGCCTGGCGGCGTATGACGGCGAAATCCTCATGTGCCGGGCCTATCAACGGCGTCATCAGCAGGGCGCGCACGCAGGCGCGGAACTCCTCGCGCCGGAAGCGCTGCTGCAGCAGGCCAATTCCGCGACTGTCGTTGGAGCCGTTCGTCGCTGTCATCGACCGTCCTGCAAGGGCGTGATGGTGATCAGATGGTCGCGCCCTGCAAAGACGCCATGCGGCGTGTTTATCGTGGCGCGGCTGTCGGGGGCAAGCGGCTTCAAGTGGATGTGCAGTAAGCCATCGCCCGTCTGGCGTTCCACCGGCGTGTCCGGTCCGGCTTGTTCGCTTAGCGCCTCCCCGAGCAGGCCCAGAAACAGACCAAAGGCATGTATGTCGAGTTCCCCCAGATCCGAAAGCCGCGCCGGGCGGCTGGTGGCGAGGCGCTTGCGCGCCGCTTCGACCTGCAGCGATTCCTCCGCGAGCTGAAGTGCCAGGAACGCTCGCTCTTCGGCGCGGTCTCGCACGCGCGGCAGCGGTCCGCGCGGGGCCGCTTCGCCGTATTCGCGCAAACGCGGGTGAATCTTGAGCGGCGCGGCGTCGGCCCAGGAGGTGCTGGCCGGCAGCTCGGCGTCCGCGTTGGCGTTGAGCGAGAAATGCCGCGCCGGATTGAGGGCGAAGGCGGCCCGCGCAAGGCGGTGCGCCTCGCCGTTGTCTGCGCAGGCGGCAAACCAGCCGGCGAGCATGCGGAAGTCGGCAGAGCGATCGCTGCGGCCGCTGCGCCGCTCATTCAGCGCGGCGATAGCAGCCAGAAGCTGGGGGATGGCCGATCGTGCCCGCGCCCGCAACAGCTCGGCTTGCGGGGGCTCGTGGCCGGTGCTGAGAAACCAACCGCGCAGACCCTTCCAGCGTTCTCGCCAGGCTTGCAGGTAATCTTTCCGCGCCTCGACCTGATCCCGTGCGCCGCCGGGAGCCGCGTCACGCGATTCGCGCTCGGCCACCTGTCCAAGCAGGGCATCGATGCCCGGCTCCAAAGCCAGGATGAGGCGTGCGATGGTGTCGGAACGGCGCACCAGATCACCCATGAAGCGCTCCAGATAGTCGATCAGCCGCTTCTTGTAGTTTGCGACCACCCCTGCTTCGGCTTGCTGCAGCTCGATGCTGCGCGCGACGCCGGCCATGAACGCCTGGGCGTTCTCGGCCAGACTTTCGAAGACACGCACGAGATCCCGTAGCGTTTCGTGGATCTTGGCCGCGTCAGGTTCGGTTGCTTCGGCCAGCGCCTGAAGTGCCTGCAGTCGGCTCGCTATGTCCTCGAGCGCCACCGTTTGCAGCTCAGCGCGGCGCTGCAAGGTCTGTACGAACACTGCCAAGGCGGATTCCACGGCCTCGCCGCCCTGCGAAAGGCGATAGAGAAAGCGTGCACGGTAGAAGTCGCTAAGGCTGGCAACCCGCGCGGTGTCGGGATGCGATTCAAGATTGCCCCATTCCGTAAGCTGAGTGAGCGCCGTATTCACGTCCTCAATGCGCGGCGGCCCGTCCGGCCATCGGGCTTCGGCAAGCACTTCGTCGGGCCGTAACTGCAAACGATATTGCCGCTTCGCCGCTGCGAAGACGTCCATGATGCAGCGGTAGAATGCGGCCTTCTCGGCGCTAACGTGACGAAATAGGTCCGCCGGGTCATTTGCAATGTGCACAGGCAATCGCTGCCTCCCCAAATCCACTTTGAATGTTTTTGCTTTGTTCTCACGTTCAGTCAAGACCACTCGTATCATTGCCATCGCTTCCGCCCACACATCCACCCATTCCCGGACGGCAATGGCCGTGTGTCACCACTGTCGCATGCGATGGCGCTGAAAGCAGGCATCGGGGACTTGGCTTATGGTCGATCTCCAGAGGCCTTGCCCGCAGCCTTGAGGATCGAGGCGAATACAAACGGATGATGGACCATGCAGACAGCCCTCGTCGCGGGGACCTCAATGGCCGAGGCGATCTCTCGGAAGCAGCCCTCAAGGAGTTCTGCGAGTGGTTCCTTACCGGGGCACTCGATCAAATACGCTTCTCCACAGCGATTTTCGACCTTGATCGCTTGGAGGATCGGTACCGCTTCCTGGTCAAGGACATCAGCGACGACAAACGCGCGCCCGCTCTCTTAGCGGCGGTCCTCAAGCACGAATCACTCGAGCGCGGTGATGTTCCCTTGTGCTCAAGAAATCGGAAAGAACGGCACGGAACACGATGTCCGCCCTGGTTAGACAAGGGCTCCTAAAGTCCCAAACGCCCAAAAAGCCACTGTCCGTATAGCCTTCCCACTGGACTATCGCGAGAGGCTCTTCCCGAATCGGTTCACCGATGCCGAACTGACTAGACCCTATGAGCCGCCCCGGGTTTGCCGGAGGCCGTTTCGTTTGAGTCACGCGGCCATGGCTGGTTCTTCCAGCATGGCATGGTAGCGCTCCTCGGCTTCGGCCGGCGGGATGTTGCCGATGGGCTCCAGCAACTGGCGATTGTTGAACCAGTCCACCATTCCAACGCCGCGAACTCGACGGCCTCGGATGAGCGCTATCAGCCCATGACGATAAATGTTAGCACCGTTGCTCTGTTCGCAACGTCCCTGTGTGGTCAGCATCAATCAATCGCGAGATAACGCCTCGACGGGCTTCAAATGCGCCGCCTTTTTCGCAGGGAAAAAGCCAAAGATCGCACCGATCATAACAGCCATGACGCAAGCGACGCTGACTGCGTGCAATGAGATCACCATCGGAATGGTTGTTTCGATGGAGCCGGCGAGCGCGCCAAGGCCGAAGGCGAGGGCGACGCCCGCGCAACTCCCCATGATAGTGATGGCAAGGGACTCGATCAGAAACTGCAACATAATATCGCTCGCCCGGGCTCCTACAGCCATCCGCAAGCCGATTTCGTTGGTGCGTTCGGTGATCGAAACCAGCATAATATTCATCACGCCGATACCTCCGACCAACAGAGCGACAGCTCCGATGGAAACCAAGAGCATCGAGAAAGTTCGCGTCGTCTTCTGGAGCAACCGCCGTAGCTGATCGCTATTGTATGTGAAGAAATCCCGCGTTCCGTGACGCTTCTCCAAGAACGCTATCATGGCTTTCTCGGCAACGTTTGTATCAACGCTCCCATTGATTCGGACGTCTATCTCGCGCAGCCGTTGCGAGCCCGAAATGCGGGAAAACACGCTGAGGTGTGGAATGAACACTTGCGGCTGCCCATCCTGCTCTCCAACGGCACCGACAATCACGAAGGGCACACCCTTGATGACCAGGATCTCACCAATCGGGGTCCTTGAATTGCCGAAGAACGTTCGTCGGGTGTTGCTATCGATGATCGCCTCCGGCAGAGTGGCATTCCCACCGTCGGTGAATCGGTTGCCTTGCGTTATGGGACGGTGCGCGACGTCGAAATAGGCGTTGCTCACGCCCATGATTTCTCCGTCAGCGGTCCTGCTCTCGAACATGAGCTGCCCTGAATCCATGGTCACCGGACTGACACTATTTACGTAGGATTGCTCTGTCAGGGCGGCCGCGTCGTCGCGAGTGAGGCTGTCGGCATGTCGGCGGTTTCGGTCATCCCAGCCGGTGCCAGGGAAGATGCGGATCGAGTTTGCGCCAAGGCTGTTGATCTGGTCGAGAACGATCGTCTGGCCACCCTCACCGAGACCAACGACGGCAATCACCGACATGATGCCGGCGACGATTCCGAGCAGTGTAAGAGCGCTACGCAGCCGATGTGCGGCAACTGATCGCAATGCGATACTGGCAGCCTCGGACGTTCTTCTGAGGAAGCTCGTCAGGAAACCGACATTTTCCGCAACATCAACCAGGTCGCGCAAGGGAGGCGCTCCACTCGCCGCGCTGCGTCGATCAGAGACGATCTGTCCGTCATTGATCTCGACGATCCGATCGGCGTGTCGAGCGACGCACATGTCGTGTGTAACTATGATGATGGTGTGTCCCTCCGCATGAAGGGTCTTCAGGAGGTCCAGAACAAGCTCCCCGTTCTTTGAATCGAGCGCCCCTGTCGGCTCATCTGCAAGAATGATTTCTCCACCGTTCATCAATGCTCGGGCGATCGATACGCGCTGCTGCTGCCCCCCCGACATTTCCATTGGGCGATGATGGAGCCGATCTCCCAGGCCGAGTTGGGTCAGCAATCGCCTGGCTCGGGCTTGCCGCGTCGACTTCGACACGCCGCTATAGATAGCCGGCACCTCGACGTTCGATATTGCGCTCAGCGAGTTCAGGAGGTGATACCGCTGAAACACAAAGCCGAAATGCCTGCGCCTGAGTTCTGCGAGCCCGTCCTGACCAAGGGCCGAGACATCCTGCCCGGCCAAACGGTAAGTGCCGGCTGTCGGGGCATCCAAGCACCCCAGGATATTCATGAGCGTCGATTTGCCGGACCCGCTCGCGCCCACAAGCGCCACGAATTCGCCGCGCTGTACATTGAGATTGATTCTTTCGAGTGCCTCGACGGTTTCTCTGCCCAGGCTGAACGACCGGCCAAGATCGCGGAGCTCTATCAGATGGTTCATCATTCAGCTCGTTGTGTTTGGCTCGGATACGCCGAGCAATACGGTCTCTCCTTGACGAAGGCCTTCAAGCACCTGAGCGTGGATCCTGTCCGTATAGCCAATCCGAACAGGTCGCTCTGCTACCTTGCCGCCTGTGTCCTTCACCTTGACTAGGTATGATCCGTCCGCCTGTCGCAGCGAAAGAGCGGCCCACGGCACAAGTAAGACATCATCCGCACGTCCCATAGAAATGTGCACTTGAGCGGTCATCTTGGGTCGCAGCTTTTCTTCTGGATTCTTCACCCTAAGCACGCCGTGGTAATAGATTGCGCTGTCTTCCGCTTTCTCCGCGGAGCGATCGTTCGCCGGCTCGTCGGCGATGGACGGCGGTGCATATTCAACCGCCTCAAGCGTGGCCTGGTAGCGAGTCTGTGGATCTCCGATGATCGTGAACCACGCGTTTTGACCAGGCCTTGTACGCCAGACGTCGACCTCGGAAATCCGGATCTTTACCGTCATCTCGTCAAGGTTCGCGAGCACGGCGACCGTTGGCGAAGTCTGCGCAGAATTGAGCGTCTGTCCCGGCTCGATCGGGATCGCCAAGATCTTGCCGTTCATGGGCGCTGTGATCCGCGTATGTGCAAGAGCGGCTTGCGCGGACTCAACCTCGACCTCGCTTTGCCGAATCTTGGCTTCCTGCGAGACCAGATCGGCCAATAGCGTCTGGTATGTTTTTTCAGCCTCTTCCAACTCCTTGGTAGTGACTGCATTATGCTTGCTGAGGCTACGCTGTCTGCGGTAGTCGAATTCCGCGAACCGTATTTCTATTTGCTTCAAGTCCCTCTGGGCCTTCATGTCCTCTACCTTGGCCCTCGCAGTTCTAAGGGTGTTTTGCTCTGTCACGGCGTCGATCTCCGCCAGAAGGTCTCCAGGCATGACGGTCTGGCCGACGCGAACATGGATTGCCTTAATCTGGCCCGTTACCTGGGTGCCAACCCGGACCATCGAAGTCGGCTCGAGAGTGCCCAGGGCTAATACGACTTCTTCAACTGAACCTCGCGTAACAATCCCCGTCATTTCGTCGCCTCGCGAGCTTTCCGCGGAGTTCATCGAAAAAAAAGACAGATACGCTGCACATAAAATTATAGCCGCGACCGCCACTAGGACATATATCGATTTTTTTCCCATATGAGATCCATGACACTCGCTATTTACATGCGTACAGAGCAGATAAATTCCTAGAGGTTTCTATTAAGTGACTGGTTTATCGGAAAGTTTGTTCAGATATTAATATGAACAAAACTATAGCCGATATACATAACTATAAACATGAATTGTAGCTGATGTAGATGGCATGTATGGCCGTGTGATGAGAATCCAGGAAGATTATTAATTGGTCAAAATCAAACAAGTTAGCAGAAGATCTAGTTAGGACATTGCGGAACGGTGATGCGCTTATGGAGTGCTCCGCCGATAGCTTGCGCTGCTCAAAAGGACGCATCGGCCGGCACCTTTCGAAAACGGATCTCTTCGAAGCACCTCAAAGGTTTCAATGCTTGTCACCATCACTAGCCCTTCATGACTGTCCTGCAATGCGCGTGCCAACCTTCTATGTCTGCAACGCCACAATCTGGGATCTTCGGTAAGACCGTATGTCCGCTTCTGCCGATGAGGTGGCTCGCCCTACACTGCGCGTCCGAGGGTTGCTCGGACGAGCCGAGCCGATCCTCACCACAGGAGGACGAGCCGTGGCAGACTATAGGGAAGCATTTGTCGGAATTGATGTCGCGAAGTTGAGGAATGCCATCGCCGTTGCGGACGCCGGCCGGGAGGGAGAGGTTCGCTTCTTCGGCGAGGTTGATGCATCGGATGCGAGCATGCGTCGAGTTATTCAGCGGATCGCCGCCAAGTTTGATCGGGTGTATTTCTGCTACGAGGCCGGCCCGACCGGCTATGGTCTCTATCGGCTGATCCGATCGCTCGGCCATGAATGCATGGTGATCGCGCCGTCGCTAATCCCACGAAAGCCCGGCGACCGGGTGAAGACAAACCGCCGGGATGCTCTTTCTCTGGCCCGACTGCTGCGCGCCGGCGAACTGACTGCGGTCTGGGTTCCTGATGAAGGTCACGAAGCCATGCGGGATCTCGTCCGCGCCCGGGCGGCAGCGGTCGAGACGCTTCGGGTCCACCGGCAGCATGTAAGCGCCTTCATGCTCAAGCACGGCCGTATCTATCCGCGCAAGAAGGGCTGGGCGATGCGCTATCTGCGCTGGCTGCAGGAGCAACAGTTCGATCATCCCGCGCATCAGATTGCACTCCAGGAAATGGTCGAAGCAGTGCGCGTGTCGAAAGAGCGGGTCGAGCGACTTGAGGGTGTGATCGAGGAGTTTATTCCGACCTGGTCCCTGGCGCCGATCGTGCGGGCGCTGCAGACCCTGAGGGGCGTCGACCTGATCGTTGCCGTGACATTCGCCACCGAGGTTGGCGACGTACAGCGGTTCGAGAGCCCGCGCCAGCTCATGGGTTATCTTGGCCTCGTTCCCGGCGAACGATCGACCGGTGAGACAGTCAGACGGGGCGGCATCACCAAGGCTGGGAACGGCCGCGTTCGCCATATGCTGGTTGAGAGCGCCTGGACCTACCGGCATCCGCCCAAGGTTGGCAAGGCGAAGCTGTACCGGCTGGAGCAAGCCCCACCGAAGGTGCGCGAGATCGCATGGAAGGCCCAAACCCGGCTGACCACTCGCTATCGAAAGTTGAGCGCACGAGGCAAAAGAACGACGGTGGTCTGCACTGCGATCGCCCGCGAACTGGTCGGCTTCATGTGGGCCGTTGCCAGGGAGGCGCACATAACCTGATCTGGTCGTTGCGGCGACTTACATTCTTCGCGCATGGGCGGAGGCGGGACCACGGCAGGGGAATGCCCGTCAGACGCTTTGTGGCCGGCAACATAGCCGACGCCCGCAGTAAGATAGGAACAGCCCCGGACGCACAATCGGGAATGCGGTAGCCAACCCGCGCATCAGAGCTTGATCACCGACGTCCTTCAGTTCCGCCTCCACCCATGTGCGATCATCAGCATGACCAGCCGTTCCCTTGGATCGGGCGATCCCCTGTGTTCCAAACCTTGACAGCGGACATCAGAGCGCTGTTCTCAGGCCACGGCCTTGAGTTCGTGCGCGGTGATGTAGGCCCAGGGCAGCAACTCGTCGATTTGGCCGTTGGGGTGTCCGTTGACGATCCTGGTGAGGACGTCGGCGAGATAGCCGAGCGGCTCGACGCCGTTGAGCTTGCAGGTTTCGATCAGTGAGGCGACGACAGCCCAGTGCTCGGCGCCGCCATCGGAGCCGGCGAAGAGGGCATTCTTGCGATTGAGCGCGATCGGACGGATGGAACGCTCGACCGTGTTGCTGTCTATCTCGATGCGGCCGTCATTCAGGAAGCGCGCGAGGCCTTCCCAGCGTGAGAGCGCGTAGCGGATTGCCTCGGCGAGCTTGGTCTTCTGGCTGATCAGGCCGAGCTTCTCGCGCAGCCAAGGTTCAAGATCGGCGATGATCGCAACGGTCTTTTCCTGGCGCACGACACGACGTTCATCGGCTGGTCGGCCGCGGATGCCGTCCTCGATCTTGTAGAGTTCGGCGATCCGTTTGAGCGCCTCGCTGGCGATCGGCGCGGGGCCGGCAGCGGCCAGTTCATAGAAGCGGCGGCGCACGTGATGGCATGGACGCCCCCTTCCGCTTCCGCCCTGTGGCGAGGAGTATAGGGCGTGGTCAAACAAAGGATATTGCCATGCCAGATGAAGTTCACGTGGTCGGTCTCGACATAGCCAAATCAGTCTTTCAGGTTCACGGGGCTGACGAGCATGGGAGAGCAATTGTCCGACGGAAGCTCAGGCGCGATGACGTGGAGCAGTTCTTTCGCGTCCTTCCGAGCTGCTTGGTTGGGCTGGAAGCTTGCCCGGGTGCACATTTCTGGGGTCGGCTGCTGCGCAGTATGGGGCACGAGGTCCGCTTGATCCCGGCGCAATACGTTCGGCCCTACGTAAAGACCAATAAGAATGATGCCGCCGATGCGGAGGCGATCTGCGAAGCAGTCACGCGACCGACGATGCGTTTCGTTCCCATCAAGGAAGAGATGCAGCAGGAGATCCTGGTCATCCACCGAGTTCGAGAGATGTTGGTTCGTCAGCGGACCCAGTTGATCAACGCGATCCGCGGTCAGCTGGCGGAATTCGGCGTGATCGGTCCGAACCGGGCACACAACATCGGCCTTCTGACCGTTCTGATCGAAGATGAATCGGAAGCGCGTATTCCGCCTGTGGCGCGGCATGCGCTACGTTATCTCGTCGAACAGCTAAGAGAGGTGAAGACCAAACTCGCCCGGATCGACAGCGACCTGGTTGCCGTCGCGAGAGGTTCCAGCGCCTGCCGACGATTGATGACGATACCCGGGGTCGGCGTTGTCACCGCGAGTGCCCTGGTCTCGTCGATGCGGGATCCGGCCGACTTCAAATCCGGCCGTCATTTTTCCGCGTGGCTCGGGCTGGTGCCCAAGCAGCCATTCCACGGGCGGCAAGGAGCATCTCGGCTCGATCAGCAAACGAGGGAACGGCTATCTGCGCAAGCTGCTGATTCACGGTAGCCGTTCGATCATGCGCTGGCGAGGACGCACCTGGATTTGGCTCGCTAAATTGAGGGACCGGCGGCCTGCCAATGTTGCGGTCGTGGCGATCGCAAACAAGACGGCACGAGTTGTGTGGGCATTGCTGCGATACGGTGGAACCTACGGCGCACTGGCGCGTGAAGCGGCATGATCTTCGCCGCCATTCTAATCGGCCCGGCTTCGGGCTGATGCGGTTGCGAGGGTAAGTAAGCAGGTGATGGCAAGACCGGGCGTACCGGGACCGGGTGAACCCGTTGGGCGCATCGAGCCTCGAGCTCGCGCAACGTGATTGGGGGCCGGTTCGCGGATATTCCATCAAGGCCCGTGGCGCAGGGTGCTCCACATCGTAGAGGCCGAATAGATGACTGCAGCCGCAGGCATTGCCGAAGCCGCGCATAAAGTCCTTGCAAAGTCGGGGGCGTCCATAGATGTGCCCAGCAGAATGCGAGCGTTACCCCGCTCTTGTCGGCGAGCACGCGATAGCCGCCATAGCCATCAACCTGCAGGATGCCGGTGAAGCCTGCGAGATGGGCGATCGGCCGCTCCGCCTTGCGGTCGGGCGCGTAGACATAGGCGACGCCGGGCGGATCGGCTCCGTCCCATGCCCTACACAGCGGCGTTGGGGCCATCAGGCAGGCAAAACGACATCATTCTGGTCTACCGAAACTGAACAAGTGATTGCCCACGACGGATGAGATCGACAAGCGTTATTTTGTGACGAGCCCTGGAACCTCCCCGAGTATGTTCTTTGGTTCGACCGCGTCGCTGGTGTTCTTCCGTCCCGATCGCCCCATTTCACAGCCGCCGGGCGCAGGAGCAGTCGAGGGTGGCCGCGTTTTACGCGGCCACCGCAAGGCTTGGCCTTGATCGGCCCGAGCACGGCGGCATGCTCGATCGGATCGGGGGTGCAAAGCCCCGAGGGCTGGCGCAACTGGAAATACCCGCCGCAGTCAGCTATTGTCGTCCAGCGCGGGCGACCTCGTGGCGAAGCGTGGTGCACCGGCTGAAAGCGCCGCCGGGCCGCCTTATTCGAGCCTTGCCGGACTGAGGCGCCCGCGCCCTTTCCTTTGGCGGGCGCGGGCGCCAAGCCTCGACGAAGTGTTCGTAACCCTCCTGGGCCCGCTCGGCGACACGCATCTCTTGATTCCAAAGTTCCTTGACATTGTAAGCATAGGTCGGACCGCGGCGGTTGCCTTTCTTATGCGGCTTGACGGCCTGCAGCTCCATGTTGCGCATCTTGTGGGCGACCAGACTGGATCGCGCCCAGAGGTAGTCCTCTTGCTGCGTCAGCATATGCCGGCAAAGAACCGCCAATTTTCGTGCCACGTCGACGGCAGCAATCTGAGGGCCACGCTTGGCCCGGATTCGCGCTCACGGCTCAACCGGGCGAGTCGCGGAGGCGGCCAGCTACTAACCGAGCTCGCAGCTCATCGTGTGCATCGGCCTGCCCCCACCTTCGTGCTCCCGGTGCCTCCGTCCCGGATGGTCGCACCATACGCCGCGCATCAGAAAAGCGTAGCCGGACATCGGCACCAAGAATCTCATACCGGTTACAAACGAGATGGAAGTCTATTCCTCACCAAGGAATCCTGCCTGAGCTCCAAGCCTTTCGATCCTGCCCCCCGCATACCCAGCGCTGAACGGCCTCAGCTGCCCACTTACGTTGGTCTTGGCGGTTTGGCGCGGATGGCTTTAACCAAGGTTGCGGCCTACCTTGCTGGGTCTTTCGACTTGTAACCTAAGCTGCCGAGCAGGCGATAGCCGCCTCAAGCAAGAGCAAGGCGACGGCGCTCTGTTTCTTTTCGCCGGCAACACCTGCCAGAAGGTGTTGCGCGGGGCGTCATCGAGCAGGCAAGGACGAACTCCCAGCTTCAACGGCTCGACCGCAACGTGGTTTGCCCACGTTCTCTCTCTCTCTCTCTCTCTCTCATGCCGACGACGAGGCTGGACTGCTCCCCTTTGGATTAACAGCAAGCAAGATCCGAAAGTGCGGATGGCCTGACCTGCGGTAGGCCGCAGCCTTTTCAGTATCGCTAACAATTAAAACAGTTCGGAGTTTCGTTTCTGCATCCGGGAGAACTCATTCGTCAGCTAGTCGTCAACTAAACGGTCTATCTAGACCTGCGCGGTTAACCGGCCTGAACTCAATTTCGAAGGATAGGAGTGCGAATCGTCATGTATGGTCGAATTGGTGGCTCGTCCGACGTCCGCTACACGCGTAATGCCAGCGGGCAAGCAGATGCAGAAAATCAAGAGCTCGGGGACATGTTTGCCCGGATGCACTTAGCCGGATCCGATTCCAGCGGCGACTCATCGTCGGCGGCTACGCAACCGTACTCCCTCCATCCCAGACCTCCGGTGGTGGAGATCGACAGGTCTTCTTTCACGAGGGAGGTGAGGCAATTTCATGGCGATGAGATCATGCACATCGCCGACAATCCACAAGAGTATTCGGAATTCGTATCCTCCCGAGCCAGACGCGCTGCGGACGTTGCTAGGCAATACGGCATTCGCCGAGACACGGAGCACGCGCGATATTTCAGCTACCAATTGGGAAACCAGAGTGCCGGACTGCTGAGAACGGAAGGCGGATTCAGAATGACTGATTTCGAATCCGACAGTTGGCGGCAACAATTTCCTGGCCGAACCGAGGTCACCTCCATAGTGGATCTACAGGTCGCTCATCCGCTGGCCGAGAATGCAGGCGATATTCTGCTGGAGCATCAACTTCGGATGGACGGCGAACGACCGTTGCTGAATTGGCGTGCGGCTAATCCAGAAGCACAAGCCCGCGCAGCGACGATGGGGTTTGTTGAAGTAGATGATTGCGATATGGTCCTTGACCCTACCCAGCATCCCGAAAAGTGGACGATGAACAGTGCCGGTGAATGGCAGCGTGCAGACAAACCGCCGCTCTATCTCTGCAAAACTGAGGACAGCGAAAGCAGTGATACCGAGAGCGCATCAGGTTCACCCAGATGCTCGTACGAGGATGACTTTATGTGACCGGACTCTTGTTGGATTTAGTCGCGATGGCGGGCGCCGCATCTGACTATATATGCTGTCCCATGTCATGCGCATAAGCGAAGCCGCTCGTCGGCAATGGCAGTGCGCGCAGCGAGCGGTATCCATTTGGCGTGGGTTCGCTAGCGGAGCCATTACCGCCTGCGCACCACAGGTTTTCTTTATGAACTTCGTAGATCCGAACGGTTTGTGATGACGGCATCAGCGAACGACTTGGCGCCGTCTTCTCCGACGCCATAGTCCCAGATCGAGTCAATCGAAACGCGCCAAGCTGAAACGACGTCGAGCCGCTCGGCTACCTGGCCGACGTGTTCGCCAGGATCATCACCGGCTACCCCAACAGCCCGATCGGCGACCCTCTGTCTAGGCGCATATATCGCCATGCAAGCAGTCCAGCAGCTGAAAACGACGTCTGCCGCGGCCCACGCCGGCTTCCGATTACATAGGGTAATCGCGGGGTTGGGAACACTGGCGCGGTTGCGATGCGTTGGAAGGATGGTTGCCCCCTATAGGATGAAATACGGGCTCACGACCACATAGCCGAGCCCAGCATCAAACGGGAGACAACCATGAAGCAGTTTATCGGCCTCGACGTGTCATTGAAAGATACATTCGTCTCGTGCGCGAAGGAGGCAAGCGGATCTGGCGCGGAAAATGCCCGTCCGATCCGAAACTGATAGCACAGGTCATCCGCAAGCGTGCTCCGAACGCCGAACGTGTCGTGTTCGAATCGGGACCCCTGGCGGTTTGGTTCTATCATGCGCTGACGCTGGAAGGCTTGCCGGCGATCTGCATTGATGCCCGCCATGCCAAGGCGGCGCTGGATATGGCGCCGAACAAGACCGATGCAAATGACGCGGACGGGCTCGCGCATCTTGCCGAGGTCGGCTTTTACCGCGAGGTGCGAGTGAAGAGCTTTGACAGCATGCTGGTTCGCACGCTCGTCGCAGCGCGCAATCAGCTGCTCAAGATGACAACCCAGCTGTCCAACCAGATCCGCGGTCTGATGAAGACGTTCGGCCTGGTCGTCCCAAGGGTGCGGGACGCGTGTTCGAGGACCATGTGCGCAGCCTGCTAGCGAACAATGCTGGGCTACAAGCAGATTATCATGCCGTTGCTCGATGCCTGGAGTGCGCGCCCGCGCTGCCGAATTGAGCAAGCAGCTTGTCGCTTCGGCCAGCTCGAGTGAGCAATGCCAGCTGCTTGCGTCGATCCCGGGCGTCGGCGCGGTGACGGCTTCCTCCTTCGTTGCGGCCATCGAGGATCCGGAAAACTTCAGAAAGTCGCGCTCGGTCGGCGCCTGGATCGGCCTAACCACCAGACGTTACCAATCGGGCGAAGTCGATTACGACGGTCATATATCCCGGCGGGGCGACAACCATCTACGCGGACTGTTGTATGTGTTGATGGCTTTTCAAAAGCGCGTCTAAACGACGACAAGCGTTTGGTGCTTGTGGACGGAACAAAAAGGCGGCCTTTGCAGGCCGCCGAGTGTGGAGGATGTGTGCTTTAGAGCGAGGACGGGGTTTTTTCGATATCGCTGTGATCGGTCGGTGTTCGTTGCTGCTCCTGGATAAGTTCCTGGAGTTGGACGCCGTAGTGAGACCAGATGCTATCGGCGAGATCGTTGAGGAGCTCGAAGACAGCGAGCGCCTGTTCGGGTGTCCATTCGGGATTGATGAGGAAGTGGATACCACGACTGAGGCCGGACGGTTGAGGATCTGGTTTCATGCTGCGGGCACCTTTTCGCCGGAGGAGCGGCTGGTGCGTTTTTCGCGCTGTGCCTTTGATCGCTCGGCCGCTTCCTTGAAGCGGTAGGAATCGCCTTCGATGGAGATCACCTCGGATCGGTGCATGAGGCGGTCGACGAGGCTGACGACGCAGGCGGCATTGGGAAAGACCTCCGACCAATCAGCGAAGGGTCTGTTGGTGGTGATGATGGTTGAGCGTTTTTCGTAGCGCCGGCTGATGAGTTCGAACAGCAGGTCCGCATGACGGTTCGAGTAGGACAGATACCCGACCTCGTCGATCGCAAGAACGTCGGCGGCGGCGTAGTGGTGAAGGCGTCGGCGCAAGGCTGCGTCGCTGTCGAGGGCGGCGAGTTCGCCGAGCATCTCGCTGGCGGTTCGGAAGACGACGGTGTGACCGCAGATGAGCGCCTGGTGAGCGACATTGCGAGCAAGTGTCGATTTCCCGACGCCGTTGGGGCCGATAAAGACGATGTTGGCGGCATCGTTCATGAAGGACAGGGTCATCAGATCCTCGACGGCGGCGCGGTCGATGCGGCGAGGCCAGTGCCAGTCATAATCGGACAGTTGCTTGAAGTGGCCGAGCCTGGCGGCACGCGTGCGTCGCCGCATCGAACGGTCGGAGCGCTCCTCTTCTTCCCATTGAAGGACGGCGGCCAGCCAGTCCGCGTCAGCGATTTCGTCCCAATGGGTGATCAGGCCATTGAGGCGCAACGCCTTGGCCCGGTTGAGCAGGATGTCGGGATTATTCATCATCTTTGCCTCCAAGGGTCAGTTGGTCGTAGCTGTCGAGGCGATGCGGCCGTACCGTCGTATCCTTGCGCCGCACGTGTTCGGGCAGGCTCGTTTCGACCGGCGGCGGAGCACCGCGGGCGACCCGGCGGCGTTCCAGTACGTCGCGAACCGACCTCGAATGGGAGGCGCCGGCATGCAAAGCTTCCTCGACGGCGGCCTGCAGTTCCTGCGCGCCGTACAGGTCAAGCAGTTTCAGCAACGCGTTTGTGATCGCACCGATATTGGAGCCACGCTCGGCGGCCCGGATCATCAGGGTCTGGCAGGCCGGCACGGCGCGGGTCAGGCTGTTGAGGCCGCGATGCTGGCGCGCCTCGCGCTTGATTGCGACGAGTGCCTTGAGGTGCTGAGGGTCCTCGATCTGCTGGTCGCGATCATAGCTGCGACGGTGACTGGCGATCATCTTTGCGCCGTCGAAGACGCGGACCAGGCCGAGATCGGCGCGCACGCTGAGCGTGCGCCGGACATGAGCATGCGGTACCGAGTAATCGTTGAGGTCGAAGCGCACATAGGGCGTTTTGCCAACCTTGGCGGCGACCTGCTCCTCGACGGGGTATGGGTTGGCGGGCAGCGGCAGAAGCAGTGGCTGCTCTTGCGCAAACGCCTGGCGGACCGTCATCGTCCGGTCCTCGGGGCATGGCCGGTCGGCTGCCTGGTTGCGGCACCACTGTTCGGCCTGGGCGTTCAGATCGTCGAGATCGGTGAACTTGCGGGCGATGAAGAATGCTTCCCTTATATGCCGTATGGCGCGCTCGACGCGGCCTTTTTCGTTGCCCCGGGCAACCGCGACAGGACGTGGCTCGAACCGATAGAAGCCGGCGAAGGCAAGCAGCGTCGGATGGAAGCGGATCGCATCGCCCTGGCGCTCGAGCACCGCACTCTTGAGATTGTCGTAGAGCAGGACCCTGGGCAGCCCGCACCATGTGTTGAACGCGCCGACGTGACCGCGCAGGAAGTTTTCCATGCGCGCGTCGAGGAAGAAGCGCAGGTAGATGTCGCGTGAGTAAGAAAGCACCATCACGAACGCCATGAGCGGCCGGCGGGCGTTGCCGATCTCGATGTGACCGAAGTGGGCCCAGTCGACCTGTCCCTGCTCGCCCGGCAATGTGCGCAGCCGCAGGAACGCCTCGGCCGGCTTGCGGGGACGGTGCAGGGCGACCAGGTGCCGAAAGTGCGTCGGCAAGCCCCGGTAGCCGCGCTCGCGCACCATCGCATAAAGGCGGCTGGCGGTCAGCGAGGGGAACTTTTCCAGCGTCTGCTCAATGAATGGAAGATACGGGTCAATGATTGAGGCTCTCTGCAGCGGCTTGTGCCGGGGCAATCCCGCCTGGGCCAGAACGCGATGCACCGTCGTGTGATGGACATGCAATTGCCTGGCGATGGTGCCGCAGCGCCACTTCTCGGCGTGATACAGGCGCAGGATCTGCGCTTCCAGTTCGGGGCTGATGGTCATGATACGGGCTCTCCGTCTGCGTAGTCAGCTTCACGGGCATAACGAGGCCCCCGGCGACGCACGAAGCCGGTGCGAACGAACGGCGACAGTCGACAGTCGCAGCGCCGACAGCACGGCGTGGGCATGACCGATGTCGTCGCCCGCCCGGCGACGTCAGCAAAAGCAGCGACGACATCGTTCGAGGGACTGACCAGTAGTGAACCGGCAGGAGATGCAGGTGGAGAATGATGCGTCACTTTATTGTGCCGAGCCCGATATCGTCGGGCCCGGACCGCATGAGCCAGGCGTCCCCGGCGGCTGCGCTGATAACGTCGCCCCGCCTCGCGCACACTCTCGCGGCGGGCAGCACGGGCGCAGTCCTGGCCGCAGTAGCGCTGTCCCCGGTCGCAGCTGCGGCAGATCGTTACCTGCGAACGGCAGCGGCCGCACAGAAAGAAGCGGCCCATGAGCATCCGCGACGATCCTTTCGGAGCGCCGCGGGGAGTTCGGGGAAAAGGTCGACGGAATGCGCTGACAATGCGATAATGCAGTCGCGCACCGTCAGTGGAGCGTGACACCGAGCCCGGACTTGCCAGTTGAGATCGGTGTTACGCCGGATTGTTTCTGCGGCGCTGATTACCCGCAGATCTACCACAAGGCACGCGCATGGCGGGGTACGTCGAAAGCCGCCTCAGGGCGGCTGGAGACGTGCCCCGCGTCTATCCCTTCAACCTCCCATGATCAGCACCGCGCCGCAAAGGCGGCCGCCCGCTACAGCGCTAGTTGAAGAGCGCGCGGGCGGCCGCCTTTGCTCTTCCAGCGCTTCAGATCTTGTCGTCGTTTATCAGCGGGTTTCGACCGTCTTCGACAGTATGAAGCGGCGACCGTGATCCTCACGCGCACCAAGGCCGATAGCGCGCTGCGTATATGGGCTTCAAGGAGAAAATCGGGTTCAAGCGAGCCGCCGTCGCGGTCGCGCGCAAGCTTGCCGTGATCATGCATGCCATGCTCCGAACGGGCGAACTCTTCGAGCGCTGCATCGCTGCTGAAGCCTGACATGCGCAACAAGACGCCAGAGGCAGCGCTCTTCTGAACTGACTTTTCTATCGTTTGCGCCTACGCTGTGGACGCGCCGATCCGTCCCTGTCGGGACGCGGACAGGATCATTCCGCGATGTGGGCTGCACTTGCCACTATTCTGGTAGCAAAGTGCGTCAATTACATTGGAGGATCCGTCCCACGAAGACCTATCCTGCGGCGGGCTGTCTCGACCGCGTAAACGACCCTGTACCCGGCAAACGGCATCACCCGCACCGCAGAAGTTGAAGGCGCTTTAAAACCAGCCAAGCTTACGACGGAACAACCAAACAACCGTAGGTCGGAGAAAGATCGAATTTAGCCTTGACGGAGCTGCGATTTAAACGACCCACATCGGCGGGCCGATTGCCCCGTATGGCTGGAGAACCTGCGCCAGTCCATCGCGCTCGTTGGCACGCCCGAGCGCTGCGTGCATGTGGCTGACCAGGAGAGCGACCTCTACGAGCTCTATTGCACCGCGCAGGCCCTTGATACCAGCTTCCTCGTGCGGGTGCGGACGAACAGGCTGGCCGAGCGGCCTGCCGGTTCTGCCCCACACGATCCAGCTCATCGCGTCTCTGCCCAACTTGCGGCGGCGCCTTGGTCGGGACGTCATCGCATTACGGTCGATCACGACGAGACGACCTGGCTGCAAGTGAAGTTCGCCGCCATCAATACCTTGGCGCCGGGGGGCAAGCACAAGTGCCACAGTCCGCAAGTTCTGACTTACATCCACGCCCTCGAAGAGAATCCGCCGCCCCGGTCACGAGCCGCCGCCGGCAATAGCAGCGCTTGACGTAGCCGAAGCCCGTGGCGTAAATTCCCAGTAGCGGGCAACGGCGGGCAGCCACACGTTGAACCGCACCTCCCGTGTCGCCGCACCGTGATGTTCGACCAGCGCCTTCGGGTTGTCGAACTTTTGTGTCCCGCGCGGTTATGTGCCCTGCCGCCAGCTTTTGAACAGTATTGTAGACCTGCACGACACATAGCGTGAAGGAGGCCCAGAGCCGATCAAGATCGGAAACTTGGTCGTCGGTCCGACATTCGAACGTGTGCGATTGTGGCGCAGCAGAAGACCTGACGACCGTTCAATTCGAATTGATGGCTGATGTGGGAGCTGGAAGGCCGAGCCAATGCACAAGCAGCAGTGCCGACGGTGGCAACAGATAAAAATCGGAGCAAAATTTTGCACGCCATCACATACTCGTGCATTGAGCTGTTCGGCGCCAGCGTCAGTAAATACAAAAAAATCGATCCTGCATTGTTCTTGCACCGGTAAGAGCCGAGAGGATGTCACGTTAGCTGACGCTCCGCTGACGCCTTCGAGTGCGGACGCAATGGCCGTTCGCACATCTTGTGAATAATCCTTCCCATGCACCTGAAACCGCCTGCCCCTTTTTCCTTTCAGCGCTGCTTCTAACGGCAGGCCTGCGCTGTCAGTCTTTGAACTGCGGGCCTCGTCAGCTTCTCGTCAGCGGATGCGGGTAGGATCGTTCCTCGCTAGATGGATCTCTCAAACCACGGAGGTGAATTATGGATCCGAAGAACTTCAATCCCTTCTCACCAGATTGGCAAAACTCGTACTACGCGATGCTGGCCCAGCAGCAGGCAGGACAGGGGGGTCAGCCGGAGGAGGCCGCGCAGCGCGACTTTGAGGAGCACCTGGAAGAGGCGGGCCAGCAGGACGCTCCCGATCATGGGAGGCGGTACGGCATCGCCCCTGATGACGCGGCCCTCATCCGGAATGCGAGTAATGCGGCTTGCCAGAAGATTGCGCATCGCTCCGCAGTCGTGAACAGTTCGGGTCTCCGCAAGTTATCTGAAGCACTACAGCAGCGTTACAATTTGTCTCTCAATGGACTTAGTGACGAGTCGCTGAAGGATTATGCTAAGCAACTGTTTCCGGGTGAAGCCCGGGTCATTACGGGGTTGGGCATGCTTAGGGCGTACCGCGAGGGTACCTATGGAGAGGGTACCTCTGGGGCGGGTACCTCTGGAGCGGGTACCTCGCGTCAGGGACAGGGAAGGCGGTATACTGTCGTTCCTGAAGATGCGGCGTTAATCCATAATGCGGGTAGTGCGGCTCGCGGGAGGCTTGAGGCGCGGTCTATAACTAACAGTAGCACGAGTCTCCGCAGATTGTCTGGAAGGCTCCAGCAGCATTACAATTTGTCTCTTAATGGACTTAGTGACGAATCGCTGAAGGCTTATGCTAGGGAGCTGTGTGCGGACGACCCCAGGGTCCAGAGTGGGGTGGCCATGCTGAGGAAGTATCGGGAAACCCTTGGAGAGGGCACCTCGCATGCTGCGGAGGGCAGCTCTCGCCAGCCAGTGCAACAGCCATCACCAGAGCATGAGTCATCCCCGTCGCGAGTGTCAAGTTACAATCAAGACCAGCTTTGGGGCGATTATGATGCGGTCCAGGCGGCGCCGGGTGGCGCTTCTCCGCAGTCATCCCCGTCGCGAGTGTCAAGTTACAATCAAGACCAGCTTTGGGGCGATTATGATGCGGCCCAGGCGGCGCCGGGCGGCGCTTCTCCGCCGCCCATTTGGCAGGGAATGAATGCGCCTTCGCCAGCGCCCACCGTTAACCAGCCAGGCCCATCGGATCAAGGCGCCGGGGCATGGATTTTTGGGGCAGCACACGTGCCCAACGCGCTTCCGGCGCCGGATCTAGCAATCTACGTCCCCGGCTGGCAACACGGCGATCAGCGCGCGCCTGAGGACCTCATGCGCGGAATGCACTACATGGGCGTGCTGCCGAGCCCGTCGCAGCCGCAGACAAATTTCACCATCGGTGGCGTGCCTTACACAGCGGCGTTGGGGCCATCAGGCAGGCAAAACGACATCATTGTGTTCTACCGCCGAAACTGAACAAGCGATTGCCGCACGACAAACAGGATGAAAGTAAAAGCTGCGTCGGCCTCGATTGGGGGCCGACGCGTCGCCTATTCGCAATCACAAGTTGTAGAGCGAAAGGCTGCAAAACCCGCGTTTTGCCTACCAAGCGCGTCTCGGGCGGGGACAAATTTCCAAAAATGACCGCGCAGCTCGAACGCCTTACGCATCGTTGCGAGATCGTCGAAAGTGGAAACGAATCCTGGTGCTTCAGAGCCGCTTTCAAAGCTAGACTAAAGCCGAAAAGCCAACCTGCCGCGCCCGTTCCGGCTGTGCAATCCCGACCAGGCTCCGCCTGAACGGGCGCTCAGGGGCACGCCCTTCACCACCACAAGCCGGGGGCTCTTTTCACCCGCCAGCCGATGATCCGGCGGGCATAGGATGACGCCTTGGTGCAGGCATAGTCGAAGTCGTGAAAGGCGAACTCGCTCCCTGATCCAACCGGATGATCTTCGGATAGCCGATCGTGCTGCATAGAGCTCAGACATGCTTCCGGGAGACTATGTCGGCGAGGAGTGTGGCCGCAGCATCGCATCAACACGGCAAAGCCATCCTGCTCCCTGGTGCGTCTAAACACTTCCATTTCAGGCGTTAGTCCAGGTCGCGTTGACCAAGCGTACCCTTCTTTGTTCTGTGGGAGCGGGGAGGCCCCCTTTCGACAACGGCTTCTTCAAGTGTAGTCTCGCAATTGGCTGCTGCCCGTCGAGATGCAGGGCGGACGGCAAAAGGGCGCACGAGGCGCCCCTCCTTTCAGATCGGCTGTCGCAACCGACCTTCGCTGCGGGTATCAGAAACGGTAGGTGACACCTGCGCCTATCAACCAGGGATCGAGCGCGGCCTTGCCTGTCAGCTTCGCGCCGCCTACCGTGACGTCGAAGTCTGGCTTCAGGAAAAGCTTCTTCACGTCGAAGTTGACACCCCAGTGCTGATCCACCATGTAGTCGAATCCGACCTGTAGCGCGGTGCCGAACGTGTTCTTAACCTTGAGAGCATCGGCGCTGCCGGCATCCTGGTTATAGAAGATCGTGTAGTTCACGCCGGCACCGACATAGGGCTTGAAGGCGCCGAAATCGGTAAAATGGTACTGCAGTGTGAGCGTTGGCGGCAGCAGCCAAACCTTGCCGACCTTGCCCAGCCCACCGATCGTTCCTTGGCCGTCGATGTTGGCGTAGGTCGTGCCGAGTATGAGTTCGGCGGCGATGTTGTCGGTGAAGAAATAGGAGATATCGAGTTCCGGTGTCAGGGAGTCCGAATAGGAAAGACCGGAGCCGGGCACCGCGTTGACGTGGCCTGAATCCTCAGTGATGACCCCCAACGCGCGCAGGCGGACCTGCCAAGGGCTTGGCCATTCCGTGACCGAGGCTCCTGCCTGCGGGACGCTCGCGGCTTGCACCAGGTCCGCCGCGACGGCCTGCTGTCCCACCACAATGAGGACGAGGGCCGCTGCTACCTCCCGCGCCACGCCCATTCGCTTTTTCGCCATGATGTTCTTTCCTTGCTCTTCAGAGATGACGCACTGCACTATGAAAGATCCTGCTCGAACTTGCTGAGACCGGATGAGCCTCCTGCTCATGTTGGTGAGACCGAGCACCCGTTCTGCGTGTGCTCACAAAAATCGACCTGTGCTACTTGTTGAAATGTTGCTCTTGTTGATCCCGGCCACCTATCGACCGCTATCGGCGCGCCAGCCGATCGCACTGCGAAGGAAATTGTGGCCCAGGGCGACGAATGCGGCCCGCTCCCGATTGTTCTTGCCGTAGCCGTGCCCGCCCGCGCTGGCCTCGTAGAAGTAAGCCGGATAGCCAAGAGCCTGCAACTTTGCGGCCGTCTTGCGCGCGTGGCCCGGGTGGACGCGGTCGTCCCGCTTCGTGGTGGCAAGCAGGATCGGCGGATAGGGCTGTCCCGGCGTTGCGGCGTGATAGGCGGAGATTTCCCGGAGGAAAGTCCAATCCTCCGGCTTGTCGGGATCGCCATATTCGCCAATCCCGCCTGCGCCAAAAAGCTTGGTGTAGCGGCGCATGTCGATAAGCGGAACTGCGCAGAACAGCGCACCGAAAAGCTCGGGATAGCGGGTCAGCATATTGGCAATCAGCAGACCGCCATTTGAGCAGCCCTCGGCGGCAATCCGCCTCGACCGCGTGATGCCCCTTCGCACGAGATCGGTGGCAACGGCGGCGAAATCGTCATGCGCAAGACGCTTGCCCTCCCTACGACCCGCCTCGTGCCAACGGGTGCCGAACTCGCCGCCCCCTCGGATATTCGCCACCACACAAGTGCCGCCGCGTTCGAGCCATAGCTTGCCGAGCGGGGAGTTGTAGGAGGGTAGGCACGATATGCCGAACCCGCCATAGGCGGTGAGGTGAAGCGGAGCATCCCCGTCGCTGTACGCCGGGCCGACCTGCGTATAGGGGATCATTTCACCATCGGTCGCGACTGCCTCGTGTCGCGTGACCACTAGACCGGATGCGTCGAAATTCTCCGGGTGGCGCTTCAGGATCACTGGAGCGCCGAGAGGCGTGGCATTGAGGTCGAAGAGGAAAAGCTGCGGCGGCGTGATCGGGTCCTGAGCCGAAACGAGGACTTCTCCATTGGAAACGTGCCGTTCCGCATCGAGCGGCCAGAGAGAAACAGTTCCTTCGGTAGGCACTGTCTCCAGCGCTAGGCGTGTCCATTCCTGACGGCCGGGGGTGAACATCTCGAAACGCGGAACGAGATTGACGAGATAGGAGATGATGAGCTTGCAGTCATTCCAGAAGAAGGACTGCAGGGAGCGCCTGTCGCCTGGTTCAAAGAGGGTGCTAAAATCACGCTTTCCGGCGATGAAGGAAGAGAGCGAGATGCCTATCAGCGTGTCGGCGGCATGGGTCGTCCCTCCCACGGTCCAGGGCTTGCGCGGCTTTACCGCCAGCCAGTCGCCGAAGCCATTCCACCAGGCGTCCCGAGGAAGGTCGATCTGCATCTTCGGCCCGCTTCTGTCGCCGATTCGGATTATCTTCTCGAAGAAGGCCGGCCTCTCGATGAACCAAAGGCGCTCGCTCTCGGCGGTGCGATCCAGATGGCCAGACACGCCGAGGGATTCGGAACCGGTTTCGAAGATTACCGGCGCGGTGAGCGGATCCGCGCCACGCTTCCACAGCCGCACGGTGCGCGCGTAGCCGCAGCGGGTGGCCATGCCATCACCAAAGGCACTGGACAGCAGAAGCGTGTCGGGGTCGAGCCAATTGATGCCGCCCTTCGCCTCCGGGAGATTGAAACCGTCGGCGACTAAGCTCAGAGTGCCCAGATCGAATTCGCGATGCGCGACCGCGGCGCTGCCGCCACGCGACAGGCGCAGAACGGCTCGTTCCCGTTTGTCAGGCTCGACCGACGCGCCGCCCCAGATCCAGTCCTCGCTGTCGCGGGCGGCGAGCGCGTCGAGATCGAGCAGGGGCTCCCACTGGGGATCGGCCGTCATATAGGCGGCAAGGGTGGTTCGCCGCCACAGTCCGCGCGGGTTTCGGGCATCTCGCCAGAGATTGTAGAGGTGCTGTCCGCGGCGAGTGATAAGGGGAATGTTGTCGAGACGGTCGAAAATCGCTGTCAGGGCATCGTGATCGCGCTCGAACTGTGTTCCATCGAAGTGCTCCAAGGTCCTGGCCGACTGGCTGGCCGCCCAGTCAAGTGCCCGTTCGCCTTCTACATCTTCAAGCCAAAGATAGGGATCATCGTCGGGAGCATTCAGCGTTGGGCGCAAATCGAATGCCGTCATGTCCGGATAACCTGAAGAATGATGTGGACTGGAAAACAAGCGCAAGATTCTCCGTCGGCTCGGGAAAGCTCGGCTTTCGCGGGGGCGACCACATGTTCGGCCAGCGTGATCATGGAATGATTTCTCCTCTATCCGCGCCGAAGTGCGTATGTGGATAGTGCAGCACGTGTCGTGCCAAATGAGAAAATCGTTTCACAACAATGAGATGGCTCTGATGGCGCTGTGTCTCATGTCCGACTTTGTCGAAGACCCGACAACGCGTGCAGCCGTAGACGCATGATCGGTCTCCTGTGCGGGTTCCGTGGGCACCGCGGAAAACTCGAGCAGTGAAGCTCTACGCGAACTGACCGAGCTTCGGATCGACTTCGGCCACGGGGCAATCGGTTGCTTCTGAGGCAGATCGCCAAACCGTAGGTCGAGCTTTTTCAGGGGTGTTTTCGCATTGATGGCGCCGACCGTGGCAACATGGAGCTCTTGGCGAGCAGCGTTGTCGGATTTGAGGGCACCGGATCGTTCGCGGCGACATCAAGGGCATTGCTGCAATTTTCTCATTTCGCGGCGACGGAGAACGCAATTCACTTCGATAATGCCGAGCGCATCGCGGCGCCCGTGATCCTGGCCTACCTGTGGGCGCGCAAAAGGTTGCTTGGCGGCCTCATCCCTCCGCGCCTAGATTGGGTCGCAGGGACCAAATGGCGCTTGTTCTCTTGGATGCGTGGTTGGCAATGTGATTATAGCGCAAAGCTCTTCCGGCTATCTCTATACGGTCGACAATGCAGTTGGTGAGGTTCCCAGCTAGTGCGATAGTTGATGCGCTTAGGTCTGGGCATGCGCCCATCCGCAACCATCTGATCAAGAGCATCGTCCGAGCGAATTGCTTTCCCATGAGAGAGGCCTCGCGGCGGGAATGAGATGGCGTCACCCGCCATCATCGCTGCCTTCGAGGATGTCGTGATCGACCCAGTGCAACGGCATGATTGGTGAAGAATCTGGCTGCTCTTGCGACTGCCGACTTTGATGACAAGGCATGTCGCGGTCTGTCCAGCTGGAGATACAAGGGCCTGCACCGTCCGATGATAAAGACACCGTCCTTGTTCCGAATCTTCTGGTTCAAAAGGTGACGGATTGGCTCTTCGAAAAAGGGCGACATCGACGTGCGAATCGGGCGCCGCCGTGAGGCGCACCCCTCAATGTCGGATTTCCGACAGGTTTGAAAATCCGCCAACCAATTGCTTTGATCTGATTTCCTTCTTTGGCACGGCCTATGCGCGGGATTCTGCGAACGTATCAGCGAGAAACGTCGTCCATGATTTCATGCGCACCGAAAATGCCCGACGCCGCGGTGAAAACCGCGCCCTTGCCTGCCACCAAGCCGCCGAAAGGCCGGCGCATCATGCGCCGGCTTCAAATACGTGATGGGCCTGGCAACCGTGTCGAGTGATGGCGACGTGGTCGTGGAGGCCGGCGGAAAGGACATGCGTTGAGCCCCCCAACCCATGTCGCCACCATGACCCGTCGATTGCCACCGGTTGGAATGCTCGGCGTCTATGTTCGATAGCCCGAACGCGCAGGACAATTGTCGCAAATCCGGTCAGGACCGGAGCTCGATAACGCCCGCGAGGGGCGCAAGCCGATATTTGCCGCGAACATGCCGCCTGGCCGGGAAACACCTGTAGGAGCAAGGCAAGTGGAGCTCTCTTGCATTGGGGTCGGAGCTGGGCCGTTGAATTTGAGTCTTTCGTGTCAGATACACGACGAGCAAACAGGACTAGCAGGCTTCTCTGATTGGGGTCGTTGAGGTCAAGTTGCTCCTGCGTCTTTTTTTGATCGTGTCGCCCCGCGGGTCACTCGCTTCTCTTCGCGGTCGACGTAAGGCCGCCGCATGATGGGGTCAGTAGAGCGAGGCGTCTCAATCTGTTGAACGACCTTGGGAGAGTTCGCCCAGGATCGTGCCTGCTAACGAGATCGCCTTGCCCGTCGTCCCCACGGGAACGATCCGGATCACGTCCTTTCGGACGAAAGCTTGGTTTCTTGCTCCTTCGTTATTCGTCGCGATTTACGCCGCCAATGCGGTAGGCTCCTTGCCGAAGCGGAATTCTGTCGCATCGCTCCACACTCGAAAGATCACAGTGGCGTTGGCGGCCAAGCTGGGTCGGACATCAAAGGATGGTACCGCCCTTTGGCGATGAGTGTCGCTTCCGGACCAGATAAGGCGATTGATCCGGCCCTGTTTACAGAACCCTTGGACGCGGCTGGGGCTGGCCACTGGAAGACCACGACCTTCACCGGAGCGCTGCGGCTGACGGGCATGACTGCCCCGTTCGTCTATGACGTCGCCATGAACGGCAACGTATTCCTGGCCTATATCGAGCAGGTGCTGGTCCCGACCTGTCGGAGGGCGACATCGTCGTGATGGACAACCTGCCGGCCCTCAAGGCGGCCGGCGGTCGGGACGCGATCGAGACCGCCGGCGCAAGGCTCATGTTCCTGCCGCCCTACAGCCCCGACTTCAATCCCGTCGAAAGCGCATAGTAAGGAAACCTCTGGAGGTGAGGTTCCGCTGATACCACGCATTGGCCACAAAGCGCTGATTCTGTTGACCCAATGGATGGCGAATCGTGATGAGCCAGAAGCGAATATACATCCGCTGGACGGATTTGCCGGCAGATCGCCGTCGTCGCCTCGTAGCGCTGATCAGCAGCCTGATACAACGGAATGTGTCGACGGATCGGGAGATCGGTCATGAATGCAGAACCGAGCCTGCTCACCTTCACGTTGCCGGAAAAGATCCACAGCCGTCACAATGATCGCCAGGCCATCGTGTACGTTCGGCAGTCGACGGTTCGACAGGTCGAACACAACCGCGAGTCAACGCGGCTTCAATACGCCTTGGCGGACCGGGCATTCCGGCTGGGGTGGCGTCGTGACCAGATAACGGTGATCGATGACGATCTGGGCCGCTCGGGCGCGTCGGCGCTTGATCGGCCCGGCTTCCAGCGTCTCGTCGCGGAGGTTGGGCTCGGTCATGTCGGAATGGTCATTGGCATCGAAGTCTCCCGCCTCGCACGATCATGCCGTGACTGGCATCAACTTCTGGAAATGTGCGCGTTGTTTGATACGCTGATTGGCGATGCCGACGGCATCTACGATCCGAGCACCTACAATGACCGGCTGTTGCTCGGCCTGAAGGGCACGATGAGTGAAGCTGAGCTCCATATTCTGAAAGCTCGGATGTACGAAGGGCGCAAGGCCAAGGCGTGTCGTGGCGAACTCATCCTTGGTCTGCCGCGCGGTTATGTGCTGAAGCCCTCAGGCGAAGTGGCACTGGACCCGGACGAGGAGGTTCAAAGGGTCATACGCCTGGTCTTCGCTTTGTTTGAAAGGTGTCGCTCGATCAGTGGCGTCCTGCGATACCTCGTGGACCATGACATCGCACTTCCCGATCGTATACGGAGCGGCCCTGAAAAGGGCGACGTGTGCTGGAACCGACCTAATACGGCCACTCTCAGCGACATGCTTCGTCATCCTGGTTATGCCGGTGCCTATGTCTTCGGGCGCCGTCACCATGACGGACGCCTCCGGCTTCCCGGAAAGCCGCATAGCGGCCGACGCTTCGTTCGCGATCCACAAAAATGGATGGTGCTGCACCAAAACGCACATCCAGCGTACATTGACTGGCAATCCTATGAGCGGAATCAGGAACTGATGGCGGCAAACCGTTCTCGATATACCGGCGTCCCGCGTGGTGGCGCAGCACTGCTTGGCGGCTTGATGATCTGCGGCGTGTGTGGCCGCAAAATGGTGACCGGCTACAATGATGACGGACGGGAAGCGCGCTATAGCTGCAGCTATGAGGCCACCACCTATGGCGGTCCACGGTGCCAGTCGATCAGCGCCCGTCCGGTGGACACATGTCTGGCCGCGTTGATTCTTGAAGCCCTTTCGCCGGCAGCAATCGACGTCAGCCTTCAAGTTGCCGAGGATATCGAACTCGAACGACAGCAGCTCCATGACGGCTGGAAGCAGCGACTGGAACGCGCAGATTATGAAACATCACTCGCACGTCGGCGCTACGAAGCTGTCGATCCTGACAACCGTCTGGTCGCGCGGACGCTTGAACGGGATTGGGAAGCAGCAATGGCGACGAAACAGGCGCTCGCGGATGATCACCAGCGGGCCCTTGCGCGCCAACCTGAGCGGCTAACGGCGGAGGAAAAGGACACGGTCCGCCGGCTGGCAGAAGATGTGCCTGCCCTGTGGAGGGCGCAGTCCACTACATCACGCGACCGGCAAACCATCGCCCGTATGATGCTCGATCGCGTCGTCATCCGGGTGTTTGGAGAAACCGAGCGTGCCGAGGTAAAATGCCACTGGGCCGGAGAGATCGTGACGACGCATCCGATTGTCCGAACCGTAAGACGCTTTGAACAACTGGAGCATCACGACGAAATACTGGATCGGATCGCGGCGTTGCGTGCCGAGGGGGCGACCGCTCGACAGATCGCCGACGATCTCAATGCGAAAGGCTGGACGCCTGCGAAGAAGCCAACGTTCGACGCGTTGATCGTCCAGAAGCTTCTGGTACGAAAGGGACTTGGAAAGAAGCGACCCATCTGGTCCGGCAATGTTCCCCGTCGCAATGCCGACGAGGTGACCCTGCAGGAACTCTCCGAACAGCTCGGCGTCCATCGCCAGACCGCCTACGGCTGGCTCCGGCGCGGAAAGCTCAAGGGGCGTATCGCCAAAGTGGGGACACAACGTATCTGGCTCGTCAGCCTGTCTCACGCCTCAACAGGAATCCGGACTGGAGAGTCATCATGACAACACGATCGAGATGGCCTTCTCAAAACTCAAGGCACTCCTGCGCGCCAAGGCCGAGAGAACCATCACGGCTCTGTGGGACGCGGTCGGCTCGCTCCTTGATCAGTTCACGCCAACTACTTCCAGGCCGCCGGATATGACCAAGATTAAACAGGACGTGCTCTAGGAGCTCTGCGGTCGCAATCATCGCCTCAACACCGCCGGCAGGCAGGAAGCCATCGGTGGTCGTGGCCGCGATCGCGGCGGATGGCCGCCTTCCTGTGGGTCAATGGGCAGGAGAGAGCCGTCGCAATCGATCGATAATGGCGTGCCGGGCCTGCAGCAGGTACCGCTTGCTCAGCGCCGTCTCCGGAATTATGGACACAGATTTCCCCGGAGAAGCTGGTTCATCCGCCATTCAAACGTTCAGACCCGTTCAGTGTCGTCCGATACCTGACAATGTCGGATACGCAACGCAGCAGACTCTGATCTATCGGATGTATTTGAACGCCTTTTTGCTTTGGCACAGTACATGCAAGGCTACAGGCAAACCGCGTTCGGGCTGAGGAAGTCGTCCCACGGCCACGAAAACCGCTGACTTACGCCACCTCCCAAGGCGTACCCGGCCCGGCAGTGAGCTCAGTCTCCTGCCGGGCATCCGATGGTGCTGTCTGGGAAGTGGTTGGAATTGGGAGTCGGCGTAGTCTCCGGGGATGTCAAACCTGGATCATCCGGCGTTAGAGCGCCGGAAAGGAGACCACGCACCACCGAGATCACGTCCCGCGGGTGACCTCGATGCCGGCGAGGACAAGACGGCGGAGTGGAAGAGCAAGGCCTTGCGCGCCTATCAGCGGCTCATTCCTTATCAAGAAGAGACCCAGGCGAGGGTCACGCCGCCATTTTGGGAGCGCCTACTCTTCTGGTTTTGATGAAAAACGTGATCTGGTCAGAAACACAATCTGGATAATACCAGAAATTATTACGAAATAATGCAGAATTAGGTAGCAACTGCCACCAAGTTCAGCCCCCACGAAACGTGCCAGTCTAGGGGCGACATCTGTCGTTCGGCGTATCAGGTGAACCGATATTAGACGGTTCTATGGCCTCTCGACGATGCTCGAGCATCGCTGGCGAATCCAAGATGTCTCCAAGGTAGTCGATGTCGACCCCGGCGACGCCGAATTCTGAAAAAATGTCCTGCCATCTTCCGATCCATCCGGCCACTTGGTTCCATTCGTGCTGAGCATCCTCTTTTGACATGCCGAAGTGAGGCGCCGCCGCCATGGCGTGTGTGATACTGAAGTCGTTCAGAAACCTGGGGTTCGGAGAGATCTGGATCGCCTGTTGTCCGAGACCGTTCATTTGCGTCGGAATGTCGAAAGCCGGCGACAGCAGCCATCCGTCCTCGGTATGGAGAAAGGCGTGGTTCTTCGTGTGATCGTCAGTGTTGTCTATCATGATGTTGAACGCCATTCTGCGGAATAGTTCTCGTTGCATCGATTGGATGCAGTCGGCGACTCCATGGCGCCGGATGATCGCCGCGATGGTGGCATAGCTGTCGTCGGCCTCCGAGGCCAGCATCGTGCGTGCTGAAACAGCGTGGACGCGCAGACCTCCAACACGGTCAAAACGACGGACCGTCAGAATATGATCGATACCGCCGGGGATGACCTGTGACGATGCGACGTGTAATCCGGCTCTGCGCGCCAGTTCCATGCAGGCATGCTCGACAAGGAGTTGATCCACGTTGCTGCCGCGAGGAAACTTGGCGATCCACTCTTCTCCATCAGCTTCGATCAGCATCTTGGGGTGGGCGCCGCCCATGCTGCCGGCGCTGGCGATGAGCTGTCTTTCTCGCTCGCTGAGAGGTTCACGCTCGAGGACGCGTGCAATCAGCGCCTCCGCTTCCTGAAGGGAATCCACACTCATGAGCGGCTGTTCGTCGACGGGACGATATTCATCGAAGCTGGAAGACATCCCAAGCGCACCGAAACGGCGGTCGCCCGCATACCAGAGCTTGTCGAGTGGGCTCATGCGCGAGGGGCGAGAGACGACCCTGATCATACGCTCCCCCCAGCGATCCGGCATAGCGTCTTCGATTGCGCCAGGAGTCACCATGTCCCTCAAGGGAGCATGCACCTTCTTGTCATGGGTGAGATCCGGAGAGAGAGGGAATCCCGAACGCCTCCACTCCTCATCCAGTTCAAGAAGGCATCTCCGATTGCCCGCCTCGAGCTTCACCCGGCCGACGAGGCGCGGCCCGATCGGATTTTCGAGATACCAGACCGCAAGAAAGTTTTCCCGGAAGTCGTTCATACTATACTCTCTTTCGGCTCGCCCGGTTCACATCGAGCATCGTAGCGTACTCGTCCTCGCTGGGCTTGAGAACCTCAGCAAGCTTTTCGGACTTCCCAAAAATCCAAAGCGCCGCGGCATAAACACCTATCGACACCTTTGCATCGCCCGCCTCCATCCTGCGCAGCGTAGGGATCGAAGTCCCCATCCTCGCGGCCATGGTCTTCAGGCTGTCTCCTCTACGCTCGCGGGCGATGCGCAGATGAGAGCCAAGTGTTTCCAGCGCAACCACCGTTGCATCGGTGAGGATTTCAAGCGATGTGGAGCTCTTTGACATAAACGTAAGGTTCCTCATACTCCGTCGTATAAGAACATATATGTTCTTTTCAAAGCCGAATTCAAGGGTTGGCTACCTACCTCCACGAATGTGAAAAGATTCTGACGCAGCCTCATGCATTCATCAACGCGGCTTGTAAGCCATGTTGATCCCGTCCTGAGCATCACGGATTGGAAGACGAACCCAGTAATGTTGAGGTGATGGTTGGTGGCACTTGCTACCTAATTCCGAAATAATGTAAATCACTAAGTGACAGACACTCAAAACTGCCCAAAGAAATATTATACCGATCGAAAGCATACGCCCGTCCCCACAAAAAAGTTTGATTATTCCCGAAGGCCTGGGACCGTGCTTTGGAAATCACTCTCCTCAAACGTTATTAAGTGCGATCCACCTCTCTTTCGTGTCATCGATGGACCGCCTTGAGGCGAGGATCCCCCATTAGGCTGGTGAAGCCGAACGTAAGGCCGATGAGGCCGATCACAAATAAGGCTAGCCGCCGCAATCGTGGGGTGGAGGGAGCTTGAGCTTCGCCCTGACCGAAATGCCAGAACTTTTCTGCATCATGCTTAGTCAAGTACGGCCCGGCCCAGATCCTGCAAGGGCACTGCTTCGACGCCATGCTGGAGCGGAAAATGCTCCGATCCCGGAAAGACAACGAAGCGCTACTCCGGAATAAGGTCCTCGCAGGCCCTTTTTCCACCCTTGGCGTCAGGCTGCGCCTTGATTTCGATGCCCCAGAGGCGCTGGACCGGCGGCGTTAGTAGCAAGTCAATCTCCGCACCCGCAACTGTTCGGTAGAAGTTGCTTAGGGTGCCGGCGGCAGTGAGGCCTTCGATTACAAACTCTTCCCAGGAGGCGCCGGCCACTGGATGTCCGCGCACGTCTTCCTGAGTTGCGAGACCGAGCAGCGTATGGGTGATGCCGCTGTCGCGGACATAAACGCGGGGGGATTTGACCAGACGCTTGCCGACATTGGCGTGCCACGGCTCCAACCGGCGCACCAGCAGGAGATCGACGAGCAGATCAAGATAGGACGCGACGGTCTTACCGTCGACGCCGAGCGCGCGGGCGAACTCGGCTGCGTGGAGTAGGCCGGCCTGGTGGTGGCCAGCATTGTCCAGAAGCCGCGCAGCGTCTCGGCCGGAATGCGCGGACCGAGGAGGGGGATGTCGCGCTCCAGATAGGTGCGGAGGAAATCCTGCCGCCATCGTTGACTGGTGCGGTCGTTAGTGGCCAGAAAGCTGTCTGGAAAGCCGCCGCGCACCCATAGCGGCCCAAGAGCGGCGGCGCCGACTTCCAGACCGTCGATCGGGCGCATCTCGAGATAGGCGATGCGGCCGGCGAGGCTTTCGCCCGACTGCTTCAGGAGATCGATCCATGCCGATCCCAAGAGCAAGAAGCGGCCGGCTTTTCGTCCAACGCGGCGGCCGCGGTCGATTAAGCCCCATCAACCGTCGATACGGGAATGGCCGTGAGTTACGATGTTTCGCGAACTCTTATCACTGTTGCAACATTGAATTGGGTAAGCTCCCCTCATCATAATTTACGGGGCGCCACAAGCGCCGCGCTCAACACTTGGAAAAGATTGTGTGGAGGTTCTCGTGACCGAATCACCACTCGAAGGAGTGAAAATACTCAGCCTGGCGGAACAGTATCCTGGTCCGTATGCTACCTTGCTGCTTGCAGATCTAGGCGCAGATGTCATTCTGATCGAAAGGCCCGACGGAGGTGATCCGGCCCGAAAGCACAAAAGCCTTTTTTCCTCGTTGAGCCGCAACAAGCGAAGTGTCGTCCTTGATCTTAAGTCAGCAGCCGGTCAGGAATCCTTACTCGAGTTGAGTAAAACTGCAGACGTTATTATCGAAGGCTATAGGCCGGACGTAATGAAAAAACTCGGATTGAGTTACGAGGAACTCAGTTCTGTAAATCGCCGTTTGATATATCTCTCATTGACTGGCTTCGGTCAGAATGGCCCTTACCGCAGGCGCCCAGCCCACGACCTCACCTGCCAAGGGTTGGCCGGGGTTCTAATTCAGCAGGGTCGAACCGGTCACCCGCAAGCACAGTTTCAATTGCCCCTTGCCGATCTCGCCTCGGGCACCCTGGCAGCACTGGGTGTGGTTTCGGCTCTACTGGCGCGGGAGCGAACCGGACTCGGCTGCTACATCGATCTGGCTATGACCGATAGTCTGGTGTCATGGATGACGCCGTATCTCTACGCGAGCCTAAACGGAAGACCAATGGCAGAGGTGTACACGGACGAACCCGCCAATGGGACGTTCGCTTGCGCAGATAACAAGCTCATTACGCTCAGCATCGTGCATGAAGATCACTACTGGCAGGCTTTGTGCCGGGCGACTGGTCTGGCGCAACTGGCCTCGGCAAGCCGTCAGGACCGCCTACAATACGCTTCTGACTATCGCGCTCAACTTGCTACCGCGATCGCCAAGGAAACGCGAAAGGCGTGGGCAGATATTTTTAATACGATCGAGATTCCTTGGGGGGATGTGCTTCACCTGAATGAAGTCGCGAGAGATCCGCAATTGTGCACACGAGACCTATTTGTCCGGCTTAGCTCGGAGGACGGCGACGAATGGCACCTGAACCAACCGCTACAATTCGACTGCTACAAAACCGGAATTCGGCTTCCCGCGCCAAAGCTCGGCGAGCACACTCAGGAAATTTTGTCCCGCTGCGAATCCAGCAGGACCGGACGCGACCACCCGAATTGATCAGTCGCGGGACACTTCTCTCACTATCCCTGGGAGTGCCCGCAACTTGAGCAATTCCTGATAGTTCGGCCACAGGCATTTGATTCACGGTCGTCCATATCGCGGCGATCATGGGGGCGCCGCGCCGGCGCTTGACGCGTGCGCCGCGTTTGCCGTGTGAGCAGGGGACGAGCGCGAGTGGGTGGGTTCTGGGAGCACATCTCGACGAACAACCGCAGCTATGAATCGGCAAAGAAACCGGGACCAATGGAGGCACTCAAATGCAAAATACTTCTATAGGAACGAAAGCCCGCCCGCAGGAGGAGGATCACGTGCCCCCACTGAAGGGTATTCGCGTCTTGGCATTCACGCACTACGCGGCAGGACCAATCGCAGCGCAGTATCTTGGTTCGCTTGGGGCGGAAGTCGTCAAGATCGAGGCGCCGGCCGGCGATTATCAGCGTAAATGGATCAAGGAGCCGACGGCGGACCCAGACGCACCCAGCCCCTATTTCTTGGGCATGAATCGCAACCAGCGTTCACTGTCCATTGATCTGAAAACGCCTGAGGCACAAGCGGTCATTCGCGAGATGATCTCCCAGGCGGATGTCATTCTGGAAAATTTCCGACCCGGAGTCTTGGAGCGGATGGGTATAGGCAGTTCCGCCGTTCTCGCGGAGCACCCTGGAATAATCTATTGCTCGATAGCTGCTTATGGTCCTGCAGGCCCAAGCCGAAACAAGCCGGCGCTGGATCTGATTATCCAAGCCCTGTCGGGCATCGCCAGCCTGGGTGGGGCAGCCGATGGTCCGCCCGTTCCTGCCGGTGCCTACGTTGTTGATACCTACACAGCATCACAAGCAGTCATCGGCGTTCAGGCGGCATTGCGCCAGCGCGATCAGACAGGGCTTGGTCAGTGGGTGCGTGTGGATATGATGTCGTGCGCGCTTCACTTGCTGGCGTCGGAGTCTTGCTATGCGCTGAACGCACAGGAGCCGGCAAGTCGAGGGCGAAATGGCATTAGCCACAGTCACCAGCCAGCGCCTTACGGCATCTATTCCACCTTGGACGGGGCGATTGCTCTGGTGGCTTACTCCGCATCCCTCCCCGATCTTGCCGCCGCGTTGGGCCTCAGCAAGCAGATCATACCGCTGCTGGCGGGGAAGGGCCCTTGGACAAACCGGGACCAGATCGCCGGTATCCTGTCAGGTCGTCTGCGTCAGCTGACCAGCGATGATGCGCTTACGCGCCTTGCACCCACGGGTATCCTGCTGGCCCCTGTACGCAGTATCGATCAGGCGCTGGCCGATCCTGATGTGGCCAGCGAACTGGTCCGCGACGTCGAACACAGCTACGGCGGCCGCTATCGCGTCGCGCTGGAGCCGCTGAAGCTTTCAGGCTCTGCACTCGTTTTCAATCGTCCTGCCCCCGATCTCGGCGAGCATTCAGTGGAGGTTCTGCGCGAGACGGGGATCAATCAAGACCGCATCGATGCGATGATTGCTAGCGGCGCAGTTCGTGTGCCCGGCAGCCCGGAGAATCGGACATAGCGATTCGAACCGAGACGCAATATAGGACATTTGCGTCGCTGCTGATCTTGAATGCCAGCGAAGACGCCATCACGAAAGCCACAGGATTGCCCGTCGGCATACCACTGCCGAAGCCTGCTACGCCGATACAAATGTGTTCGCGCTGTCGAACGTCGCGGCATCATGCTCCAATTCCTGCGATCGCGATCCGCCGTTTCCGCTAAGACACGAACCACGACATTATTAAGATCCGCGGCCAAGAGGTCCTTGGGCGCTTCTTTTACTCGCGTGCTCGGGTGCGATCTTGCGTCCCTTTGCTCGTCCAAAGGGCGGGTCGCAGGGGGCACCCCAGCGCTCTGCTCAGACGACATGAGCGTTGGTCGGAAGAGGATACCAAGCGCAGGCACACGGTCGATCGCGCCAAACAGGTCGGGCGATTTCAGGTGGCGGATCATGGCAGGCACAGGGGCAATACCGGTCACCTTCCTAACGCAGCGATTATGGGCAGTGTGTATTCCGCGACTTCCAGGTCCGAATAGGGCCTTGACGAAACAGCGGGTAGACTACCGTCCCCGAGTGGGAAGGAAGTACGTTTGAAGTCGCTAGTACCTCTGCACAGAGGTTATGACTCTTTGGAAGTCGGCTTGGGATAGGCTTTGGCCATCTTAAGGCGTGCGTTTTCGGTAGAGAACATCCAGTTGATGCGAGCGCCACTGGTGTTTCGCAGGTGCTCCCAGGCAGCGGTCTCCGCGACGAGGCGATCATAGCTATTGATGCGACGATCGAGGCACTGGCCGCGCAGGACGCCGATTTCGATCTCGACCATGTTGAGCCAGCTGGCGTGTTTGGGCGTGTAGTGGAATTCCAGCCGTCGAAGGACGCGTCGCGCCTCTGAAGCAGGCAGAGCCTGGTAGAGCGCGGCGGCCGAGTGGGTTGACAGATTGTCGAGCACCACCCTGACGCGTTCGGCCTGCGGGTAATGGATATCGACGAGGTCGCGCATGCAATGGGCAAAGTCTTCCGCGGCGCGCCGCTCGGTGACCTTGACTTTGCGCCAGGAGCGGTGTGCGTCGAGGAAGACGAACAGGTTGGCGGTGCCGTTGCGCTTGTACTCGCAGTCATACCGCTCAAGCCGGCCCGGTTCGGCCGGGATCGGCTGTCGCACCTCGCCGATGAGTTGGGTCGGGCTTTCGTCGAAGCACACCACCGGTCGCTTCGGGTCCGGTGCCTCGGCATAGAGGTCGAGCACGTCCTCCATGCGCGCGACATACTCGGCGTCGACCTTGGGGATGCACCACATGTCCTTGCGCCAGGGCTTGAGATCGTTGTCTGCCAAGCGTCGGCGCACCGTCTCGCGCGACAGTTCCTGGTGATCGGTCAGCTTGACGAACTCACCGGCCAGCAGTTCCAGGGTCCAGCGGGCGCGGCCCGGCGGCGGACTGGAACAGGCGGTGGCCACCAGCAGGGCTTCTTCCTTGCCCGTCAGCTTGCGTTGCGCGCCTGCGCGTGGCTCTTCGCTGAGCGCCGCCTCCAGACCCATCTCCACGAAGCGGCGCTTGGTGCGATAGACAGTGGAGCCGCCGACCACCACCGTCGCGGCAATGGCCTCGTCACCCAAGCCCGCGTCGACGGCGAGCAGGATCTGCGCCCGCTTGAGCTTGCGAGCCGGCTGCTTGCCGCCTGCCAGCATCGCTGTGAGTTCATCGCGTTCGGGTTGGTCGAGATCGACACGATAGCGTAGATTCATCCAGAAAGCCTCCTCGGTTGCCAAGGGTTCCGGATGAATCGAAAATTGAATCAATTACTTGACGGGCAAACGCCTGCGGGTCCCAGCTTCACCGAAAAACAGGGCCAGTACCTCGCCTTCATCTGGGCTTATATGCAGATCAACCGCCAGCCGCCGGCCGAACGCGACATGCAACGCTATTTCGGCGTCACCCCGCCGTCCGTCCACCAGATGGTGCTAACCCTCGAACGCTCCGGCCTCATCCGCAGGCAACCAGGTGTCGCGCGCAGCATCCAACTGCTCGTCGACCACGACATCCTACCCAAACTTCAGCCGGTTCAACCCGTCATAACCTCTGTGCAGAGGTACTAGTCGACGGCTCGGGTTTCGTCGCTGAAAAAATTGAGCAATGCGACATGTTTTCGCCAGCGGCAGACGGTGGATGCTGGCGACCCCGCGCCGACTTTCATTGGCCAGTCCGCGCGAAGAGAGGCTCGTATGGGCAGGAGCTTGCCGCAATCTGGCGACTTGGCTGGTAAGGGCTCATTTGGTCCGCGAAATTGCCTTTCGCCGATCTTATGAGATCCCATTAGCCACGGGGCCGGACTGCGCTTCTGCCGAAAGCCTCTCAGCGGGAGAAGGACGGCGAAATTGGAATCCAGGCTTTATCCTTTGATGTCCAGCCGCGGGCCAACGCCCATGATGGCGGGCTCGGCCGAAAGCAGCTTCTTCGCCGTCGCCTTGACCTGGTCGAGATTCACTTGCTCGATGAGCGCGGGACGGCGCTGGATGTAGTCGATGCCGTGCTTGTCGAGCTGCAAACCGATGAGCGTGGCTGCAATCGAGCTGGAGGAATCCAGATTATTGATAGCATAGGCGCCGATGGAATATTTCTTGCTCGCCTCGAGCTCGGTCTCTGTCGGCCCTGTTTCCGCCAACTCCTTGATAACTTGACGTATTGCGCCTAGCGTCTCGGCGGCCCTGTCGGCGCGCGTCGACGTGGTCACGACAAGCGCGTCGGAATGCTGGTAGCCTTCCAGGTTGGACCCGATATCGTAGGCAAGGCCGCGCTTTTCGCGCACCTCCTGGAACAGACGTGAGGTAAATGGCAAGCCTCCGAGTATATCGTTTATCAGCTGCGCAGCATAGAATTCCGGGTCGTTGGGTCCGATGCCGGGAAAAGCCAGCTGAAGCGAAGTCTGCGGCAGGTCGTATGCGACCAACGTCCACTGGCCGAGCTTCGGGGCGATGTCGGGGACCGGGGCGAGCGCCTGCTTCTGAGGCAAATTGGCGAACAATTGGTCGAGCTTTTCACTCAGGGCCTTGGCATCAATGTCGCCGACGACCGCAACGTGTAGCCCGTCACGGGCGAACATGGCCGTGTGGAAGGCGCTTAGATCCGCCGGCGTTATACCGGCGAGGCTTTCCTTGGTGCCCTTACTCGGCCTCGAATAAGGATGCGTGCCGTAGATTCTGCGGCGCCATACAAGCTCAGCGATCGCATGAGGTTCGCGCTCCTTGGCGATGATGCTGGAAAGAATCTGGGCGCGGACGCGGTCGACCGGCTCCTGATCGAAGCGGGGCCTGTTGATCGCGATCCTGAGCAGGTCGAAGGCCGCATCCTTCCGTTCGGAAAGCATGCGCATCGAGCCATAGATGCCGTCGCGCCATGCGTTGAAGCCCATCTCGGCGCCGGCGCCATCGAGCTTCAGTTGGAAGGCATTGCTGTCGAGTTCGCCCGAGCCTTCGTCGAAGAGGCCGGCCATTAGATTGGCAAGCCCTAGCTTGCCCACCGGGTCCTGCGCGGTGCCGCCATCGAAGACAAAGCCGATGGTGATGATGGGTGCCGTATGGTCCTCTACCAGCCAGGCGTTGATGCCTTTTTGAGATTTCACCACCTGGAGGTTCATCGCAGCCGCTTGGGCGGTGAGCCCTGGCAGGATGAGGAAGACGACGGCGAGGAGCAGGATGGCCAGCAGGGTGGCGTGGCGTGCGGTCCTCCCATCTCCCACAAGGAGAGCAGGGGAGGCAGATGCAAAGGTGCCGCGGTGTTGGTGGTTCGTCATCACATCAATTCTCCGTCTTGGGAACGAGATAGCCGGTGGTCGAATGGCCAGGCACGAGATAGCGGGCTGCAACGGCTTTGACCTGATCGGCGGTGACCTTGCGGATGCGGTCCGGCCATTCCTCGACATCTTTCAGAGTGCCGCCGGTGGCAAGCGTGGATCCATATATGTTGGCGATGTAGGACTGCTGATCCTGGGCGAAGATCTCCGAGCGGTTTAAGCGGTCTTTAGCCATGTCCAACTCGTCATTGCCAACGCCATCCTTGGCGATCCGGGCGACTTCGGCACCCGCCGCGGCTTCCAGATCGGCGAGCTTTGCATCGCCGCGCGGCGAGACGGAGATCGCGAACTTCGTGGCATCAAGCGAGGCCCCCTGGAATCGGGCGCTGGCCCCGGTGGCGACGCCCTCTTTCACCACAAGCGCTTGATAGAGCCGGCTGCGGCTGCCGCCGCCGAGGATCTCGGCCAGCAGATCGAGCGCCTCAGCCTCGCCGGGCTCGGCCGTGCGATAGGACGGAACCACCCAATGTGTTGAGAAGCGAGGCACCGAAACGCGCGCGTCGGTCAGCGTCACTGTGCGCTTCGTGTTCTGCTGAGGCTCGACCGGCCGGACTCGCGGCAGCAGCTCCGGTCCACGCGGGACCTTGCCATAGGTCTTCTCGGCCAGCACCTTCACCGTTTCCGGCTCGACGTCGCCGGCTACCACCAGCACGGCGTTGTTGGGGCTATAATATTTGTTGTAGAAGGCGACGGCGTCGGTTCGGTTAAGCTGCGCAATCTCATGCATCCAGCCGATGACCGGGATGCGGTAGGGCTGGTTCTGCCAAAGTGTGGCATCGACCGCCTCGTCAAGTATAGCCCCCGGATTGGTCTCGATGCGCCAACGGCGTTCCTCCAGGACCACGTCGCGCTCGATCTTGACGACGTCGTCGGTGAGGATGAGGTTGCGCATACGGTCGGCCTCGAAGCCCATCATCTGCTCCAATGCCGACGGTGTTACTGTCTCGAAGAAGGCGGTAAAATCGCGATTGGTGAAGGCGTTAATTGATCCGCCGATCTCGGCTACGGCGCGGGTCAACTCGCCAGCGGCGTGATTGGCCGTAGCCTTGAACATCAGATGCTCGAAGAAATGCGCGATGCCGGACTTGCCGGGCGACTCGTCGGCGCTGCCGATCTTGTACCACACCATATGAGTGACGATCGGCGCATGATGATCGGGGATGACGACCACCTCCATTCCGTTGTAGAGCAGGAACGTCACCCTGCCGTCGTCGTTGGCAGCCAAAACCGGAGCGGTCGTCGCGAGAATCAACGCGGTCGCAATAAATGCCCTGCGCAGCCGGTGAAACGGAACTTTGGTCCACGGCTCCGATTGTGGCGGTGAGATGATCGGCAAGGTTCCAGGCAAGGTGATTTGTTCCTCATGTTGAAGGTGCTCGGTGTCCGTCTTTCCTTGTGGGAGAAGGTGGAGCAGCGGGCAGCGCCCACTCGGGTGAGCAATCGGATCCATGTTGCAAGGGCTTACTCGTGCGTCCTTCTCCCGAGCCGGGAGACCGGCGGCGGATTTTTTCGGTGATGTGACCATGCGACAGCTTCTCCTTGGCGGGCACGCGGTTTGGTTGCACGCACGTCCCGTGCCAAATGAGAACCGTTTCTGAGCAATGGATACGCGAATGTCGCGTATCCCACATTGTCGGATATCGGACGGCGCTGGATGCGAGCGCTTGCGGTTTGGGACGATACTTTGCTGGCGCGGAAGGGCATTGAGCGTGCGGCCACTCGTGGCTCTGCACAGGGATTATGACACTTTGCCGGTGGGCATTGGATAGGCTTTGGCCATTTTGAGGCGGGCCTGTTCGCTTTAAAATATCCAATTGACGCCGGCGCCGCTGTTATTTCGCTGGTTTTCCCTAGCGGCGACGATTGGCAATGGGCTGTCACAGCTTTCGATACGGCGGTCGGGGCATTGACTGCGCAGGACGCCGATCTCGATCTCGACCTGTTAAGCCTGCTGGCATGCGTGGGGGTGTAATTGTATTCCAGCCGTCGCAGGATGCTTCCCGCCTCCAATGGCGGCAGAGCCTGATAAGGCGCGGGCGTGTGGGTCGACAGGTCCGGGTTGGTCGAGATCGACGCGATAGAGTGCATTCATCGGAATGGCCTCCTTCTCAATTGCGGAGGTTCTGGAAGAATCAGAAAATGAATCAATTCCTTGGCAGACAGCCGCTACCCTGCTTAACCGAAAGCAAGGCCAGTATCTCGCGTTCATCTGGACCTACAGCGCTCAACGGTCGCTCGCCGGCCGAACGCGACACGCAGCTCTTCTGCCGCGTCACCGCGCCCTCTGTCCATCAGATGGTGGCTCACCCTCGAGCGCGCTCGATTGATCCACCCTGGCCTCGCGCGGTATTGAACTGGCAGCAGGTCAAACCTCTCGTCGAACCCGACAGCCTACCCAGGTTACAACCCGCCGAAACCGTCAAATCCTCTGTGCAAAGGTACTGGCTGCGGGACTGGCGAGCATTGGCATTGTGGAAGGCATCATCATAGCTCACGGATTCCGAGGTTCCTGAATCTTCGGGGTGAGGCGGGACGTGCGGGAATTGGGTGCGTGGATTGATTCGAATTGAGGCTGTGCATCGCGGCTATCTTCCTCCTCCATTGCGAAACGTTCATATTGCTGAACCGGATAATATAGTTCGCAAGCGAAAGCAAAATCCAGGAGCAATTGTTGGAAAAAGGACTTCTTCGTCGGCGTAGGACCCTCCCGCTGGTAGAGGGACAATTGTAGAGTAGGCAGGAATGCGCCGTCGATGGTGGCCAACTGCAAATGTGAGCGGCCAACTCGCTTTTCTGATTTCTTCTGGTAGCCCATATCAACGTACTCCTAGTGTGCAATCATCGCACTCGTAGTGTACGAGCCTGACCCGAATCTGACGGATCGTTCGATTGTGATCCAGATCAAAGTTGATTTGGTCGCAATCCAAGCCCTCAGCGCTCTCGTGCTGCCTCTCCGATCAGGAGACGGCGGCCCGAGGTAAGAATGCTGTTCGAGCTTCCTACTGTGATCAGAGCCTAAATGCCGAAAAGGGCGCCGAGCCTTTCGGTGGCCGGAAGCAAGGGGTCGATCAAGCCAAGATCGTAGATCATCGTCGTTTCGAGATCCCCCTTGTGGTCGACGTAGTGCGATATGGCCTCATGCGATACTCCCTGGCCCGTCAACATCAGAGAGATCGCGATCCGCTTGAGGTCGTAGAGCTGGTGGTCGGGGACGCGGGAACAGGATTTTGATTTTAGGCCAGCGCAGACGTTGGGCCTGCACCATCCCAGCAACCCTGAGATGGATCGGCACCGCACGGTAGGTGTACTCGTAGAGCGAACGGGCAGCTTGATGCCTTTGGCGTTGTGCTTGGGCCAGACAAGCTTCTCCAGATCGAAATGGCCGAATTCCGCCTTGGCCAGGTCGCTGGGGCGGGCATGGTCAGAAACCGGATGCCCATGAAATTGCAGAGCTCCTGCATCTGGTCGTTGGCGGTTAACACCTGCCTCTTGACTGGAGCCATGTTCGGCTTGCAGGCGCCTCTAGGTGATCTATGTCAGGCGGCGCCTCAAACACGGGATAGAAGATGTGGGCCGCAATTTGCCGGATCTGCTCCGTGGAGTAATCCCGGCGGCGGCGCACCCATCTTCCGCGCGCGGATTGGACTGCAGGAGTTGCGCATGTCGACCAGCTGCATTCGGATGGTCCAGTTATAGAGCGCCAAAACGTGCCGCAACGCGCTGTTGAAGACATATGGCGAGGCAATTTGCTTTTGGAATTCCTCAAGAGGACTCGTCAGCTTCTCGAAAGCTGAGCCGAATAGCATGCGAACGCGAAAGGCTAGCCAACCTACCGCTAGCTAACCAACCTACCGCTATTTGAAGGGGTAATCACGAGTTCGCAAGCTCGATCCATTCGATCCAAATCTCGCGCAAGCCGTGCTAGGGCGATATGTGGACGGGCGACATTCCGGTCATGGCGAGGCCGGCGTAGCGGCAACGCCGCAGATTGCGTTCGCAGCCGGGATCGTGCTCTCGAGTTCGGTGCGCGGCTGTCAGCAAGGTATTACCGTGCGCATTAAAGGTATTACCGTGCGCATTAGCGGAATCGACCCCTGCGTCGGCAAAGTGCCGGAACGCTGCGATACTTAAGGGCACTACAAGTTCCAATTGTTTCTAGAGATATGCAATTGGGCGAATGAGGTATTTCAGATTGGAAAAGGGTCCTTTGGCCGAGCTGTTGGTCGAACAGTTCGAGAATATGCCGCCGCAGCTGCGGGTCGCTGCGCGTTTCGTGCTCGACCATCCTAAGGATGTCGCGCTGATGTCGATGCGCGAGCAGGCGAACCAGGCCGGCGTTTCGCATATCACCATGATGCGGCTGGCGCGATGGCTTGGCCTTGACGGCTACGAGGATATGCGCAGCCTTTACGCGCGGGCGCTGCGTGAGACAATCGCCGGTCAGCCGGCGCGACAGGGCGTCGAAAACGATGGCGCTCTGGGATGTTCGACTGTCGGGGTCATTGCCGACACGCTCGCGGCCCAGATTTCAAGCCTCGGTGAATACGGCAATGCCATGCAGTTCATCGCCGCCGCCGACCTGCTTGCAAGATCACGCAATCTGTTCGGCCTCGGCTCGCGCTCCGCTCATCCGGTCGCGAGCCACTTCGTTCACATGATGTCGTTTGTGGTTGGCGGTGACCGCAAGGTGACGCTTGTCAGCGAGATGGGCCGACAGGGTCTGGATGTCCTTCAGCACGCCGGACGTGGCGACGTGCTTCTGGCTGTGGGCATGTCGCCTTATGAACGTACGACGGTCGACGTGGCGCGCCAGTCGGCTCGGCAGGGGGTCGGCGTGGTGGCAATCACCGACAGCAGCGTGTCACCGCTGGCCCGGATCGCGCGGGAAACCATCATCGTTACGTCGAATTCGCAGTCGTTCTTCCGAAGCATGGCGCCGGCGTTCGCCGCCGTCGAGCTTCTGGCGGCACTGACGGCCGGGCGGTCCGAAACGGATGCCGCAGAGCGGGTAAAACAATCGGAAGAGCGGCTTGCCGCTTTCGGCATTTATTGGAAGCCTCGCCGATAGCATCTGGATCGAACGGGCATGGCGCCAGCCAGGCTGCCGGCAACAGTGATTTTCCGGAGGTCGTCCAGATGGTTCGTCCGACAACGCCTACCAAGCTCCTAATCCAGCCGCAAAAGGGTAGACGCCTCGGCAAACGCCGCGCAAATAGCGCGGCTAATCCCGCCTTTCATATTCTGCGCAGATCATGCCGGTGGCAGCTGCGCGCTTCGGAAAAAGTCCAGACAATGAAATTAAGCCGCGAGGGTCCGCTTCGCCGGCGCCGGCTCAGGCATTTCCGGCTGTTTCGGTTTGCGGCCGACCCCCACCGTCTTGGCCAATGCCGAGCATGCCGCGGCGTAATTTGGCGCACGGCAGTCTCCTCGGAAGAACACTGCGCCTGGCAATGCTCATGTGAAACCGTAAGAGTGCTCGTCAGCTTCTCGAAAGCTAAGCCGGATAACATCAGAGCGCCAAGGCTAGTCAACCCAACCCCGTTCGGAGGGCAACATGGACCCATTTCGCAATCTCGATCTTCCCTTGGATCCAAATTTCGCAGCGTCCTACGCCATGACGCACCAGGAGCAAGCGTTCCAAGCTGGGCAAGGGGACTTTGAACTGCACCTAAACAAGGCTCCGCAAGCCGGTGCCGTAAATCCCCTCACTATGGAGCGCCATAATCCCTCTGGGGGGCTTAAGCCCTTTGGTCAAACGATTTCTATGCTCGATAGCGATCAGCGGGTCAAATATGCTAAGGAGCTACGTGACCGTGACGGCTATCCCAAAGTCCCACCGTCTTTGGTGAATCCCACATCGCCAGCAACGGATACCAAGCAAAATCTCGCGCCGTGGAGGACGCTGCCACCTGAGGCGTTGCCCAACAAAATGGGGCTCTGCGCCAGCAAGCCACACACATCGGATGCAACTTTTCACAGTTCAAACTCCTCCACCACGAGCGCCAGTACATCTTCTCCGGCGAGGCCGAGCACCTCCGTGTTCGAATACAGGACGGCCGAATTGAGCCAGGCGAATGAAAACGGCATCTGCGTTGGGCTGACTGCGGAGTGGCTACTCAATCGCAACAACAGCGCGTCAGCCCGAATGAATGCGCTAATACCTGGATCGGAAAGGCATGCCTCAGCGGCTGTGCGGCAGCAGCAGTATCAGGACCTCAAGGATGTATTGCGAAGCGAGGGTGCAGGATCTTCTCAGGCCGACCTTCAGGCACAAAACACCGTGTTGCAGGAGGCGGGATTGGCACCATCCGGAAAAGAGAAGAAACACAAATTCGGCGAGCCTTCGAGCTTCTCGCGCATGCTTGACAAAATCACCGAAGACGGATCGACCCATTTGCTGAGCCTGTATTTCGCCCAAGGTGGTGCACACACAATTGCGACCACGGCGTCGAATGGAATGACCACGCTCTTCGATCCTAACTATGGAGAATTTACTGTTGGATCACGCGAGATGGCTTCATTGTTCCAAAGCCTCACCAATCGTTACAGGAACCCAAACGGGCAGCATTTGTCGACAGTCACCACACAAAGGATGTACTGAGTCGGGCCGAACTTTTCGACGGCTGGATATCACCTTCGTCACTGTGCGGAACACGGCCCGATCGCCGCGATGTTCATCCGGCGTCAGCCTGTAATGGGTCGACAGATGGCGCTTTAGCGATTTGAATTTCTTCCCGTTCCTCAAGGGAGAAAATGTAGTCCGGTGTCACCGACTTCCTGATCGGCACAGCAGGCTTGAGGGTAACCGGCTCTTCTGCCGAGAGGCTTGCGGCCGTGCCCCTCAGGGCTGCGTGCACTTAGCCGATCAGGGCAGGGAGATCCCCCACCGGGACCGGATTGGTTGGAGACATACGCTGAGACGACATCGGCGGTGAGCTCGATGAGGTTGTCGATGTTTTTGTCGGCTTGTTCTGTCATGAAACTCTCCGGGCGGCTTAAAGAGCTATGACGGAAGATGGTGTCAGGGGATCGTGCGTCTCGGAGGGATGTGGAACTGAAGAAGCTGCTATCTGTCGTCATGGCATCGATAGTCGCGTTGGGAGAGAAGCTTAGCCTGCTAAACACTTGAGGAGTAGTCACTTGCGTTTGGGCATTTCATTCACGGCGGGCGAGCCTGCTCAAGGACGAAGCAGGCAGCTCCTCCTTGAAATGTCCACCTAAAGCAAGCTCGCCTGCTCGGCCTGCCGGCGCAAATTCTGCCGCGGTCGCGGACCGATCTGCTGGATCACCAACCCGGCCGCCAGCGAGCCGAGATCGCCGCAATCCTTGAGGCTGCGCCCGGTGGTGTAGCCGTGCAGGAAACCGGCGGCATAGAGGTCGCCGGCGCCTGTCGTGTCGACCAGTTCCTTGATCGCGGTCGCCTGGATGAGCACGGTCTCGTCGCCGCGCACGGTGACCGAGCCTTTTTCCGAGCGGGTCACGGCGGCGATCCGGCAATCCTTGCGAATCTGCGCCAGCGCCTCGTCGAACGACGATGTCTGGTAGAGCGACTTGATCTCGTGGCTGTTGGCAAAGACGATGTCGACGGTGCCCGAGCGCATCAGGTCGAGGAACTCGTCGCGGTAGCGGTCGACGCAAAACGAATCCGAGAGTGTCATGGACACTTCGCGGCCTGCCGCGTGCGCCAGCTTCGCCGTCTGCCGGATCGCTTCCTTGGCCCGCGGCGGGTCCCACAGATAACCCTCGAAATAGGTGACCTTGGCGCCGGAAGCCTTGTCCGCCTCGACATCCTCCGGCCCGAGTTCGATGGCGGCGCCGAGATAGGTGTTCATCGAGCGCTCGCCGTCGGGAGTGACGAAGATCATCGAGCGCGCCGTCGGCGGCTCGCCCTTGAGCGGCTTGGTGTCGAAGGCGACGCCCTGCGCGTGGATGTCATGCGCGTAGATTTGGCCCAGCGCATCGTTCGAAACCTTGCCGAAGAAGGCGACGCGGCCACCGAAGCTGGCGACGCCGGCCGCCGTGTTGCCGGCGCTGCCGCCGGACGCTTCGATCGCCGGGCCCATGCGGCTGTAGAGCAGTTCGGCGCGCTGGGTGTCGATGAGGTTCATCGCGCCCTTGATGATGCCGTTGGTCTCGAGGAATTCCTCGTCGCACTGGGCGATGATGTCGACAATGGCATTGCCGATGCAAAGCACGTCATAATCCGGCATCAATGTCTCCGCCAAAAAACCCAGCCGGCTTCTTGCCATGCCGGTCGGGCGCGGGTCTAGCGAGTTGGAATGGGTGCCGCATGCGCTTGATCCAGCGTCGGCCCTCAAGCTGCTGCAGGTCCTGCCTCACGCAGCAAGTCGTCGGCTCTGTCCGTCCTCTCCCAGGTGAACTCGGGCTCTTCACGGCCGAAGTGCCCGTACGTCGCGGTCTTGCGGTATATCGGGCGTAGGAGATCAAGCATCTTGATAATGCCTTTCGGTTGCAGATCGAATAACTCGGGAATAAGGCGCTCGATCCGCTTTTCATCGATCCTTGCGGTCCCGAAGGTGTTGACGTGAATAGACACCGGCGCGGCCACGCCGATGGCGTAGGCAAGCTGCACCTCACACACCTGCGCAAGTCCGCTAGCTACGATATTCTTCGCAACGTACCGCGCCGCATAGGCAGCTGACCGGTCAACCTTGGATGGGTCCTTGCCCGAAAAGGCGCCGCCGCCGTGGCGCCCCATCCCGCCGTAGGAATCGACGATGATCTTGCGTCCGGTGAGCCCGCAGTCGCCGCGCGGCCCACCAATCACGAACCGGCCCGTTGGATTGACCAGGAACCTGAGCCCCGTCGTATCCAGGTGGGGCGGCAAAACCGGCTTTATGATCTCCTCAATGACGCCTTCTCTTACTGTTTCTTGTGAGACCACCTCGTCATGCTGCGTCGACAGGACTATGGTATCCAGCGCCACCGGGCGCAAACCTTCATAGCGCACGGACACTTGAGATTTTACGTCCGGACGCAACCAGCTAAGCTGTCCCGTTTTCCGGACCTCTGCCTGCCTTTTCGTCAAATGGTGAGCGAGTTGGATCGGCAAAGGCATCAATGTATCGGTCTCGTTGCATGCGTACCCGAACATGAGGCCCTGATCCCCCGCCCCCTGCTCGAGATCCTGTCCTCGACCCTTGTCAACGCCCTGGCTAATGTCGGGCGACTGCTCGGTGAGAGCCAGAACGACGGCGCAACGCCGACCATCAAAGCCGATGGCATCGTCGTCGTATCCAATATCGAGTATCGTATCGCGGGCAACTTGGCTGTAATCGATCTGCGCACTGCTGGTGATCTCGCCAGCCAGAACGACCATTCCGGTCTTGACCAATGCTTCACAGGCCACGCGCGCCTTGGGGTCGTTACGCAGGATTGCATCGAGGATGGAATCCGAGATGTTGTCGGCCATCTTATCTGGATGTCCCGCGCCGACGGATTCGGAAGTGAACACGAATTGCCTGGTCATGGAATGCCCTCGCTTCTGGGTGCTGGAGTTGTATGGGAGTGCGCTGGATTCGGCCGTCTTATCGGTCGGTGATACCAGGGACATCGAAGGCAGCGCAGAAGTCGGCAACGTCTTTTCGCACCGAGGCATGAACATCTGGGTCGGCGGGCTCGCGGCAGATCAGGTCGATGAAAGCGGCGATCTGCACCATTTCTCCCTGGCGCATGCCCATGGACGTCACTGCTGGTGTGCCTAAGCGGATACCACTTGTGACCGCCGGGTCTCGCGGGTCGCCCGGCACCATATTGAAGTTCGTAATGATGCCCGCCTTTGCCAGTCGCTCGGCATAGGCTTTGCCTGACAATGGTCGATCCCGAAGATCAAGGATCAGCATGTGATTGTCGGTCCCGCCGGTGACCAGCTCATAACCTCGCTCCAGAAGCGCCTCGGCCAGAGCCTTGGCATTCTTGACGATCTGCTGACCGTAGACACGGAAAGCCGGGTGAGAGGCTTCCTCCAAAGCGACAGCTAGCCCGGCGATGATATTGATATGGGGCCCGCCTTGCAGGAGAGGGAACACCGCGCGATCTATGCGTTTGGCGAGATTGTGTTTGTTCTTCGGATGATGGAGCGCCTGATGGCGGTCTTCATTCCTTGACAAAATGAACCCACCGCGTGGACCGCGTATCGACTTGTGGGACGTGCTGCCGACGACGTCGCAATGGCCGACAGGATTCGGGTGGGCTCCGGCGACAATCAGGCCACTGATGTGTGCGATGTCGGCCGCCAGATAGGAGTTCACCTCCAAAGCGATCTCGGCCATTGCCGCGTAGTCAAAGACACGCGGATAAGCAGTTGCGCCGACCCAAATGAGTTTCGGCCGTTCCCGTTTGGCCGTGTCGCGCAAGCCGTCATAATCAATTTGCTGCGTGTTTTCGTGCAGGCCATAGGGGACGCGTTGATAATCACTGCCGGAGAAGTTGACCGACCAACCATGCGTGAGATGGCCTCCCTCGGGGAGGGGCAAGCCCATGACCTTATCCCCGGGGCTCAAAAGTGCTCGATAGATGGCCTGGTTGGCCGGCGAGCCGGAATAAGGCTGGACGTTAGCGTGCTCACAGCCGAATAGCGCCTTCAGGCGCTCGATAGCGAGGTTCTCCAGCTCATCGACGATCTCGTTTCCCGTGTAATAGCGCGCACCAGGGTACCCTTCAGCGTATTTGTTGGTGGAAATCGAGCCGGTCGCTTCCAGCACCGCCGAGGAGGCAAAGTTCTCCGATGCGATGAGTTTGAGCGTCGTACGCTCCTGCCGCACCTGTTTTTGAAGCAGTTCGTGAACGCGGGAATCAACCGCGGCCAGGGGAGACCGTCCGTAGGTGTCGAGCGGCGCGCTTGCACTGGCAGCGGAATTTCCCATGGCAGTTTCCCGTTCCAATTGGATTGATCCTTCTCACGGCTAGCAGGCGGTCTCCTTGGACCGCGCATCTCGTATCTCTTCGAGGCGTTGCAGGTCTCGTTTATGATAGCCATCGTCGTGGGGCAGGAGATCAATCAACAATTGAACCAGCCCGCCGTCCCTGCCTCCCGCTTTGAGGTGGTACGAATACCCCCGACGTTGTTCGTTGCAGCAAAGAAAGTCAGCCTTGGCGAGCCGCCGGACGTGTCGTCCAACAAGCTCGCGCCGCAACCCCAGAACTTTCGCTAGCTCGCAAACCGTTAGGCTCGCGTGTGCGCAAAGGCCAAGGATTCGAAGTCGATCAAGATGCGCTGCCGTCCTCAGGCGATTGACTAGTGTCATCATTGGTAAGCATCAAGCCACATCAAAAATTGCGGCACTGGTCCTGCTGACTTCGTCATTTGGCGTCTCCGAAGATGCTACAGCTTCCGAAACCAATAGCTTCTTGGACCAAGGTTTACACGTTGGGCCGCAACCAAGGTGGGGGCTTTTATTGACCTGCCTTCAAAACCGAGATGCATGCTGTTCGGCCCTCGGAGAGCATGCAGCACCATGATTTGATCCCCACTTCCATCATGTGACATGCGTACCATTCGCGGGGGGGTGGAGTTGCAAAGACTCTACGAATTTCTTTGAAGGATTTGTTGCAACGACTGCTCCCATACGTTCGTAGGCCTGAGGATCTGGTCGAGTTCGCGCTGGCCGAAGCGCACGGCTATAATCGCGGCGCGCGCGTGGCCGGCTCATGCAGACGGATCAATATTGCGGATGGTTTGCGTCCTGCGTCCCGCCACCGTGATCCGGCATGCTCGCCCCTTCGCTCGGCACCAAGGCCGGCTACGAGAGCCGGCACCGCTATTTCGGAAACATCCAGTCACGTTTGCGAAGTGGCTGTTGGAATTGGTGATGCTTTGACGCATTGTCGCCGGAATTTAGCTGCGCCGCCGCCTCAATCTCCAACGAGACAGTCGGCGTTGCCTGAGACGGTTCGGTCCGGCACCGGCTCGTAAACCCCCAGCCCTCCAACTACGGGTCAGCGTCGGATCGAACCAACTCGGTTTCCCTGGAAATCGGGTGCGACGATCCCAAGACCTGAATGGCCGGCATCAGAAGCACGCTGAGGCCGGTTTTTTATTGGCTAATGCATATCCGCCAAAGACCGCAGTGGTTTTGGGACGACGACCATAAAGCAATAGTTTGGGTCGCGCCGGCCTGAACCGCAGGGGCGTTTTAGGCGGTGCCGGGCAAGAAAAGGTACCAGCAAGAGAAGGCGAACTCGCAACCGAGCGAGAGCTGCTCCCCTTGTCGCCTTTCGCGTTCAGACCTGTGAATCCTGCGCAGTACTCGCAAGCTCTGCTGATCCTGCCGGGCAGGGATGCTCGGACGCAGGATGCACCGCCCATAGGGTCAATCAATGTCGCCATCATTGGCTCTTGGAGTCGTCAGCTTCTCGAAAGTTAGACCTCCTAATAGGAGCCTTGGGCAACAATTGGAGGAAGGAAAGCATGTCAGATTTTGGCTTTCGTGGTTTGGTCTGACGGGCTCGATCCTGGCATGTTTCCAGAAGATCTGCGACGCCAGATCGCGTCGACGTGCGGCATGAGGCGATCGCTGCGAGTCCTGGCCGCTACTGCTAAGGTGAGCTTGGCCAGGATGTAGGCCGCGCCGTCCGGCCCCGGGCTGACCGCGACGGTCGACGGCCATGCTGCTGGTCTTCACACCTCATGCCACGTTTCATCTGGGCGATCGCACTTATACGCCGAAGTTCTGAAACACCACGGCTGACCGAGATCAGCCCCAACACCATCGGAGATGGAATATGACGGGCATTGGCCGACCCGGAAGATCGCGCATGGGCAATGCTGGAACCGACAGCACATGGGCATCGAGCAGTTCACGCTCGCAATCAAATCTTGCCCCTGGGGAAGGCAGCCAATCGTTCGATTCCGTCGTAGAGCAAATGCGCTCTGGACCTCAAGATAGCGGCACATCCTTCGCTCGCGTTCCGCCCGGTGCCGATGATGTCCTTGGCGATGGGCCTTCCGGTCCCTCCGTTGGCGCGCATCGAAGCCCACATTCAGCCACTACGAGGCGGGCTGTCACTGCGCGCCGCCGCGGTTATCCTTCAATGTCCGAGGCTGGAGCCAGCCAGCCGCCAGCCTGGGATGTGGCAGTCCCCATTTCCTTGAGAGGCGAAGAAATCAACGCGGCAAAGCAACGAGTGGACGGCCTGCAGGAGGAACTGGAGGCTTGCCGCAATGCGGCCATGAAGGCCCGGAACCTGGAGGAGGCGCAAGAGCTGATCGATCGGGTGGTCAATGCAGGCTCAGCAGTTCTGGACTACTACGCGAGCCTGCCACAGGCTGTGGCGCGGAGCATTCTGTCCGACGATGAAGCGCGTCAAGTCCGCTCCACTGTGCTCGATGCGGCGGACCAATGCGACCAACTGGGCAGACCGACTATCTACGCCTTGGAACAGAGCAAGGAGCGTACGACCGCCCTGCTCAGGGGGCTCCAAGCCAGCGCTACCGGCGACCAGCTGAGCCGATCGGTTTCCAGTCTAGCGCAGCCCCATGTGCTCAGCATGGAGTGGTGGGAAAAGAAGACATGGCGCTGCGAACGGATGCGGTCCGTCTGCGCGGCCACTGTCAACTTACCAAGTGCAACTACCGAGATCCGACAGGTCGAAGAGGCCGCCCTGCGGCTGCACACCGGCTGGCTAGTGAATAACAAGGTCACGCTGGTGCAATCGCGGATCTCTCTCGCGCAGGTCAAGATTGAGCCGCTGGCGAGCACGTTCGAACCAGCCGTGAGGGACATCCTCATGGATGAGAAGGGACGGGTGCGTCTGCTGGGAACCTTCGTCGGTGACGTTTTTCCGGCATTCCTCTCTACGTCCGACGCTGTTCTGAAGAGCAATGGGCGCCCACTCGACGCAGAGCACTGTGCCGTTCTGGAAGGCGTCATGGAGCGGCTTTCGGAATTTGCATTGGCGTTGCAAGACGACATCGTTGCCAAGCTAAGCGATGGCCGAACAGGTGCCGACCTCCCATTGCAACTGTTGGGCCAGATCGTGGACGACGCTTGGATCACTGCGCACGAGGTTATGCACTTGCTGGCACTGCAGCCGAATACCTCAGCCGTCATTACACCGTGGGCTGACGCCGGCGCTGCGATACCGGCCGACGGCAAGGCTGCAGTGGCCGAAGGCTCTGCATCGCGCAGGAAGGGGAAAGGCAAGAGCAAGCAGGCCGCTGGCGCCGGCAGCTCGGCTACCGGGCGGCCGCAAGTGGCTGCCGGCGGCAGCGTCACGGCGCCAGCAACCAAGGTTCTCGTGCGCTCGGATCTAGGTACGAAGAAGCTCGTGAGCGCAAAGGAGGCGCATGCAAGTGCGTCGTCGGCGGCTGCACATTTGGCGATCTGGCAGACCCCGGCGTCGAGGGCGGCCCTGACGGGACGACTCACGCGGTTGGACGAACTTTTGCAGTTCGATCTGGCTAGTCAGCAACGGACCGTCTCGCGAGCGCGCCAGATGAAACCCGAGGACTCCGACCACGCCGTGGACACCGTGGTCGAGCGCCTGCAGACGCAGGCCACCGAGATGCAGGCCTGTCTGGCTGCGTTGGAGGAACCTCGTCGGCGCGGCCTATTCACGCCTGCGCAAGTGGTCGAAGTGCACGACAAAACAGTCCAGCTCAAGGGGATGTTGTCCGAAGCGCGGGGACTGGCCAAGGCTTTGACCGAGGAAAAGGCCTCTACTTCGATCGAATGCATGAAGACCTACGCCTTTCCGTCACAAAAGTACCTTGAACACTTGCGGGAGGCCAACGAGTTGACGCCTGCCGATCGACCACGCGCGTTGAGGGACGAGCCAGGGACACTGTTCGAGATCAGGCTGCAGCCCAAGGCGCTGCGCAATGGTGCAATGCCGAGGCCGATGTGGGTGCACATCCATACACAGCAACCGGTATTTGCAGGGCAGTTGGCGATGCTGGATGACGCCGACTTCGCCGCTTGCCACGTCAAGTCCAATGAGCAGCGCGGCCACAATCGGCAGTGGCAGGACGCCCGGGCTGCGATCGGTCACGAGAACGTCGTGATCCACCGCGGCAAGCTCACCCCTGCGTTCTGTAAGTCCTTGTTGACCACAGTGCCTGGCGGCCAGCCACGCCACCCGCTTGCCGAGGCGGAGCACCGGTCGGTGCGGGCTGCTCGACGCTGGATATAGGTGGGGACCTCTCGCGGTGCCACCGGGATCGAGCTCGATCCGGTGATCGCACGCGTCGTCCGGCTGCGGCAGCCGCGCGCATCCTCACCGGCGACTTCGCCCGCACCAAGCTGCCGGCGAGTTTCGATCCCCATTGGTCCGCCCTTATACGATCGCGCGGTACGATGCGAGCGCGCCTATCGCTCGATGGGTTTGCGTCTTCATGACTACTGCATCGCGCTCGATCGATCTCTTGAAGCCGGGCGGGTTCGCAGTGTTCATGACGTATTCGACATCATGGACAAGATCGATAGCCGAGCGCGAGAGCGTATTGCGAGGTCGACCAATCTCGTCGTTGCCGTTCGACTGCCCGAAGATAGTTTCCGAGGCTGATGCCGGCATCGAGCCGGCAGCATTCCCGATAAGCGCGCCAGCATCAATCCGCAAGCTGTTCCGCTCCGCGATGCGCTGCGCGAGATGCTGAAGGCCCAGGAATTGGATGAGAACGTGCAGATCAAACAGCGCGTCGCCGCGCGGCAACGACTCTTACGTGCGGATCAGCTCACTGTCAGCTCGTTCGAGTATCTTTTCGAGCGCAACCCAACGCCCCAAGCTCACTTCCAAAGATTCATGCCAAAAAGGGAAACGAATTGCCATGTACAGTCGAATCAGTGGCTCATCTACAAGCGCCTGCGAAGCTAACGAAACAACGCCGTCTAACGACAGTGATAGCTTTGGGGAAACAATTGCAAGCATGGCGCCTGATCTCCATGCTAGTTCGTCTTCAGCGCCCGCACGGCCATACGCGCTCGTTTCCCAGCCTCCTATCGTCGAGATCGACAGGTCTTCATTCGGTAGGAAAGTGAGGGAATTTTACGGCGATGAAATCAAACAAATCGCGGACAATCCGCAAGAGTACACGGATTTCGTGTCCTCAAAAGCCGCGCGCACGGTAATGGTTGCAAGGCTCTGCGGTGGTACCCACGATGATACGGAAGAGGCGCGATACTTTAGTTATCAGCTAGGCAAAAAAAGCGTTGGGATCTTAAGAACAGAAGGCGGATTTAGCATCGAAGGAGAATCGTGGCGGGAACAGTTTCCTGGGAAAGATCGGATCACATCCGTCGTAGACCTTCGGGTTACTCATCCGCTAGCCGACAATGCAGGCGATATTTTGCTTGAACATCAACTTCGGCTCGACGGCAATCAGGCGCTGGTCATGTCACGACCTGCCGCGACGGAAAATGAAGCCCGCCTAGACCAAATGGGCTTTGTTCACGTGGGTGACAATCGGTGGATACTTGATCCTACACAGCATCCCGAAAAATGGGCGAAGAATAGTGACGGTGAATGGCAGCGGGCTGACAAACCTCCTCTATATCTGTCCAATGCCGAGGGCTATGATGCCGATAGCGAAGTAAGCATTGGGGCCAATTCCAGCGAAGCAAGCTTTGAGACAAACTCGTCCGATGATGACCCGTCTTGGTATTTGAAAAATCTCAATTTGAACCAGGATCGGTAATGAAAGAGAGCGAATCACCGGTGGTTGCTTTGTCCTTTTTGTGCGCTCGAGAGCACCCCCCAGGACAGAGCACCCCCAGGACATTGGAGCAGAACGGCCCTTGTCCATACATCCGTCAAACACTGGCTCCGGCCGATCCGGATCGGCTTCAGCCGGCGCCGGGAGCGATCCTGCAAGCGATTGTGGTGTCGCAGGAAACGATCGCCTCCCGATTGGTCTGGCTACCGTCGATGTCGATGCGGTCCGGTCGGCCACGACGCTCCAGCGCTGCTCGCCGAAATAGAATTCGCCGGTATCGCCGACATTGTCGATGGCGCGATAGAGATACATCCGCTGGCCACGGACCTTGGTGGAGATCTCGTCGACATGCCATTTGCCGGTCACGCTGCGCTTGCTGCGGTGGAAGCGCTCCAGCAATAGCGGCGCGAAACGAGCGGTCAAGCGGTGGATGGTCTTGTGATGTGATCGGCCTTGCCGCTCACGAGTAACAAAACGTTGCAACGTATCCCTGTCGACGACCAAATCGACCAGCTTGCGCGTCTCTTCGGACTTCACAAGGCTTACAAAGTCTGAAGGCGGCATGGCCGATCTGCGAATTGTCGGCTACCCGGATCGTCGCGACAGGCCCCCGTAGGAGGTGGTCAGCTCGTCGAAAGCTAGCGCTGCTAAGACATGGATGTTTGACCATCGCAAGGTCTTCGAAGCGGCAATTCTATCCCATCTGACGCGGCAGTTCTATCTCATCAAGGAGAGTGGCATGGAATCCAATCACGATCCATTCAATACCAACGCTTGGATGCACCAGTACGCTGCCTTGCAAGAGCAGCAGCGGGCGAGGCAAAAGTCGGACAATAAGCCTGCTGGCCAAGCGAGCTTTGAGCGGCAATTGAGCGACTTGCAGCTCAGTTCCCCTGACGAGAGCTCCGGGGATGCTGGTTCGCCCGACACTCGATCCGCAGTGGCGCATGGAAGTATCCAGCGCACTAACGTCGGCGGTTCGATGCGGATGCCGCCGCATTCCAGCCTACTGGACAATTCGGTCAGCAGTACACGGTACAGCGTCGATATTCCTCGCGTTCACCTTGGCTCGGCTGCGAAGGCCTCGCAGTCTGACTTGCGTGACAGGCCATTCAGTAGCACGCGCTACACAGCACCATCGGAAGCGCGGCTTGCGGCGCGGACGAAGGATAGCAAGAGCCGTGGACTGTTTTCTCGTATTAAATCAGGGCTCGGCAAAGCCTTCGGGGGCAGTCGTCACGAAAAGTCGTCCGGCGGCTCACTCTCGTACGTGATCCATTCAGAGCCTCGCATGGATTTTGCCAAGCGGAGCCGCCAGTCCGATGCGGACCTGAGCCTCATTGAAGAATTCAAGGTGGCGTTGGTCGGCGAGAACCGCAAGCCTAAAACCATTGATAACTACGTGACCGCTCTCAGAATGTTTAGCGAATTCCTTCAACCCGAAGGCGTGACACTGGAAAAGCTACTTGGCGACGCTGATCTGCTGAAAGCCAAAAAGGATGACTTTGCGAAAGTGGCGAGCGCCAATAGCAGGAATCATTTGGGTGGAGCATTGGACGTGCTCCAGCGTTTCCGGGCCGGAAATCCCATATCCGCCCCCGCGTGGGTGGACACGCAAGACCAACCGATGCATCCCCAGGACAAGCGGATGATCCGACAGTTCGAGGAAGCAGTCAAAGCCTACAATGGCGGCAGCGGTCGAAGGGCCGGAAGGGTTCCCGCGCCTACCATCAAGAGCAATGTGCAGGCTCTTAGGGCGTTTGCTCGTTGGCTCCTAAAAGAGAACAAGGGTCCACTGACTACTCGGGCTTTTAACGAGCCAAAGTCACTAGCCCTCGACATCGAGGAGTACACCGCAACTGGTGGGGACCATCGTGACCGGCTCGACGCGGCACTGTCTCACCTCCGGAGGCTCGGAGCTGAGGGGCTCCAAGCAGTCGGTGCCGGACCCCGCCTGATGGGGCGCGAAATATTGCACCCTTATCCGGAGGACGCCCCCACCATCGATGGCCTACAAGACGAAGCCTGGGCCAATCTGGGACCCGACGCGACTCGCGCAAAGAAGGCCCCCGCCTCAACCATGGCTTCCAAGCTACGTTCGTTTAGCGATTGGCTCCAAAGGGAGAGCAGGGGTAGTATAATGAGCCGAATCAGCGGCAATTCTCGGCAGAAAGCGTCGCTGGACGCGGATTACAAGAACTACGTTAAAACAACAAATCGGACCGCATCGTTCGATAAGCTTAGAAAATACTTAGGAAATGCCTATACTGACGACGTCAGCATCATTGATGGCCTGGTCAGCGACGATCTGAGCAAGCTCGGATCCGACCTGGCGTCCCAAAATAGAAAAAAAACTATCCAGAATACTGCTTCGTACCAACGTAGCTTTAGTGATTGGCTCCAAAGTACGGGTAGGGAGAGCATAGTAAGCCGAATCAACGGCACTGAACGGCAGCGACGGTCGTTGAACGCAGATTATCGGGACTTCACCAAAGCCACAGGAAGAACTGGCTTGAACCTCAAGAAGCTTGGGCAGTACCTACGAGTCGTCGAGGCAAACAGAGCGCTGGGTGTGGCCTTCCCTGAGCAGCCGAGTCGGGAACCCCGGCTTGCAGGGTCGAGCCCATCGTGGTCGCCGCACGTCCCGTCCGGCTTTGACCCAAGTGAGTGGCCAACGCCGGGAGGCCCGCAGGCCGGACGGCACGAAACGGCTGTGTCGAGCTCGACCTGGTCGCCGCGGTTGCCGTCAGACTTTGATCTAAATGAGTGGCCGACGCCGGAAGGCCCGCAGGCCGGACGGCACGAAACGGCTGTGTCGAGCTCGACCTGGTCGCCGCGAGTGCCGTCAGACTTTGACCTAAATGAGTGGCCGACGCGGGAAGGCCCGCAGGCCGGACGGCACGAAACGGCTGTGTCGAGCTCGACCTGGTCGCCGCGGATGCCGTCAGACTTTGACCTAAATGAGTGGCCGACGCCGGAAGGCCCGCAGGCCGGACGAGACGAAACGGCTGTGTCGAGCTCGACCTGGTCGCCGCGGATGCCGTCAGACTTTGACCTAAATGAGTGGCCGACGCCGGAAGGCCCGCAGGCCGGACGAGACGAAACGGCTGTGTCGAGCTCGACCTGGTCGCCGCGGATGCCGTCAGACTTTGACCTAAATGAGTGGCCGACGCCGGAAGGCCCGCAGGCCGGACGACACGAAACGGCTGTGTCGAGCTCGACCTGGTCGCCGCGAGTGCCGCCCGACTCTGAGGCGAGTATGCGGCCAACCCCGGAGGGCGCGCCAGCTCGGTCGTCAGAGATCTACCGCGGCCTCCATTCTTTCGTTGATCTGCCGTCCACACCGCAGGAGACGCGTGACGACGCTCAGTCAGCGCAGGTGCCTGGTCCGGCCGCCAGTCCGCCGTTCTTCATCGGGCCATCAGGCGAGCCTCTGGAGCTCGAGGATATCGGATATCTCGTCGGCGAGGATTGGCAGCATGGCTCGCAGCCGGTTCCGGACTTCCTGCTCGATGTACTGGACAACAAGATGCTGTTGCCGAGTCCGCGCATGGTTCCGCGGCCTGTCTCTATCAACGGTGAGACCTACTCTATCACGTTGGGGCCGCGAGGGCGCCGCGATGCTCAATTTATCCATCATCCTCGCCCATCCTCGGTTCCAGATGCTCAGATCGGTGCTTCGGCTACGAGTGCCTCTTCCCACGACCGCGGACGGGTGCTCGGAGCCAGAGAATGGCTCGGCGACGATCATATTCAGCGGGATTACGAGTTCGTGGCGCAGGAGTTGCGTGGGACTAATCCGGATCTCGCCGCCCGGACGCGGTTCGTGGATCCTCTGATCGCCTTTCAGCTTAACCACGGCGCCGATAGCGACGCGCTACGCGCATTCCATCGCATTGTCCATGATCGGAATGGTAACGATACAGCCGACTTCCTGTTCCTGCCAGTGAACAATGCCAGTGCTATTCGCGAAGGCGACCATTGGTCGCTGCTGCTGGTTGATCGCCGCAATCAGGAAAGGCCGGTCGCCTATCACTACGACTCCCTCCGGGGACACAATGATGAACCTGCAGCACGGCTCGCAGCACGGCTGGGCGCCGACCTACAAGACGCCAGCATGGCTCAGCAGAAAAACGGTTATGATTGCGGCGTCTTTGCAGTGGATGGCACACGGGCGCTGGTTAGGCGATTGGCGGGAAGACGGCAAGCAGACCTGCGGAACCTCGACAACCTCGTCGCAGATCGGCGGGCACTGCAAAACCGTCTCAGGGGCTGATTGCGATACGGCTGAGGGGCGCGGCCAACAACCCGGCGCGGTCCCCTCTCGGCCTTCTCTCATAGAGCCTGGCAGAGCGCTTCTCGCCGACGAGGAGCGTAATCAGCGCCCTCGCAGGGTCTTGTTGCAACGGCTGAAGAGGGGCGCAGAGAGGCACTGATGCGAGGTCTATCAGTAGGCAGGATTCGAACTGCTCGGCGATCGAAGCGTTCGGACTGTAGCTGTGCCTCGCCTGTCGTTTGCGCATCATGTGGATCATCTCGATGCCGGATAAAATGGTTGTGGCGGTGGCCGCCGATTTGAAGCCGAGCATCGGCCGGGCGCGGCGCTTGGAGTGCCGATGTCCTGCTCGATCCTTCAAATACTGGCTCCGGCGGATCCAGATCGGCTCCAGGAGCGATCCTGCAAGCGATTTGTGGTCTTGCAGGAAACGATCCCGTCTCGATTGCTCTGGCTACCGTCGATGACGACGCAATCCGGTTGGCCATGAGGCTCCAGCGCCTTTCTGAAGAAGCGTTTGGCCGACGGCAGGTCGCGCTGTTGCGCTGAAATGCATTCGACGCTGTCATGCCATTGGCGGTCACGCTCCGCTAATCCCAGATCATTCCAACTCGACGCATCATCTTGTACCGACTTCCGACAACACCACCGGGATCGAGCGCCTGGAGATCGGCGTGGTTGGCATGAAATAAGGTCTACGGAGGCATTGGCATAAGCGGGAGAGAGAGCGGCCGATGTCGACCAGCATGAAAAAGGCGACTGCTCTCAGTGCGATTGCAGAAAATGTGTTAACAGCGTCCGTCACAAAAGCGTGCGGCAGCCGGGATTCGGGAATTCGGGTCGGACTGTCGAGCCACGCGCGAGACAACGTGCAGTCTTTGGCCTAATGGCGCGAGGTCGGGAGGCACAGATGAACGCGGAGGCTTTCAACAGCCCACTTTTCGTGAAGCGCGCAACTCACATCGTGCAAGAGATTGCCAGTCTAGCCGACGCTGTCGACTTCCTCAATGAATGGCCAGAAGATCGCAGGGACCTAATCCACGAAGCCGCCCTCAGAACGTGCTATGATGCATACGATGGACGAAAACCTGTGAGCGCCGCGCGGAATGCCTTTTTCGGCTTTGCGAAACGGGCTGTCGATGGCGGTTGAGAACCGCGTATAGATGGCGCCGAGAGGGAATTGATGCGGAATTCGGCTCGGAGTGGTGCTGAATGACGCTGATGATCTGATTTGGTTGGGGATGAGAGCGCGGGATGCGCCGACAGGAGCCCGGAGGGCGACTGAGGCGCATCCCGCGCTGCGTCCGCGCATGCTACATGTGCGGAGCGCCGCAATCAGACATCGACCCACTACCACGTAAACTCGATGTCCTATCCCAACGGCCCGTGTGAGGGGACTTGCAGGTCCCCGGGCACTGATGCCGACTGGTTCACGGTATGCGCCAGCATAATGGCATTGGCGCATTCCGTCGAGCTTTTCCCCGCAATCCCGACGGCGTTCCGAGAGGTTCGCCGCCGCAATGCAAACCGGTCGTTTCTTTCTCTGCGCACGGTGCCGCTCACAGGTCTTGCTTTGCCGGCATTGCGATCGGGGTCAGCGCTTCTGTGGTTCTGACTGCGCCCATGAAGCCCGCCGTGACAGTCTGCGTGCGGCGGGGCTGCGCTACCAGAACACCCGCCGGGGCCGCTTTGCCCACGCCGACCGCTCCCGCCGATATCGCCAGCGCTGCAAAAACAACGTGACGCATCAGTCTCCACCTTGTCTGCCGGATGGTTCACGACTGAACGCGCCCCTGATCGACGGCACCGTCGCACTGGACGACGTCACCGCTGAAGCGGTGCCATCGATCCCTCCGGCTCCGTGCTGCCGGCGCTGCAGTTGTCGGCTGCCGCCGTTCTTTCGCGGCGGCTTCGTGCGTCGCCGAGGGGCCTATGTCCGTCAACACGACTATGGAGACCCAACCGATGACCATATCCGCCGAGAAGGAAGCGATGATCCTGCGCCTGTACCACGTTGAGAGGTGGCGCTGTGGAACGATCGCAACGCAATTGCATTGCCACCATACGACGGTCTTCCGGGTTCTGAAGGAGGCCGGTCTGCCCCGCCACAGGCCGGTGATACGTCCCGCCGAGGTCGACCAGTATCTGCCGTTCGTCCAGCGGACGCTTGAGACATATCCAGACCTGACCGCCAGCCGCCTGTACGGGATGGTGCAGGAGCGCGGCTACAAGGGCTCGTCCTCCCACTTCCGGCATATGATCGCGCTCCACCGTCCGCGCAAGGCTGCGGAAGCGTTCCTGCGTCTGCGCACCCTGCCGGGCGAGCAAGGCCAGGTCGACTGGGCGCATTTTGGTCACATCGAAATCGGCAAGGCTCGCCGCCCGCTGATGGCCTTCGTCATGGTGTTGTCCTACTCGCGCGACATCTATCTGCGCTTCTTTCTTGATGCCCGCATGGAAAACTTCCTGCGCGGCCACGCCGGTGCGTTCAACGCCTGGAATGGTTTGCCCAGGGTGCTGCTCTATGACAACCTTAAGAGCGCTGTGCTTGAGCGTCACGGCGATGCCATCCGGTTCCATCCGACACTTCTGGCCTTCGCGGGCCATTATCGCTTCGAGCCCCGTCCCGTCGCCGTGGCGCGGGGCAACGAAAAGGGCCGCGTCGAGCGCGCCATTCGCCACATCCGGGAAGCCTTCTTCATCGCCCGCAAGTTCAAGGACCTCGACGATCTGAATGCCCAGGCCGAACAATGGTGCCGCAACCAGGCCGCCGACCGGCCATGCCCCGAGGACCGGACGATGACGGTTCGTCAGGTGTTTGCGCAGGAGCAGCCCATGCTTCTGCCATTGCCCACCAACCCGTACCCCATCGAGGAGCAGATCGCCGCGAAGGTCGGAAAGACACCCTATGTCCGCTTCGACCTGAACGATTACTCGGTTCCCCATACTCATGTCCGGCGCACGCTCACCGTGCGCGCCGATCTCGCCCAGGTCCGGATATTCGATGCCGCCACGATGATCGCCAGCCACCGCCGCAGCTACGACCGGGGCCAGCAGATCGAAGACCCCCGGCACCTCAAGGCGCTCGTCGCCGTCAAGCGCGAAGCGCGCCAGCATCGGGGCCTCAACAGTTTGACGCGCGCCGTGCCGGCCTGCCAGAAACTGATGATCCACGCCGCCGAGCGCGGCGCCAATATCGGCGCGATCACCAATGCCATGCTCAAACTGCTCGACCTCTACGGCGCCACCGAACTCCAGGCCGCCGTCGAAGATGCCTTGCAGGCCGGGGCCTCTCATTCGAGATCGGTTCACGTCGCGCTCGAACGCCGCCGGATCGCGCGTGGCGCTCCACCGCCGGTCGAAACAAGGCTGCCGGAGCATGTCCGCAAAAAGGATACGGTCGTACAGCCCCACAAGCTCGACCGTTACGATCAACTCACTTGCGCAGGCAACGACGATGAATAATCCCGGCATCCTGTTCAACCGCGCCAGGGCGCTGCGCCTCAATGGCCTGATCGCCCACTGGGACGAAATCGCCGACGCGCCGTGGCTGGCCGCCGTGCTTCAATGGGAGGAAGAAGAGCGCTCCGACCGCTCATTGCGGCGACGCATGCGCGCCGCCAGGCTTGGCCACTTCAGGCAACTGGCCGATTACGACTGGAAATGGCCGCGTCGTATCGATCGCGCCGCCATCGAGGAACTGATGACGCTGTCCTTCGTCAAGGAGGCCGCCAACATCGTCCTTATTGGCCCTAACGGCGTCGGCAAGTCCACGCTCGCTCTTAACGTCGCCTACCAGGCGCTGGTCGCCGGCCATTCGGTCCTCTTCCGCACCGCCAGCGAAATGCTCGGCGAGCTCGCCGCCATCGACAGCGATTCCATGCTCCGCCGAAAGCTGCAGTACTATGCGGCGCCCGATATCCTGGTCATCGACGAGGTCGGATATCTCTCCTATTCCAACCGTCATGCCGATCTGCTGTTCGATCTCATCAGCCGCCGATACGAGAAACGCTCGACCATCGTCACCACCAACAAGCCCTTCGCGCAATGGTCGGAGGTCTTCCCCAATGCCGCCTGCGTCGTCAGTCTGGTCGATCGCCTTTTGCACCATTGTGAGGTCATTCCCATCGAAGGCGATTCTTACCGCTTCAAGGAAGCCTCCGAGCGCTCGAAGGCGCAGCGTCAACAACGCACCAGCCACCCCGCTGACGAAAAGGAGCCTGCAGCATGACCGGAAATCCTCATCAGCCGTCCGGTCTCGGGCGTGGAATCCAGTTCATCGTCAATGCCGAATGGACACCCGAGCAAGCAGCCGCCGTCTTCGAACTCCTCGACGATCTGCGAGACTGCATCTGGAGCCGTTACGCTCCCCACATCCAGCAGTTTGTCCGTCACCAACAAGCCCCTGACGATCAGCACCCTTCCAGCGACGAGCAGACAGGGCAAAAGCCCCATCCTCTCGATCCCTCCTGGTAAAAAATACAAAGCGGCCCCATCGGGCCAAGCGGCCCCATCGGGCCGCTTTCTCCTCCACAATCCTCGGCACCATTTGTCCGCGCTTTCTCGCAGCCGTTAACACGGGCCGACATATTGGAGGATGCAACCTCCGCAATGCAGTGGCTCGCTGCCTGCAAGTCGGGCACCGGGAAAGCACAAGTTTAGGCTTCGGCGCCATGCGGCTGGTGATGGGCGCGCCGAGGGAGGGCAATGTGTCGAGATTTCATGCATGGCGAACGCGGAATCGCTGCTCGAAAATGGGCGGGAATCGTTCGGCTGGGCAAGCAAGTGCGACCAAGGCTATTGCCGCATGTTTGTGCAGAAATGACCCGCTTGAGCCGATTTGAGAGGCCGGTCGTTATCCAGGTTACCTGCCACGGCTCAGAGCGTATGGTGTTCGATGTTAATGACGCGGCCGCTATCCTACTGCGTGACCTTCATCGTCAGACCGAGAAACGGAAGGTGGCGATGAACGCCTGTCTGCAGGTATTGCGCGGTGAAATTCATCCGCCAGCTGCTCGAAGGGCTTTCGTGGCTGCTGCACTCGAAGCAAAGATTCTGCGCAGCGATTGATTAATACCAACGGTCTCGGGTGCTGACTCTTTTGTGATTTTGGAGCATCTCCGAAGCGTGATTCCGTGTTGCCGAAGGAGATTCGGCCATGGGATCAGCGGTGAGGTTACGAACGGACTATTCGGCGACGGAACTGCGTCGCCTGGCGCGTGGGTCGAAGGATGTGCGGCAGAGCAGCCGGCTGTTGTCGATCGCTGCGGTACTGGACGGGATGAGCCGGGCGGATGCGGGGCGGATTGGCGGCATGGACCGCCAGACGCTGCGGGACTGGGTGCACCGGTTCAACGCGGCCGGCCCCGATGGCCTTGTCGACCACTGGTCGTCAGGCCCGCCGTGCCGGCTGTCGCCTGAACAGAATGCTGAACTGGCGGCAATCGTGGAGAGGGGGTCGGATCGCGCCGTCGACGGCGTCGTGCGCTGGCGGCGCATCGACCTCAAGCGCGTCATCAAGGAGCGTTTCGGCATCGATTACGATACCCGCTATGTCGGGAAGCTGCTGCACAAGCTCGGCTTCTCGCATATGAGCGCACGGCCGCACCACCCGGCGCAGGACGCCCATATCATCGAAGCGTTCAAAAAAATTGGCAGCGCACGCTGAAGGCTCATCTTTGCGACCTGCCGCCGCGTACGAAGGTGGAACTCTGGTTCCAGGATGAAGCCAGGATAGGTCAGAAGAACGGCATCACAAGGCAGTGGGCCAGGCGTGGCACGCGGCCGCGACAGCCAGCCGACCAGCGATACAAGAGCGCATATCTGTTCGGCGCCATCTGCCCGGCTCGGGGCACCGGCGCAGCTCTCGCGCTGCCATTTGCCGACACCGAGGCCATGCAACTCCATATCGACGAGATCAGCCGCCATGTCGAAAAGGGCGCGCATGCCGTGCTCATCATGGATCGCGCCGGATGGCACACCACCGCCAACCTCAACATGCCGCGCAACATCACGCCGATCTTCCTGCCCCCGCGTGCGCCCGAATTAAACCCGGTTGAGAATGTCTGGCAGTACATGCGGCAGAACTGGCTCTCAAACCGCGTCTTCGACAGCTACGAGGCAATTATCGACGCCGCGTGCGATGCTTGGCACAAACTGCTCGCCGCTCCCGAAACAATCACATCCATCGGAATGCGAGAATGGGCCCATGTCGGTCAAACCCAATGACTCTTGGTATAACGAGGACGGTCAGGAATTTCTTCGTTGCATCGCTGCTGGTTTCTCGCACAAAAAGACGCATCGCAGAAGTGCGATATCCAACCCACGCACAAGAACGCCATTCCTAAGAAGCACTCAGCCGGGTATACCCTACAACCCGCGCCAACGCCCAGCTGTGTCTTTAGAATGGCGCGTAAGAGCATGATCGGCCGTCTTTTGAAGGGGCACATTCTGTTCCCAGTGCTGTTCATCAACGGCAAACATCCAACTGACGACGTCCCGGTTGGAATTCCGTTTTCCAGTGTGCCAGTCCGGGGCCTTTTGCAGCGCTATCGCGATCGTGCCAACGCACTCCTTTCGGCCTTCCCGTCCACCCCAAGCGACAAGTTGAGATTGTGGCGCAACATCAGATTCCCTGGCTCTGTTTCAAGAGCTTGCCGATATAACGCTCGTGCCGCGTCATGTCGCCCCTCCAAATCCAGAACAACTCCCTTCGCGTTCAACGCCCGCAAATTACTTGGAGCTGCTACCAAGAGGTTGTCGAGTACCTGAAGCGCCTCATTCGGGCGTTTCTGTGCCAGCAAGACCTTCGTAAGACGGATTGCCGCATCGACATTGTCCGGATGCTGCTTCAGATCATCCCGCAAAGCCCGCTCTTGCGCATCCTGACCGACTGCGCGCAAAATGCGCTCGCGTATAGCCGGATCGATCTGATCAGCGCCGAGCAACTCTGGGGGCGACGTCTCCTTCACTGAAAGAACTGGCTTGTTCCAGCTAGCGCAACCTCCGAGCGGAACAATGGCGAGTACTGAGAAGAGAACTGAGCGCAGACGAGATGAAAGTAACGGCGGAGTGGCAATATTCTCATGTGAATTCATGTTTGGTTCTCAGCTGTCATAGAGTGCTGTGCCTTTGAGTTGGCGGCAACGCGGATACTGCGAGAGTCCCCCGACATTTCCCCTTCTGTTCCAGGGGGGAGCTTGACGGATCCGGCGGGTTGAATCGTGAAGTCGGAGGCAAGGTCCTGATAAGACAACACAGCCAGATCGATCCCGTTTCGGGTGAGAAAGCCGCGGACGAAGCGTCGAACATCCATCGAAGTTAATATGACGGGGCGGGTCTGATCCGGTGCTGTGCTGGAAAAGATGCTGCGCATCTGTGACAGCAGCGCTTCGCTTTGCCGATCCTCTAACACGAGGTAGGGGCCCGCAGCCGAATCTCGAGCCGCACTCCGCACCATATCCTCACTCTCACGTTCGATAATAAAGGCCGGCACGATACCTTGTGTGTTGGCATAGCGGTGGCAGATCTGCCGCTTCATGCCGGAGCGAACATATTCCGTGAGCAGCGCGACGTTTTGCTCACGTTCGCTCCATTCGGCCAATGCCTCCAAGACGAGGCGGGTGCTGCGGATAGGGATACCTTCATCCAGCAGGCGGCGCAGCACATCGGCAACCCGGGGAACAGGCGTCGTGCGCAGCACCTCCTTCACCAGATCAGCATAATCGTGCTCCATTCGGCCCAGCAATTCGCGGGTCTCTTGGATACCCACCAAGTGCGGTGCATAGCGGGTCAACGTCGCATGGACACGCGAGGCAAGGAGTTCGCTCGCTCGGTGATAGCGGATGCCGGCAGCGTTGAGAGCCGGTGCATGGCCTTGTTCGACCCAGATTCTGTCCGCTTCTGGATCATGCCGAAAGGGGATGCCGCTAAGTTCAATGTTCGCCAGACCGTCTGCGAGTTCTAGCAGTGTCGGATCAATCAAATCCTGTTCGACTGGCACGCCCTCGACATCTATTCTAAATTGCGACTCGGGCAGCTGCTCGTCGACCGCAACTGGAATGCGCGGAACGATAATGCCGAGATCAGCTGAGACGAGTTGCGAAACGCGTGCAATGTGCTGTTCCAATTCGGCTTGGTCGATCTCATGCGTAAGGCTCGGCGCAAGAAAGAAGGCGAGCGGGCTTGCCTGCGCAGGCACGGTTTGTTTGTGAGCACTTGTAGCATTGGTATTGTCGGCGCCCTGCCCATCGCCCTTGGCAATGCTTGCGGCGGCGAGGACTGCGGCCAACGTAAGAAAGACGGGCAGAGGGAAACCGGGAACAAACCCCATCGCAACCAAGACGCAGGCCGCCAGCCGCAATGCTCGCTTGCTGGCCGTGAGTTGATTGACTATGTCGGTCCCAAGGTTGAGCCTCGCGGCCCCCGTTACACGCGTGACGATGGTTGCCGCTGTAATTGAAAGCAGCAGGGCCGGAATCTGCGAGATTAACGCGTCACCTATGGTCAGTAGAGTATAGTGTTGCAGAACCTCGCCGAAGGACATGCCTTTCGAAAGCAGGCCGATGGAAATTCCACCCAGCATGTTGATGCAGATCACCACGAGCCCGGCGATGGCGTCGCCCTTTACGAATTTCATCGCGCCATCCATCGCGCCAAAAAGTTGGCTTTCCCTCTCCAATGCGGCACGCCGCCTGCGAGATTCGTTGGCATCGATGTGGCCGTTGCGAAGCTCTGCGTCGACCGCCATTTGCTTGCCCGGCAGAGCGTCGAGCGTGAAGCGGGCCGCCACCTCCGCTACGCGTTCGGCACCCTTCGCGAGGACCATGAACTGGACCATGGTCACGACCAGAAATATGACAAAGCCGACGAAGATATTGCCTGAGATTACGAAGTCGCCGAACGTGTGGATGATGCTGCCTGCCTCTCCCTCGGCCAGGATCAGTCGTGTCGTTGCGATGGTAAGCGCCAGACGGAACACCGTGGAAATCAAAATGACGCCCGGCAAAGACGAAAAATCAAGCGGCGTGCTGACATACAGGGCAACCATCAGCAGCAATATGGCCAAACCCAAATTGAATCCGATAAGCGTGTCGACAACCACGAGCGGGATTGGCATGACCATCATACCTATCGCCAGCAGCAGCATCAACGCGACCATTAAGTCGGGGTTGGCCGGCGCACGGTCGATGAAGTTACGCAGGACGTTGGGCATGTGGGCCCCTTTGTGGTCGTTTGAGAATTACTGGGCTACCACGCAGTGAAACGTAGCTTTCGAAGGCCGCGCGCGCCTCGGCCCTGCGGCCGGTCCCACGCAGCGCATCGCCACGCGAGGGAGTCAGAGGAAAGCGCGAGGATCCCCGGTTAGGCGTATCCAGTGTGGTCAGGACCATCGGTGCCTCATGGCCGAAACCGTCCGGGATGAGCGGATAGGCGAGAAGCCGCAGCAGGGGGATAGCTTGAGCATTGGAGTTCTCCTGAATACGGCCCGCGAAGCTGAAAGCCCTTAATACGGCAGAGCAGCAACGCGACCATTTCGGCTCATCAGCACACGACCCTCCTCGATCCGATCGACCGTCCAGCCATCATCCAAAAGCGCGCCGACAAAATACTTCTCGCCAGCGATTATCAGATACGGAAGGGGCCCACGCCAAACTGCTTCAACCGCGATAGCGGATGGCGCCTTCTCCTCCTTGATAACCACTCCATTCACCAGTGTGAGAGCGCCGTTCGTGCGATGATCGAACCACTGCTGAACCCTCTGCCAACTGCTGATCGATGCTGACGTGACGGTGCCCTCAGCGGTCACGACGCCCTTCGCGGAGCCGATCATAATATTGTGAAGGCCCGCTTTATCGACTTCCTCTTGCAGGTCTTTGGCCACAGCCACGGTAGCCTGATCATCAGCGCGGTTATTGGTCAGCTTGAATTCAAGTTCGGCACCTGGCGACTTGGCGTTCAATGCATCAGCAGTGCCGTAATAGGAGAACATAGCCGAGAGCGCGCCGATCCCGAGAGAGCCGAGTAACACCAAGGTGAGCATAAGGATCGAGAGGCGTGGTCTGGCGGTCGAACCAGTCGGCGCTGCATCTTGCGCTGACCAGAGAATGGACATCGCGCCGGCGTGAATGATGACAGGAAGGGGCAGCACAACGCGCTCGCCTGCTGCAATATTCCGATTGTCCTCGATGCTGAGTCCGCCTGCAAGCGCCTCAACCTCGATCGAATTCCCAAGAAGAGTGATACGAAAATGATGTGGCGCCAGTCCTTGCTCGACGAAGATTATATCGGCGTCGAGGCCACTGCCGATTAAGTTCGTTTCAAGAGTCGGCTTACCGGTCAGCCCGCAATAGACCCCCGACAGAACTTCGAAATGAAGGGAAACAGCGTCATTCAAGGATGATCTCCCGAATCAGGAAAGAAGCCGCATGGCAATTACCATGCGGCTCATTTCGGTCACACATCGCGCCACCCAGGGCAGCGATCGAGGGTTTCCAGAACCCCGTTTCCGAGATTACTGAACGCGTTCGTCGGCCGCTTTCTTGATTGTCTGCAAGTTGGTCGTAACAGTGCGCAGCTCTATACTCCTAGCCGTAGCCTCCAAGCTAACCGCCGTTAGCTCCTGGATTTGCTGCTGGAATGCGGCAGCCCCAGCGGCTTTGGAAGCTACGTCCGCACCAGCCGCAGCGCCAGCACCACCCAAACTACCAAGAGTACCTATTTTACTCATATCGTTTCCCTTCTGTTCGAACTGTGCCGTCACCGACGGCACGCACCTCCCGACGCGGACCACCCAACGTCAGGCATCTTCTTCAGTGTCTGCCAGAGCGTCGTCGGCATCAGCCATGGCATCGTTCACAATAGTTAGCGCAACAGAACGGAGAGCCGTCTCGAAGGCATCGCTTTCAGATGCAGCTTGCGAGCCATCCCCAGAAAAGGTCGGACTGTCCGCTCGACCGATCTCGCCACCCGGCCTGGTAGGACCAGAAGGCCCGCTGCTATGACCAGAGGGCTCGCTGGATGCGTGCCGCGACTGTCCATTCGAATGTCCATGCCCGGTGCGGGCCAAGGATCCAAGTCTATCGCCAATTGCTGCTATCATCAGGTATTCCCACATCTGTTTCCGTTAACGGCGAGGCGTAGAAGATCAATTTCATCAAACGTTAGGAGGGCGAGCTTTCGAGAAGCTGACCAGTCTCAACAAAAAGCGGCTGCGGCGCTGTTGCAAAATGAATGGTCGCGCACGATCTTGTGTGTGGACGAGGCCGTTGACCGCATCAGGAACAGGACCATCACCGGCTACCGGTACGATCCCAAGGCGGCAGCCCTATTGGGCGTAGAGGTTTAGCTTCGGGAGCCTTAGCTATCTGCTGGCCTCTTAAAAGCCTCTAGGGACTCGGCGGTCGGCCGGGTGCGTCCTGCGAGGCTAACGCATTGAAGAAATTATATTTTAGATCTTTTTCGCATAATAAACTTGCGATTCAACAACTTAATAAACTTGCGATTACACGGCATCATTGACTTGTGCTGGTGCAGCATTATATACTTGTATTAGCACAACACAAAAAACTTGCAAAGGCACGTCCGTGGCCAAGCCCCATGAAAAACTCGCAGAGCCCCTAGCCATCCTCAAAGAGCTGCAGGAGCAAGGGCGGCGCATATTCAAGTCAGACGAGCTGACGCGCGTCCACCGGGAGCGGCTGGTGGCGAACGGATTTCTGCGCGATGTGATCAAAGGCTGGGTCATGTCCACCGGCCCTCAGGCCCAGCAACAGGACACCACCCCCTGGTACGCAAGCTTCTGGGAATTCTGTTCGCTGTACTGCAATGACCGGTTCGGCAAAGACTGGTTCCTGTCTCCCGAACAGTCCCTCCTGCTGCATGCGGAAGCGCCGACCATCCCTCCACAGGTGGTGGTGAATACCCCGAAAGGAAAGAACAACAGGATCGACCTGCTGTTCGGCACCTCCCTCTACGACCTTGCGGTCAAGGAAATGCCGGAACAGCTGACGGAGAAGAACGGTCAGCGGGTGCTTACCGTTGAGGCCGCGCTTATCCGTGTACCGGAAGGATTCTTCCAGCGCGCGCCTATCGAAATGCAGGTCGCCATGGCGTCCGTGCGCGATGTATCGACGGTACTGGCCCTCCTTCTTGATGGCGGCCATTCCGCCGTGGCGGGGCGACTCGCGGGCGCATTCCGCCGCGTAGGGCGTGATGCCTTCGCTGATGAAATTGTGGCAACCTTCAAAGCGGCCGGGTACGACGTGCGCGAGTCCGATCCGTTCGCGGGTCGGACCGGGGTTACGACCATAGCGGCGGGTGTGCCGCCGCTGGTCGCGCGCCTGCGCGCAATCTGGGAATCCCAGCGCGAAGCGATCATAGAGATATTCCCAAAGGCGCCGGGCCTTCCGTCCGACAAGAACGCTTACATGAAGTTCGTGGAGGATATCTACGAGAGCGACGCTTATCACTCGCTGTCGATCGAAGGCTACAGCGTGACGCCCGAGCTCATCGACCGCGTGCGCGAAGGAAGCTGGAATCCGGAGATCGATGAAGCGGACCGGAAAAACCGCGATGCGCTCGCCGCGCGCGGCTACTATCTCGCGTTTCAGAAAGTCAAAGAGTCCGTGGCGGCCATCATTGATGGCGCGCCAGCAGGAGCCTTGACGCGCGATACACACAGGGAGTGGTACCGGGAGCTGTTCGCGCCGTCCGTGACGGCTGGCATACTCAGGGCGAGTGCACTTGCCGGTTATCGGAACCACCCGGTGTACCTGCGCGGTTCGCAGCATGTACCGCCGCGAACAGAGGCTGTTCCCGATGGCATGAACGAGTTGTTTGACTTGCTGGAAACGGAGAAAGACGCTTCCGTGCGCGCCGTGCTGGGGCACTGGCTTGTAGGTTATGTGCACCCTTATCCGGACGGCAACGGCCGTATGGCGCGGTTCCTCATGAATGCCATGCTGGCGTCCGGTGGCTATCCGTGGACTGTTGTCAGGGTGGAAGACCGCAAGGCGTACCTGGCGGGCCTGGAAGAGGCGAGCGGCAACATGAATGTGAAGCCGTTTGCGGCGTTTCTGGCCGAGCGGGTTACTTGGTCTGCCGATCGAAGCGCCTGAGAAGCGTCAGCTTCTGGTGACGACGGTCAGAGGGATGCGGCGATGATCGATCAGCGCCTTTCCCACGAAGCCAAGCAACTGGAGAATAGGCTGCGTCGCTGCAGCTTTTGAGATTGCTGGCTGCACGATCCAAACCTTGTATTCGAAGCGATACTGATTCCAGCTCGCATGCAGCCTTCTCAAGACCCCCAGCGTACCACGGTCAAAGCGTGTCGACTCCCCACGCTCCAGCCGACGCTTCTCGCGGTTCATCATATTCCGAAGGAAGCGTTTTGGCTTGTGGCAAAACTGCACTGACTTCAACGCTTGCCCTGCAACCTCATAGAGATCGTCCAGCCGCGCCTTGCCCGCATCGGTACCAGCATATTTACAATGGCACATCAGCACATCGACCGATGTCTCCCGGACTTTGATCGCTATAACGTCAGCAAACTCGCCGGTACCGTCGTCATCGAAGATGATGTCGTAATCGCTTTTCTTCAGTTCTTGAATGACGCGGTACTGTACAGAGTCCGTACGGCGCTCCGGACCCTGCGATTCGATGCGCGGGTTTGTTCCAGTCCAGTCCCAAGGAACAATGGCACTATCCATTATGGGCGTTAAGTCCAGTTCCTTCGGCGGAACGTAGAGATGTGAGTAGATCAGGAACGATCCGTCGCCAAAGTCGATTTGCGGAGCATCGTCCGCAAAAGACTCCGCCATCGTCCGGTCATGCCGATGCGTTTTTATCCGGCAAGGCGGACCCGATGTTTGCCTATAAGTCGCGTCGGTCGCCGTGAAGCCGATTTCAAACTCCGCCTTCTTGTCGTGCGCGCGCACGTCAAACTTGAGCGCACCGCTACGAGCGGTGTTCGAGAGTGCGAGATCACACTCTGCAAACGGATAAGAACTCTCGCCGAATGAAATTTCAATTCGCTCCTCGAAGGACAGCAGAAGGCTCATAGGCCAATGAATCACCAGCGGGTGAGCATCTGGGCGTACAGCAATGAGGCGGGGTCGCATGGCAGACGCGAACGCCGCTGACTCCGGGATGGTGTCGTTGTCAAGGAGCGCACCCAGGCGATGACACCACGCAGTCCAGTCGGTGAGATCGTGGATGCGGGACTGTGACCAGAACTTTCCTTTGATCGAACAACCAAACGTACGCGGCTCGCCGTCTTCATAGCCACAACCAAAGATGTTGTTCTGAATGCGCTCCGCCTTCATCAGACTGTCTATACCGTCGCTAACGTCGATCCCCATGAGCATGGAGTAGCGCGTTCCACCGCCCTGGCGGTGCGTCATGCCCAAGTTGCGGATGACCAGCTGGTTGAAATCGTGGAAGCAACGAAACACTGCCTGATCCCTGATGCGTGTCGTGTCATCGCCACAGAGCGCTTTTGCAAGCTGATCAGACGCAGTCGGCCCAGTGCTGCTAATGTAAAGCAGTTCCGTTTGGTCATCCCAGTGGGCCAGTATCAACTCCCACGAAACGTCGGTGGCTGTGGCCGACGTTGGACGCACATGGCAGCTACGTTGCGCTGTCGCGGCATCGAGATGGGATGGACCTGCATTACGGCGGCGACGACTTCGCGACCCGCGAACGGCTTGTCCGCACGCTATCGCGTGACCGCGCCAAGGACATGGCTTCCGATTACGAGCTAGTACCTCTGCACAGAGGTTATGACGGGTTGAACCGGCTGAAGTTTGGGTAGGATGTCGTGGTCGACGAGCAGTTGGATGCTGCGCGCGACACCTGGTTGCCTGCGGATGAGGCCGGAGCGTTCGAGGGTTAGCACCATCTGGTGGACGGACGGCGGGGTGACGCCGAAATAGCGTTGCATGTCGCGTTCGGCCGGCGGCTGGCGGTTGATCTGCATATAAGCCCAGATGAAGGCGAGGTACTGGCCCTGTTTTTCGGTGAAGCTGGGACCCGCAGGCGTTTGCCCGTCAAGTAATTGATTCAATTTTCGATTCATCCGGAACCCTTGGCAACCGAGGAGGCTTTCTGGATGAATCTACGCTATCGTGTCGATCTCGACCAACCCGAACGCGATGAACTCACAGCGATGCTGGCAGGCGGCAAGCAGCCGGCTCGCAAGCTCAAGCGGGCGCAGATCCTGCTCGCCGTCGACGCGGGCTTGGGTGACGAGGCCATTGCCGCGACGGTGGTGGTCGGCGGCTCCACTGTCTATCGCACCAAGCGCCGCTTCGTGGAGATGGGTCTGGAGGCGGCGCTCAGCGAAGAGCCACGCGCAGGCGCGCAACGCAAGCTGACGGGCAAGGAAGAAGCCCTGCTGGTGGCCACCGCCTGTTCCAGTCCGCCGCCGGGCCGCGCCCGCTGGACCCTGGAACTGCTGGCCGGTGAGTTCGTCAAGCTGACCGATCACCAGGAACTGTCGCGCGAGACGGTGCGCCGACGCTTGGCAGACAACGATCTCAAGCCCTGGCGCAAGGACATGTGGTGCATCCCCAAGGTCGACGCCGAGTATGTCGCGCGCATGGAGGACGTGCTCGACCTCTATGCCGAGGCACCGGACCCGAAGCGACCGGTGGTGTGCTTCGACGAAAGCCCGACCCAACTCATCGGCGAGGTGCGACAGCCGATCCCGGCCGAACCGGGCCGGCTTGAGCGGTATGACTGCGAGTACAAGCGCAACGGCACCGCCAACCTGTTCGTCTTCCTCGACGCACACCGCTCCTGGCGCAAAGTCAAGGTCACCGAGCGGCGCGCCGCGGAAGACTTTGCCCATTGCATGCGCGACCTCGTCGATATCCATTACCCGCAGGCCGAACGCGTCAGGGTGGTGCTCGACAATCTGTCAACCCACTCGGCCGCCGCGCTCTACCAGGCTCTGCCTGCTTCAGAGGCGCGACGCGTCCTTCGACGGCTGGAATTCCACTACACGCCCAAACACGCCAGCTGGCTCAACATGGTCGAGATCGAAATCGGCGTCCTGCGCGGCCAGTGCCTCGATCGTCGCATCAATAGCTATGATCGCCTCGTCGCGGAGACCGCTGCCTGGGAGCACCTGCGAAACACCAGTGGCGCTCGCATCAACTGGATGTTCTCTACCGAAAACGCACGCCTTAAGATGGCCAAAGCCTATCCCAAGCCGACTTCCAAAGAGTCATAACCTCTGTGCAGAGGTACTAGCCCGCTTGATGCACGGCGATCGGCTTTCGGCGGCCTGCATGGCGATCTGGCCGCCCTTGGGGTGCATTTTGACAAGCCTCGTCGGGCGCCGGCGATGATCCGTCGTGGTGGAAGGCGGGGGTTTGCGGGTTGAGGTCGGCGGGTTTGTTTCGGGACGTCTGCGCCCCATCGTTTATGTCGCGAGTTGCGGGATGCGGCTGAGGACGATGCGCAGAATACGCTGGTCGGGGCAGGATGTCGGCAGGTGTAGGCGGATCTGGGTTTTCATCTCGACCACGCGGGCGGCGATCTTGATGAGGCGCAATCGCAGCGTGTCGAATTGGGCGACGGCAAAGCTCGAGCGTTTCGGCATCGCGGCGCGCAGGCCCCACATCAGCCAGTAGGCGCCGGCATGCAGGAACAGCCGGAACTGGTTGGCCGTCGCTCTTGTGCAGGAGGTGCGGTCGGCGGCGAGATGCGTCTTCCACGACTTGATGTGGTTCTCGGCAGCGCCGCGCCGGCAGTAGACATCCTCGTAGAGCGCCTTGGCCTTGCCACTTGCAAGGTTGGTGACGATGAAGCGGGTATCGGCACCTTGGGCGCCGACCTCGACGCGGGCGATGATGCGCTCTACGCGGCTCCAACTGGCGGCGCCGTCAAAAAACTCCTTGAAGCGGCGGACCTTGTTCGTCTTCGATGCTTCAAAGCGCGCCATCGTGCTGGTTTCCAGGTCCGCGACATGCTTGCGCAGGGTCGTGGTGGGCGCCACGCCGAGGATGAAGTCGACATCGTTGGCGCGGCACCAGTCGATGACCTGCGGACTACAATAGTGGCTGTCGGCCCGGATCAGGATCCGGGTGTTCGGCCAGTTGCTCCGGATCGCCCGCACCAGGCGGCGCAGGTGGGGGCGGATTTCTGCCCCGCTCGGCCGCTTCGCTGGTCGCAGGACCGCACCGACGAACCGGCCGTCGCCATCGAACACAACAATCGGCTGGAAGCCGTATTCGTCGTGATGGGCATTGAACAGGCGGAGCTGCTGGCCGCCATGCACGGCGTCAAAAGTGTCGTCAATGTCGAGCACGATCCGCTTCGGAACCTGGCGGAAGGAAGCGCAATAGAGGTCGACCATCGCCCGGCCCATAACGACCAGTTCCCGCACGCCAGGCAGGTTCTCCAGCCGGCACATCGTCGATTGCGAGGCCAGATCCCGACCCGAAGGCAGCGCATCCTGGGCCATCTTGAAGACCGGATCGCAGCGCAGCCGGTTGGCGTCGTTGCCATCCTCATAACCGGCGGCGATCATCTTCATGCGAAAGCCGATCATGTCCGCCAGGCTGTGGATGATCTGGTCCGGGCGGCGCGGATCGTCGATGCAACGCGCCACACGGTCGGCCACACGCAGCCGCTTTTCCACCTCGGCCAGAGCCAGAACACCACTGTTCGAGGACAACATGCCGCCGTCAAAACGGGCGACGACGGACTTGCCGCCGACTGATGACAAACCGCTCAGCGGCAGCGTAAGATCATTCATGGCGGGTGTGGTCTCCGGGAAATGGTTCGGATCGGCTTAAGCAACCAAATCCTACGTCATTTCAACGGCTTGCACCACATCCGCCAACCCCCATGAATTTTCCGGGCTAGCTGATGGAGAAAGAAAGCTGTCAGCTCCATAGTAAATGGCTTCCCGAGCAGCGGCACCGAGAGCCCTTTCGATCTTTGCAGGATCACTGAAATCCGGCATCGAATCCAGTGTAAGCCGGTCGTGGAATTCTCTGAGAAGCTTGTCGGCTGTGTCAGCAAAATCGTTCTCAAGATTGACAACGGAGTAGGTGCGATCCGACGCGGACTGAACCATCAGCCCGAGCAAGAGCATGAACTCATTGCTGTTTAGCTTGGTGGTAGACCAGCGCTTTTCTGGATCGTCGGCGACATTACCTTCGCGCAAATCAATAGCAACGATCCAATCGCGATACACGATAGCAGAAATATCATGCAAAGCCCCAGCGCTCTGCGCGAGAACACGCAAGTCATCAAATATTGTTTCGAGAGAACGCGCCTTTGGTCGCCCTGCGTTTTCCAATTCCATGTTTGTCATGTCGCGCAAATTCTTATGTGGGCTAGAGCAATTGTTCCAAAGAACTCTCCTCGCTCACCACTTAACATTCAGGTCGTCGTCGTAGAGCATACTTGGCAACATACCCATCATCACGTGGTCGGGCAGGATGCGGGTAGCCCGCTTCTTATGGACTTCGAACCCGGGGTATGCATCCCCAATGACCTGCTTAAAGAAAGCCTGCGTGCGAGGGTTCAGGCATTCCGTAATTTCCCACAGAAATGCGTGAACGGCCTCATAATCGGAGACGACCTCTTCGGGCCGATGAATCGCTTCGAGATGCTCGAAGAATCGTTCGACATGGTTTCCCGGCGTATTGAAGAGCGGGCGTCTGCCATCGAAATAGACCACCTCGATCTGCTCGCGGATAGGATCGACATTACCGTGCAATGCGAAATTTCTCCTATCGACGACGCGCATGAAATGCGCATAGGCGTTGGTGCTTTTGTCGATGTCGCGTGCAAAGCCATCGCAATGCTGGCTGAGCAGCGCGAGGCGGTCGGGAATCTTGGCCCGGATAAAGGCCTGATAGGCCTCCGGGGCATTTCGGATCTCATCGCGCGTGAACATGAGGATCACCATATTGATGAAGGCCTCGGCCATAACCGGCATCAGAAGGTGAAGCTTTAGACAGTTGCCGAAGAGATCGTTTGCGCGTGGGGATACGCCTTGCATGGCTTTTTCCAAAGTTTTCAACCGCGATTTGGCAGCCGGCGATCTCTTTGGAAAAGCAGTCTTTGCCGGGGCATCGACAATAGCTGCGTGCAAGTCGGCGCACAGGCCTGCGATACTGACAAACTTGTTCTGGAAGACGACGAATTTTTCTAGGCTCTGTAGTACGGCGGATTTCTGCGGACCGATCCTCGCATAATCCGTTCTGATACCGACAATCAGGTCCCGCCACTGCTGGTGCGTGAGCGCCTCGCCGACCATGATATGAATCTCGCGCGACATGCCGCAGACATACACGTCGGTCCCGCCGGCCTTGAGGCTGTAGTCCCAGTGTATCCAGTTATCGCTGTCGTCCTTGCGCAGGAAGTTTTGAAAACCATTCGGTTCGCCAAAGCGAGCTTTCAGATAACAATAGATGTCTACCGGCTTGAGCCGTGCCCTGACCGCGAGAATGGCACCGCCATCTCTTTTCTTAGGCTTCCGGTCGCGGATAACCCATTCCACAACTTCCTGCCGGGTAGCTGCCCGCCACTCACCGATATTGAGACAAGCCGGCTCTTTGACAGCCTGTCCCTTCGTTCGCTGATGGGATTTACGCACGATCGTCACGAATATTCAGCGTGTAACGTGTGTGTCGGAGTTCACCAGTTCTTGTCAGCGCACCCTTGGCAACCAGATCCTGCAGGTCCCTCGTCGCCGTGGCACGCGACGCCTGGCTGATGGCGATGTAATTCTCAGCGCTGAGATGACCCTTGAAACCGTCGATACCTTCCCGGAACATGCGAGCGATCACCTTCTCCTGGCGCTCGTTGAACTGACCCCGATGATGCTCGTAGAACTTGGCCTTGGCGATGGAGAATTCGACACGAGCAAGCGTTACGCGCTGCGCTTCAAGGATCGTGTTGGCGAAGTAGAGCAGCCAGTCGGTAATCGCGTTGCTCTTGTTGCTGCCTTCCAGGCTGTCGTAGTAGGCCTTGCGATGACGCTCGATCGTATAGGCTAGCGCGATGAGGCTCGGCTCGCCCAGATTTTGCGCCAGCGCCTTTTCACAAAGGGCGCGCCCTATGCGGCCGTTGCCGTCTTCGAACGGGTGGATGCTCTCGAAATAGAGATGCGCGATACCGGCGCGCGTCAGCGCGGGTAGCGGAGCCTGGCCCTTGGGCGCGGTATCGTTGAACCAGATGGTAAAAGCGTCTATTTCGGCCTTCACGCGCGATGAGGGTGGCGCTTCGAAATGCACTTTGGGCTTGTCCAGCCGATTGGAGACGATCTGCATGGCATCGGCATGCTGGCGGTAATTGCCGATAGTCTCGATACGCCGTTCACCCGACATCACCATCTTGTGCCAGGCGTAGAGGGTGCGATGCGAAAGCGGCTGCGCAAAATGCAAGTACACGTCGGCCATCATTTCGGAGACGCCTCGCTCCGCTGGAGGAATGCGTCTGTTTTCACCTCCAAGCCCAAGTTGCTGCCGTAAGGACGATTGCAGGCTCTCGCGGTTGAGGTATTCCCCTTCAATGGCGGATGTCTTCAAGGCCTCTTCGCTGATAAGCTCGATGCGGATCTGATCGCGATCCTCGGAACCGACGTGACGAAAGACGCCGAGGAACTCGCCCGATCGCAATAGGAACTCGCTTTCCAGCGGGTCCAATGCCATCTTGTCGTAGGTAAAATGCGGCCAGTCGGCCTGTTCCCAATTCCATGCCATGAGCTATAGAACGCCTTTCTATAACTCATAATGGCGAAAAAAGTGAGCTATAGCAATCTTATCTATACCTCAGTCAGTACCCAATAGGTGGCCGTAAAATACCCATATCCTGGGGCGCATCCGCCAAAGCCGGACGGGCTCTCGTGAAACCGAGCTCAAGCGAGTATCGCGCCGAGCCGGTCGCCGAAAAGAAAACACGCGGCGGCGATGCCGAATACGGCTGAAAAATACTGCACGCTGGCGGCAACGCGGGCAGATACCGGCCCGCAGGAGATAAAGCCACAGCAGCTAGGCCCGCCACCCCGACCGACTGCTTCCGTGGTGCTTCCGCGACGTATTTCCCGCCCTCTTCTTGCGGAAAAGAGGCCGTAACCGGGGCAAAACCGGTGGCGGACGCGGCGTTATGAATCGGGTGTATCGGGTTGGGGTGGGTGGCGGTTTAGCGGGCGGCGTGATTCCATTAGGCCATGGCGGAGCCACCAGATTCTCGAACGCTGGCCCCTGCGGACTTGCTCGACATGATCCTGCAGTTGCGGGCAGAGGTCGCCGGGCTTCGCGCCGAGAATGCGGCTCTGAAGGATGAGATCCGGCGTCTGAAAGGTCTACCGCCGCGCCCGACGCTGAAGCCGAGCGGGATGGAGCAGTCGTCCAAGCGGAACTCACCTGCGGCAACGGGTCCGAAGCGACGTGGCTCGAGTCGGGCGGTCGTCACCGAAGAGCGCCGTCTTTGTTATGAGCCGCCACCGGGCTCGCGGTTTGTGGGGCGGACAAGCTTCGTGGTGCAGGATCTGACGATCGGGGTGCGGGTGGTCCGCTATCATCGGGACCGCTGGCGTTTGCCGGATGGCCGGATCGTCGTCGCTGCGCTGCCGGACGGGGTCGACGGGCACTTCGGTTTGGAGCTTCGGCGTCTGGTGCTGTCGCTTTATCACCAGGGTCAATCGACCGTGGAGCGGATCGTCGCGTTGCTGCGCGACTTCGGCGTGTCGATCTCCAAGCGCCAGGTCGTGCGGATCCTGACCAGCAAGATCGACGCCTTTGTCGCCGAAGCGAAGCAGGTTCTGACGGCCGGGCTCGCTTCGGCCGGTTGGGTCAGCGTCGACGACACCGGGGCCCGCCATGGCGCGGTCAATGGCGTGTGCACGCAAATCGGCAATGACCGGTTCGCCGTGTTCACGACCACCAAGTCGAAGAGCCGGCTGAACTTCCTGCGGCTCCTGCACGGCGGGTCGGCCCGGTGGGTCCTGAACGCCGCCTCACGCGCCTACATGCTGGAGCGCGGGCTGCCGGTGATCACGACGGATCTTCTGCAAGCCGGGCGCGAGCCGTCCGGGTTCGAGGACGCGGCGTCATGGGACGCCCATCTGCTCGCCCATGGCCTGGAGCCCAAGGATGGCCCTCTGGACCCGTTCCGCATCGCCAGTGAAGGCGCGTTGTGGGGCGGTCTGACCGAGGCAAAGGCCCTCGACGGCACCGTCATCCTCAGTGATGGGGCGGGCCAGTTCGCAATCGGCGAGCACGCGCGGTGCTGGGTCCACATGGAGCGGCAGATCCATGCCCTCGATAGCTTCACCGACCCGCAGCGCCGCGCCAAGGCCCTGATCCAGAGCCGGATCTGGTGGCTCGACAACGACATCAAGGCGTGGTGTCTGGATCCCACGCCCCGAAGAGCCAGGGAACTGGCCCGGCGGTTCGACCGGATCGTCGGCATGAAGACCAGGTTCGTGACCCTCGACCGTCTGCTCGCGCGCATCCGGACCGACCGCCAAAGCTTCCTGAGGATCCTCCGACGCCCGGACATTCCGCTCCACACCAACGGCTCGGAGAACGACATCCGCAGCGTGGTGACCCGCCGCAAGATCAGCGGCGGAACCCACAGTGACCAGGGCCGTGCTGCCCGCGACACCATGCTCAGCATGATGAAGACCTGCAACAAGCTCGGTGTCAGCTTCTGGGATTATCTCGGCGATCGCCTCGGCATCCCTGGCAGCAAGATCCTACCGCTTCCCGTTCTCGTCGCCGCTCAGTGAACCCCAACAGCAGATCGACCCGCTCAAACGCCACCGGTTTTGCCCCGGTTACAAGAGGCCGTAACCGGGGCAGATTTCCGGGCGATCAGGCTGGAGCGGCTTGGCTGACGAGATCGGGAAGCGGCAGAACGGCGGTTTGTGTGGGGATACCAAGGCGGTCGCCGAGGTAGGCGAAGAAGGAGACGCCGAGCTTGGTGCAGGTCTTCATCAGGCCGAGCAGGACATCGCGGGCATCTCTGCCTGCGTCACTGACGGTCCCGCCGGAGATCTTGCGTTTTATAACCACGGCGCGAATGTCGTTTTCCGAACCGTTGGTGTGGAGTGGGATCTCGGGGCGATCGAGAACGCGCAGGAGTTCATGCTTGCGGCGGTGAAGCCGGGTGAGCAGCCTGTCGAGCATGACGTAGCCGGTTCGTCGTTTGAACAGGCGGTCGAAGCGGGCACGCAAGGCCGCCGCGCGGCGCGGACAAGGTGACCGCTGATAGCTCTTCAGGTCGTGATAGAACCACCAGATCAACTGGCGCATGACGTCAACGGCCTGGCGCTGGTCTGGCGTCATCGGCACCAATTTGTGGACGAGCCGCTCGGCGTGGACCCAACACAGAGCATGGTCGGCGATGCGGAACTGGCCGGCGTCATCGGAGACGATAACGGCGTCGGCAAGAAAGCCATGATGGCGGATCGCCCCCCACATCGCCCCCTCGGTGGCAATCTTGACCGGGTTCGGCTCAACCGCAAGCTGGTCGAGGCCCAGTGCTGCCAGATGCGCCTGCCAGGCGGCGCTGTCGGCAAACACCTTTTGCGGGAAAGCCGCCAGCCGGTCGATCACCGGACCAGCGAGGTTGCGGCCGCGCATATAGGCCAACGCCTCGTCATTGATGACGTAATCGCCGTGCCCGGCGCGCAGCGTTGCCAGGAACGCCCCCCGTGACTTCGATCGCCCGGTGCGGAACGCGGTGAAGCGGTCATCGCCGATCTGAGCGGTGTAGCCGTCCTGGTTGGCGTGGCGCGCCGACGTATCATCGACCGTGATCCAGCGCGCCGTGGCAAGTCCGGTGCGCAACACGTCACGATCCTCTGCAACGAAGACCTCGAGGCCCTCCGAAATCAGCCGCACCACCTGACGCTTCGAGATGTCGACGCCAATGCCCGTCAAGAGTGCGGTTAATCGCTCCGTCGTCACTTGGCCCTGAATATGGCAGGCCAGGATGAAGCGGCGCAGGTTCGCGCCCCAGCCGCCGACAATCCCCGACGGCAGTGGCGCCACGATCGTCTCGCCGCTCGGGGTCACCCAGCGTTCGCGCCGGTAGCGCACCACCTCGGCCGACAACACCAGATCGCGCACCAGGATCGTCTCATACCCCTTGAAGCGGGAGCCCGCAGGGGAGCTCACCGCAACCGTCACCTCGCGGCTCACACGAGCGCTGTCGCGCTTGGCGCCGCGCCGCCGACGCTTGCCCTTGGCCGCTTTCGCCCCCGTCGCCTTCTCCATCCCCGACGGTTTGGACGGCTTGATTGGCGGCCGCGGAGGCAGGTCCTTCAGACGCTTAATCTCGTCCTTCAGGCTCTGGTTGTCGGCGCGCAGCGCCTGGTTCTCCATCTGCAGGCTCTCGACCTGTCCGTGAAGACCCCGCACTTCGCCGAGCAGCGTCCCAACCAGCCCGCGGAGTTCCGCCAGCGACAGGCCTTCAAGCGAATCATTCGGCGGCAGAGTCACGCAAAGGGTGAATCACAAACCCGCCCCCCTGCAAACCCCACCTCCGCCCGGAAATCTGCCCCGGTTACCAAGAGGCCTTGCTAACCACCTGTTTTCACAGTATAAAAATGGCGCACCCGACAGGATTCGAACCTGTGACCTCTGCCTTCGGAGGGCAACGCATGAGCCGGTCGGAGTGTTCCCCTGGCACCGCGCCGACGCGAAATTGCGTCAAGGCAACCGAACAAGTGAGGGAATCTGCCATACTAATTCCCGTACTAATCCTAAGATTAGTATGGCGCGCGGCGGCTAAGTGCTTGAGATAATTGGCGCGCCCGACGAGATTCGAAGTCCTCCCCCCCCAGATTTGTAGTTTAAGCTGTTCGCTTACGCTGGTTTGTCGCAAGGCGAGGGCGGCGGTTAGAGGTTCTTTCCGATAGCTTTCTTGGATCAAGAGCCTTTCGGTGGCTCTGCGCTCAGATTTCCCGCAGAAGGCTTCGATTATGCAGTTCGGCCAGATCAATCCCCGGATCAATCCCGCGGAGCGCCACCGCATCGAACAGGAGGCATTAGGCCGTCGTCACCAACGCGAGCAGTTCATGCTGGAGCGTCGTCACAAGGCGTTGCATCGCCTTGACCTGCGGGAGCGGCGCTCGCTCGAAACGAAAATCCGGCGAGAAATCCTGGCGGCTGAAAGCCTCCACGTCGAAACGTGGAAGGCGCGCCAGCATCAGATCGAGGTCAACAATCTCGACATCACGGTTCCAGCGGTTGGTCTCAAAGCCGAGCCCAAAAGGAGCTGGAAAAAGAACATTGGCGAGAACTCCGGCCACAAGCAGAACCGCCCGCGGGGGCATCGCTATACGCGAGAGGAATGAAGACTCGGAGAGGGGTGCGTCTGATCGATCTCTTCCAGGAGGATTTCTGCGTAGCGGTCAATCGCCGCGGGCGCGATCTCGACATTGCCCAGCATCCACCAATGCGAACCATCGGCTCGTGTCCCGTTGTAGAAGGCGACATCGCACGTCTGCATACCGCCATACGTGCCGCAGATCAGGTACGAACGGCCAGGTTCGGGCCTGGATCGCATCGGCGTCCATGGTCCTGCTGCCATCTTCATCCGGCGCCTCCCATTTCTAAACGGCGGCGTTCTCAGCGGATGCTTCAACTTCCAAAAGCCCAAGCCGGTGAACGATTGCCTTCCCGATCGAATCCGTCATCGCTTCCGGGAAGCCACCTGGCAGCGATTCAACTACCTCATCAAACGCCCGCACCGCGCTTTCCGCGAGATCGTCGAAGATCGATTTTACAAGTGCCGCTCCCACTCCGGAGAGCTCAGCGGTTTGAATGAAATGGCGCGGCATGATGTCGTTGATGGCGTAGTGGCGGCCCTTGCCGACAGACATGGCAAGCTTGAATTTCTTCTTCTGGATTTGGCCAGCGTCCAGACTCGGCTGCGCGCTGAGCACGTCGTAAAGAGGCGTCATTCTGAACCGCCCGCCGGGTCCCAGAAAAATGCTGAAATTTTTCGCGTGGCCGTCGGTTGCTCCGATCAACCAGAACACAATGTTGGCCCGCATGAACATCGCGATGTCGCTCTCAGGCGTATCGCTGCCCTTCAGGAGCTCCAGGATTGAGCGCATGCTCGGGCCCCCGTCGGACTGATATTTTCGTGTGGGCGGGAAGGAAAGGGCTTGACAGCAATCCTCCTGCGGCAGGCGGAGCAGCCGATTATCACGTGTCCAGCGGCGATCAAAGCGCTCGATTATCAGCGTCCTTCGCTCTCCGAAGTCCGTGATTTCGGCGTCGGCGCTCGGCGCGCCGAATGCGGCGAGGAGTTTCAAGCAGAGATATTCGTTCTCGACACTGTTCGACAGGTCGATGCCGTTGGGCAGCTGCCGGATTTGAGGTTTGAGAATGTGGGTTGTCGCGCTCGTGCCAACGGGCTTGTACCATTTGCCGTCTTTGCGCAGCAGGGCCGTTTTCTCCTGCGCGCCCGCGATGGAAATCCTGAAATCATCATCCTCGCCCATGCCCAGCGGGGCAGCTGCGAGATTGCGAATGATGTCCCCAATCTCCGAAACGTCGACAGGTTTTCCGTCGGTACTCCCCGGCGCGCCTGGATTGATCCCATCCGGCAGAAATTGAAGCGCGCCGACGCAATCGTGACCAAGGGCTGTGAGCATGCTGTATGCGTCTGTGCCTGCGGCTCCCACTCTTTCCGCGACGCGCTTGCGGATTGCGTCGCTATCCGGCAGCAGGTTGTCGAACACGTTGATGACGGGTTCGCCGATATAGCGGTCCTCGCGCAGCGGTAGCGACAACGAAATCGGAAACGTCGCCCTCCAGCCAAGCCAGTCGAGATCATAGCGGAAATCGATAGCGCCGCTTGTCTCACGTCGCAGCACGCCAACAAGGCGGCTGTTGAGAAAGACGTTGAGGGGAGCGTGCGTTCGCTGGCGCGCCATTTAGAAGAGGTCCTCAATGTCCGCTGCGCTCGCTTTGCTCCGGTCCCGGACCACGAGTTCGAGGTTGAGGGCAGCGAGTGCCTCCATAACGGTGCGCAGTTGGACTGCGGGCTCGCCGGCTTCGAGCCGGGAGACCGTTCCCTGCCGAAGATGGATGTTGTGCCCCAGGCTTGATTGCGTCATCCCCGCCTGCTTGCGCGCGCGGCGCAGGATGGCTCCCAGTTGTTTTTCGGTACGGGCGATTTGCTCGTTCATGATGACCTCCAAGGCCAATATACGCGAGCCCGTATAAAATATCAATATACGCGATGCCGTATAAAGCCGAAATATGCGCACTTGGAGGTCTCGAAAAACCTCCCCATTTTGACCGGTTTGTGATTCACTGCCGTTGCGATTTGGAAGGAGGGATTGGATGCGGGGACAGGCCGGGTTCTGGGATATCGATGAGCGCTATGCTCGGCTAAGCGAAGCCGGCGATCCCCTGGAGAAGTTGAACGCCGTTGTGCCGTGGGAGGTTTTCCGCAAGCCTTTGGCCAAGGTGCTGAAGCGCTCGGACGGCGCCAGGGGCGGTCGTCCTGCCTACGACCCGGTGATGATGTTCAAGATCATGGTGCTGCAGGCGCTCTACGGGCTGTCCGACGACCAGGCCGAGTTCCAGATCCAGGACCGGCTGTCCTTCATGCGCTTCCTCGGACTGGGGCTCGGCGACAGAGTGCCAGACGCCAAGATGATTTGGCTGTTTCGCGAGCATCTGACGCAGGCCTGCGCGGTGGAGAACCTGTTTGCCCGCTTCGACAAGCACCTCGCCAAGGCCGGCTATCTGGCGATGGGCGGGCAGATCGTCGACGCCACCATCGTGGCGGCGCCGAAGCAGCGCAACACCGACGCCGAGAAGGCCGACATCAAGGCGGGCAAGGTGCCGGACGCATGGAAGGAGAAGCCGGCCAAGCTGCGCCAGAAGGATCGCGATGCCCGCTGGACGGTGAAGTTCTCCAAGGCCAAGGTCGCCGAGGAGGGAAAGGCGCAGCAGCGCGACATCGCCATTCCCGCTTTCGGCTACAAGAACCATGCCGCCATCGACCGCCGGCACGGCTTCATCCGCGGCTGGAACGTCACGAGCGCATCCGCCTATGACGGCGCGCAGCTTCGCAACGTGCTCAACCGCGCCAATACCGGGTCTACGGTCTGGGCCGACACCGCCTATCGCTCGAAGAAGAACGAGGAGTGGCTCGACCGGAACGGATATGTCTCCGAAATCCACCACAAGAAGCCGAAGGGCCGGCCTATGAGCGAAGCGACGTCGCGGGCCAACGGCCGGCGCTCAAAGACCCGAGCCTTCGTCGAGCACGTCTTCGCCCGTCAGAAGGCGCAGATGAAACTCTTCATCCGCACGATCGGCATCGCCCGCGCCAGGACCAAGATCGGCATGACGAACCTCGCCTACAATCTGATGCGCTACGTCTGGCACCAGGGGCGAACTGCGCCTGCATGACGCCAAAAGCGGCGGAAAACGCCGCCGCGACGCCAAACTCGGCACCCAGCATCAACCTCAACGACCAAAACCGAAGCCACTTCCCGCCATCAGCCCGGGCCGAACCGCTTTGCCGCCCCACAGGTCTCGGAAATGCCGTAGTTCGAGGTGCCCACTTGCGTATAAAAAGGAAATATACGCGTTCGCGGCTAAAGTAGTTCCAGCCAAGGAATGAGGAGTAGGTTGGCGCGCCCGGTCTTACCGGTACAGGCTCTAGGCTTTGCCCCGAGGCCCCACCGCGGGCGGGTCTCAGCCCAGCCGGCCGTTGCGGTGAGACTGGCGGCATAGGCCGTCGGCGTGAGGAACCCGAGCGCTGAATGTGGGCGGTTTTAGTCGTCCTTCCATTCGGCGATCGTCTTGCGGGTATGGTCGACGCTGAAGAACAGGGCCTCGTTCAAGAGCTCGTCCCGCATCCGCCCGTTGAAGCTCTCGCAGCGGCGTTCTGCATCGCCTTGCCCGGCGCGATGTAGTGCCATTCCACCTGATGATCCTTCGACCGGGCGAGCGTGGCGTTCGAGGTGAACTCGGTGCCGAGGTCGCAGACGATCATGCCCGGCTTGCCACGGCGGGCGATCAGGTACGTCAGTTCCCGCGCCACACGCCGGCCCGAGATCGAGGTCGACCACGTTGAGGATGCGGAAGCGACGGCCGCAGGCAAACTGGTCGTGGACGAAGTCCAGCGACCAGCGCGCTTTCGGCCGCGCCTCCACCAGGATCGGTGTCCCGGTGCCGACCGCACGCCGTCGCGCGCCGCTTGTGCACCGCCAGCCCTTCCTCGCGATGGAGCCGATAGATGCGGTTGGGCCCAACACTTCATCCAGATCCAGACCGGCCTCAGCGAATCGGCCTTTGCCGCGGCATACCCGACGTCATGCCGCTGAACCGCCTGCCTGACCTCGTCGCTATAAGCCGCAGACCGCGCGAACCTAAAGTCGTACACGCCAATCGGCAGATTTTGCCTGACCGGAGACAACCTGTTGAGGCCACGGCTAGAGCAGTTTCTGGATAATCACGGTTAGGCATCGTAGCCGGCGTGGGCGAACAGGTTTTCGCATTCTTTGGGGTGGAAACGATCGATGGCGACGGCCACGGCGTCCCATAATTCCGGGATGGACCGGGCTGCTGCCTTTCGCAGTAAAGCCTTCAGCTTGGCGAAGGCCATCTCAATGGGGTTAAAGTCCGGGGAGTAGGGCGGAAGATAGCGAAGGGAAGCCCCCGCAGCCTCGATGATTTCGCGGACACCGACCACTTTATGAGCAGGCAGGTTGTCCATCACGACGACATCGTCGGGTTGAAGCGTCGGCACGAGGACGCGGCGCAAGTAGACCAGGAATGCTTCGCCATCCATGGCGCCGTCCAGGAGCCAGGGCGCGACGATCCCGTCGAGGCGCAGGCCGGCCGTGAAGGTCGTGGATTTCCAGTGCCCATGAGGAACAGCCGCCCGGCAACGCTGTCCACGCGCAGAGCGGCCTCGTAGCCGGGCCATCTTGGTATTGAGGCCACTTTCGTCGATGAAGATCAGGCGGCTCGGATCGAGATCGAGTTGGCCTTCGAACCACTCTTCCCGCGCTGCCAAAACATCCGGTCGCTGCTGTTCGGCCGCGTGCGCTGTCTTTTTTTGTACGTGATGCCACGCTTTGCGAAGAACGCATGGACCGTCGTCAGGCTGGCTTTGACCCCGCGCTCTGCCGCAAGGCGATCGACGATCTCGGCAAGCGTGATGTCCCGCTCATCGGTCTCGACCAAGGCGAGAATGAAAGTCTCGTGCGCGTCCAGCTTCGATACCTTCGGCTTGCCCTGCCGCCCAGGTTCCAGATTGCCGCTCGAACGCCAGGCCCGATACCATGCACCAGACGTCGATATCCCGATGGCAAACCGCCGTGCCGCTTCTCGGGTCGACAGGCCTGCCTCTATCGCCTCGATAACACGCGTCCGCAAATCCAGGCTGTAAGCTCGTGCCATGCCGCTGCTCCTTCCGCAAATCACTTCGATCAGGGAATCAGAACAAGCCGTTCACTGCAAACAAACGACTCCGATTAAGGGAAAACCGCTCTAGGTTAAGCCTGCGGCGAAGAGTGCTCGCGCGACGGGCTCGAAATATTGCATGGGAACGGCGTTGCCCAGTTTCGTTGTGCTGATGAGTTGATGCGCCAAGACATGATCATTGACAATTTCGAGACGTAGCGCCTGCGCCTCACTAAACATTCGTGAGGCGGCCTCGCCCTCGGCGCGGCAAACTAAGACCGGCACACCGGTCTCACCTCGTACGTAACGCAGACCGACCAGTATCGCCTTCCCTCTGAAGACCAACGTGGCGCGATTCACCCCAAGCGGAGGCTCGCCGGCCGCTTCATTGCGGATGCGACGTCGTTCATTGTTCAACTCCGGCGTTCCTTGCTGTTCCTTCACCTCGCGCGTCACTTCGGTCTTGGTCATGCGCATTTCGCGCAGAAACAACGCACGCTGCAACAGGAGATCAATCAGTCCGCCGATCAGAAGCGCACCGGCGCCAATCCCGAGCAACAGCTTCGCTTCCGTAAAGACAATGCCGAGGCAACCCATGCCGCACAGCGGCAGATAGACCATCGTCTTCCACATGCCGAGAAGGACGAGGGAAAAGGTCGCGCTGAGAACCATTACTTTAAACAGAGTCTTGCCAACTTCGACTACAGAACGCATGGACGCCATGCGCTTCAGCCCTTCAAAAGGGTTTATTTTCCCAAAGTTGGGCTTCATCCGCTCGAGAGAGAAGACAAATCCACCATTGGCTAATAATCCCGTCAGAATTACCGCAGCAACGAGAGTGCCAAGCAGCGGGCCAACGGTCGCCAGGGTGAGTTCGATTAGCAGGACTAGTTCCTGCCGGACCGCGACATCGAAAGGCAGGTTCTGCAGCTTGTCGGTTAATAGTAGCGTTTCGTGGCATTTGTCTTCGATCACGCTCCCTCTTAGCCAAAGATAGCCGAGCCCAGCGCAAGTGCCGCCTGCGCGGACGAAATCGGAGCTACGCGATATCTGCCCTTTTTTGCGCGCTTCGCTTAGTTTCTTTGGGGTGGCGGCGTGTGCCTTTTCTTCACTCGTGTCGCTCATTTCAGCAACTTGTCGAACCACTCAAGCGCGCCACTCGCTTGTGTGATCTCCAGTTTCATGCTCTCGACCAGATAGGCAGCGTAGGTGACCATGATAATCGGAAAGACGATATTCTTGATCGCAGGGGACAGTTGGCTCGACTTGAATTGGGGCGCAAAGCGACGCAGGATCATCATTGAAATATCAATTAGCCCCAGAAAGAACACTACGGGCCCCGAGACCAATAATGTCGTGCGCATAATCTGGTCGAGCAGCCTCAATAACGCCATTGCTCCCTGCGCGCTCAATGCGGGGTGAAACCGATACACGGGCCAGATCAAATAGCTGCCATAAAGGGCGCTGATCACGGTCTCCAGACCTCCTGCTGCGACGAAGATCGTAATTGCAGTGATCCCGAGAAAGACTCCCATAGCGGAAGCCTGACTGTTCGTCGTGGGGTCGCTCGGAGCGGACGGGCTAGTGATGCCGCGTTGATTGTCCATAAACTCACCGGCCGCCTGAAGTCCCCAAAGGGGAGTGCCGAGAAAAGTGCCAAGGAGTACGCCGACAAAAACCTCCTTCAATCCGAGAAGAGTTACCTGGATCAAACGTGTTTCAGGATCTAGCGCCTGCAAGCCCTCGCTGACGTGTGCCAAGCACGGTAGTCCGAAGGCAACAGCCAGGCAGCCGCGGATCAGCCCGCCAATCTGAGATCGTGTAAATACAGGAAGGATCAGCATAATGCCTATCGCGCGGGCCGCGCCGAGACCAGCCGCGACGACGATTTCGATAGCCGTATGGATCAGGATTTGAATCTCGGCCGATGACGCATACATGGCGAGGACTAATAGCCAGGTGTCATTGCGGGAAACTCGGTAAAGATCTGGCCGGCCAGTCCTATGAGCGGGGCGCTCAGCACGGGGGCAAACAGGCCAATTACCGCGACAACGACCAGAAGCTTCACAGTGAGCGGCAAGCTTTCATCCTGGATCTGCGTTGCCGCCTGGATGATGCCAATGCCTAGGCCAACAATTACCGACGCAACGAGCGGCGGCAGAATCCAGATCATGAAAACCACCAACGATTGGTTCATAAGAGTGACAATACTGGATTCAATAATGATCAACCTCCCGGTATCGTGTAGCTCAATACAAGTCCGTGCATCAACCTTGACCAGCCATCAATAGCGACGAACAAAAAGAGCTTGAATGGGACGGATATAACCGTCGGAGATACCATCGACATACCCATCGCCATCAAAATTGTCGTTACGATAAGGTCGATGACGATAAAGGGAAGATAAAGGAGAAAGCCGATTTCGAACCCACGCTTTAGTTCCGAAATTAGAAAAGATGGTACGAGAATGGCGAAGTCATCAGGTGTGGTTCTGGCTCGCATTTCCTCTGGCCAGACTTTTTGGGTCGAGGAGAGGAAGAATCGCCGCTGCTCTTCGTTCGTGAACTTCTTGAGATGATCGCGCAAGGGCTCACTGCCGGCTTTGGCGGCGCTTAGCCAGTCATCGAACGTCTGATAGCGGAGCTTCGGATCCGTCATACGATCATAGGTCTGTTCAATAACAGGCGCGCTAACGAAAATGGTGAGGATGAGTGCCGCTGCGTATAGCACTAAGTTAGGCGGTATCGTCTGGGTCCCCAGCGCATTGCGGACGAGGAACAAAACAACTGATAGCTTTACAAACGCCGTGGTCGTGGCGACTACCAAAACCAGCAGACCGAGTCCGGCGGTGACCGCTAGAAGCGAAAAGATTGCCGGCTGAATCTCAGTCATTGCATGCCAACCTGCCACGCAGTCTGATGCCTAGCTCATCTCCGATGCGCACGATGTCGCCACGTCCGATACGCCGACCATTGGCAAGTATGTCCACCGGACCGTCGATTGGCCGACCAAGTTCGAAAACATGTCCTTTACCAGCGCTCCTCAATTCTCCCAGAGGCATGGGCCAGCGGCCACATTCAAAGACAAGCTCGATCTCGACATCGTCGAGATTGGCTTCCGACGGCCCCAGTGGTGATTCGGGTTTTGTCATATGCGCATTCTCCAAAGGGCACGATCGGGGGCGGAATGGCCCCCGCAGGATTAGGTGATCGCCCTCAAGATCTGCCCGGGCCCATAACAGGCCTACAGATAGGGTGATCTGGTCGCGGCCGAACGGCGATTTGTCTGGCAACAGAGCATCACCAACACATGCTTTGCGAAGAAGCGCCGCCGGAACGCGAAGCGTGCCGATCTCTCCTGCGACCATGACCGGGAGCTCCGGGGATTGCTCGCGCGGCTGTAGCGGCAACTGGCCAAGCAGTTCGCCTAGCGCGCGGAACGCGAACGGCACGAGGCCATCAAGAGGCGAGAACAGGAAGAGACGAGCTTTGCCATTGACTGGGCCGAACACGATTTCCAGTTCGAGATAAGGAGCCAGTGTCGTGGCTTCACGTACGTGTAGAAGCTGCGCGTCCCGCTGCGTTTTATCCTCCAATTGAGCGATAAGCGGCTCAAGTGCAAGTTCCAGAATGAGCGAAGCAGTTGGCTCGGAAGGGAAAGCCAGATCACCCTGTACTGTGGAGACGAGCGCCTCTACAAGCCGTCGGGACAGCGACAGTACGATCGTTTCAGCTCCCACGCGCCAAACGCAGTCAAGCATCGGAATTCCACAAGGTTCCTGCTGCCAGGCAAGCCCTTCCACCCGCGCCGATAGTGGCTTGTCGCTGATCAAGGCCTGAAAGGGCCTGCGCGATGCCGCTATATCATTGAGCCACGAGGCGACCGCGTGGGACAGTGTTAGCGCTGGTTCGAATATAGCCGGTCTGCCCACAGTGGTTACCAAAGCAGATCTAAACTGCACGATCGCGTCATTCAGGGAGCCTGCGGTTATCGGATCGGGTTACCCGTCAGGGCGAGCGAAATTCTTCCATACCGAAGCAATATGTCATCGTCGGCCTCCATCTCGTCTGCGGCCTCTAAATGAATGTCGAGGGCGCGCCGGACATCTTTCTCGATTTGCTGCCATTTGCGCTTTGCCGCCGAACTTCTGACCCACCGGGCCCTCGTCTCAGACGCCGCTGCCTCGGCTTTTTCTTGAGCAACGCGTGCCTCATCAAGCATCTCGCGTCTGAAAGTGATCTCAGCCTCAAGCCGCTCAACGAGAAGGTGGTGATGGTCGAGTGCTGCGCTGGAAAAAGTGTCGAGCGACATCAGGTCTTGGTAGAGCCCCGCTTCGGCTCCTGCGCAATTTTGCTGTGCGACTGCAAGACCCTGGGCGGCGTTCTGTACGGCTAAGGTGGCCGTCTGGCGCTGGGCTTCCTTCTTGGACAGTTCCATAAGCAATCTACGCTCTTGCGTTTCCTTCAGAAGCCGTAACCTCGAAGCGTGAAAACAATTCACCCGGTCAGACGCGACATCCATGCGATCGTCTCCTCAAAATCTGACGGCTCTCCTTCGCTCTGGCGCAAAAATTCCCTCAGCTCGCCAATCGACGCGACAGCCCGGTCAGTAAGAGGGTCGCCGCCTTGCTTGTATTCGCCGACGTTGATCAAAAACTCGGATTCGGCATAGCGCGAGAGCAGATCACGGAAAAAGGATGCTGCCTTGCGATGTGGCGCAGATACGACCGCATCCATTACGCGGCTGCGACTTTGCAGCACATCAATAGCTGGAAAATGCGATCGCGCCGCGATAGTGCGTGAGAGAACGACGTGGCCATCAAGAATGCCGCGCGATTCCTCGGCAATTGGATCGCCTGTGCCGTCACCTTCGACAAGCACCGTATAGAAAGCCGTGATTGAGCCGCGATCACCCATGCCGGCACGCTCCAGCAGGCCTGGCAACATAGCGAAAACGGAAGGAGGAAAGCCCCGTCGCGTCGGCGGCTCACCCGCAGCAAGGCCTATTTCGCGCAAGGCGCGGCAGAAGCGTGTCAGCGAGTCTAGCATGAGGGCGACGCGTAGCCCTTGTTCGCGAAAATATTCGGCGAGCGCGGTCGCCATAGGAGCACATTGCGCCCGCTCCACTGCCGAGCGGTCGGATGTTTCGACGACTACGACCGTATGGCGAAGGCCCGCCTCCCCAAGATGCCGCTCTATGAATTCTCGAACTTCACGTCCACGTTCGCCGATGAGCGCGACTATGATAACGTCGGCGGCGGCACCTTTTGCGATCTGTGACAATAACGTCGACTTGCCGCAACCTGGCTCGCCATAAATTCCGATCCGCTGCCCCTCGCCGCATGTCAGCAGACCATCCAGAGCACGGATCCCGAGCGGGAACGGCCGCTCAACAATGCGCCTTGTCATTGGATTGGGGGCCGCGCCGCGCAGCGGACGAGTTTCGGTGGTTTTGACTTCGCCTTTGCCGTCGAGGGGACGGCAACGACTGTCAATCACGCGGCCGAGCAAATCGGGGCCGACTGGCACTTCACGCATTCGTCCAGTGGCCACAACCTCTGCGCGGCCCGACAGGCCCATCAAGTCTCCGATCGGCGTGAGCAACACGCCATTATCCAACAGGCCGATCACCTCGGCCTCGAGCGACAGTCCGGTTCTGGGATCCTGCAGCAGACAAAGTTCCCCAATACGAGTGTCGGGCAAGATGGCATGGACCAGTGTACCGACAGCCCGCGTAATCCGTCCGCGCACGACACGCGTGTCGATTCGCTTTGCCGAAGACCTCAAGGACGAGATGGCCGGATCGGGAGGCCGGATGCCGGCGGGACTATGCACCGGCGTGGTCACAGTTCGCCTCGTCAGAAAGTGACCCGAAGCCGAGGCGCAGCGCTCGCATCTGCGCATCAAGTCCCAGATCGACATTGCCATAGTCGCTCCACAGCACGCACTGTTGCGGCGACAAGGTCGGATCCGGATCAATCCGAACCCTCGGCCGGCCCTCCCGCCCGTCGCACCCAGCAAACGCGCGCGCGAGCATATCGACTTGCTTGGGACATGCATGAAGGCAAACTTCCGCGCCGCTGTACTTGCGCTCAATCGCGTGACGAACAGCCCTCACCAACAGCTCGCCCGAATCGAAAGCGCCCAGAATATCGCTTAGGATCTCCATTACGAGCTGTGGCAATTCCTGCTCCAGAACCGCCTTTCGTCGCGCCACTTCGGAGGCTGCCCCCGCAATCAGCCGGGCCATTTCCTCGGCGCCTGCATCCAAGCCCTCGGTATGGCCGCGTGTCCGCTCACGCTGATAGGCGGCGCGCGCCCAGCTGCGAACCCGCCGCTGATGCCGTTCCGCCGCAGCACGCGCTTCCATGGCGCTATGCCAGATTTCGATCTCACTCGCCCGTATCAGTGGGTCCACTGGGCGCATCTGGGGCGGGACGGGCGCTGCAGGAACAACGGCTGTCATATCACCGGGATCTCCGCCTCAAAATGAGCGGCTACAAGCGAAAACAACTGGCCTGCGGCAGCATCGTGTTCGGGCGCTGGATTCTCGGCGGCGGTCCCGACGGGCAACCGTAGAAGCACGCGTGTACGCTCAAGCTCTGGACTGTGATTGAGCCAAGCACCAAGACAGGCATGTCCATCGTGTTCAATTTGCTGCGCCAGCTTTTCGGGATCAGCAATCAATCCGTTTGCGATCGCATGCGTCGGATGTCGGATGCCAAACGCGTGCGCATCAGCGCCGATATATCCAATAAGCGCATTGAGGTGAGGCTGCGAAACAAGTTTCAGCAACGAACGGGCATGCCATATACTTCCGGCAAAGAGGGCAGCCCGATGCGGGTCACGTCCGTGCAGGAGATCCGGCCCCCAGTCGCCTCCGTTCGAATCCATGTCATTGTCAAGCAGCAATTCTACCAGCCTTGGCCGCAGCCTGGGACACTTCTGCAAGCGCATCAATGTCGCAGCCGATAACGCCGGATCAAGATGGGCGGCAAGACGCGTCGGATGGGCCGAAGCAGCAAGCTCGCTCCGAAACACGGAACGCAATTGGGACGTACGATCACGTTCGGCGGTCTTTGTCGATATCGTCATTGGGAATATCACCTACGCCGTATCGCCGATGATCTTCTTGCGAATGGCCTCGACAACGGAAGCACCCGAGCGCCCCTCGACCTTGGATAGGTCGCCCTTTGATTGCCTGCGCCGATGACCAACCAGACTGGCTAAGAGATAGCACGCCACAGCGAATACAGCCGCCGCAACACCCATCACGATCGCCAGAAGTGGCGCTGGAATGGAATTGGATGCTTTTGCCAGAACAGTCACCGGTACGGGCCGTTGCACGGGTACGGGCCGTTCCACTGGTACCAAAACCACTTCTATCTTATCGTAGGACAAGCCTTCGATGCTGTCGGCGACGAGCATCTTTATCTTCGGCAGCAGAACTGAGAGATTTTCTTTGGCGTCGTGTCGGATAAAGACCGAGGCTGAGGATGGCGCGGCGCCTGCTCGTAACAGATCGTTTTGCGGCAGAACGACATGAACGCGTACAGAGAAGACGCCGTCGATATCGCTGATGGTACGCGACAACTCTTCGCTCAGGGCATAAACGTAACGGGCACGCTCCTCCGTCGGCGAGGCAATCAGGCCTGAGCCCTGGAATATCTCGCCGAGGTTCTTGAAAGACTGGCGCGGCAGCCCCTTGGCACTCAGGAGATTGATTGAGAAGGCAAGCCGCTTTTCGTCGACCTGGATCGTGCTGGTCCCATCCTTAGCCGCAACCCGGACCGCATCAATCCCATTGTCAATCAGAAGCGCGAGCATCTCATTCGCGTCGCGCTCCTGCAATTGCGTATAAAGATCGACCTTGCAACCACTCAGGGCGAAGAGAAGTGGCAGTACGACAAAATAGAGCGAACGCCAGCCAAGCGGGCGACTACGCATGTTTTCGCCACGGGCTAAACCAATCATGCGCGCCGTTCATCCTTGTTTTATCAGGTTGTTGACAGATGAGGTGAGCCCGCTGACACCTTTGGAAACAAGAGCAACCTGGGTGACCTCGCTATAAACATTCCGCAGACCGGCAACCATCGTTTCGAAATCATGCGGTCCTTGCAGGGGGCCCGGCATCCGCGTTCCCGCAGCCCCACCCTCGACGGGGAGGCTCTGGGCCGGCCCCGACAGAGCGCCCTTTGCAAGCGCAACCTCATGGTCGCGCGCGGCAGAAGTGGCTGTATTGTCGCGGTACATCGAAGAAATCGTCTGGATCACGCGATCGCCTACCGGACTTGTCCGCGCAGGCGCGCGTTGGACATCCATCGGCGCAGGAACCGGCGCCGCCCTCGCTGGCGCCGAAGCAATGTCGTTTTTCGTCGAGGCGGCCGCCTGCGCCAGGGCGCGCTCAAACTGGGCCTGCTCGTCGAATGGCGCGAACCTGGAGAAAGGATCGGCTATAGTGGCAGAGATCGAGGTGACAGGCATCATCATGCAAGGACTCGTTTGTTCTCTTTGACGCGGGATGAGGTGTTCTCTTTGACGCGGGATGAGGTCAGCACGTTCATCACCGGCTGTTGGATCAATACCCTAGGCAGGCGAACTGACGACAAGCTGACCAACGAGAGCGTCGTTTGGCTATTTAAAAGTCACGTTGTCGACTTTAGTCACTTGTGAGAGTTTCAGCCTTTGGTTTATCAAGACCAGATGCCGAGAACGCTCATCCAATCCACCGCCCTGCACATTTTGAAGATACTTCTCTGTGTCGGGTTTTTTCTCCCCACCGGTATCCACACCACTGTGGGTGCGCCTCTGTCGCTTCCCTCGACGCCCTATAGATATACGGTTCTAGATCAGGATCTCTCTGCAGCGTTGCAGCAATTCGGCAACAACCTGAATATCAGGCTCAACATCAGCCCGGAGGTGAAGGGGCGGATTCGCGGGCGTATGCCGGATTTACCACCGCGCGAGTTCCTCGACCGCTTGACCGACCTGTATGATCTCCAATGGTATTATGATGGGATGGTGCTTTATGTGTCCGCTGCAAAAGAAGCGCAGACTCGGATGCTTGTGCTGACTTCGGTTGGCTTCGATGGGTTCAAGGCGGCCCTCGATGAGCTTGGCATCTCCGATGAGCGCTATGTCATGCGACCTGCGCCCGGAAATGGCCTCGTCCTGGTTTCCGGTCCTCCACGCTTCATGGCGCTGGTGGAACAGACGTTCAACGGCCTGGTGGCGGAGGCCCAGGCGCAGCCCCGCGCCGTGGAGACGCCGCCAAGAGAATCGGTGCTGATATTGTTTCGAGGCTCTTCCACCATGGTCGTCCGCGACGGGCAACCGGAAGCGTCTTACTCCTCTGTCGTGCCGCAACAGGACGGCGTCGCCGGGAAGCCTGAGCGGAACCAGAACTGACATCGGAGCAAACGCCGTAGCTTCTGAAGAAAAAGATCACGACCGCCACCTCCTGAGTGTGAATTCGTGTGAAGCTCGTCAGTTTATCGAAAGCTAAGCCGTTCATGATTAGAACCGGCAACTCCAAAGATATCGCCGGCACTGTGCTGGAATTGAGCCTTGGGGCTAGCAAGGAGCGGATCAATTAAAAGCACGGCTAGGGCATTGGGACCCGGCCGACGCTCGGAATTGTCGCGTTCGTGAGCGCATTGGCCTCACATCAGGCCCTTGTGGGAATTTCAACGTCACGCCTGAGGGTGCACAATGTCGGCCAGCAACCTTTCACCATCCAACAGCTCAAATACCGCACAGTCAGTGCAGGCCTGGTCGGGCCGGACACCTTCTGCGCCTATGTCCGCCCAGGCTCAGCAAGGCGCATCCTTCTTCGACGCAATGCTGTCCTCTTACTCGCTGCAAGGTGAGACCGAACCTGCGGCGCTCCGGGACCGGCAGGCTTCGGATCTCGAGTCGTCGATGGAAGATTTGCGTCAGCACCCATTGGACCTGCTGCCGCCACATATGAGGGCGGCAATTGAATCGATGGATCAGGATCTCCAGCCCTCTGCAATCGAGCCCCCTTCCGTCCCGCCGGTGCCGGTGAAAAGCTCAAGAATCACCTGGGACGGCGGCTCCCTGACCGAGGCTGAGTTGCAGATTGTGGCAGTGCTTAACCGTCACAAGGACACCCCAATCTGGTGGGACAAGCTCGATGCCCAAGCCAATCTGCCCTCTGCGCCACCGGATTTGAAAGCGGCGCTCAAGGCACTGCAGCAGGATCCAGAACTCTTTTACGCGATCGGCTCGCAGGGGGACGGCCGCTGTGGAGGCAGGATCGAGCCGAAAGATTTGTCTGGGTTCTCCAGCCATCATTCACAAGTTGCCGAGTTTCAGGAGCGGCAGGCGCAAAGCTACGAGCAGAACTACATTCCATCCGATAGCACTGGAAATGCTCAGCCTTCGGTCATGACCTTGAGCGATGCCTTGCGCGAGCTTTACCGGTACTCTGAAAGCCTGCCCAAGAACCTGAGTCTGGCTGATTTCAATCAGATCGTCGACGGCAAAGCGAAAACCGTCAAATGTCCGCCCCAGGTCATTGCGGCGGCTCAATACTTTGTCAATCACCCGGATGCCTGGAAACAGTTGTACGGCGGTGCTATAGATAAGGTCCATAAAGAGGACTTCCTGCAAGTCGCCTCATCGTCGATGAGCCTCACGCAAGCCGAGCTGAATACGCTCGAGACGATGAATAGCCATCAGGACGCTTTCTTTGGAAGCGGTGTCATGACTCGTGACAAGCTGGCGAGCATGGCGGACGACAAGAGCCTTGATCCGGGAGTACGGAAAACGGCGTCGCAGCTCCTTTCAGATCCTCTGTTGTTCGGTCTGCTCAACAATTCGATCACCGGCTACAAGACCCATAATAAAGTCTTCGACTTCGGCGGCGGACATACAGTCGATTCTGGTGACGTCAGCAAAAAAGATTTTGCCTACTTCTACACCAACATGTCGTCGGCGAACCAAACCATTCAACAGCCAAAGATCCATGTGCCCAAAACCGCTGCGGAGCAGGACGCTGTCGCGGACATGACGATGGGCCTGGCGGACCAGCCTGAGATCAAGTCAGCCAAAAAGAACGGCGGCATCTTCATGCATATAGTCGACGGCGTTTGCAAGGAAGCCTCTGGCCTGCTTGACACGGCCGCAACGGCGGTGGGCTTGCTCAGCTTCGTTCCGGGCCTGGGAAAAATAGCCGATCTCGCATCGATGGCCCTCGAGTGGGAGTCGCAAGCGGCGAACATCCTACATACAGCCATTAGCGGAGGCAATATGATGCACGCGCTGGCAGAAGCCGGCATCAACTTGGCGGCGCAGGCTGTCAGCCTTGTCGCTGGGCCCGAGGTCAAACTGGCAATCCGCAACGGGCTCGTCAAGAAGGCGATTGAAGAGGCCGCGACGGCCGGCATCAATCTACCGCTTTCCACGGCGCAAACCTATGCGGTAGATTATTTGAACAACCTGCAAGAAAGACTTGCGACCGACTCTGGGCCGTCTCAGAGCTCGGCCTGACCAGCAAATTCGAACTTCCTCACCGCACTGCGTCCTTTCATCAGTCAGCTCAGCGCGCCTGGGAAGATCGGAATACACGCTCTCTAGTCCAAGTCTGGAGCAGGTCCTGCTTGGGCGCCTGGCTGAGATGCTTCGACCACTCAACGCTCGTTCTCGAGCGCCATACCTTCGCTATCGCTGGTGCCCCGATATTTGACAGTTTAGCTTCAATGACGGGGAACGTGAAGGACTGACTGCTCGGGTTTGCGGGCCGAGCTTGTCGGCCGCTCAATCGAAAGCGTCATTTGGGGTGGGTGCTCCCCCGCGTGCAGTTGGCAAACGCGTTCGTCCAGTTGCTTGTCTGCGGTCGTGAGACGATGGTTGAGGCGAAGGTAGTCGGTCCAGGTCGGCGTGCGGAATGTTTCTGTCCATTGCATAGGTTTCTGAAGATTACGCTGGAGTGTCCATTGCCGCGCGCCGACGCGGCTATGCACGTGCCGGCGCTCGCTCATGAGATCGAGGAAAGCCTCAAGGTTTTTCTCGGATATCAGATACTCGACCTTGACAACGATAGGACCGCTTCTTGGCTTCACATCAAGCGCGACCGCGGGAGCGTCGAATTCCTCTAAAGGGTCGGGCTCGGAATCGCAGCGCTCACGCAGAGGAAACAGCACTCCGGCTGCAGCGACCAGCAGCAGAGCTCCAGCGGAGCCTTCCAGCGCCCAGGTCAGCGAATGGTTTTCGGCCACCGTGCCCCACACCCAACTGCCGGCCGCGATCCCGCCATCTATCAATGCATAGTAAATCGAGATCGTGCGCCCCACGACCCAGCGCGGGCTCGCCAGCTGCACGCTCACGCCAACCCCGGACCAGGCTGTGACCCACCCCGCGCCGCCCAAGGCGAGTGCAATTGCCGCCACTGCAATCGAAGAGTTCAGGGCAAGGGAGAGGGAACACGCCGCGCAGGCGACGCAGGCCAGTGTCATCAGCCGTTCCTGCGACAAGCTCCGTCTGAACCTGCTGTTGGAGATGCCGGCGAAGACGGCGCCTGTCCCGAAGCCGGCCATGAGCGTGCCATAGGCGAGTGGTCCTCCTCCCAACTGATCGCGCACGATCAGGGGCAGCAGCGCGAGTATGGCAATGCTCGCCAGGCCAAAGAGGGTTCCGCGGGCGATCGCCGCCTTGATTTCGGACGACATCGCCGTGAAGCGAACTCCGTCGTAGATCGCCGTCCTCATCGATTCACGCGGCAGAGGTGAAGAGCGAACCTTCCACTTGCAGCGCCATATGGTGGCCAAGGGTACCAAATAGGTGAGGGTGGTCACAGTAAAAGCTGCCAAAAGCCCAAACGAGGCAACCACGATGCCGCCCAGCGCCGGACCTACGGTGCGTACCGTGTTGAAGCCCACGGAAAGCAGCGTAACGGCAGCGGGAATATCGCGTCGGTGCACGATATCGCCAACCGAAGCTTGCCAGGCGGGATCGTTGAGAGCTCCGCCACATGCGATCAAGAAGCTGAAGCCGAGGATCATCCACGGGTCGACAAAGCCCAGCGCCACTAAAGCAGTCAGCATCGCAGAGGCTACCACCATAAGGGACCGGCCGGCGAACATGACCCTGCGACGGCTGAAATTGTCGGCGAGCGCCCCGGCGAAGACAGACAATATGAACGCAGGCAGCGTCGACGAAGCCTGGACCAGCGCAACCATCAAGTCGGAAGTCGAGATCGTCGCCATCAGCCAGCTGATGGCAACAGTCTGCATCAGCCAGCCGAGACTGGAAACCTGCGTGGCGAGCCATATCGAACGAAAGGTCGGCTGCATGAGTGGCGCAAATGTCGATGGCGCAGCAAAATCTTCATCAGAGCCAGCCACACCACTCATCTTTGCAAGCCTTTGCTTTCCGTTTATCGGCCGCTCTCGCATGTAATCTCGACTGGACCGTGGCGGCCATGGGCTGAGAGATGATGCCGAGGGAAATTTTTTCAGGCGTCGGCGCACCGTTCGACACGAGCGAGACATCTATAGTTTTGCCGCCGAAGAATACCTGCGGCGCTAGAGGAGCCGGCCGGCCGCAGAGGCGCTCAGGAATGGAGCTGACCCGGGGTCAGATTATCCCGGAGTTCTCCCGGTTGCCGAACCTTGGATTATGCGCTGGAATACGCGAATTGATATGAAAAGATAGGATGAGACTTTGCCGTTCCCAGTCATTGACCTGCTCGGGCAGGCCGCCTACGCTGATGTCGCTTGAATGGATATGGGCGACCCGCTTCTTGTTTTCCGTGAAACGGGCAGTGGTCGCCAGAACCGTGCGGATCTTCGGCTCCTGACCAATCAGGGACAATGCTACCACCGAGTACACACTTACTGGGGTGAATTACGCCCCCCACAGAACCGGTCTTGTCAGGCGCTTGCAGGCAGCTTCGCAGTATCAGCAGCGGTCTTGCGCCTGGTTCCTATGTGCTTTCTCTCGACTCTGAGGCAAGCGCCGTGACACCGGTAATTTCTCTGGGGTCAGTACGGATACGATTTGTTAGCGCCGATTGGCCATCACCGCGCTTTGTTCAAGGAGGCGTTGAAGGCGATGGAATGGACGATCTCGATCGAGGGGAAGAACGACTTCGGTGACGTTTGTCTGTCAAGAAGTCCGAATCGATAAGAGCGAGTAGCGTCTGTGCGACGGTGATCTCGGCCTGTCGGTCGATGATGGCAAGAAGATCATGGTCGCCTTGCAGAAGGCGGTGGTCACTCAGGAGGCGGAGACTTACGCCTTGTTTCGCCGGGTATGTCCGGACTGCCATACCTTTCGGCCGGTCAAGGACTACACGACACGCCGAATTCGAACGGTGTTTGGCACGGTGGAGGCTCGCAATCCACGATGGATGCTGTGTCGGGATTGCCATCCGGGAATGGACGGCGCATTCGCTCCGCTCAAGGAAATCTGCCCCGATCGGGCGACGCCTGAACTGATGGAATTGCGGCGCGACTGGGAAGCCTGCTGCCCTACCGCCAGGCTGCCAGCATGCTCGCTGCCTTTCTGCCTATCGAGCCGACGGAGACCCACGCCACTGTGCGCAAGCGGACGATCAGCGCCGGCGAACGGCTTGACGGCCAGATCATGGAAGAAACCCGGCGAGTAAGATTGCAGACCGATGAACGACGGCAGCTCGAAATGCCGCTTCCCGGCGATCGCCGCAAAGTGTTCGTCATCAGCATCGACACGGCGCATGTTCGCGGCGCCGAGCGGAATTCAGGACGGAATTTCGAGATCGTCGTGGCCCGCTGCGGTCGTGGTGGGCGGGGAGATCGGGGTGGCCGATATTTCACCACCAGCAATACCGACCAAGACGCAATCCGAGATCGCGCCCTTCACCCCCTTGAGCGAGAAGGGCATCGTGGCTACGGCGACGTCACGGTAATTTCGGAGGGTGCTGAAATTCTCAAGCGACTGCCGCGTGCGATCCCGAAGCCGACGGCCCACATCATCGACTGGTTTCACATTGCTATGAAGGTTCAGCCCCATGCAGCAGATCGCCGATTTCATGGTTCGATCCCAAGCTGAGTCCGTCGGCGCGCTCTCGACCATCGACAAGGACATCAAAGCGGTGAAGTGGCGACTGTGGCACGGATGCTTGGATCGAGCTATCCGAGACCTCCAGGGTATTGTTACGCAATTGCTTCCGTTGCAAGCGGCTGGAAATTTGTCGGTCGCGCGTCTTCACATGCTCGCATCGCAACTGCTCACCTATGTCCGTTCGAACCGCTGTGCGATCGTCAACTACGGCAAACGCTACCGAGCCGGCCTTCGCGTCGCTACCACTCTTGCCGAGTCGGCGGTCAACTCGCTGGTCGCCAAACGTATGGTGAAAAAGCACAACAAATGCGATGGTCTCAGCATGGCGCCCACATGCTAATGCAGGTGCGAACCGCCGAAAAGAATGGTGAGCTTCGCGACCGACTTCGCGCGAGATTTCGACAGTCAGAGCCGCAGGTGCCTTCACTGTTCAAGCCCAAACCGCCTCTACTTCGAGCCGCATAACCCCAGAGAAGTTACCGGTCTCTGGGCGCATCTGCGGCGCAAGTTTTACGATCTGCACATCAGCGGGATCTCACCGGCCGCGACGGCAACGATCACCGCCATGACCGAATTGTGGAAGGTCGAGGACGAGGTTCGCGGCAAGGATGCTGGGAGCCGCGCCGCGCTGCGTCAGGAAAAGTCCGCGGCCATTGTCGCGAGCCTCTTCGACCTGTGGGAAAAAGAACTGCACAAGGTCTCCGGAAAATCCAAGACTGCCGAGGCGATCCGCTACGCGCTCACCCGGCGGGAGGCGCTGGAACGCTTTCTGATGGACGGTCGTATCGAGATCGACTCCAATATCGTCGAGCGTGCAATCAGGCCCCAGACAATTACGAGAAAAAATAGTCTCTTCGCTGGAAGCGAGGGCGGTGGACGCACTTGGGCGACCGTCGCGACACTTCTGCAAACCTGTAAAATGAATGGCGTCGACCCACTCGCCTGGCTCTCCCAGACCTTGACCCGCATCGCTCAGCGCTGGCCCGCAGCCAAAATCGAAATGCTCATGCCCTGGAACTTCAAACCAGACGCCGTCAGCTAACCGCTTACTGTTGTGCGGCATAGCGATCGGAACACCACACGTCGGGTCGATGCCCGTCCATCAGGGTCGGCACCACGATGGTGCCGCGTGTCGGAGCGGACCGATGGACGACCGCCTCCGCGCAGCGGAACACCCAGTGGTATGAATTGCTTCCCTCGATCCGCCCCCGGTCTCGTCGCAGGCGACGACCCTGGCCCGACGCAACGCCATGATCGCGTTATCGCGCTCAGCCATGAAGGCGCCCTGGGCGCGACGCAGCATGTTCATCAGGCCGCCCTGGCTGACGGCAAGACCGAAAAGGTCCGCGAACGCGCCCTGCAGCCGCTCGTAGGACAGTAAGCGATGCGCCAAGGCACCTTGCAATAGGCCGATAAACATGGAGCTTTCGCGCCATGACATTGGAACATGCAAGGTGCCTTGGCGCATCGCTCTGATGTCCTTTTGCAAGGCGCGATCTGCGCAGTAATCCCACCCGACACCGATTTCCTCGGTCGGTTTCTCATTGACTGAGCGCCTATCGGTGGAGACGTGGCCTGGGACGCGGGTGAACAAGCTCTGATGCGCGGGTTGGTTACCGCATGTCCATGTATTCGTCCGCGGCTGGTCCCTCTCTTACAACGGGCGTCGGCATTGCCGGCCACAAAGCGATGCCGGGAATTCCCCATTCAATGCCACGTCCCCGCCGATAGGCGCGATGATTATTTCGTCGCGACGAGGATCAGGTTCCTGCCTGCTGCTCATCCGCTCGGGCGATGGCCCACATGAAAGCTGCGAGTTCGCGAGCTATTGCGGTGACAGCCACGGTGCTGCGCTTGCCACGCGCGATCATGGCCCTGTAGCGCTTGGTCAAGCGCGCCTGTGCGTTCCACGCTATGTCTCGCACGACTTCAGGCATGTGGCGGCTTTCGAAGTATTTTCTTTTCCCCAGTTTGGCCGGATAGCGGTAAGTCCAGGCGCTCTCGGCCAAGACGCGGCGCACTAGGGCATTCCCAGCCTTGGTGATACCGCCCCGTCGCACGGCGTCCCCGGTCGAGCGCTCCGAGGGGACAAGTCCGAGATAAGCCATCAGTTGTCGCGGGTTGGCAAAGCGGCGTACATCGCCGATTTCGACCATGAAGGTAGCCGCACAAATGAGCTGGACCCCACGCAAAGCCTGCAAGCGTTCGACTACCGGCGCGAGTGGCCAGTCGAGCAGGCCGTCCTCGATTGCTTTTTCCAGGCGCGCTACTCTTTCCCGGCACTGCGACTCTGCGAGGATCAACGTAAGCGGTGCGCCAAGGCACCTTGCAATAGGCCGATAAACATGGAGCTTTCGCGCCATGACATTGGAACATGCAAAGGGCGATCTGGTCGCCGAGCTCAGCGGCGCCGCGCCGGCCGAAGATCGTGCAACGACGCCCGGGCGCGCGCGGCAACGAAGGCTGTGGAGCTGCACAGAGAAGCGCGCGTTGGTCGACCTGGCGAGCGCGGCGGGGCTATATTCTTCCATGGTTCGTCCTCCTGGCATGAGGATAGGCTCGACGAGCAACCCTCGTTTCAACACTGCCAGTGTAGGGCGAACCACCTCACAGCCGGCAACCAGAAAGGACATAAGGTCTTACGAAACGGGCGCGTTCTTACGATTGACCTCCACGCGAAATTTGGGTTGTGACCATGACGTTATGGCGTGCACCGACGTCAGCATCGGCTCACAGCCTCATCGATCATATGAGATAGGTCAATCCGGACCGGCGAGCCGCTTCTCGTAGAAGATCACTGCATGTCCGTGCAACATCCCTTCCGCGCAGCGCGTATATCCAGCCGTCTCATAAACTCTTTGAGCTCCTACTTGGCTCTTTGTCGTGTCGAGCTTTATCCACTTGAATCCCAGAGAAACAGCTCGCGATTCCAATTCACTAAGTATTCTCCTTCCAAGCCCTCGTCGTTGAAAGGCGGGATCGACCCGCAAACGCTTCAGCTGTGCGACATCGTTGTCAACGGGTTTCAATCCACCCATTGCAGCGAGTTGGGGGCCGATATGCGCAACTACGAAGTCTCCGCCTGACGCGATGTATACTTCCCCGACATTACGCAAATCATCCTCCCACGTTCCTTCCGGACCGCGCACACCAACTGCCTCAGAGGCGCTTCTATGCAGATGCCATACATCATCGGCATCCCCTGACTCGAACCGACGAAAGATAACTCCGTCTTGAGACATCGACCATCACCTTTTTTCGGACGTCGGACGTCGGCGCGTCTGGCGTCGTGACATGTTTTTGCCGGGGCAAATACCGCGTTAGCTTTGACGCGCCGCCATTAGCAGCCGCTGTGAAAGGACAGCTTCAACACTTTCCGAAGTCTCGACTCCGACAATTGGGCGGCCAGGTTCGATTGTATACTTTAACGCCGTACTGCGGTGCATCCGGCTAAACTGATCCAGCGCACAAACACAGGACGCGAGCAGCTTTCTAGTTTCACTGCCGTGGCGCTCGATGACGGGCAAGATGGTTGCGAACTTAGGGAAGTCCGCTTTCCCTTCTAGCCAGCTTGGCTGGAGCCCCGAGCCGCCCTTGTCTGGCGACAACCAGCGAAATACCTCCTGGATGCATCCCTGTGGATAGTATTCTGACAACCGATACACATCCATATAGAATTGCGGTTTCTGATGGAAGAGTTCTTCACCGATCAGTAGCACCGAGACCGCGACGATGCGGGCAGAGAAACGGCCGCTTGGGCCCAGCCTATCCTTGTAAGGGTTTTTTCCGTAAAATACACGAAATTGGCCAAATAGATCGGGCGACATACGTTCATAAAAACGCGCCAGAACATAATTTGCTGACTCAAGGCGCTCCACGCATACCGCAAGACATTGACGCGCGTCCGCCCCGACCGCATCACGCAAAGCGAGTAGAGCGTCTATTGCCGACTGTAATTCACTCTCAATGAGTTGATGGCCAAGGCAAAAATCTCGCTCCTCGACCCCGGCCGACCCGAGGCAATATACGCGTGGATCGCTCTGCAACGGATTCGTAAGGATCATATCTTCATAGGAGAGGACATCAATGCTAGGCTGCCGCTGCCGACTTACGCGTGCAAGTTGCCTCAGTGCCTCTCCCACTGTCAACTCGGCATCAACGGAATGAAGGCCGGCAAACGCAGACATCTGATAAGCACAATTAACGAGATACTGGATATCTGTCTTAGCGACCCCGAACTCGGATTGGGGCAGATTCAGCAGCTGCGCCTCATAGTCCGTCTCCGCAATCATTGCGTTAATGCTACGCCCAAGTGCCTTAACCGCTTCACCAGGTCGTGCACTGGCTTTGATCTCCGCGATACAGTGCGGCAGCTGATCGGCGACAAAATTGCTGAGAGGCCCAAAGGGGCGTTTTCGCTCCCGGCGATCAATGCTATCGCTCTGATGAGAAAATATCCCCTGCGCCCGATAAAGCGGCTGTTCCGGCATGGAAAAGGACAACTTGGTGACCATTGACGAGCGCCCCCCGATTCACCGAAAGACAGCTTGCATTTCTGCACTTGACCCATATCTCGCCGCCGGCGAGTAATCGTGTTTTTCGAGCAGGTCAGTTCGTTTGTCTGTTATTCTGCTATCGTTGTACGCGACCCGCTCAAGCACATTGTCCGAGAAAAACAGCAGCGATATTGCGCCCGAATTGATAATGCCGGCCGCAGTTAATGAAAGCACGCCGTCGTTTGAGATGCGGACGAGTCCCGCCTTGCTTAAAAGTTCAAGCTCGCGGCCAAAGTATTTTTCAATCGACACTCCAAATTGTCCCTCGAAGCGGGAGAGCGACACCCCGCTGCTTCGCAAGGCAAACATCAATGTTCTGCGCATGAGATCGTCGTGCGACAGTACAGCACCTTTCCACACTGGTTTTTCGCCCGCTTCAACTCTAGATAGATAGCGATCTAAATCTGCTTCGTTATAGAACTGGCACTGGCTCATGTAGCCAAATCCGCCAAGCCCGAACGGAACAAGATTATTGTCGTTCCAGGAATCGTATTTGCGACGCTGTTGAACGGAGTGTGGCTGCGGCCTCTTAGTCCAGTAGAAAATCGGTCCATGTCGATAGCCAAGGCTGGTGAGGATGTGCTCCGCCATGAAATGCATTACGATGCGCTCCTTAGCTCCCGCGAATTGATATCGTCCTCTGGCCAATTGGCGAGCTATGGGATCCGTCGATTTAAACATCAATGGGAATATATTGAACTTCTCTATTCCCATGTCCAATAGGCCGATAAGTGAGTCGTACCAGCTCCGGAGCGTTTGCTCCGGCAACCCATACATCAAGTCAAGGGATAGATTCTCAGCGCCCATATCTTTAAGTAATTTTACGGTCCGGACCACCTCATCTACACCATGCCCACGGTTTAATATGCGCAAAATATTTCGATCCAGAGTTTGAACGCCAAGAACGAGGCGATTTACACCGCCACTAAGTAAAGTGGACACGCGATCCGCAGCATCATCATGCTTTACAAGTGAGGGATGCAATTCGAAACTCACTTCGGATTTCGATAAATCAAATCGCTTGTTGATTATACCAAACAGCGTTTTTAGTTGATGGTTGGTCAAAAATGAGGGGGTGCCACCCCCAAAAAAAGCAGTCTCAATAGCTTTGCCAGCGAGCGCCGCGTCTGACCAACTCATCTCTTTATCTAAGGCCGACAAATATCGTTCCACTCGCTCGGAGGATGGATTGATTTCCTTGGCGAAGTGGCAAAAGGTGCAATGCTGATTACAGAAAGGAATGTGGAAATAGAGGTCGATCGACGAGGCAATCTGAGCCAACAATTGCTCGCTACTCAGGTTGCTCATTGCCTTGAGGGGAGGATATGTACCAACGAGATAATCGTTGTGCGTGTCAAGATGCAAATTTTGCGACCTCAGCATATCTAGATTGATGTCGTACGAACGATCGATCGCAAGTTCCAAGGCCTCGGAATAGCTCGGCGCGTGCATTCTTTAGGACTCCTTAAGCTTTCGTGTGGAGGTGATGCGTGATGTGCATTCGCGCTACTACATCGGTGTTTTCTGCTTGGGCCAAGCAGTGCATTTCGATCAGCGATCCGTATTCCTCCCAGTTGATGCGGCAAAGGCTCTGGCGGGAACGCGCTCAACAGCGCAGCGTCTATGGCATTGATTTAGATCAATCGAGGAGGTTTCATTTGAATTATTGCGGCGACTGGGAGACCGCGCGCGGTCGTGCGGATCCACTACCGCCTCCTCGCAATAGACATGCCAACAAAGACTTTTGTGCGGACCTTGCCTGAAAGACTGGAAAACCAGTGCATCGCATCGCCGCGCCGACTGCGCCTCAAAGTCGGCTTTCGGACATACGCGTCTTCAACCGGACACGGCTGAACACGACATCTTCACTTTCCTGAAGAAGCTATTTATCCGCCTACCGGCAGCAGAACAGTCTGGCATCCGCCTTGCGCAAAATCGGGCGCATCGAACGGATCGTGTTCACCTTACAATGGTTTGAGGATCCGCTCTTGGGCAACTCGGGTAGCGTCGCCTTAAAATGTTGAAGGGCGCAGCAAAGGATTGCGGCCCCTGTTCATGCGGCGCTCGACAAGGCGATATCGTTCCAGACGGCCAGAGCGGCAGCACGAATATCGCGATGACCGGCAGCTGTCAGATGTTTGCGGTGAAGGTTGAAGAGGTTGGCGATCGGGCCGTGGATGGAGATGAAGCGCTGGTATTGCCCCGCCGACTTGAACCGGATCATGCCTCGCTCTCGTCGTCGAACAGCCATATGGGAGTTCTCCGCCCGGTTATTGAGAGCTTTGTGCGAACGATGCTCGACACCGGGCATGATTTCCCTCTTGGCTGCGTCGTAGGATCTGAGCCTGTTAGTATCTGCTCCAAAAAGAAGTGAGTGATTTCAGCGGGTTGTGATTCAGTCGGATTGCTGAGATTCGACGGAGATCACGATGCCCTGGACCGAAACCACTCGCCCTCACTATGAACGGCGCTGCCCGCGCTACGCAAGCGACCTGACGAACGCGGAGTGGGCGCTGATCGAGCCGCTGATGCCGGCGCCGAACCGGATCGGCCGCCCCCGCAAGACGGACCTGCGCGAGGTTGTGAACGCGCTGCTTTACATGGCTTCGTCGGGCGGAGCATGGCGGCTTCTGCCCAAGGACTTCCCCCCGTTCTCGACGGTGCAGAAATACTTCTGGCACTGGCGCGACGAAGGATTGCTGCGCGCCATCAACAACGAACTCGTCATGGCGGCGCGCGAACGGGAAGGCCGGGAGGCGAGCCCGTCCGCCGGCGTCATCGACAGCCAGAGCGTGAAAACCACCGAAAGCGGCGGCGTTCGTGGCTTCGACGCCGGCAAGAAGATCATGGGCCGCAAGCGGCACATCGTCGTCGACACGCTGGGCCTGCTGGTCGGCGTCGTCGTTCACGCCGCCGACATTCAGGACCGCGACGGCGCCCCGGCCGTCCTGAAATCCATCCTCAAGCGCTGGCCGTGGCTGCGCCATGTCTTTGCCGATGGCGGCTATGCGGGGCCGAAACTGCGCGGCGCCCTGCAAAAGCTCGGAACGTTCACGATGGAGATCGTCAAGCGGTCGGACAGCGCGCAGTCGGCTTCTGACGATGAGCGCGGCGACAATCGACCGTGTTCTTCGCGGGGCTCGAGAGACCGCCGGAGGACGGGCACGGCGCCGCAGCGCGGTATCCACGGCGCTACGACGGAGCATTCCGATTCGTACTTTCTCCGACTGGCAGGACCCCTCCGCCCGGATTTGTCGAGGCTGACCTGGTGGCGCACAGTGGACCGGTGACGAGCGGCAGCTTTTATTCAAACGCTTTGTCTCACCGACATTGCGAGCGGTTGGACGGAATGCGCTCCCCTGCTTGTCCGCGAGCAGAAGCTGCTGAGCGAGTGCGGCGGCTCCTGCCATTCAAACTTCTCGGGTTCGATACGGACAATGACAGCGTGTTCCTGAATGAGACTGTGCGCGATTACTGCCGGGACGGTAGCATCGAGTTCACCCGCTGCCGGCCTTACCGCAAGAATGACCAGGCATTTGTCGAGCAGAAGAACGGCGCCGTTGTTCGCCGCATTGTCGGCTATCGCCGGCTGGAGGGACTTGAAGCCGCCGCAGCGCTCGCGCAGCTCTATTCGACGGTACGGCTGTTCGTGAACTTCTTCCAGCCGTCGTTCAAGCTGACATGCTTAAGGCCGAGCTCGTGGCAAGCCCTGGCGAAGGTTTTCGACCTGTAGCAGGAGCCGTTGTCGGTCATGACGCGGGCAATGACGACGCCGAGGCCGGCGTAGTAGGCCACCGCCGCCTTGAGGAAGGCGACGGCGCTTTCCTTCTTCTCGTCGGGGAGGATTTGCGAGAAGGCGATGCGAGAGGCGTCGTCGATGCAGACATGAACGAACTCCCATCCCGCGCCGCGCGACTTGCCCTTTTGTGGATCGCCGGTAATGCGGTGCCCGACCTGGCTGAAGCGGCCGAGCTTCTTGATGTCGATGTGGATCATCTCGCCGGGGTGCTCGCGCTCGTAGCGCCGGATCGGTTCGGCAGGCTCAATGTCCTTCAGCCGCGACAGCCCGGCTCGCTTCAGTACCCGGCTGACGGTGGCGCACGACACACCAACCTCCAGGGCGATGTGCTGGCCGGTCAGCCGCTGGCGGCGCAATGCCACGATGCGCCCGGCCACCGCCTGTCCGGTCATGCCCGGCATGACATGGGGCCGCGACGAGCGGTCGGCCATGCCGGCCCGTCCCTCGGCCGTGTAGCGCTCGACCCAGCGCGTCACGATCTTCGCCGACACACCATACGTCCGCGCCGCATCGGCTTTGGAGAGGCGGCCTTCAACGACCGACAGCGCCATTTCCTCTCGACGCAGCGGCGTGAGACGGGCATTCTTGTGGATGTTCATTCGGACCCTCCGGTGAGTGCTGAAGCTTGGTAACTCCAGTCTCCCCGGTCCGGTCCGAATGGACAACCTCCTGAAAGCTCACAGCTAGGCGGGCAGGCCCGGGATCATTTGGTGTCTGCGACGCTCGCATGGTTTACGCCGGTCATCCCTGGCCAGAAATCATATCGAGCGGTGAAAATGAGGATCCTTGATCCCGCCGAAGTTGCCGGGCTTGGCGTATCCGCCGATGCCTGGCAACCGGACGGGAACCAGACAAATCGCGGAACCGTCTTCACCCGGGTGTGGAGCGGCGCGCAGGCCGCGGTCGTCGCCGAAGGCATGAGCTTGCAGCTGAAAATTCACAGAGATGCCGATCCGGCCGCGCCGGTCGACGAGTTGGTGCCATTTGGCCTCGCGGTCTCTCTCGCAATGCCCGGTGAGATTCGGCTCTATGATCAAGTGCGGGCCCGCGTTCAGCCGCGTCCGGCGCAACGTGCCGCTCCATAATGCAACCGATAAACAATACGCGACGGTATGTGCTGGCGCCGGAGGGTCTACCGGGCTTAGACGAAAAGACCTTATGTCAGCCACCTTTACCCGTCGCGAATGTCCTGTATGTGGCAACTGGTATAGCCGCACGATCGCCATCGCTTGGCTCGATAGCCTTGTTGTCGAGCAAATCGCGCGGATCGTTGACCATTACCGCCAGGTTATGGCGCGTCGAACAGCCAAGCGGCTGGTGGAAGGACTTGTCAGTGAGTAAAGCGCCGGAATACGACGGACAGACAGGGGGGCGGGCATGATAGACAATCGCCTCTATTCGCACTGCGCCACCGTCGTGTTGGTCGAGCAAATGGATGCTGTAAGCGTCGAGGCCCATCTGCCTGGCCTGATGGACTGCCTCTGCGCTGAGCTGGGACGACCCGCTGATAAGCAGGTGGAGGGCATCGCGCCGACCGCGACTGGCCCTCTCAAGGAAGACACGCAAGCGCTGCCGTCCGGAAGCGCGAAGGCTCTCTATGGTCAGGACGGTGGTCTCCTGTCGGATAAGGATTGGTGCCGATGGCTCGACATCGATCGGCGTAGTGCTTGTGCAGCCACTTACGCTTGCCGTCAGAGCGATCTGGAGAACTATGTTCCGCAACGTCATTGGCCGACAGCTATTCTATGATGAAGCCAGGACCGCCCTTGGCGCCTGGCGCGCCGGTGCGGGCAGTCGCGCGGCCTGGCGGCGGACTTGCCAACGAATTCGTCGGAGTGCCTCCCGCGTCCAAAGTCGGCGCCGGCGGGTCCGTGGGTGCGCTCATCTGGTGGGGGTTGGAGCCTGGCCTTACGATGTAGGGCGTAACAAGAATAACCAGTTCCGACTCTTCCTTTCGAAACGAGGACGAGCGGAACAGCGCGCCAAGGATCGGCATTTCGCCGAGCCATGGAAAAGCACTGATATCATTGTTGACGTTACGCCTGATGAGACCACCAATTGCGAAGCTCTGCCCACTGGCGAGTTCGACGACCGTGTCGGCTCGGCGCGTGGAAACTGCTGGCACCGAGATACCGTTGATCTCAACGGCACCTTGTGCCGAAAGTTCACTGACTTCCGGCTTTACGTGAATATTGATTAGGTTGTTGTTGAGAACGGTTGGCACGAATTCCAGGCTGACGCCGAAGTGACGGAATTCTACCGAGACTTGCCTATTTTCCTGCTGGACAGGAATGGGAAATTCGCCGCCGGCAAGGAAGCTGGCGGTTTCACCGGACATAGCGGTAAGGTTCGGCTCAGCCAACACCGAAGCGATGTTCTCCTTGGCGAGCGCGTCGAGAACCGCGCCGACGTTGACAGCACCATTGTCGAATCCGATTTCTGCTGTACCGCCACCATTCGCCGCCCCAGAGCCACCACCTTTGCCGCTTAACAAACCCACTCTGAAGTTGCCGATTTGACCGAAGGCGGACAGGTTAATGCCGAGTGCCTTCATGGCGCTACGGGAGACCTCTGCTACGCGCACACTGAGATTAACCTGCAAGGATCCGGCGACCTTGATGTTATTGACGACCTGCGCACCGTCACCGAGAAATTGCTCAGTAACCCTTTTGGCAGTGTCGGCGGCCTCCGCGTCGGGCGCTGTACCGCTTAGGATTGCGCCGCGCGGCGTATAGTTGACGCGGATCGGATAATCGCCGACCTGGTCCCTCAACATAGCGCGCAGATCCCCGATCGGTTGGCTGACGACAATCCGTAACTCGGCGAGTGCCTCGCCGTTTTTGTCCAGGGCGAACAGGCTGGTTCGCCCGGATTTCTTGCCAAAGACGAAGATGGTGCTACTCGAGGGTGCCTGATAATCGGCGATCGTCGGGTCGGCAACAAAGATGGTCGCGGCTGGCGCCGGCAAATGAACTGTCTTGCCGAGCGAAGAGGAGAGGTTCAGCGTGGTGTTGATGCTGTTGGAAGCGGCACGGGGCGCCCCCGCATCCGGCTTGTTCTGGGCAGCCGCAGAAAGTGGAGATAGCAGAACGAGCGCGCAGAGGAGATGGCCCAAGTAAGGAGAGACGGCAGGTCTCGAACCGACGATGAGCGTCGGCCGCCGATTGGTGTCAGGATGACGAGTTGGAACGATTTTCAAGGCAGTCTTTTCTTTCAAATTCGACCAACTATGCGGATAGACCGTCGGTCAATTCAAGAATGTAGCCAATGCCGCGCACGGTCGTGATTCGTGGCGTTGCACCTGACCTGCACAGATGTCCCCGTAAGCGATAGATTCCGACTTCAAGCGCGTTGCCAGATATTTCGTCGTTGAACGAATAAACGTGATCTTCCAACTGCGCACGTGGCACGATGCGGCCCGCACGGTTAAGCAGATGCTCTAGAATACATAGTTCGCGGCGTGCCATCCTCAGCGGTTGATCGGCAACCGAAACCTCTCGGCCGATTGGATCGAAGTGGAGATTGCCAAATACTATGATGGGGTCGGTCTTCTGTGTCGACCGGCGCAGAACGGCTCTCATTCTGGCGATAAGCTCGTCGGTAGAGAATGGCTTGAGCAGAAAATCGTCCGCGCCACCATTGAAAATCGCAATTCGCTTATCGAGATCGTCGAGGTTACTCATAACGAGGGCAGGAACTGAGTGTCCCTCGCTCCTAAGCTGCCTCAGCCAATCTAAGCCATCGCCATCTGGTAGAGCCAACTCCAGCAGGAGAATTTCATAGCTCGCGCAAGAAAATGCACTCGACGCTTGGTCCAGGCTACCAACGACATCAACGGCAAAGCCGTTTTCCGCGAGCGCAACTGGCACTGTGTGCGTAAGATCCGCATGATGATCCACGAGCAGCGTTCGCATTTCTTCTCCTTTCAAGGGAGGACAATCCATTGCACACGCCACCGTGGGCTCTGAGATCGGGGCGACAGCAGAAGTCGCGGAAGTCGAAACTAGCGCGGGATGCGAGCAACCCGATTTCGATTTCTCTGCGCATCGATCCTCCTAGTGCGGTCCCCCGCATTCGTTAGGCTTGCGTTGCCCTCCAGACCCCCATGATTCGATGACTGAGGCTTAGCTATCGAGAAGCTGGCCCATTGAACAAATCGATTGTTCGAATGAGGTCGCATCCACGTGATGGATGCATCTAGCATATTCACCTCAACTCGCGCGCACGCTGCCATTGCGCGGCGACAATTAGGGTGTCCGGTTGAGCGACAACTATGATGGCCGGTAGGAGCGCTTGTCAGGTCCGGTCGAAGGGAGGGGCGTGGCCCCCTCAAGCTCATCCATCGCGACACGCTGCGGCTGTTCGGTCAATATCACCGGATGGAGAAGGGACGACACTGGAGGTGTCGGAACCACACTGGGGGCAGGCCTGGACAGGGGCTGCCGCTGCCGAGGCTTGTAGGACTCCTGCGGCATTGCATTTGCGTAGCAACAGCCATTCGCGCTCGACAGGTTGATCTTCGCGTCGCGCGGCGAGCTTGCGGTCGATCAGTGCGTGGAGCCTCAGGAGATGGAGATCAGGGCCCTCAAAGGCCTGTCAGCTATCCAAAAGATGAATGATAATTATTGCTATAATCAATTATATCAATCGTCCAAGGCTCTAATATATCGATCCCAAGGCGGTCATGCCCCGCCCCTCTCTATTACTGCGTCGGTTGGGACTGCTGGGGACAATTCGGAGGCCAACATGTGCGGGATTGTTGGCATCGTTTGTCAACTGCCGGTATCGGAGCGATTGGTCAACGCCTTGAAGCATCTCGAACATCGCAGCTATGATTCGGCCGGCGTTGCGACGATCACCGAAGCGCCTTGCACCGCCGGCGCGCCGCGGGCAGGGCCGCCGCCGCGCCTCCAGCCTCGATGCGCATGAAGCCTTCATCGTCGGGCTGATCGAGGAGCGCAAGGACATCGGCGAGATCAATCAGAGGTCATTGTCGATAGCTAAAGGAATAAATTCTTGATCCCATCAGGTGCTGGAGAGGTTGGTAGCTTATGCGATGGTCCCGAAACAACTAGCTTAAGCCATTATGAGCAAGCATTTGGCGTCCGTCCTGACGACCGTGAACGCGCCCTACAGCGTACAGCTGGACTATGCAGGTCTGGCTTATTGCCTGGCGGATCTCGAGTTGGCCAAACAGCATCCTGGTCATATCAGCGCCTTTCTTGGCGAGGTTCCCCTCGCACTGCAGGTCGAGCTCGCTGTCGTGCACCACATCCCGGTCCCCGACCTGAAGGCCTTCGCCGCTGCGTTCTCCGCCTGGTCCGGCGAGAGCTATCCGCTCGCTGCGTGATGGCCGAACACGATAGCCGGCGCCCTTCCGAATGGCGGCGGCCTTTTAGCATCGCCGTCGATCTGATTAACCAGCTTCGGGAGAATGCGGCGGTCAGACTTCGAATGGTCGTTTGGCGGTGGGACGGCTATGATGATCAAGATCGGCCATCGTGAAAGCCATGACATCGATGTTTTCCTCGATGACCCGCACTGCTTGGCTTCATCGACCCGTCCAGAAGCCGCCTGCGCTTTGCGCCGACGCCATCGGACTGTCAGGGTGATGAAGTTCGCCTTCGAAGGCATCGGCGAAATCGACTTCATCATAGCCGGAGTCCTGACCAAGACGCCCTTCAAGACATATGATGTCGAAGGGAGGACGGTTCGGCTCGAGACCATTCCCGAAATCATTGTCAAGAAGGTCTATTATCGCGGCTCCCAAGCCAGGCCTCGTGACATCTTCGACATCGCAGCCGCAGCCCGGTCGCAACTCGGCGAAGTCGTCGATGCCTTGCGCGCGTTTCCGCAACAAGTCGCGCGCACCAGGGAACGGTTGGAAAAGTTCAATCCGGAATTCGTTAGTCGTGCCATCGCACAGTTGATGATCATGCCCGACTATGAAGCGTCGGCCGCCGACAGTCTGGATGCTGCGATCGCTGTGCTTGATAGGCGTTGTCATCGTCCAAGCCGACCTGATCGCCTCCCCTCCGGATCGTTGCCGGGCAGGGGAGGGGCTTTTTCTATAACGCCGACGCCTTGGTGAGGTTGACCCGGAAGCGGTCGCGGCGCAGTTGATATTTTCGGGTCATCTCAGCGCTGGTGTGCCCGAGCTGTTTCTGCACGTAGCTAGTGCGCAGTGTCTGCCAACCAGAGGCGCACATCCTGAATCGAGCGCATGAGGACGGAAGGATTATCCCGTGCGGCGATGAAGCCCCAACTGTGCCAATAGCGCTCGGCCTCGGTGTCAATTGCCCTGACCACGACCGCGCGGCCACCGACGATGTCGGCGCCGGCGATGCAGCGCCGCAGCGCGTCCTTTACCAGTCCGCTGCCGACGCCACGCCCCACGTAGTTTTGATCGACCGCGAGTTGTCCGATCAAAAGGCAAGGGATCGGATCCGGTGGGCGCCCCGTGCGGATCGAGCGCGGCGCACTGTTCGGCTGGATCACGCTGGGTGCGAGCCCATAATAACCGACCACGGTTCTGTCATTGTGAACAACCAGGACTCGGGTAAACCCGCGAGCCTGGTTGGTCCGCGCAAAGCCGAGCAGCCATGCGTTGAGGGCGGGCTTGCCGCAATCGAATGCGTCGAGACGATGCGTGTCGTCCAGCAGTTCTATGCCTGAAAGCGCCACCTAGCTTTCCCAAGGGGCAAACCGGCGGAGCCGCTCCGCCGCCTTAGGCGGCGGAGGGCTTGCTGGGGCGGCGATCGCCTGCATGAATGCATTGTAGGCGTCCGGCGACAGGCGAATGACGGTCGCGTTGAGGATTGCCGCCTGCGCTTCGTGCAGTGCGGCGCGGCGCATGAACTCGGTGCGAGACAGGCCTAGCAGTTCCGCGCCGCGGTCGATAATGGTCAGATCGTCATCGCGAAACCGCATCGAGACGGGCGTTTCCTTCCTGGGGCCTGTCGCGGCCATGGCGCTCTCTCCTGTGCTGCGAGCGTATATATACGTTTGTAACGCAGATCGCAATACATCGTGACGCCCGGGCCCTGTGCCCGGGTGGCGGCAAACGCGACGAGCCTTTGCACCGACCCGTCCCGGATCCGGGCACTATCGAGCCGTGGCATGGGATGCCGAGGGCCCGGCGCTCGCTTCCTTGGCGAACGCTCTGGCGAAGCGGCCCATGGCCTTCGTCTGCCAGCCGCGCGCGCACCTGCCGCTCGGCCTTTCCATGTCGAATGATCGGGCTGAAGCGCTGGCCGGCATCCTCCAGCGCTACCCCGAGGTAGGCATCATCGAGGACGATCCGCTAGGCCCGCTCTGCGGCACGCCGGCCGCAAGCGTGGGATCCCGACCAGACGATCCTGATCCGGTCGTTCTGCAAGGCTCTCGGCCTGGACCTGCGCTCGAGCGTCATCGGCGGCAATGCCCGGCATGTGCAGGCGATCCCGCTAGCAGCGCTCGCATGGCCTGGGCATGATCAGCCGCATCCTGCAAGGCGCGCGCTAGGACCAATCCACATTCAGGATTTCCAAAACTGAGATGTGCTGAATCAATGCGTTCCGGATTTACTGATTCGGAGCGGGTTTGATGGGTGTAAAGCGCTATGAACTGAACGAGGCGCAGTGGGTCCGGATCGCCCCGCTTCTGCCGGGCAAGGTTGGTGATCCGGGCCGTAGCGGCGCCGACAACCGCCTGTTTGTGAACGGAGTTTTATGGGTCCTGCGATCCGGAGCATTCTGGCAGCACCTTTTGGAGCGCTACGGCAAGTGGAAGAGCGTCCATGCCCGCTTCACCCGCTGGGCCAAGGCCGGCGTCTGGAGCGTGGATGCGCAGGGCTGCTGCACCCGGTCGATGGGTTGCTTTCAATCGGACCACCCAGATGGAGGTCTCGAAAAACCTCCTCATTTTGACCGGTTTGTGATTCACTGCCGTTGCGATTTGGAAGGAGGGATTGGATGCGGGGACAGGCCGGGTTCTGGGATATCGATGAGCGCTATGCTCGGCTAAGCGAAGCCGGCGATCCCCTGGAGAAGTTGAACGCCGTTGTGCCGTGGGAGGTTTTCCGCAAGCCTTTGGCCAAGGTGCTGAAGCGCTCGGACGGCGCCAGGGGCGGTCGTCCTGCCTACGACCCGGTGATGATGTTCAAGATCATGGTGCTGCAGGCGCTCTACGGGCTGTCCGACGACCAGGCCGAGTTCCAGATCCAGGACCGGCTGTCCTTCATGCGCTTCCTCGGACTGGGGCTCGGCGACAGAGTGCCAGACGCCAAGACGATTTGGCTGTTTCGCGAGCATCTGACGCAGGCCTGCGCGGTGGAGAACCTGTTTGCCCGCTTCGACAAGCACCTCGCCAAGGCCGGCTATCTGGCGATGGGCGGGCAGATCGTCGACGCCACCATCGTGGCGGCGCCGAAGCAGCGCAACACCGACGCCGAGAAGGCCGACATCAAGGCGGGCAAGGTGCCGGACGCATGGAAGGAGAAGCCGGCCAAGCTGCGCCAGAAGGATCGCGATGCCCGCTGGACGGTGAAGTTCTCCAAGGCCAAGGTCGCCGAGGAGGGAAAGGCGCAGCAGCGCGACATCGCCATTCCCGCTTTCGGCTACAAGAACCATGCCGCCATCGACCGCCGGCACGGCTTCATCCGCGGCTGGAACGTCACGAGCGCATCCGCCTATGACGGCGCGCAGCTTCGCAACGTGCTCAACCGCGCCAATACCGGGTCTACGGTCTGGGCCGACACCGCCTATCGCTCGAAGAAGAACGAGGAGTGGCTCGACCGGAACGGATATGTCTCCGAAATCCACCACAAGAAGCCGAAGGGCCGGCCTATGAGCGAAGCGACGTCGCGGGCCAACGGCCGGCGCTCAAAGACCCGAGCCTTCGTCGAGCACGTCTTCGCCCGTCAGAAGGCGCAGATGAAACTCTTCATCCGCACGATCGGCATCGCCCGCGCCAGGACCAAGATCGGCATGACGAACCTCGCCTACAATCTGATGCGCTACGTCTGGCACCAGGGGCGAACTGCGCCTGCATGACGCCAAAAGCGGCGGAAAACGCCGCCGCGACGCCAAACTCGGCACCCAGCATCAACCTCAACGACCAAAACCGAAGCCACTTCCCGCCATCAGCCCGGGCCGAACCGCTTTGCCGCCCCACAGGTCTCGGAAATGCCGTAGTTCGAGGTGCCCAGATGCAGTTTCTCATTCCGTTAGAATGAGTGTTGGAAACGGATGATGCCGCCGACGCTGTTCTTTTTGTCAGCTTTGGTCCAGTTCACGTTGGAAGGGTCAACCATGCCGGCGCCGAAGTCGCCATAGTGGTCGTAGTCGATTTCGGCTGTGATTATTAGACCTGCAAACGCCGTATAGACAGCGTTTGCAGTCAGACCATAGTCCTTGAGCTGATCACCCGAGACCTGAAGGTTGAACGAAGTTTTCTCGTTGAATCTGTAAGTGGCGCCGGCCCAGAAAGCCCAGTTGCCGCCCCAAAATTTGTAGAAGCTGCGACGATGAGCGTCGATTGTGTTAATGGAGTTGTCGCTGAGCTTGCCATAGGAGCCGTAGCCGAACGTTCCGAATAGCGAAAATTCGTTTGTGACATTGACGTCGACGCGGACCTTACCAGCCAGAGATTCGTAGTTGCTATCATAAGCGACAACGCCAGTGATCGCCCCCCAGCCTTGCATGTATTTCACGCCGCCGACGACATGCGGAACATAGCTGTCGATAGTCCCGACTACGCCCGAGCCTTCTTCGAGTGAAGCCACCGCCGAAAAGCCGTTGCCGCTGTCAAAGTAGTACTGAACCACGTTGGCTTCGTAGCCGCCGTGCGGAACAAGCATCTTATTGAGGACGTCGCCAGCGTGGCCAGTAAACACGTGGAAGGCCGACCAGTCCTTACCAACTCGCAGGCCGCCAAGCTGAATCCAAGTGAAAGCCAATTTGACGCCTCTGTTGAAGGCGTAGTTTTGCGGGCTGTCCGTGCCCGAATAAGCGTTGCGATTACCAAAGTCCATGCGGGTTTCCGTATAGGTCTTCAGTGTGCCGAGTTCGGTCTCCTGGCCGGTCCAAGTTTTGAAGGTCAAGCGAGCGTTGTTTCGCCATGTGCCCTGATCCTCACCAGTCCTCAGGTCTGAGGTTCTGGCGCCGTCATACGATCCGACATGGCCCAGGCCGATGTCGTAAAGGACATCGCCGCCGATGCGCAGACAGGTCTCGGTGCCGGGGATGTAGAAGTAGCCGGAGCCGTACACGTCGCAGACCTTGATGTATTCGGTCGATTCTGGCTCGGCCACAGCCACAGCATCGACCGCGCGCGCGTCGGAAAGGGCGATCAGCACTGCAGTTGAGCCGAGGAGAAGGCTCCTGATGTTCATTCGCGCGTGCTCCGGTGGGCTGCGCCTCGACGCAAAGCGACACTCGTCAGTTGCCCCACGGAATTCAGCGCGTCTGGGCCAATCGCCATAGTCATCTCCGCTTGTTGTAGGCAGACGTCACAACGGCTACGGAAATCGACCACGCAAATAACGCGCCATCCTGGAGACGTAGCTGCGGGCTTACGCTCAGGTTGGCCGGCGCATCTTGTTGCGGTTCCGTCTTTTCGCTTTGAAGGTCAAGCTGAGCACGAAAAGCAGACGTTTCGGATAGATAGTCTGTTCGCTGCCCAGCGTTTTCGTTCAATAGCGACAGCTTTTGTTTGTTGTGTAGGCTTTGAGACATCATAGGCGGCACCGCTCGGTACATCGGGCGAGATACCCACTGACGTCGACATGAAATTCACTAGCCAGGCCGGGTATGCCATGTTTTGGTGCACGGCCCATCTTGAAGGCGATCGCGTGCAGCAGCTTGCCAATCAGTCCGGACAAGTGATTTCGCAAGGCTGGAAAGATCGACGCGTTGTAAACCGCCTCTGGATCGGAAGTCCTGTATGGCCAACTGTTTTCGCGATGGCACCCCCCGGCGCGATTGTTGAGCCTCTTTTGCGATGATCGACTTTCGGCATCACCTGACGTTCTATCGCGTTATTGGAACGCCATTTGTCGATGATCATGCCCTTGGGGCCGCAACTCTGTGCAAGCGACTGGGTCAGCAGGCGCTTGGCAGCCTTGGAAGAACACGCCGAGCACGTTCCTGTCCTGATCACGGCGCGCCCACTGCCAATGCTTCTTGCCTGTAATCGATACCACGCGTTATCGAAGTGCCGGATATCGCTATCCGAGGGCGTCCGCTAGCGAGCAATGTCTGGCTCCTAGCCGTATCGTCCCCCAGCATATAGCATTGCCGCGCTCCGATCTCCTCGACCAAGCGCAGTCTGAAGGGAAAGCGTCGAAAATCTCGGTGTGCGTGATGATCTCGGCAGGGCGAACGATGGCGCTTGTAGCTAACCGATATTGTGTTCATGCCATCGCGTTCGGCGGTTAGAGCGGACCATCGCGTGAGGAAAGGCATTGGCGAAATACAGTGTCGCGGCGAAAGCGGAACGGATTTGACATAGCGCAAGACCCAGGAGAACCGCAGCGGTAAGGATGACAGTTATCGGCATAGGACGGTAAACTGTTGCGGACCTCGATCCTGACAAAATATCACAAGGCCCGGCTGCTAAGGGACCTGCCGGCCGGGCCGGGGCCGCGGCAAAACTGCGCCGCGAGGCTGAGCAGGCGAGCTTGCTTTAGTCGGACACTTTAAGGAGAAGCCGCCTGCTTGGCCCCTGCGCAGGCCTCCCAGGGAGCGCGGGCAAAGCGAATGTCGCATGCTCATCCCATGAGACGGCGGCGTTTCCGTCGCGGAGGTTGGAGGTCTCGTCATCTCCCCAAAGTTGGGGGAGCGCGTGCTAAAATCTCTTCCGGATTGAACCCAGAACTTCGCACAAGGGGGGCAGGCTCACTTTGTATGAAATAATGGGGCGAGCGTGCTCCTGGGTTCTTATCCGCGTCGGGAGCGGGAAACTCATTAACGGGATTTATTAGACGCCCGGCTGAGCGGCTGCCGGCTCGGGACGCAGATAGGCGTGCAGCGCCCTGACGCATTCATCCATCTGCCTCTCATGCGACACATTGCGCGAAGCGATCGTGAGATGAGCATTTTGATAGATCGGCTCACGCTCAGCGATCTGTTGCGTGATAGTGCCCAGCAGGTCCGAGGCCTGCTGCAGCCGGCGACCGCGTCGTCTCCCGAGCCGTCGCATTATCAGGTCGGCATCGGCCTTGAGCCAGATCGAGACCGCCTTGTCCTGGATGAGCCCATGGGTCTGCTGATGGATGAAGGAACTGTCACCGGTCGCGAGCACTGCCGGTCCTTGCTTCAGCACACGCGCAATCACTCTCGCCTCAAGCTCCCTGAAATGCTCCTCGCCATGGGTTTCGCAAAGTTTTTTTATCGACATGCCGGCCTCTTTCCTGATCTCGGCATCGGAGTCGATGAATTTCAACCCCAACCCTTTTGCAAGCCGCTCGCCAATGGTGGATTTACCGACGCCCGACATGCCGACGAGCGCTATCGGCCGCACGCCGAGGGCCGGCGCAATCTGGCTTGCTTCCGGCGACCTGGCGATCTCGGACATTCTTGATTTTTCGCCAACTCGCATTCCAAATGCCGCAGCAGCGCTCCATCTAGCCCGCTTGATGCACGGCGATCGGCTTTCGGCGGCCTACATCGGCGATCTGGCCGCCCTCGGAGTGCATTTTGACAAGCCTCGTCGGGCGCCGGCGATGATCCGTCGTGATGGAAGGGGGTTTGCGGGTTGAGGTCGGCGGGTTTGTTTCGGGACGTCTGCGCCCCGTCGGCTATGTCACGAGCCGCGCAATGCGATTGAGGACGATGCGCAGGATGCGCTGGTCGGGGCAGGAGGTCGGCAGGTGCAGGCGGATCTGGGTTTTCATCTCGACTACGCGGGCGGCGATCTTGATGAGGCGCAATCGCAGCGTGTCGAATTGGGCGACGGCAAAGCTCGAGCGTTTCGGCATCGCGGCGCGCAGGCCCCACATCAGCCAGTAGGCGCCGGCATGCAGGAACAGCCGGAACTGGTTGGCCGTCGCTCTTGTGCAGGAGGTGCGGTCGGCGGCGAGATGCGTCTTCCACGACTTGATGTGGTTCTCGGCAGCGCCGCGCCGGCAGTAGACATCCTCGTAGAGCGCCTTGGCCTTGCCACTTGCAAGGTTGGTGACGATGAAGCGGGTATCGGCACCTTGGGCGCCGACCTCGACGCGGGCGATGATGCGCTCTACGCGGCTCCAACTGGCGGCGCCGTCAAAAAACTCCTTGAAGCGGCGGACCTTGTTCGTCTTCGATGCTTCAAAGCGCGCCATCGTGCTGGTTTCCAGGTCCGCGACATGCTTGCGCAGGGTCGTGGTGGGCGCCACGCCGAGGATGAAGTCGACATCGTTGGCGCGGCACCAGTCGATGACCTGCGGACTACAATAGTGGCTGTCGGCCCGGATCAGGATCCGGGTGTTCGGCCAGTTGCTCCGGATCGCCCGCACCAGGCGGCGCAGGTGGGGGCGGATTTCTGCCCCGCTCGGCCGCTTCGCTGGTCGCAGGACCGCACCGACGAACCGGCCGTCGCCATCGAACACAACAATCGGCTGGAAGCCGTATTCGTCGTGATGGGCATTGAACAGGCGGAGCTGCTGGCCGCCATGCACGGCGTCAAAAGTGTCGTCAATGTCGAGCACGATCCGCTTCGGAACCTGGCGGAAGGAAGCGCAATAGAGGTCGACCATCGCCCGGCCCATAACGATCAGTTCCCGCACGCCAGGCAGGTTCTCCAGCCGGCACATCGTCGATTGAGAGGCCAGATCCCGACCCGAAGGCAGCGCATCCTGGGCCATCTTGAAGACCGGATCGCAGCGCAGTTGGCGTCGTTGCCATCCTCGTAGCCGGCGGCGATCATCTTCATGCGAAAGCCGATCATGTCCGCCAGGCTGTGGATGATCTGGTCCGGGCGGCGCGGATCGTCGATGCAACGCGCCACACGGTCCACCTCGGCCAGAGCCAGAACACCACTGTTCGAGGACAACATGCCGCCGTCAAAACGGGCGACGACGGACTTGCCGCCGACTGATGACAAACCGCTCAACGGCAGCATAATACCAAGAGTCATTGGGTTTGACCGACATGGGCCCATTCTCGCATTCCGATGGATGTGATTGTTTCGGGAGCGGCGAGCAGTTTGTGCCAAGCATCGCACGCGGCGTCGATAATTGCCTCGTAGCTGTCGAAGACGCGGTTTGAGAGCCAGTTCTGCCGCATGTACTGCCAGACATTCTCAACCGGGTTTAATTCGGGCGCACGCGGGGGCAGGAAGATCGGCGTGATGTTGCGCGGCATGTTGAGGTTGGCGGTGGTGTGCCATCCGGCGCGATCCATGATGAGCACGGCATGCGCGCCCTTTTCGACATGGCGGCTGATCTCGTCGATATGGAGTTGCATGGCCTCGGTGTCGGCAAATGGCAGCGCGAGAGCTGCGCCGGTGCCCCGAGCCGGGCAGATGGCGCCGAACAGATATGCGCTCTTGTATCGCTGGTCGGCTGGCTGTCGCGGCCGCGTGCCACGCCTGGCCCACTGCCTTGTGATGCCGTTCTTCTGACCTATCCTGGCTTCATCCTGGAACCAGAGTTCCACCTTCGTACGCGGCGGCAGGTCGCAAAGATGAGCCTTCAGCGTGCGCTGCCAATTTTTTTGAACGCTTCGATGATATGGGCGTCCTGCGCCGGGTGGTGCGGCCGTGCGCTCATATGCGAGAAGCCGAGCTTGTGCAGCAGCTTCCCGACATAGCGGGTATCGTAATCGATGCCGAAACGCTCCTTGATGACGCGCTTGAGGTCGATGCGCCGCCAGCGCACGACGCCGTCGACGGCGCGATCCGACCCCCTCTCCACGATTGCCGCCAGTTCAGCATTCTGTTCAGGCGACAGCCGGCACGGCGGGCCTGACGACCAGTGGTCGACAAGGCCATCGGGGCCGGCCGCGTTGAACCGGTGCACCCAGTCCCGCAGCGTCTGGCGGTCCATGCCGCCAATCCGCCCCGCATCCGCCCGGCTCATCCCGTCCAGTACCGCAGCGATCGACAACAGCCGGCTGCTCTGCCGCACATCCTTCGACCCACGCGCCAGGCGACGCAGTTCCGTCGCCGAATAGTCCGTTCGTAACCTCACCGCTGATCCCATGGCCGAATCTCCTTCGGCAACACGGAATCACGCTTCGGAGATGCTCCAAAATCACAAAAGAGTCAGCACCCGAGACCGTTGGTATAAGATCATTCATCGCGGGTGTGGTCTCCGGGAAATGGTTCGGATCGGCTTAAGCAACCAAATCCTACGTCATTTCAACGGCTTGCACCACATCCGCCAACCCCCATGAATTTTCCGGGCTAGGATCCTCTTCGGCTTTCCAGTTTGGTATGCCAAGGGCGCCTTTGGGGATCGCAACCTCGGCACAGACCTCGATGGCGCGTTGCATCAGTTCCTCGGCCTTGGCTTGCGGAGCATCCCCGCTTGAATGCTGCTGCCGAAGCTTGCCAAGGATCTTATAAGTGTCGTGATTGGCCAGTTTGGCCCTGTAGCTGCCTGGCGTGTGAAACTCGACCTCGAAGCGATAGGCTTCGGGCGTGGCGAGCACTACCTTGATGCCCAAGAAATTTCGAGTCTGCTTACTGAACCAGTTGACCACGCTGACCTCGGTGTAGCCCCGGTCATCGAAGGCCAGCATGGCTTTCTTGAAAGCGTTTATAAAATGCTCGTCAGGGATTTCGAAGACATGGCGTACAGCATTGGTGAGGAGCTGTGGAGCGCTGCCGGGCGGGACGCTCATGCCGGTGAGTTCATCTGTTATGGAGGCATGCGATTTCAAGCGGCGCTCCAGATGGGGCATCTTCACCTGGAAGTCCGCTTTCCAGAGGCTTTCGGCGACGCCGAGCGCGGCCTCGGTGATTTTGCTCTCTTCGGCTCTAGCGCAGGCAGCCTCGATCTGGGCGCGCTCTGAAGCCTCCGCGCGGGTCAGCGCAATCATCATGTCGGCATCCTCGGCGGTGGGCCGGAGGCCAGAAGGTTTCGGCAGAATGCCTTGCTCCGCAGCGAATTTGATCGAGGCCTCCATGATGCCAGCGGCCAGCGTGGGGTTGTCTTTCAGATCATCCAAGGTCGCATCGACGTCAAACCTTCCCTGGGCGAGGGTCGCCGCAACGCCCTTGACATAGGGCACGGACTTCAAGCCCGGTGTCTGGTGGAGGAGCCGCTGAAGGTAACTGCCCTTCTTGAAGAAAAGGTTGGCGCCATTATCGGATTTATAGGCGTCGGTGCCGACCTTGATGCCGAGGCTCAGCAAGTTGGTTGCGCTTTGTACGAGGTCGTCCGGATTGTAACCATCTGGGCGAGAATCGATGCGAGCAGGATAGTGGTCGAGCAAAAGCTGGATGCGGTCTCGTGGCTGAGGCGTTGCCGGATAGGTCTCGGTCAGACCCGGGAAAAGCTCGCACAGCCTTGCGCTGAAGCTCGGGTTTGCGGCGTTCGCGCTTTCGATTGTTTCGGGCAGGAGTTGTCCACCCTGCTTGACTGCCCATGCCACAAGGTCGGAGACGAGCAACTCGGCCATTTCGCGGGCAACCGGATGTTTGGCGACCTCAATCTCGCGCCTCGCCCTCGCAAACGTGTTCTGGATATCCTGGCCACTCACCTCTTCCTGGTTCAACAGCTGACCGATATCTCGCCGGAGCTCCTTGTGAACGCCCTCATAGGTGCCAAAGACGGCACGCTCGGCAAACCAGCGTCGTGCTTCATGGGATTGAGCCAGAAAGCTTCGCTGCAGGCAGGTATAAGTTTCCAGAACATTCTGCGTGGCAGAGAGGATCTGGCGGGCGCGACTGAACTGGTAATCGTCGCCCTCAAGCGCCGGGGTATGGGACTTTGGCGGCTTCAGCGACGGAAGTCCCAGAGCTTGCTCCCGGTGATCGAACGCGCGCAAATGCTCATAAAGCTGGGGCCGGTCGCCGAGGATGATGACGGTGTCGCCGTCGAAGTCGCCGTCAAGTTTTTTCTGCTCACCGGTCGGGACAGCCACCAACGAGCCCGGGGCAAACACCTCGGTCGCCTGCAGGATGCCGAGGCAGTCGAGCGGCGTGTCCACCTTGACGCGGTCCTTGCTCGAGGTCCAGCTCGCATGGCATTTGACGTCCTCGGCAGACATCACCAGCCCACGGTCGGCGTAGGCGGCCGGCCACATCTTATCCGGGACAACGATCAGAATGCCTTTGGCAAAAAAGGTCGGATCGTTGGCCGCCAGTTCCCTCCCCGACTTCTGGGCGACGTTGAAGCTGTATTGGATGGCCGTGCAGTTGTCGAGAAACACAGCGGTCGGATCCCCCTCGAGGGCCGACTTGACTCCTTCTGGGGCAAACGGGCGCAGGTTGGGCTTGTCATAGGGCGAGCGCCCGATCAGCACGCCGCTCGTCCCCGTCAACGTCTCGCTCTTGAGCGTCGGCACATGGAGACACTCGTCGCTGGAGGGTATGGCAACCGCGCCAGGACCGTCGATATGTCCGCCAGTCACGGTTCGAAACAGCTCCTCGGCCGACAGCCTTTGCCCCTGTCGGCTCTCGAGCCAGGTCTTGGCCTTCTCTTGCGCCTCATCGGCCACCGACTCGCTGCGTGGATAATGTTGCAGCGCCGAGGCAGGCAGGGACGATCTGCGTCCCTCAGCAAAGGCAGGCACCCGATCAGGACCTTCCTGCCGGCGGGCGCGATGAACAGCCGGCATGCGGTTGGCCAGCGAGGCCTTGATGAAACCGCAGCCATCATGCGATCGCAAGGCGATCGGGCCTTCCGGCCCAGTTAGCTTGAAGGGATGTTCCTGGTTCGCAGGGCGATCCGGCAGCAGCGACAGTTTGAAGGCGCCCTCCAGCGCGTAGTCGTGAGGGCCCAGCCCCTTGATTCCTGGAGGCGCGGCAAAACCCCTGCGCTGCATGTAATAATATGCCTCCTTGAAAGGGGCCCATGCGCGCAATAGCTGCTCGAACGCCGTGCCCGATGCGGTATCGGCATACGGAATGGCCAGCAGCTTTCCGCCAGGAGACATGGCTGCCGCGGCGTCCGGGGCGCGGGCGGCGAGCTGCGAGAGGGTCGGTTTCGGTGGTTTTAACTTGCTTCCGCCGAACAGGTCCATGCGGTATGGCACACCCTCGACGGTAACCGTACGCGCCAGCATGAAGGGGCTGGGCTTTCCTGGCAGCTGCACCGCGACGACTGGCAAAGCTCCCGAGGTCAGGCGATGAAAAATCGAATAGCGTGTCTCGGGCTCCGTGGCCACTGGCCGGCCCTGCATGTCCACCACCGGCAACTGCATCAGCCCCGCCTCACCTTGCGGCGGTCTGGGCTCGTGGTCCATTGCTCGCAACACCTGATGGACGTCGAACACCGACGCTGGATGTTGGGCCTGGACCGTCGCCACATTCTGCGCCATGAACGTGTCCAGCCCATCAAGCGGGGTCTCTGCAGCGATCTCCGCGATCAGGTTCCAACTCATGGTGGAAAGGTCGCCTTCGATGAGGCCGGCCGTTTTCTCCAAAATCTCCTTGGTCTTGAACTGCAGCTCTTCTTGCCTCACCCGCAAATCGGACTTCTTGCCCTCGACATACGGCCGGCGGAACAATGTCGCCAGAACCGTGCGGGTCTTGAGCACTTGATAGATCGACAAGGCGGGGCGACGGCTCGAGTACGGGCCACGGGTCCGCTCGCCATCGCCTGCTTTGAGATGCGCCTCAATCTTATGCTCGACGATCGGTTGAATGTCGTTCAGCAAATTCAGAGCCTGCCTCCGATGCCAGCGCAGGCTCTTGCGCGGGCTGCGCGCCAGCGGCAGCACGGCGAGGCAGAGATTGCCCATGGTTTCGAGGTTGTTCTCAGCGGCAAAACCAGGGGCACGATGCAATTCCGTAAGCCGATCCAACGCCGGCCGTGCGAGCAAACCGAGATCGTCAAACAATCGAGCCTTGGCCAGCGCCTTGAAAATCACGGCGATGTTCAGAACGTGGGTCTGCTCCAGACGATCACTGGCATAGTGAAGGTAGCGGGCCAGCTGGTGTAGCCGATCCTTCAGCAGAGCGGTCTCTATGATCTCTCCTGTGTCCTCTCCCCTGGCGACACTTCGCCCCAGAGCATTGGCCATCATGCCGAGCTCAAGTGTGGTGAACGTTCCGAATCGTTGGCCTCCGGAGCCCAGTTTGCGCACGATGTCCAGGACTGCCTGGTGGCACGCCGCTGCTTCCGGCCACTTGCTGAAGCCGTTCACAAGGTTCGCCAATCCCTGCGGACTAAAATCAGAGAGCCGGTTGTCACGGCGAAGCACCTCACCGGCGATCGCGACCGTGGCCTTGCTGCAGCCCGTCTCGTCCGGCCACTTGCTGAAACCGTTGACCAGGTTCGCCAGGTGCTGCGCAGTAACGTCAGAGAGCTGGGCTTCGCGTTTGGCAAGGCGAGAGACCTCGCCGGCGATCGCGATTGTGGCCTCGCGGCAGTGCGGCGCTTCCGGCCACTTGCTGAAACCATTCGCCAGGTTCGCCAGATCCCCTTGAGTAAAGTCAAAGAGCTGCACCTCGCGCGAGGTGCGGCCAGCGACCTCGCTGGCGATTGCGACCGTGGCCTTGCTGCAGCCCGTCTCGTCCGGCCACTTGCTGAAACCGTTGACCAGGTTGGCCAGGTTCTGGGGAGTAAAATCAGAGATCAAGGCGCTTTCGGAGCGACGAAGGACCGCCTCGGCAATAGCGACTGTGGCCTCGCGACAGGCCCCTCCGTCCGGCCACTTGCTAAAACCGTTCGCCAGGTTTGCCACGTCCTGCGCATTAAAATCAGAGAGCTGGGCTTCGCGTTTGGCAAGGCGAGAGACCTCGCCGGCGATCGCGACTGTTGCCTCGCGGCAGTCCGGCGCTTCCGACCACTTGCTGAAACCGTTCGCCAGGTTTGCCACGTCCTGCGCATTAAAGTCAGAGAGCTGGGCTTCACGTTTGGCAAGGCGAGAGACCTCGCCGGCGATCGTGACTGTGGCCTCGCGGCAGTCCGGTGCTTCCGGCCACTTGCTGAAACCGTTCACCAGATTCGCCACGTCCTGCGCATTAAAGTCAGAGAGCTGGGCTTCGCGTTTGGCAAGGCGAGAGACCTCGCTGGCGATCGCGACTATGGCCTCGCGGCAGTGCGGCGCTTCCGGCCACTTGCTGAAACCGTTCACCAGATTCGCCAGCCCCTGCTGGGTAAAGTCAAAGAGCCGGACGTCGCGTTTGGCAAAGCGAGAGACCTGGCTGGCGATCGCGACTGTGGCCTCGCGGCAGCCAGGCGCTTGCGGCCACTTGCTGAAACCGTTCACCAGGTTCGCCAGGTCCTGCGGAGTAAAATCAGAGATCAAGGCGCCGCTTCCGGAGCGACGAAGGACCGCCTCGGCGATAGCGACTGTGGCCTTGCGACAGTCCGGTGCTTCCGGCCACTTGCTGAAACCGTTCACTAGGTTTGACAGGTCCTGCGGAACAAAGGTGGAGAGCCGGGGGGGGGCGCCGGAACGGCCGACAATTACATTGGCGATCGCGGCCGCGGCTTGACAGCAGCCCTCGTCGTTCGGCCGCTTGCTGAATCCGTTCACGAGATTCGATAGCTCCTGCGCAGTAAAGCGGGTGAGCTGAACCCCGCGGCGAAGGACCTCATCGGCGATCGCGGCTGTGGCCTTGCGACAGTCCGGTGCTTCCGGCCACTTGCTGAAACCATTGGCCAGCAACGAGAGATTTTGGCTGCCCAGCTCACCTAGTACGCCCCTTTGATCCTGACAAATTCGGGCGATTCTCATCGCTCCATCGCGACATTTCGTCGACAATGGGTCCCGACCGAATGATGATGCGAAGAGCGAAAGCGCTCTCGGTTCAATCTTCTTCATTAACGCGAGATCAAGCTGCGACAGCCGAGCTGCGACAGCCCTGCAAGCTTCTATCCCTGCCTGCCCTCCCGCATACCGGCTCACCGCATTGCACGTAGTGGCGTACCCCCATGATTGCCGGGCGTCGATATCTTCCTCCAAGCGCGGGACAAATTTGCGTTCAAAATCGACGGAGGCCTTTTGCATGAACGTTGCTTGATCCGGCATCCGCAGGCGCTTGGAATGCTTCACCACCTCTCTTGAGAACCCCCCGATGTCACGCGCGTTAGCAATTCCTCTTAGTGCTGCATGCAACTCGCCTGAATACTGTGGATCAGGTCGCTCAAAGCTGGCGTGGCTCTGCGCGGCTACGTCGTCTACGCGCCGCTTTCCAAGTCCAGGACCCAGGTCGCTTGCGGATTGCCTTGGCTGCGGAAGCGCGCCCGATTGCGAGCTCTCGGCCGCCTGATTGCGCTGGCGCATGCTTGCTTGCGAGTCTCCGGCCGCCCGATCGCCGCGCCAATGCTCGCTATCAGAGCGCGAGGAGCCTTCTTCCCGATAGAGTGCGCGACGATCCTGTCGCTGAGGCGGGCGCTCAGCCCATTGCGAGCCCTCGGCCGCCCGATCGCCGCGCCAATGCTCGCCACCAGAGCGGGAGGAGCTTTCTTCCCGATAGGGTGCGCCACGATCCTGTCGCTGAGGCGGGCGCTCGCCCCTTTGCGAGCCCTCGGCCGCCCGATCGCCGCGCCAATGCTCGCTATCAGAGCGGGAAGAGCCTTCTTCCCGATTGAATGCGCCACGATCCTGTCGCTGAGGCGGGCGCTCGCCCCTTTGCGAGCCCTCGGCCGCCCGATCGCCGCGCCAATGCTCGCTATCAGAGCGGGAAGAGCTTTCTTCCCGATAGGGTGCGCCACGATCCTGTCGCTGGGGCGGGCGCTCGCGGCGCCAGGGTTCATCCCCGAAACGCGAGGGGCCTTCTTCCCGATTGAATGCGCCACGATCCTGTCGCTGAGGCGGGCGCTCGCCCCTTTGCGAGCCCTCGGCCGCCCGATCGTCGCGCCAATGCTCGCCACCAGAGCGGGAAGAGCTTTCTTCCCGATAGGGTGCGCCACGATCCTGTCGCTGGGGCGGGCGCTCGCGGCGCCAGGGTTCATCCCCGAAACGCGAGGGGCCTTCTTCCCGATTGAATGCGCCACGATCCTGTCGCTGAGGCGGGCGCTCGCCCCTTTGCGAGCCCTCCGCCACCTGATCGCCGCGCCAGGGTTCATCCTCGAAATGCGACCAGCCTTCCTCCCTATCCAACCCGCGCCGCCTCCCGCGTGCGCCAACTGATGGATGAGGAGACGCGTCCCGCAGGATATCACTGGTGCGGACGGGTCCGCCCTCTGGATTTTCATGGTCGGAACGCATCCGCTCCATGAGCGAATTGAACTGTTGGCCACCTTGTCCAGAGGCAGGACCGCGGGCCCCCCCTATGTCCTGCGCGCCCCCAGCTCTGACTTGCCCACTGTACAAGCCACCACGTCGACCAATACCCGTCATAGCCAACCCCGAGTGCAAATGAAAATACAATTGCGCACGGTCATTCCTGTCGCATTGCACGCTGAGGGTATCATCATACTCGTGGTATCTGACGGAAGCCTGACTAGACCTCATGTTGGACGAGTATCGCAATAACCTGGCGAGAGATTTATTGCTTTCCGCGGCAACCACCACTAATGAAGCAATCCTTCACCGACTATGTTTTCACGCTACCCGGAGAGTTTCATGACAGAAGAAGCCGACGACAACATCGACGTCCTCATCGAGCTCACCGCCGATGTCGTCTCAGCCTATGTGTCCAACAATCCGGTGCCGGTGGGCGATCTCCCTGCCCTGATCGGACAAGTGCACGCAGCTTTGAAGGGCACGGCCGAAAGTGTCTCCGCAGAAGAGCCGCAGGCTCTCAAGCCTGCAGTCCCGATCAGGAAGTCGGTGACACCGGACTACATCATCTGCCTTGAGGACGGGAAGAAATTCAAAGCGCTGAAGCGTCATCTGTCGACCCACTATGGGCTGACGCCGGATGAGTATCGCGCCAAATGGGGTCTGCCGGCGGATTATCCCATGGTCGCGCCGAATTACGCCGCGGCGCGCTCGGCGTTGGCCAAGACGATGGGGCTCGGCCGCAAGCCGAAAGAGCCGGAAACGCCGGCGCCGGCGAAGCGGACCCGCAAGAAGGTCGCAGCTTGATCTTATCTATCAAGTTCGTTCTGAAGCGCGCAGCTGCCGTCGGCGTCTGCGCAGAACATCAGAAGGCGCGGACCAGCCCCCTCTCCACTCGCAAACATCCTCGCGGCTTGCAACAATCTGCTGTCCCGGTCTGCGGTAATGTTCTCGCCCGCTCTTATCGAGCGGGTCAGTACGATCGGGACGTGGCGCGTCGTGCCGGCTTTTGCCGGGCCGCAGGAGAAAAGTCAGTTAGCTTTGCTGAGGCTGCCAGCGGAGGACTTGCCAGTACGGCGGTCCTGTTCGATCTCATAGTTGATCTTCTGGCCGTCAATGAGAGTCGAGAGACCCGCACGTTCCACAGCGGAAATGTGGACGAACACATCCTGACCGCCATTGTCAGGCTGGACAAATCCAAACCCCTTGGTGCTGTTGAACCACTTCACCGTTCCAGTCGCCATATCCGTATTCCTTTGTAATAATTGCAACGTGGGTAGGCCATTAAGCCTACTCGATTCACAGCCGAGGCGTTACGCGCAGCAAAGGCAAAAAATTGCAAGGCCCGGCCGGACCACCCGGCAGCCAGCCCCACCCCGCGCTGCCGCCAAGCGCATGGCCCTGCGCGACCAACCCGGCGGTCAGGATCGGCGAGCGCATGGCCAGCCGGGTCGGCGCCGAATGGTGCGACATCTGTTGGGATGGCCACGGCGCTGTAGCTGTCGGCTAGCCGACAGGCAGCGCGCCCGTGCGCGCCATCTCGAAGACATCGAGCAAGATGGCCAGCCCGACACCACTAGCAGTCAGAATAAGCCCGGTCAGGAAGATGCGGTTGGCGCGCTCATAAATGCGCCGTTGCAGGGAACTAATGTCGAGCAGCATCGACAGGGCCCGCATCTGAAGCGCGATGCCCATCAGGATCGGCGCTGCGGCCAGCAAATGGTGGAGCTGCCACGGTATTGGGTTGGCGGCCCAATGCGTGATGAAGCCGAGCGAGAACGCCAGCAGGATGCCGACGGCGGTGATGGTGCCATTGCGAAAAATCGTGTCGATCAAGTCTTCCTTGGGATCCTGCTCGTTCAAACCTTCTCTCTCCTCGGGGCGATCAGCCGGTCGTTTGTGGTCGAGATTAGGCTGTCTGGAAATCACTGTACACCACCGGCTTCGCTCGCCAAATGCGTGGCCAGGCAGCCGGGCCGGAACAAGCCAGCCTGGGCTGGAACCATTCAGACCAACGAAAAACGGTCCATGAGGAAGCCCTCATGTTGCTGAAACGGTCCATCTCCTCTTAAAGGCGGCGATAGGGGGTAGCCGTCATAGCCGATATAGGTGTCCAAGCCCGGATCGTAGCTGGCGTAGCAGGCGAGGCAGCGGCGGACCTACCAGGAACCGCTGTACTCGTCGAGATAGAGGGTCCGGGGCTGCTGGGCGAGCAGGCGCCAAGCACGAACCCGCCGACGCCGGCGGCAATGCCGATTTCGCGGTGGTGATGATAGCCACGCGCGGCCGAGGGCCGGACGGTTCCGGCCAGCGAACCGGCGGCGACGATCAGGCCGGAAACGATGGTGCGCTTGAACACGATTGATTCCTTGCTCCGGTACAGAGCCGAACCATCCGCCTCTTGAACAGCCAGCACTTCACGACCTACCGATTAGATGCAGGTGCCGACGATGCGAGCTATGAGGGGATGGAGGAAGGTCGAGACGAGCGAGCCTGTTGCTGCGGGCGGCCACAGGTCCCGACTTATGTGCACTATCTGAATAGCCAAACTATCTCACCGGCCTTGACAGACCCTTTTTCATCGACGCTGCCGAAAAGCAGTGGCGATCCTCTTGCGATCGCGTCGTTCCGCAGGGGCTATGACGATGTCTTTTACACAATGCCAACGCTCGTCAGTCCCGCGGCTAGTGTGGCAGCACGCACAATGCCCTTGCGCTCACCCGTCACTATCGACACGTCGACGGGCATATCCGGATAGAGCTTCACGTACGGTAGAGCTTTGAACTGGTCGGCACCCACCTCGATAGTCGCGGTGAAGGACGTCGCGCCGCTCCGTTCGTCGACCTCGGCATTGGCGGAAACGCGGGTCACATCGATGCCTACAAGGACCTGGATACGCGACTTCTGCAGCTCCTTCACCCGCCACATCAAGCACGAAAACCCTGTTCCCGTGGCGGCCGCCGGAGGGAGCGGAGGCTGCGGGAAGCGCACGTCTATACGGTCGTGAACAGCGATGCGCTTGCGGACTCCATCCTCACGCCATGGTCAAACGTCACCCGTTCGAATTCTCTTGCGGAAGGCGCTGCAGCGCCATGGCCGGAACCTCTTGGAGTAGGGCCACTGCGCGCGTCCATCCGGCAGAGGCGCCTTTGATCTTTACCGGAAAGCAGGTAACCGTAAAGCCCTTGGGCGGAAGCTGGTCGAGGTTGGTCAGTTTTTCGAGGTGGCAATAACCGATCTCGGCTCCCGCCTTATGTCCTTCCCAGATGATGCTGGCGTCGCCGGTTTCAGCATAACGTTTGGCGGTGAAGGGAAAGGGGGCATCCCAGCTCCATGCGTCCGTGCCGGTCACCCGCACGCCGTGTGAGGTCAGGAAAAGCGTGGCCTCACGGCCCATGCCGCACCCCTTGCCCAGATAGGCCGGGCTGCCATAAGCGGCGGCGGCCGAAGTGTTGACCAGCACAATTTCCAGCGGGCTCAACGTGTGGTCTATGCGGTCAAGCTCGGCCTCAACGTCGGCGGCCGTCACCACATAACCGTCTGGCAGATGACGGAAATCCAACTTCACACCCGGCTGCATACACCAATCCAGCGGCACTTCGTCGATGGTCATTGCCCGTTCACCACCGTTCATGGTGGGGTGATAGTGCCATGGCGCATCAAGGTGGGTGCCGTTGTGCGTGTTGACCTTGCACTCTTCAACTGCCCAGCCATAGCCACCGGGCAGCTGATCCACGCCGAGCCCGGGAAAGAACGCCACCATGCCTTCGGCGCTTTCGCGATGCCCAGTATAGCTGATCACGGGGCGGATCGGCGGGGGGTCCGCTGGCGTTTCATTGTCGAGGGCGATGGAGAGATCGATGATTTGGCGGGTCATGGAGTTCCTTCTCAATAATTATTCGAACGTCCGGCGAAGAACTTGGTTGCGCAGGGTGCCGAGGCCGTCAACAATGCCTTCCAGCACGTCTCCCTGCTTGAGATCAACTGGGCCTGTCGCAAAATTTCGGCGTTAACGCGCTGTTGACCACACCTGATGCTCTTCCCGCTCTGATGGTTCTGAATGCCATTTCCGAAAAGCTGGAGCGCCGATCGAAAGATGATTTCTTCAATCGGCACCAAAGATTTGCGCGTAGACCGCCTCGATCCGCCTTGCCTCGTCATCGGTCAGCGCGGCGAATTCCTTTTCGCGCTCGCGACTCGAAAGCCGGCCAGAGGCGACTGCTGCATGCCGGTCAGGCACGCAGCGTTCGCGCCAACGAGCGCCGGCTAAATTCCAACGACGAGTGCCCCGCCGCTTAAGCCCGCCCCCGCGGCAGCAAGAAGGACTTTTTCGCCAGGCCGCAATGGCTCTGTCTGATTGGCCAACGATAGGGATAGCGGGATCGTCGCGGCCGAAGAGTTGCCGTAGTCGGCGATTGTCTTGACGATTGCTTCATCTGCAATGCCGAGGCTCCTCCCGACCGCATCGAAGATGCGGGCATTGGCCTGGTGCGGCACGAACCGATCGATGTCCTGCGGCTGCGTTCGGGCTGCGGCGAGCGCGTCCTTTGAACATGCAGTCATCATGTCCACGGCCCTGGCGAACACTTCGCGGCCGTCGGTCATCGTCATTCGGGTTTGCCCGAGATCCAGGCCACTTTGGAACGGGATGTTGCTTCCGCCCGCCGGGATCTGGATCAGCCCGTAGCGCGAGCCGTCGGAATCCACCGAGGCACCTCGAATGCCCCGGTCGGGATCCTCGCAGGGACCGATCACCAGGGCGCCGGCGGCATCGGCGAAAAGGACCGAGCTTGCGCGCTCGGCCGGATTGATGCGGCGGCTGAGGATGTTGGCGGCAATCACAAGGGTCGCCTTGCCATGCAGGCGGGTGACGCCGTCGGCGAACATCAGCGCATAGATGAAGCCGGCGCAGGCGCCGGTCAGATCGATCGCACCTGCTCGTCCAAGTCCCAGCTTGTGCGCGACGAGGGGTGCGCTGGGCGGCAGAAGGTGGTCGGGCGTCGAGGTGGCAAGCAACAGGAGACCGATGTCGCTGCGATCAATAGCGGCGTTCGCCAGCGCCATCTCGCCTGCACGCACAGCAAGGCCGGACAGCGTGTCTTCATCTGTCGCCCAGAAGCGCGAACGAATTCCGGTGCGCCGCTCGATCCAGCCTGGCTCGAGCCCGAGACGATCTTCGATCTCCGGATTCTCGACCTTGCGCGCCGGCGCATGATGGCCGAACCCGAGAATGCGAGACGACCTGCTCATGGCCCCGACCCGAAGCGTTCGCTGGCCTCCTCGATGGCGTCATAGAGACCGTCCAGTTCCTCGCTGGTGATGCAATAGGGCGGCAGAAGATAGAGGACATTGCCAAGCGGACGCACGAGCAGGCCGCGCTCGAGGAAAAAAGCCCGCAGTTTTGGCCCGATCTCGGCCAGATAGCCGGCGGAGCCGGTGCGCAGATCGAGAGCCGTGATCGTCCCGGTCGCCCGGCTATCGGTGAAGCGAGGGTTATCGCGAAAGCGTTGAAGCCCGGCGGCCTGCTTTGCACTCAGGGCCGCGACCCGCTCGGCTACCGGCTCGTCGCGCCAGATCTCGACATTGGCGAGTGCGGCCGCGCAGGCAATCGGATTGGCGGTGTAGGAACTCGAGTGGAAGAAGGTCTTCTTGCGGTCGTCGGAAAAATGGGCCCGGAAGATGGCGTCGGTGGCAAGCGTCGCCGCCAGCGGGATGGCGCCTCCGGTCAAGCCCTTCGAGGTGCACAGGATGTCCGGAGAGATGGATGCCTGCTCGCAGGCGAACATGGTTCCGGTGCGGCCCCAGCCGGTCATCACCTCGTCGGCGATCAGCAGCGTGCCCGAAGCTTCGGCGATCTTCTTCAGTTCGGTCAGAACCGAGGCCGGATACATCAGCATACCGCCGGCGCCAAGCACCAGCGGCTCGACGATCAGCGCGGCGGCGTGCCGGTCGCGGCTGACGGCCTCGAACCGATCCAGCGTCTCCTGCTCTCGCCCGGCGGCCGGGAAGGGGATGGTATCGACCTCGAACAGCAACGGCTCGTAGGCAGCGTTGAACACACCGCGGGCGCCGACGCTCATCGTGCCGATGGTGTCGCCATGATAGCTGTGCTCCATGACGACGATGCGCGAGCGCGGTGCGCCGATGTTGCGGAAATAGCCGAGCGCCATCTTCAGCGCGACCTCGACAGAGGTCGAGCCGCTGTCGGAGTAGAACACCCAGTCAAGGCCGGCCGGAGCGAGGCCGACAAGCGCCCTGGCCAGGCGTTCGGCCGGCTCGTGGGTGAAGCCGGCGAAGATGATCTGGTCGAGGCTCGCCGCGGTCGTTTCGATGGCCTTCATGATATGGGGATGGCGGTGGCCGTGGGTGACGACCCACCAGGAGGAAATGGCATCCAGGATGCGCGTGCCGTCGGCCTTGTGGAGGTAGGCGCCGTCCGTCCGGACGATTTCAGGGATCGCCGGTTCGAGCGCGTGCTGTGTGAACGGATGCCAGACTTGAGATTGCGACATCACTCGCCTCCGGGGATCAAAGCAAGGTCGAAGCCGGCAACCATTGCATCTCTCAGCGTTTCACTCGTCAGCGGATCGATGTGCGGCAGTCTGCCTAGCTGGCGCGCGCCGCTGAACTCCACGATTGTTCTCTGCGTATCGGCCACCTCATCACCGATGAAGGCAATGCCGATGAGCGGGATGGAACGGGCCCTGAGCGCCTCGATCGACAGCAGGGTGTGGTTGATCGTGCCGAGCGTGGTACGGGCGCACAGGATAACCGGCATCCGCCACTGAGCGAATATGTCGATGAACTTGGTGCGCCGGTTGAGCGGCACCATCAGTCCCCCGGCCCCTTCGATGACGATCGGACCCGGCAAGTCCGGAAGCGAGAGCTCTGCGACGTCTATCGCGACGCCGTCGAGTTCGGCTGAACGATGCGGCGACAGCGGCTCCTTCAGGCGATACCCTTCGGGCAGCACGCGTCCTTTCGGCAGGCCGGCGAGCCGTTCCACAACCTCGCTGTCGGTTTCGCCGTCGAGGCCCGATTGCACCGGCTTCCAGTAGAAACCGTCGAGAAGGCCGGCCAATCCCGCCGAAAACACCGTCTTGCCGATGCCGGTATCCGTTCCGGTGATGACGATGCGCTTGGTCATGCCGAGGCCAACACCTCGACGAGCGCCTCGACCATGGCCGAAATGTCGGCTTCGTCGACGTTGAGCGTCAGCGAAATGCGCAGACGCGAGGTGCCCTCGGGCACGGTCGGCGGACGAATGCCGCGAATGTCGAAACCGCGCGCCTGCAGCGCTGTCGCCATCGCCATGGTGCGCCTGACGTCGCCGATGACAAATGGCTGGATCTGCGAGCCGCTCGGTATCACGCCGCAGCGCCCGGCCAATTGGCCACCCGCGAAGGCAACTCGCTCCTGCAACTGGAGACGGCGCATCGGCTCATCGGACAGCATGGCGAGCGCTTCGCGCGCCGCGACCGCCATCAGCGGCGACGGTGCGGTGGCGTAGATGAATGGCCGGCACCGGTTGACGAGATAGTCGCACAGCGTTCGTGGAGCGGTGACAAGCGCGCCCGACGCTCCGAGCGCCTTGCCGCAAGTGTGGAGTGCGATGATGTTGTCGCGGCCCTCGAAACCGGCGGCAAGGCCGCGGCCCTCCGGTCCCCAAACGCCGGTGGCATGCGCCTCGTCGACGACGATGAATGCCTCGTGTCGATCGGCAAGCGCGACCAGGCTCTCCATCGGCGCACGGTCGCCATCCATGCTGTAAAGGCTTTCGACCGCGATCCAGACGCGCCCGGTGCCGCCTTCGGCGCGCCAGCGCGTGATCGCATCCTCGATAGAATCGACGTCGTTGTGCGCGGCGAGCTTGAACTCAGCGCGGCCAGCGCGAGCCCCCTCATGCATGCTGGCATGGGCGAGTCCGTCGAGGACCAAAAGGTCGCCCTTCTGCGGCAGCGCTGTCAGGAGAGCGAAGTTGGCGATGTAGCCGCTGCCGAAGAACAGCGCGCGTTCAGCTCCGAAAAACGCCGCCGCGTCCGCCTCCAGAGCCTCATGCTCCGGCGCGTTGCCGCGCAGCAGCCGCGACCCGGTGGCGCCGACCGGCGTGCCCTGCGCGATCGCAGCCGCAACCGCGTCGCCTAGTCTTCTCGAAGCGGCAAGCCCGAGATAGTCGTTCGACGAGAAGTCGAGGCCGGCGCGCGGCGACAGTGTCCGCAGCCGGTCCTTGCGCGCCAGCCCCTGCAAGGTCGCGTCATAGCGGGCAAGCGGTACCCCGCTCATTGCGTCTCGAGGTCCATCGGCTCGATGCCGAGACGCCGGAACAGCAGACTATCCTTGTCCTCGCCGGGATTGTCCGCCGTCAGCAGCGTGTCGCCGACGAAGATCGAGTTGGCGCCGGCAAAGAAGCACAGCGCCTGCATCTCGTCGGTCATGGCGGTGCGGCCGGCTGAAAGCCGGACATGCGATTTCGGCATCATGATGCGCGCCAGTGCGATCACGCGCACGAATTCGATCGGCTCGATCGGCCTGGCGTCGGCAAGCGGGGTACCGGCGATCGGGATCAGCATGTTGATCGGAACGCTTTCCGGATGTTCCGGCAGATTGGCCAGCGTCACCAGCATGTCGACGCGATCCATAGGCTCTTCGCCCATACCGACAATGCCGCCGCAGCAGACCTTGATGCCGCTGTCGCGGACATTGGCCAGCGTGTCCAGCCGATCGGCAAACGTGCGTGTCGAGATAACCTCGTTGTAGTAGCGCTCCGAAGTGTCGATGTTGTGGTTGTAATAGTCGAGGCCGGCCATTTTCAGTTGCTGCGCCTGGCCCAGATCAAGCATGCCCAGCGTCATGCAGGTCTCCATGCCCAGCGCCTTTACGCCTTCGACCATCGCCACCACCGCATCCATGTCGCGCGCCTTGGGATTTCGCCATGCCGCGCCCATGCAATAGCGGGTGGCACCGGCGTCACGCGCCTTGGTCGCCTCGGCGATGACGCGCCGGATCTCCATCAGCTTCGACGCTTTCAGCCCGGTTTCGTGATGGGCCGACTGGCTGCAATAGCCGCAATCCTCAGGGCAGCCGCCCGTCTTGATGCTAAGAAGCCGGCTGAGCTGGACCTTGTTGGGATCGAAATTCTGGCGGTGCACGGTTTGCGCCAGGAAGAGCAGATTGTTGAAGGGCGCGTCATGAAGTGCCCGAGCCTTCTCTAGCGTCCACGTCGTGGCGTCTGGGGCTTGAGCCTGTGGCATTGTCTTCGTCGGATTGGTGGCGTGCATGTCCATCCTGTTTCCTAGTCTACGCTTGCGCTATCTTCGTCTTACGATTCCTGGGGTTCGAATGCCCGATTGACCCATATGTTTGCTCGTGAGTCGTCAGGGCGCCCGACAGTCAAGGCCGATATCGAGGATCGGCGCGCTGTGAGTCAACCAGCCGATAGAAATCAGGTCGACACCGGTGGCCGCGATGGCCGGCGCTGACGCGGCGGTGATCCTGCCGGACGCCTCGGTGATCGCCCGGCCGGCGACCATCAGCACTGCCTCTCGCAATTGGTCAACCGACATGTTGTCAAGCAGAACGGCGTCGGGGGCGAGCGTCAAGGCCTCTTCCAACTGGGTCAGCGTATCGACCTCGACTTCGATCTTGACGAGATGACCTGCACTTGCTCGCGCGCGCTTGATGGCCGCACGGATCCCGCCGGCGATGGCGATGTGGTTGTCCTTGATCAGAATCGCGTCGTCGAGGCCAAAGCGGTGATTGGCGCCGCCACCGGCGCGCACGGCATATTTTTCGACGGCTCGTAAACCGGGCGTCGTCTTGCGCGTGCAGACGATCTTCGCGCCGTGCCCGCGGACCGCCGCGACGACGGATGCCGTCGCCGTGGCGACGCCGCTCAAGTGACAGAGAAAATTCAGCGCCGTCCGTTCCGCTGTGAGTATGGCCCGGGCCGGGCCGCTCACCGATGCGATGACCTGGCCTTCCACGACACCACTGCCGTCTGGCCGCTCCACCGAGATTTCAACATCGGGGCTGATCAGGCGGAAGGCGAGCATGGCTAGATCGAGCCCCGCGACAATCCCGTGCTGACGCCCCACAAGCACGGTCCTTGTATAGTGGTAGGGTGTCACAATGGCGTCCGTGGATACGTCACCGGCCCTGCCGAGGTCTTCGAGCAGAGCAGTCCGTACCAGAGGCTCGAGCATGACTGGGGGCAGCGGCGAGAGGTTCATTGCTCGGTCTCTTCAAGCGTAGACGAAGATGCGAGTTCCTCAGCTGTCGCTAAGGCTTCATCGAGCGTGAGCCTGGAGCGGCGGGCGGCAACCGCACAATCTGGACAGTCGATCCGGTAGTGAGCGCCGCGGCTTTCTTCTCGCAGCAAGGCGGCAACCGCGATCATCAGTCCCGCTATCGCAGGATCGGACGCTGCACCTTGGCGTTTGGCCAGCGGAAGTAATGTGCTCACGGCCTCGCGCAAGACCTCGCCATCTCGTTTCACGCCAAGGCTGCGTGACAGGAGAGGGCGCAACGAGAGTGGATCGGGAGCCGGAATTTCCCGTGCCGTCGAGCGTGTTCTGATGCCGATCGGAGATCCCGCCACGCTTTCGGCGACCCAGCGCGCGCATACGATCGCCTCGGTCAGCGAGTTGCTGGCAAGCCGATTGGCGCCATGCAGTCCAGTGGAGGCGACTTCGCCGCACGCCCATAGTCCGGCAACCGAGGTACGTCCATCCCGATCCACCGCGACGCCGCCCATGTGATAGTGCTGGGCCGGCCGTATCGGGATGAGGTCGCGCACGGGATCGATGCCCGCGCCCCGGCAGGCTGATGCGATTGTCGGAAATTGCCGCGCAAATGTCGGGCCGGGCTTTTCTCGTCCATCGAGAAAGACGCGGTGGCCGTTCGAAAGATGCGTCCAGATGGCGCGCGCCACCACATCGCGCGGCGCGAGTTCCGCGCCCGGCAAGCTGTCGAGGAAGCGTCGGCCCGTCTCGTCGATGATCATCGCGCCTTCACCGCGAACCGCTTCACTGATCAGCGTCATCGGGCGCGCCGGCCCATCAAGCGCGGTCGGGTGGAACTGGATGAATTCCAGGTCGGCAACCACAGCACCGGCGCGCGCCGCAAGCGCCAGGCCCTGTCCGCAACTGCCCAAAGGGTTGGTGCTGTCGAGGAACAGTCCGCCAATCCCACCCGTGGCGAGGACGACCCGTCCTGTACCGAAGAACACAGGACTCATCGAACAGCTTGCCCAGACACCTCGGACCGTATTGTCCTCCACCGCCAGCCGCCGCGCCTCTACACCCTCGACGACCACGATCGATGAAGTAGAACGCACAGCTTCGACCAGCACACGCATGATTTCCTGTCCGCTGCCATCGCCGCCGGCATGGACGATGCGCCGGCGGCCGTGCGCGGCCTCCAATCCCAGGCGCAGGGCTCCTTCAGGCGTCCGATCGAAGCGAACCCCAAGGGTCGCCAGGGTCTTGATCGCGTTAGGAGCCGCATGAAGGATGCGGGTTGCGATTTCTGCGTCGCACAGGCCATCGCCGGCGGCGAGCGTGTCGGCGACATGCAGCGCAGGATCGTCGTCCACGCCAAGGCTGGCAGCCAGCCCGCCCTGTGCCCATGCGCTTGATGCCTCAGATCCAAGCGGCGTCCTGGACAGAATAAGCACCGGTTCTGGCGCCAGATGAAGCGCAGTCAAAAGCCCGGCAATACCGCCGCCTATGATAATCGGGCGGCCAAGGAAACTGCGGACCTCCTCGCTCATATGGCGAGCATCCGCTCTACCGCTAGCCGTGCTCGTGCTGCAATGTCGGGTTCAATCATCACCTCATGCCGGTTCTGCTCGAGCGCAGAGCGGATGTTGGCGAGCGTGATGCGCTTCATGTGCGGGCATAGATTGCAGGGCCGGATGAATTCGATCTCGGGATGCTGGAGCGCGACATTGTCGCTCATCGAGCATTCCGTCATCAGCACGACGCGTGGCGGCTTTTGCCTTTCGACATAGTCGGACATGGCGGCTGTCGAGCCAGAAAAATCGGCTTCGGCTACAACGTCGGGCGGGCATTCGGGATGCGCGAGCACCATCACGCCGGGATGGCTTTCGCGCAACTGACGGATGTCGGCTGGCGTGAAGCGCTCGTGCACTTCGCAATGACCCTTCCAGGCGGTGATCTGCACCTTTGTCTGAGCGGCAATGTTCTGGGCCAGATATTCGTCCGGCAGCATGATCACCTTGGGAACCCCGAGGGACTCGACGACGGCCTTTGCGTTGCCGGACGTGCAGCAGATATCGGACTCTGCTTTCACGTCAGCCGAGGTGTTGACATAGGTGACAACCGGCACACCCGGATAGCGCTGCCGCAGCAGGCGAATGTCCTCGGCGGTGATCGAGTCGGCCAGTGAACAGCCTGCTCGCAAATCGGGAATGAGTACCGTCTTTTGCGGATTGAGCAGCTTCGCCGTTTCAGCCATGAAATGCACGCCGGCAAGCACGATGACGTCGGCTTCGGTCGACATTGCCTTACGGGCAAGCGCCAGACTGTCGCCGACGATGTCGGCCACGCAGTGGAAGATCTCCGGCGTCTGATAATTATGCGCCAGGATGACGGCGTTGCGCTCCCGCTTCAGCGCCAGAATTGCCTCGATGTCGTCCGAAAAGCTCGGCCATTCGATCGGAGGAATAACGCGCCGAACGCGGTCGTACAGGGATGCGGCCGAAGGCAGGATGGTGCTCATCGAGCCTCCAATTATAATCTACATGATTATAAGACCTTTATATTCGTTGTGACTATAAGCAATGTCAAGCCCGCGCGAGCGGCAATTTTGTCCCCGCCCCAGGCCTCTCGTCGATAATGGCGTGGCGGAAGCGGTAGAGTTGCGCCGGCCGGCCGCCGGTTTCGGCGGTCGCCTCGCCGGTCTTCTCAACCAGATCCTGCTGCTCTATAAGCCGGCGAAAGTTCGGCTTGTTAATGAGCCTGCCTGAGAGCGCCTCCACGGTTCGCTGCAACTGCAGAAGTGTGAAGAGCGGCGGCATCAGTTCGAACACGACGGGTCGGTATTTGATCTTTGAGCGCAGCCGCGCAATAGCCGTTGCCAGGATGCGGCGGTGATCGGCGACCATGGATGTGCCCGGCACGGGAGTGGGCGCGGCTGAATCCCCGCTGCGGGTCGCTTCCTCCACCAGCGCTGCCTCGTAGAGAAGCTCATAGCGCTGCAATACGAGCTCTTCGTTCCATGCTCGGTCGTCGAAGCCGAAGGTGACCGCCGCACGCCGCCGACGATCGAGCCGCACGGCGGTATCGTCAGCGCTGTCCGCCCATTCCCTCAATCGCGGTCGCAATTTTTCCAGCACAACCGCCGGCGTGCCGGAGCGATGATCCTCCCACGGAAAATAGTCGTACCAACTTGCCCAGCAGCGTTTGGCCGAGGCAGCCGGATCTTCGTCTCGCGTCAGTGCGAGGTAGCTGATCGAGATTACACGCTCCTCAGCGCCGACCCGATCGCGATCGGCGAAGGTGTAAAGCTGTTCGATATAGCCCAGCGGCTGGCCGGTCTGTTGTTCCACCCATCCTCTGAGACCCGACTGCAGGGAGCGGTGATCCTGCTCGAACGGACCCGACGGCAATGCGTTTGCCTGCCCGATGGTGAGAACGTAAGGGTCGCTGCTTTTCACGGCGACGACCACGGCGATAAGGTCCGCTTTGACGGCATTGGCCCTGCCTGCAGCTCTGCCTTTCCTGGTTACCTTTGCCTGGTGCTCCATGATCCCTGAACTGGTTGGCAGAGCCCTGCCAAGAAGGCGGCTGAACCGATTTAAATTGGTTTTCTACGATAACTGATTCGTGCTCGAAAAGGTGCCCGAGGCGCTCGCCAGCCGGATCACAGCGGAAATCGCAATTCCAACGATTGGAATCGGCGCCTCGGCCGCCTGCGACGGGCAGATCTTGGTGGTCGACGACATGTTGAGCATGTTCACCGGTTTTCGCCCGAAATTCGTCAAGCGCTACGGCGAACTTGCTTCAGCGGCAGAAGCTGCCATTGCCAGATACGCGGCTGATGTTCGGGAAGGGCGCTTTCCGGCGGCCGAACATGTTTACGACCAGGCGAAGGACGGAGATGTGGCATAAACGTGCCGGTTGTCCATACCATTGCCGAACTTCGCTCCATCGCCACGGAATGGCGCCGTTCTGGCGCCACCATCGCAGTGGTGCCGACCATGGGGGCGTTGCACGAAGGGCATCTGAGCCTCGTGCGTGCGGCGCTTCACAGGGCCGATCGGGTTGTCGTGACGCTGTTCGTCAATCGAAGCAGTTCAACAGTGCTGCCGACCTTGCCGTCTATCCCCGGACGGAAAAGGAAGATGCTGCAAAGCTCGCGTCTCTGGGCGCGCATCTGCTCTATGTGCCGGGCGTAGCGGAGATGTATCCGGCAGGCTTTACCACGACCGTTTCAGTCTCCCGCATCGGCGAAGGTCTGTGCGGCGCGTTCCGGCCAGGTCATTTCGATGGGGTGGCGACTGTCGTTTCCAAGCACTTCCTGCAGACCGGCGCTGATGTCGCCATTTTCGGCGAAAAAGATTTCCAGCAGCTTCAGCTTGTCAGGCGGAAAGTCGAAGCCGGCTGCGGTGGATGCCAATGCCTCACGCAGATCGACGGCATCAACACTTTCGCACCGCCAGCGCCTGCGCGGCTGCGACTCCGTGGGCCGTAAACGCAAGTATCTGGATGACGCTCACCTCTCCATTGCCATCGGTTCCGTGCAACGTTTGCGGATCGTCCGCCTCACTAGTCGTGCCAAAGGACTAGAGCTTTCAGTTACAACGTGGTGAGCCACCCCATCTATGTCTGGTCTCCGACCTGCGTCGTAAACCCGACACTGTCGTCCTCGCTAGGCATGAAGCGCCGCTACCAATGGTTGTCGCGTGGACATTTATTGTCAGATGGGCTGTCGTTTCGGTTAGAGACCGGCAAATTCTCTGGGTCAGGCGGCGGGGAAGGGGACGCGGTTAGATAGAATATTGCAGGGCACGTGGTTTGCGTGCCGCTCGGGTTCCCCTCCGCGGCCGTTTGCCTGATAGCTGGCTTATTCGAAACGCCACGATCTGAATGCAGCTAATACGGCGCGAGGTTTTTGTGCATTGCACAAGAACTTGACGCGTGGTCAGCGTCCTTTCGGTGCGGGAAGCGGGGTTTGGATAATAATGACGAAGCGGTGAGAACCTCGCTTCGTTGAAAGTGCATGAGGATCCTGATGACCTGTACAAGCCCTGACAAATCCAGCCCTGCAAGCCTTGAGGCCGTCGCGCGAAACGGCAGCATGCTGCATCGCATTGCCGTGCGCATTCCGACTTATTTGTCGGATATTCGCGAGAACCCTGCATGGCTGCCGATGTTCGTACTCGCCCGCACCATGCCGGCGCGCAGAATGCACTGGCGTGGTGCAAAGCCTGTTCAAGAGTCACAGAAAGCCCTGGACACGATGTTCATGGGTGTCAATCGACAGGATGTCGTCAACGCGCTGCGGTCGCAGGGGCTCTTTTCCGGGCTCGTCCTGCCGCCATTTATCCACCAGGAGATCGCCGCCTTCGCCCGGTGCACGCCTTGCTTTGGCAATTTCGATCGCCGTCTCGAATTCATGCCGATGGAGCATGCGGAAGCTGAGGCCCGGCTCGGCCGTCCGTTGCTCAGCGGCCACTATTTCGAGCGCATTCTCGGTTGTAAGGCCGCACTCGCCATACAGAGCGATCCGCTGCTCATGGATGTCGCTGCGCACTATCTCGGAGGCCAGGCGAAACTGATTACCACGCGCGTCTGGTGGAGCTTCCCCACCGAACAGGCCTCCGACGCCGACAAGAACCTCGCTTCGCTCGGCAAATACCACTTCGATCTCGATGACTGGCGGATGCTGAAGTTCTTCTTCTATCTGGTGCCAGTCGACGAAGGCACCGGCCCGCACGTCTATGTCCGCGGCAGCCATAACCGCCGGACCTTCAAGCACCAGCTGACGCTTCTCGTCGACCATCCGGCCCAAGAGGTTCTGGACGTCTACGGCCAGCAGAGCCCCATTACACTGACCGGCGAAGCCGGTCTCGGTTTCGTCGAGGATCCGTTCGGCTTCCATATGGGCACTGTGCCGGCGCGTAGGCCACGCTTGATGATGGAAGTCGGTTTCGGCGTGTCCCCGCCCTCGCGGCGACGCTTCCATGGCGAGCCGGTCATTCGCTGATTTCGAAAATTCCCGAAACAACCTTCCCAACTGAGATAAGGGCAATGGCGCCATCTCCGGATGATTGGCCCAAAGCGTTTTGTGCAGGTCGGTTTCGAGCTGTCGCCAGAGGCGCCGCCTGGCGACAGGCAAACGCCTCTCGATCGCGTGTGCGAATCGGTTGCCGTGCCGCGCTTTCGGCAACACGGCCCAATAGGCCTCCCGCAGTTGTCAGATCGACATGGCTCGAGTGCTTTACTTCGAGCGTGCGTTTGGTCAGCCTGGTCCGTTACGGAAGCAATCTTTCATCTCAGCGGAAAACTTCGCATCATGGGAATTGACAGCGGCGCAGCACGGCGCCGCGCATCCGAGGGCGCTACTGCGAGGAAATCGCGTTAGATCCTCGCTGCTCGCCTGGACGAACTCAATGGACACGGGATGAAGAGGTTTGCCGATTTGCTTGTAAAGCCGGTTAGGGGATTATGCTCCAGAACACCCTTCTCCTAGCCCTTGCTATTCATCCAGGCCGCAAGCGTCGGGCGGATGTATCCGGCGAGATCCACAATGGCCCGCATAGAGTTCTGTTATTCGCCCCGACTGTCGATGCGTTCAAATTCCGATCTCCAACGAGTTTGAAGCATCGATCGTTCCTATAGGGGCGGCCTCTTCCATGCTCTCACCACGTCTATCCAAAGGGGGGTGGCGACCGATGACTCTGTTGGCGTTCTATTGGGCAAACTTCGCAGCATTCCGGGTCGCTATATCGCTTATGACGGCATGAAGAAGCGTTCGAACCTCTTGTTCGGCGAGCCTGGGTGCAATTCCCGATTCGGACAGTTGAACGAGAATTGTCGTGACGGTGCTGCGCCAGAACGCATTCGCATCCTTCCCGTTTTTGGATTCCAAGACCCGGGCGATCCCTTCGACCAATTTCCGCCGACGATGCAGCGGGAACACGCTTATGTTTGAATCACACATCGATCACCTCACCCCTTCAGTTTGGCGAATAAGAATTGGCGCGTTGAAAAATTTGGTTAACAGCGCTTTCTTTTATGGGGGGCCCTGCAATAAATTGACCAGGGCTTGGTTGGGTGTCCCCGCGATGGATGCGGCGGCTTTCGCGAGTTCGACTTCCGTCCAGGAAGTCCATCAGTGATGATGAGCAGCAGGGAATAGGACAGGAAGCGCTATCGGCGAGCAGGCTCTTGGACTTGATCAGAACCCAGGTGAACCGCCATATTCCATCCTGGCTGCCGCGGTAAGCTGGGCCAGTCGGTGGACGAGGCCGATCCGGCCGAAATCGAGCCGTTCAATTAAATTTGTTGGGAGCGCCGGTCGGGAGGAAATCTCCCAATTGTATCACGCGTCCCTGTTTTGTTGGAGAAGTCTATGAAGGTGCCGCTCATTGCCGAAAACGTCGGCAATCTGAGCTGCGCGATGATCTCGAACTCACGATCAATTTCGGCGGCGGTTTGCCGACCTTCAGACTTCAATAGATGGATCTCTTGGCCGCATTGAGGGCAAATTTTCACCGATAGAGTCGATGCTCTCGAACGCAAGCTGTAGGCGCTGAAAAGTCTCAATCGACTCCTCAGATAAAGTGGCGGCCTTTGCCCTGCCAGTAGCCGCAGAGATGGCGCGAGGTCGGCCGTTTGATCAAAAAACGGTCCGCGCCTTCTTGCAGGTTCAGCTCCGCCCGATGGCGCACAGCGACACGTCGGCGCATGCAACTCGTCGCCTCATTCACAAAATGGAATCCCTGGAGTACTGGGGACCCACATAAAACTCCGGTCGCAGCCTACCCGGTCAAAACAAGGAACCCAACGATGAAGACTCTCGTCATCTGCTCCGGCGGATTGGATTCCGTTTCGCTTGCTCACAAGGTGGCAGCGGAGCACCAACTCGCCAGCCTGCTATCTTTCGATTATGGCCAACGGCACAGGAAGGAATTGGGCTTCGCCGCCCTTTGCGCGGAGCGACTAAACGTGCTGCATCGGATCATCGATATCCGCGAAATCGGCCGCGGCCTTTCCGGCTCCGCCCTAACCGATAGTGTGGACGTGCCGGACGGGCACTACGCCGAAGACAGGATGAAGGTCACGGTGGTGCCGAACCGGAACGCCATCATGTTAGCTACCGCCTTTGGATTCGCGGCCGCGCAGGGGGCCGAAGCGGTGGCGACGGCCGTGCATGGAGGGGATCATTTCATCTATCCAGATTGCCGTCCGGCCTTCATTGATGCCTTCCAGATGATGCAAGACCGCGCCCTCGACGGCTACGCGAACATTCGCCTTCATGCGCCTTACGTGAATCTCACCAAGGCGGACATCGTTGAGGATGGAGCACGATACGGCACGCAATTTGCGGAGACCTGGTCTTGCTACAAGGGCGGTGAGCGTCACTGCGGGCGGTGCGGGACCTGCGTCGAGCGACGCGAAGCGTTCCATCTCGCGCAGCACCCTGACCCTACCAACTACGAGGATGCCGACTTCTGGCTCGAGGCGCTGCATAGGAGGAACGTGTAATGTTCCGCATCACCAAGGAATTCCACTTCTCAGCCTCGCATCAGCTGACCTCCTTGCCTTCCGACCACCAGTGCGCGCGCCTGCACGGACATAATTACATCGTCGAAGTAGAGCTTTCGGCGAAGGAACTGAACGAGCACGGGTTCGTACGCGACTATCACGATTTGGCACCGCTCAAACGCTATATCGACCAGAGTTTCGACCACCGACATCTCAACGATGTGCTGGGACATGAGCAAGTCACGGCGGAATACCTGGCAAGACATTTTTATGAATGGTGCAAGGCACGCATGCCGGAAACTTCGGCCGTGCGGGTGAGCGAAACACCGAAAACATGGGCGGAATGGCGGCCATGACGCATCCCGCAATCCGCGTCAGTGAGATTTTCGGGCCAACGATCCAGGGCGAAGGCGTGCTCATCGGTTTGCCTACGGTCTTCGTCAGAACCGGCGGGTGTGACTATCGCTGTTCCTGGTGCGACAGCCTGCATGCGGTGGACAATCAATACCGCCATGAATGGGAAATGATGTCCGTTGACGCGGTCTGGCAAAGCGTGGTTGGGCTTTCCGGTGGCCGCCCGGTTATGGTGTCGCTGTCGGGCGGCAATCCGGCCATCCAGCCGCTCGGTGCGCTTATCGAACGGGGCCATAGGGAAGGATACCGTTTTGCGCTGGAAACCCAAGGGTCGGTGGTCAGGGACTGGTTTGCCGAGCTTGACGTGCTGGTTCTGAGCCCAAAGCCGCCGTCAAGCGAAATGGCGACCGATTGGGCCGCTGTCGAGGCATGCGTCCAGGCGGCAAACGAGAAGCCGCAAGTCGTGCTCAAGCTCGTTGTGTTCGACGAAAGCGACTACGCCTACGCGAAGGACGCCGCCGCGAGATTTCCACGATTGCCGATCTATCTGCAACCCGGCAATCACACGCCGCCGCGCCCCGGAAATGCAGACTCCGCTGTCGACCTTGACGGAATAACGAAACGCATGGAGTGGTTGGTTGAAAGCGTGACCCGCGACAGGTGGTTCGAAGCCCGCGTGCTGCCGCAGTTGCACGTTATGCTCTGGGGTAACAAGAGAGGCGTCTAGCCTGCCCGCCTTTCACTGGAACTGCGCCTGCGGGTCTTAGGTTCGCGTTGGCCCACATTTGACGGCGCTGTTGTTTCTGGTATCAGCGCCAAGGGCTGACCACGCCGCAACGATGACCTTTCCCGATTCGGATTGCTGGCGATATCGACGAGTGTCGGCCTTGTTGGTCGGTAAGCGCTCACCCGATTCCGTCCTGCCCAGCCTGGGCGGATCATGCGAAGAAGTCTCCGTTTTGGAGGGAGGTGTCTGCATCGAGACCGACGGCAAAATGGACGTCCATTTGGACCCTGTCCAGCCGCGGCCGAGCGAAGGCGTCTAACAGTGGAACCCCACCACAGGGGCGCTCAAGGCTTGCGGCTGCGCCTCGGACGTATGGAGGCTGACGCGGCAGCGGTGCCCATTTGCTTTGAGGCTCCTTAAGGATTGCGGCTGTTGAGGGTTGTGTAAGTCAAGTTCAGCAAAAAGGGGGCGGCCATGGCAATGTTCAATGTCACCGAACGCCACCATGCTCATGACCGCAAGCATGAACGCAGCGCCGCCGTCGAAAACATTCTGCTATCGAACCTGGAAAGACTGCATGTTGGTCGGCGCCTGATGGCGTGAGCGCCGCAATTGTCTCGCCATCCGCAATTGACAGAACTCGAGACGGCCCTTCGCCCAACCAAAAGGCTGACGCAACACAATTATTTGAACGCGTGCGATTATTTGAACGGGTGCGATCCGTCGACGCCTCCTGCAGCTGGCGCGCTTCTTGCGGGCTTTCATCGCACGGCCCCAGGAAGTGCCCTGTCGACGATGCCGAGTTTGAATTGCTCGACGAAAACCAAAGAAGGAGGTGGCATGAGACAGGTCGCGCCCGCCGGAGGAAGGACCAATTGCCGAGCTGATGATGGTCACAGGACCGTCACATCTTCTGTCTTCCAGCGGCATTATTTTGATTGGAAGAACCCAATAAGGAAAGACAAAACCCACCATGTGATTATCACCTGTCAGGGTGGGCGAGATCGCAGTGTGCCGCTGTTCGGGTGCGGCGCAACTTTTCAATGGCAAGGCGGCCAGACAGGAACACGGGCAAGACGCCAGCGACAGTCAATGAGCAATAAGGGCTTTTTATATGCAAGGTTTCGAACGCGGCTCGATTGCCGCGGGGCGGCTCATCGTGCCTATTTCCACCGTTGTCCTGCTGGCGGGATGTATCGTCGGCCCGGATTATCGGACGCCAATTTTGCCCACGCCGGCACACTGGAGCGGCCAAAACCCAACAAAGACCGCCTTACCGGCTCAATTGTCGAAATGGTGGCAGCGGCTGCGCGACCCCGAGCTGAACGCGCTTGTCGAGGAAGCGGTTGCCGGCAATCTCGAGGTCGCCTCCGCCAGAGCCAAGATACGCGAGGCTCACGCGAGTTATCGCCAGAGCGCAGCGACCTTGTTCCCGTCCGCCGACGGCTCCCTATCGGCCAACCGCGGCACGACTGCCGCGATCACGTCGGGATCTGGCGGCGATTCCTCTGGCGCGTTCCGGTCCGGTTTCGACGCCACATGGGAGCTGGATCTGTTCGGCGCCAACCACCGGAGCGTCGAGGCGGCCCGCTATGGACTGGACGCCGCCGAGGAAGAACTACGCTCCAGGCTGCTGACCCTGATCGGCGATGTCGCCGCCAACTACGCTCAGGCGCGCGGCTATCAGGCGCGCATTCAACTCGCGCGCCGCTCAGTCGCCTCCCAAGAGCAGACCGTCGCCATCACCCGCACAAGGGCCAAGGCCGGCCTGGTGACAGCGGCCGACGTGGCAAAAGCCAAGGCACAGGCAAGCAGCACGGAGGCCGAGGTGCCGACGCTGGAGGCTAGCTATGCGGAGACGGTGCACCGTCTTGCCGTGGTCACCGGACGGTCGCCGGACGCGCTGAACGACAGGCTGAAGCGCGGCGCGCCCATCCCGGCACCACACCTGCCGGTGCCGACCGGCATTCCCGCCGACATCCTGCTCGCCCGCCCCGACATACGCATGGCGGAGCGGCAATATGCTCAGTACACCGCCAGGATCGGCCAGGCCGAGGCAGCGCGCTATCCAAGCGTCAGCCTGACTGGAAATATCGACACGTCGGCCCTCGAGCTTGGCGACCTCGGCAAGAACTCCACCATCGGCTTCTCTTTTGGGCCGAAGCTCAGCGTGCCGCTGTTCAACGCCGGAAAGCTGCAGGCCGCCGTCGACGTCGCCAAGGCCGAGCGCGACCAACATTTCATCGCCTACAAGGCATCCGTGCTGACGGCGCTCCAAGATGTGGAAAACGCCAGCGTCTCGCTGACACAGGAGCGCATCAGGAACGGCAAGCTTTCCTCGTCGGCGAAATCGGCCCGCGACGCCGCACGCCTGGTGCGGATACTCTACCAGTCCGGTGCGGCGAGCCTGCTCGAAGTGCTGGACGCGCAGCGCTCGCTCGATACGGCCGAGGACACTCTCCTGCAAAGTCGCGTCTCGATCGCCACCGACTACATCGCGCTCAACAAGGCGCTCGGCGGTGGCTGGGACGGGGCCATCGACAGCGCCAAGCCGGAGGGCGTCGACGCCAAAACCAGGCCACAGCCGGCGTCGAAGGCAACCCAATGACAAACGCGCAAGCCGAACTTCACATGTTCCGTTTCGCAGGGTCTCGAGGCAATGAGATCTTCCCACATCGTCGACCTTGCATCGGATTTGGTCCGGCGCTTCTACGAAAAGCGCATCGACGCGCCGGCCGTCCTGGATCCTGCGATCGACCTTCCAACGCGGTCGCAGTCACCGCCGCCCGGCAATTATCCGCGACGACGCGGTTTCGGTGCAGTTCAGCAGGTGGCGCGCTTCCACCACATCATGCCGCAAGGGAACGTTTCCATGTCCGCCAACTGCTGTTCACGTCCGGTTGTGCACTATGATGAAGACGGGATCGCAGCGTTCGACCGTTACCCGGAGCAGACCGTGCCGCCGGTTGACTTGTTCGGCAAGGCGGGACGTCAACAGCTGGCCAGCCTCCGCGTCTCTGACATGGATCGCCTCAAGATCGACAGGGACTGGCGTTCATCGGCGACAGCCGCAGGTCGTAACCGCGCCAACTGTGCTCACTTCACTCCGTTCGTGAGTGTGCAACGACTTAGTGCCTCGGCTTTTTCGAAATGTGCTGCCGCGAGTTCGATGAATTTCGATGTCGTGTTCGGCGGGGCCGATTAACCTGGAACAACAAGGAGACGGCTTGTCATGGAGACAGGAATACTGGACGAATACGAACTGCGGCTTAATAAAATAAGACGCTTGATCGAGCACAAGGAGCTGGATGCTGCGCTGATAACCTCTACAGACAGCATCTTTTATCTGACCGGCTTCCGCTATCAGCCATTCGAGCGCCCGTTTTTCCTCGTCGTACGCCCCGAGGGCGATCTCGTCTTTGTGACACCGCGGCTGGAGGCCGAGAACGTCGCGGCGATCCCGCTGCAGCATCGCATCTTGGAATACACCGAGTACCCGGCGCCCAAAGGCGAAACATTTCTCGACGCGCTTGCCCAGGTGATCGGGGAGCATGATGTGATCGCAGTGGAGCCGTCCATGCCTGCCGAACTCATGCAAGCACTCGAGCACTTTTTCCCGATGGTGGAGCCACTGGTGGAGCGCTTGCGACTGGTCAAGTCGCCCTACGAGATCAGTCGGATCGAACGGGCCGCGCGCTTTTGTGACCTCGGCCTGCGGATGGTGATGGATGCAGCGCGTATCGGCACCTCCATCCAAGGCGGGTATGACCGCATCCCGGAGCTTCGCAATGCCATCGTCGAGGGCGAGGGAAAATTCGACCAGCACACCAGCTCGATCTGGCTCGGTGTCTGGGCTGCACCCTTCAGCGCCCAGCCGCATCGCTTTCCCGAACCGACGGACATATTCGGCGAAGGTCCCAATGTCGGCTTGTCGTTTCTTCGGGTGAACGGCTATTCGGCGGAGACCGAGCGCACCTTCTTCCTGCACCGCACCTCGGGCGATCAAGCCGCGGTCTTCGCGACGATGCTCGCCGCCCGCAACATCGCCTATGACATGCTTCGGCCCGGTGTCAGCGGCCACGAAGTCGATCATAAGGTCAAGTCGTTCCTGCGTTCTGAAGGATTCGGCGGAAATCTACTGCACCGGACCGGTCACGGTATCGGCATGGCCGGACACGAAGGACCGTGGCTTGCCGAGGGGAGCGACGACATCCTGCAGGAGAACATGTTGATCAGTGTCGAACCGGGCATCTACTGGCACGGCCAAGGTGGCTACCGCCATTCCGATACCGTTCTGATCACTGCGGACGGCTATCGGAAGCTGACCGATTTCCCATCTGACCTGGACTCGATGACTCTTGTCTGAGCGGACCCGTTGTCAGCCGGACGGCGACAAATGTCACCTGATGGGTTCGCTGCAAGCACGACACTGGGCGCAGCGTGGTTATGTTCAACTTGTCAACGGGCAAGCCGCCAACCCCATCCACAGTATTGCTGATGCTCGCCTTGCCCCAACCGTCAAGGCATTGAACGGCGGCGAGGTTTGAGACTTGTAGCCATCGGGCGATGCGTCTGAGGTCAAGGCCGCACCCGGTCGATCGCAGGATCGCCTCGCTGTTCATTCTGAAGTCCGCACCGGCACCGACTGCGCATCCGACGTAGCCGTCCGGGCGGTGTGGCCAGTGCAACGATTGCGCGGCAGGTGCGCACTTGGGCTATGTCGTAACGCGGTGGTCGAACCCGCCACCTGCTCAGCACCCGACCATAGGGTGGCTGCAGAGACAATCGGTGCTAACCGCGGCGTTTGATATTCGATCACCCGGTATGATCAGACCGCCGGGCTACGGGCCCGGGGCATAGCCGTACCACGATATCGACCACGCCGATCGCAGCCCCTAAGGCAAAGACGTCGCGTCGACGGCCTTCCAGCCGCTCCGCGAAGTTCAATTCCCGCAGTCGGCCTTTCGGTGCAGGGCACGCGCCAGCGGCGAGTGCACAAATGTGCCCAGGATCGGTATGAGAGATCCCGCGCGTTTCGCGCGGCCGCTAGTCGGCACGAAGCTTGCAGCGTCGTTGGTGTGGCGTTCGACCGGAACGCCGTGATGGGAGAAGCCCCCAAAGGGAGGAACCCACCTCGATCCGCGCAGGGAGACAACTATCTTGAATCCTGCCAATTCGCAGCCCGCGTGCCGCGTCCCGCAAGCCTTGCTACGCCCGGCTTTACGCGCAGGTGCTTGCCGCCATCGCCCTTGGCGTCACCCTTGTTTGCTTCTATCCGCAGGTCGGCGAGAGCATGAAGTTGCTGGACGATGCCTTCATCAAGTTCGTCAAGATGGTCATCGCGCCTGTCATCTTTCTGACAATTCGACCGGCATCGCCGCTATGAACGATCTCCAGAAGGGAACGATCTCCAGAAGGTCGGCCGGCGTGGCGAACGGCACTTGCGTCTGGCCAGCTCGCGCGAACGCTTCCCAGATATTGGGGTCGGCTCGTTGGCACGAAGCCGTCATGGACGCACCGCCAGATGGCACCGGCTCGATGGCTACGGGTTCCAGTAGCTCCCCGTGCTGCGCGACCCCCTCGGCCGCCGATCCAAAGCGATGACCGCTTTGCGCCAAAAGGCCAGCCGTTGCTGCCCGACCGTTCACCGCTGATTGGAGCCCGCCTCATGTTTAAGCAAAGTACCACCCTCGTTGCCGCGATCGCTATTCTGGTCGCGCTGCTTCTTTCGGCGCTGGCGGCGCTAAAGCAATATCCAGATGACCTGAGCCTGCTGGGAGACCATCGCCAGCTCGCAGCGGAGCTGCGCATCCTCATTCTCAAGCGGCGCGACGCACTCCTCAACGACCTCGCTTCGCCAATCGCCGGCAATCCCGAAGCCGATGTCGCTCTGGTCTCTTTCTTCGACTACAACTGTCTGCCTTGCCGGGCGGCAGGCCTCAATATCCAGCAAGCCATCAGGGACGATGCCAATGTGAAGCTTGTGTTCAAGGAGTTCCCGGTCCTGGGATCGAATTCCGAATTCGCCGCGGGGGCGGCGCTCGCCTCCCGCCAACAGCGAAAGTATGAGGCGTTCCACCTCGCCCTTATGAATTTTCCTGGCGTGGTCAACAAAAGAACCACCTTGACCATCGCAGGCCGTGTGGGCCTAGACGTTGAGCAGCTCAAGCGGGACATGGAGGATCCGGCGATCGCAGACGCCATCGCGCGCAATCGCGCGCTCGCCAGCGGTCTGCATATCACCGGCACGCCGGCGTTGGTGGTCGGCGACGAAGTGATCCCCGGGGTGGTCGACCTTGTCAGACTGCAACGCGCCATTGCAGATGCGCGCGCGACGGCCAAGGCTCAGCCTACCACATCCGCAGACTTGGCATTTTGACCAAATGGCTGGGGCGGGCATTGGAAAAGCAGCTCAATCGAGCCGCGCTTGCGGCTCTCCCCAGGCAGCATCTCGCCGGGACGGCCGACGCGATGGCGGCATGCTGATGGCTGGCTCCCACGAGACATTTGACATCGTTGTCATCGGAGCCGGGCCGGTCGGACTTTCCTTCGCCGCATCGCTTGCCCGGAGCCAACTCAAGGTGGCCGTCGTCGAACAGCAGCCCCTGGAAAGGCTGGCCAATCCGGCTTTCGACGGTCGCGAGATCGCGCTGACCAACGCTTCGATTGCAATCCTTCGCGAGCTCGGCGCCTGGGATGCCATCCCCGCTTCGGACAAATCACCCCTTCAAGGCGCGCGCGTGCTCAATGGTTCGAGCCCCTTCACGCTGCGCTTCGATTCGCCCAGCCGATCTCGCGAGCCGCTCGGGATTCTGGTGCCAAATTGTCGGATCCGCGACGCCCTGTTCAAGATCATTCGCTTGCAGGATCATGCCCAGCTGCTGTGCGGCCACGCGGTCGTCCATGCAACAAACAGCCACGAAGGTGCGGTCATAACGCTCTCTGACGGCAGGCAATTGGCCGCTCGGCTTCTCGTTGCCGCGGATTCGCGTTTGTCCGCCACGCGCGACCTGCTCGGCATCGGCGCCGATATCAACCAGCTCGGCAAATCGATGCTGATTTGCCGGGTGAGGCACGAGCGCCTCCATCACCAGATCGCAGTCGAATGGTTCGATCACCATCAGACGATAGCGATGTTGCCGCTCACCCAAGGCGTGTCGTCGCTGCTTCTCACCTTGCCCTCAAACCAGGCCGACAAACTGATTGCTTTCGACGACGATTTGTTCCTGAAGGAATTGACGGACCGGTGTCGAGGGCGCCTCGGAAAAATGAGCCTGGCAAGCACCCGCCACAGCTATGCGCTGGTCACGACGTGGGCGCACAAGTTCTGCGCTCCAAGCGCCGCACTTGTTGGCGATGCCGCAATCGGCATGCACCCGGTGACCGCGCATGGCTTCAACATCGGCATCAGCGGGCAGAAGCAACTCTCAAATGGAATCCTGACGGCATGTCGCGACCGTCGCGACATTGGTGATCCCGATTTGCTTCACAAATACGAAAGCTGCCTGCGCCTATCGGCGGCACCGCTCTATCATGCCACGAATATCCTTATCGGACTATACTCAGGCGAGCACCCAGCGGCACGGGTTGCAAGACATGTCGGGCTTCGCTTTGCCCAATATCTCCCCTTCGTCCGCCATGGCATTTCCGCCATGCTCACGCGGTAAGATCACACCGAAATTCGTAAAGCGTTCGCAACTGCCGGTGATGGCTGCCAGTGAGCGCTCATTTTCGGGCAGACCCTTGGTACCCCCGTTCGCGGTTACGAGGGTCGTTTCGCTGGCCAAACCACGACCAAGAAGGGATGAAGGCTCGACAGTCCCGTTCTGCCGGATAAACGGCGGAAATCTCTGACAATCCTGACCACAGACAAGTAGCGTCGTCACTTATGGAGTTGGCCCGGCTCGTTCTCGTCTATAGCGTGCCCGCCGCAATCGTTGCGGTTGCGCTTTCACAACAAATCTATTTCCCAATGGCGGCAGCGGAGGCGGCGGAAGTCTATCCGCCATCGGTCAGATCGTCGCGACTGTCGGCACCGTATTGGCGGTAGGCGTAGCCATTTCCATTTTCGAACCCGCCGCTGGTAACCTATCGCGGTCAAGATCTGTGAAACCGGTACGGCAGCGTTTTCCTCTTGGCGCCCACATAATTTGAGGGTTCAGGCCGCTCATCGAGATCGGCGCGCCAAGGATGGCGGTTACCCGTTATAGGCGAGGATGTGGTTTTGATGTTGATAGCTGGCAAGTGAGCAGACGACATAGCTCCATCCAGTCCTCGCCGAAGGCATGCTCGCCCTTCTGTCGCCGCACCGGCACGACGTCGGGCATGCCCGTTGGACATCGTAAAATTAACAGAGGGCTGACGAATTTGTACGATGAAGCGTGCATATACAGGATGGCCCCAATCCGCTTATCGCCGCTACCGTTCCCCGCCTCCTCGCCCTGGCCACAGCGTCAGATTGCTCACCTCGCTGCTGCCTGAATTCGCGACCCATTGTCATCAATATGCCCGACGCGCGACGATTTACGATCTCGTCTCTTTTTACGCCATCTGCCACCTTCTGTCGCTTTTGTCGGGTCCACGACACAGGCGTGTTTGGCCAATATGTTGTTTTGTCCTTAGGCTAAATAGCTGAAAAGATAACACGAAATTCTTCTTCGACCCTATCAGGCAAGTTGGCACGAGTCTTGAACCCTTGAGTACGAGGCGGCGAGAGCTGCCGACCGGCATTCATGTCGCGGGCAGCCGCGATGGGTGAAAAGAAGGAAGGAACGCTACATGTCAGGTCTGCGTCAGATCGCATTCTACGGCAAAGGGGGGATCGGCAAATCCACCACCTCCCAGAATACACTCGCCGCACTTGTCGACCTCGGGCAGAAGATCCTTATCGTCGGCTGTGACCCTAAAGCCGACTCCACCCGCCTGATCCTGAACGCAAAGGCGCAGGATACGGTCCTACATCTCGCGGCGCAGGAAGGCTCGGTGGAAGACCTCGAACTCGAGGATGTGCTCAAGGTCGGCTACAAAGGCATCAAGTGCGTGGAGTCCGGCGGTCCCGAGCCGGGTGTCGGCTGTGCCGGCCGCGGCGTCATCACCTCGATCAACTTCCTTGAGGAGAACGGCGCCTATGACGGTATGGACTATGTGTCCTACGACGTGCTCGGCGATGTCGTGTGCGGCGGCTTCGCGATGCCGATCCGCGAGAACAAGGCGCAGGAAATCTACATCGTCATGTCCGGCGAGATGATGGCGCTTTATGCCGCCAACAACATCGCCAAGGGCATCCTGAAATATGCCCATTCGGGCGGCGTGCGGCTCGGCGGCCTGATCTGCAACGAACGCCAAACCGACCGCGAACTCGACCTTGCCGAAGCACTGGCCGCCAGGCTCAATTCCAAGCTCATCCATTTTGTGCCGCGCGACAACATCGTTCAGCACGCTGAGCTCAGGAAGATGTCAGTCATCCAGTATGCGCCGAACTCCAAGCAGGCGGGGGAATACCGCGCGCTGGCCGAGAAGATTCATGGCAATTCCGGCCAGGGCACCGTCCCGACCCCGATCACCATGGAGGAGCTCGAGGACATGCTGCTCGACTTCGGCATCATGAAGACCGACGAGCAGATGCTTGCCGAGCTTCAGGCCAAGGAAACCGTCAAGGCGGTCGCCCAATAACCGCTCCTGCCGCCGCGAGGCGCGGACCTGGAGCTGGCGCGCCTTTTCAAAGAACGGCGCCTCCTCAATGAGGCGTCACCCGAACCATTAAAAGGGATCCCATGAGCCTGGAATACGAGAATGACGGCGCTCTCCATGCGAAGCTTGTCGAGGAGGTGCTGTCGCAATATCCCGACAAGGCGGCCAAGCGCCGCAAAAAGCACCTTAGCGTTGCTAAGAGCGGAGAAGAGGCTGGCGAGGAAGGCGAGGTCGTCTCCGAATGCGACGTCAAGTCGAACATCAAGTCCATTCCGGGCGTGATGACGGTTCGCGGCTGCGCCTATGCCGGCTCTAAAGGCGTGGTGTGGGGTCCAGTCAAGGATATGGTCCATATCTCGCACGGACCGGTCGGCTGCGGGCAATACTCCTGGTCGCAGCGCCGCAACTACTATGTCGGTACGACGGGCATCGACACGTTCGGGACAATGCAGTTCACCTCCGACTTCCAGGAGAAGGACATTGTTTTCGGCGGCGACAAGAAGCTGGAACAGATCATCGACGAGATCGAGGAACTGTTTCCCCTCAACAACGGCATAACCGTGCAATCGGAATGCCCGATCGGCCTGATTGGCGACGACACCGAAGCTGTGTCCCGCAACAAGGCCAAGCAGCTCGAAAAGACGATCGTGCCGGTACGCTGCGAGGGCTTCCGCGGCGTCTCGCAATCGCTTGGCCACCACATCGCCAACGATTCGATCCGCGATTGGGTCTTCGAGAAGAAGGAAGTCGAATTCGAAGCCGGTCCTTATGACGTCAACGTCATCGGCGACTACAATATCGGTGGCGACGCCTGGGCCTCTCGCATCCTGCTTGAGGAGATAGGGCTGCGCGTGGTCGGCAACTGGTCGGGCGATGCTACGCTCGCCGAAATCGAGCGCGCGCCGAAGGCCAAGCTCAATCTCATCCATTGCTACCGGTCGATGAACTACATCTGCCGGCACATGGAGGAAAAATACGGCATCCCCTGGATGGAATACAATTTCTTCGGCCCCTCTCAGATCGAATCCTCTCTGCGCAAGATAGCCAAGAATTTTGGGCCTGAAATCGAGGAGAAGACCGAGAAGATCATCGCCAAGTACAGGCCGCTTGTCGATGCGGTCATTGCCAAGTACCGGCCGCGCCTCGAAGGCAATACCGTCATGCTCTATGTCGGCGGCCTGCGACCCCGTCACGTCATCACGGCCTACGAAGATCTCGGCATGGTGATCGTCGGCACGGGCTATGAGTTCGCCCACAATGACGACTATCAGCGCACCAGCCATTACGTGAAGAACGGCACGCTGATCTATGACGACGTGACCGGTTACGAGTTGGAGAAGTTCATCGAGGGGGTTCGCCCTAATCTGGTCGGCTCGGGCATCAAGGAAAAGTACCCGGTGCAGAAGATGGGCATACCGTTCCGGCAAATGCACTCCTGGGATTATTCAGGACCATATCACGGCTATGACGGCTTTGCCATTTTCGCCCGCGACGTGGATCTTGCCATCAACAACCCGGTCTGGGACCTATTCCAGGCCCCTTGGAAAAAGAGCCCGAGCCATGGGCAAGCGTTGGCTGCCGAATAACCACCTGTGCTGAGCTTGGTCTCCCCAAGGGAGACGATGAACGCCTGCGCCCGCGATCCGCGGGAGACCTGAAACGCTCGACGTCCCTGAGCCGCCATATGGCGAGGCCAGATGAAAAAGAGGTAACCACCAATGCCGCAGTCGGCTGAAAAAATTCTTGACCACGCTCCTCTGTTCCGCGAGCCGGAATATAGGCAGATGCTCGCCGAGAAGAAGCTGAATTTCGAATGTCCGCACCCCGATCAGATCGTCACCGATCAACGTGAATTCACCAAGACCTGGGAATACCGCGAAAAGAATCTCGCCCGCGAAGCGCTTGTGGTGAACCCCGCCAAGGCCTGCCAGCCGCTCGGGGCGGTGTTCGCGGCCGCGGGCTTCGAGCGAACGATGTCCTTCGTCCATGGCAGCCAGGGCTGCGTGGCCTACTACCGCTCGCACCTGTCGCGCCATTTCAAGGAGCCTGCTTCGGCGGTTTCCTCCTCGATGACGGAAGATGCGGCGGTTTTCGGCGGCCTGAAGAACATGGTCGATGGGCTAGCCAACACCTACCAACTCTATGACCCGAAGATGATCGCCGTCTCCACGACTTGTATGGCCGAGGTCATTGGCGACGACCTGCACAGCTTCATCGAGAATGCCAAGGACGAAAACTCCGTCCCGCGCGATTTCGACGTGCCCTTTGCCCACACGCCGGCTTTCGTCGGCAGCCATGTCGATGGCTATGACGGCATGGTCAAGGGCATTCTGGAGCACTTCTGGAAAGGACAGGAACGCAGTCAAGTCAAGGGAACCATCAACATCATCCCGGGCTTCGACGGCTTCTGCGTCGGCAACAACCGTGAACTCAAGCGCCTGCTCGATCTGATGGGCGTGTCCTACACCTTCATCCAGGACGCCTCTGACCAGTTCGACACGCCGTCGGACGGCGAATACCGCATGTACGACGGCGGCACGAAGATTGAAGACGTGAAGAAGGCACTTAACGCCGAGGCGACAGTTTCACTACAGCGTTACAACACCCGAAAAACGCTTGAGTATTGCGAGGAAGTCGGGCAGGCGACGGCCCCGTTCCATTATCCGCTCGGCGTCCAGGCGACCGACGAATTGCTGATGAAGGTCTCGGCGATTTCCGGCAAGGAGATCCCCGAGACAATCCGCCTGGAGCGCGGCCGACTGATTGATGCCATGGCGGACAGCCAGTCCTGGCTGCACGGCAAGAAATACGCGATCTACGGCGATCCGGACTTCGTCTACGCCATGGCCCGCTTCGTCATGGAAACCGGCGGCGAGCCGACACATTGCCTAGCCACCAACGGCACATCGGCATGGCAAGCCGAGTTGAAGGAACTGCTTGGTTCCTCACCGTACGGCAAGGATGCCCAAGTGTGGGCGGGCAAGGACCTGTGGGCGATGCGCTCACTGCTCTTCACCGAGCCGGTGGACCTGCTGATCGGCAATTCCCATGGCAAGTATCTGGAGCGCGACACCGGCACGCCGCTGATACGGCTGACGTTTCCGATCTTCGACCGGCATCATCACCATCGCTTTGCGCTCATGGGCTACCAGGGCGGGCTACGCGTGCTGACGGCGATCCTCGACAAGATCTTCGACAAGCTCGATCGCGAGACGAGCCAGACGGGCGTGACGGACTATTCCTATGACCTCACCCGCTGAGCGCTGCGACCGGCCTTTCGTCGAAGCCGGCCACCTTTCACTGGCCTTTTGGAGACCGATAAAATGTCCTCGCTCAGCGCCAAGATTCAGGATGTCTTCAACGAGCCCGCCTGCGATAAGAACCGTGGCAAGGATGCCAAAGCGCGCAAACAGGGCTGCGCAAAGCCGCTGACGCCGGGAGCGGCAGCCGGCGGCTGCGCCTTCGATGGCGCCAAGATCGTGCTGCAGCCGATCACCGACGTTGCGCACCTGGTCCATGGGCCGCTCGCATGCGAGGGCAATTCCTGGGACAACCGCGGCTCGGCTTCATCCGGGCCAACGCTGTGGCGCACTAGCTTCACCACCGATCTCGCCGCACTCGACATCGTGATGGGGCGGGGCGAGCGTAAACTTTTCAAAGCGATCCGCGAGATCAAGGAGGCACATGCGCCGCCAGCAATCTTCGTCTACTCGACTTGCGTAACGGCGCTGATCGGCGACGACATCGAGGCCGTCTGCAAGCGCGCGGGGGAAAAATTCGGCTTGGCCGTGGTGCCGGTCAATGCGCCGGGCCTGGCCGGGTCGAAGAACCTCGGAAACAAGCTCGCCGGCGAGGCTTTGCTCGAACACGTCATCGGCACCGTGGAACCCGACGACGCCGGGCCCCACGACATCAACATCCTTGGCGAATTCAACCTATCGGGTGAGTTCTGGCTGGTGAAGCCGCTGCTCGATCGGCTTGGCATCCGGGTGCGCGCCTGCATTCCGGGGGACGCGCGATACATCGACGTTGCGTCGGCTCACCGCGCCCGGGCGGCTATGGTGGTGTGCTCGACCGCACTTATCAACTTGGCCCGCAAGATGGAGGAGCGCTGGGACATCCCGTTCTTCGAGGGCTCCTTCTACGGCATCACCGATACCTCCGAAGCACTTCGCAACATTGCTGAACTGCTGGTGAGGAAAGGCGCCGATCGACAGATCCTCGATCGCACAGAGACGCTGATTGCACAGGAGGAGGCGATTGCGTGGAAGAAGCTCGAGGCTTTCCGGCCGCGGCTGCAAGGCAAGCGCGTGTTGCTCAACACAGGTGGTGTCAAGTCATGGTCAGTCGTCCACGCGCTGACGGAGATCGGCATCGAGATCGTCGGCACCTCGGTAAAAAAATCCACGCTCGAAGACAAGGAGCGCATCAAACAGATCCTCAAGGACGACAACCACATGTTCGAGCAGATGCCAGCGCGCGACCTTTACGCCATGCTCTCAGAACAAAAGGCCGATATCATGCTGTCGGGCGGGCGCACGCAATTCATTGCGCTCAAGGCCAAGACGCCCTGGCTCGATATCAACCAGGAGCGCCAGCATGCTTATGCCGGCTATGACGGCATGGTGGAACTCGTACGCCAAATCGACCTCACCATTCATAACCCGATATGGCACCAGGTGCGCGAACCGGCCCCGTGGGATTGCCAGGCTGATGTGAAGGACGAACTGCAAGGTACCGAGAGCGAGGCCGCGACCTTGCACGCTGCCGAAGAATTCGCCGGCCCGACGGCCGGCGATTTCGGCGAGTGTTGAGGAAAGCCGATGTCCCGCATCCTTTCCCAGACCAAATCAGCCGCGGTCAATCCGCTGAAGTCGTCACAGCCGCTCGGTGCCGCCTTGGCCTTTCTTGGGGTCGAAGGCGCGATGCCGCTGTTCCACGGCAGCCAGGGCTGCACCAGCTTCGCGCTCGTGCTCTTGGTACGGCATTTCAAGGAAGCCATCCCGCTGCAGACCACCGCGATGGACGAGGTGACGACGATCCTCGGCGGGGCGGACAATCTTGAAGAGGCGATCCTCAACATCAAGGCTCGCACGAAGCCGAAGCTGATCGGGGTCTGCACGACGGCGCTGGTCGAAACCCGTGGCGAAGATACAGCAGGAGACGTCGCCGACATCAGGCTGAAACGCGCGCAAGACCTCCCAGGCACCGAGATCGTGCTGGCCAATACGCCGGATTTCGAAGGCGCAATCGAGGAGGGCTGGGCCAAGGCAGTCAGCGCGATGATCGAACGGCTTACACGCCCTGGCGAGCAGGTGCGGCAGTCAAAGAAGATCGCGATCCTCCCCGGCTGGAACCTCACCGTGGCTGACATCGAGCATTTGCGTGACATGATTGAAAACTTCGGACTCGAGCCGGTGATCCTGCCGGACGTCTCCGGCTCGCTCGACGGCACCGTGCCTGAGCGCTGGGTCACGACCACCTATGGCGGCACCAGCGTGGAGGCTATCCGCGAACTTGGCACGGCCCAGTACTGCATCGCCATCGGCGAGCACATGCGTCGCTCGGCGGAGGTGCTGCGGAAGGTGACGGGCGTCCCTTACGTGCTGTTTCAGTCGCTGACCGGATTGAAGAGCACCGACCGGTTCGTCTCGCTCTTGTCCGCGATCTCGGGAGAGCACGTGCCGGCAGGTGTGCGCCGCCGCCGGGCACAATTGCAAGATGCGTTGCTCGACGGACATTTCCATTTCGGAGGCAAGAAAATTGCGATCGCAGCTGAACCAGACCAACTCTACCAACTCGCAACTTTCTTCATCGGCATGGGCTGCGAAATCGCCGCGGCGGTCACCACGACCGATATGTCGAAAATTCTGGAAAAAGTACCGGCGCAGTCGGTTCAGATCGGTGATCTCGGCGATTTGGAAACTCTTGGCGCCAATGCCGATCTCCTCGTCACCCATTCGCACGGACGCCAGGCGGCAGAGCGCCTCGGCGTCCCGCTCATGCGCGTCGGCTTCCCCGTCTTCGACCGGCTCGGCAGCCAGCACAAGCCCACAATCCTCTATCAGGGCACCCGCGACCTGGTTTTCGAGGTTGCCAACATTTTCCAGGCTAATCGGCAGGCGCCGACGCGTGAGGAACTCTATCCACCCGGTAAGCGAGAAACGCCAGATGGGCCCCGTCCGCCGCCTCTCACTCGTCCCTGACGAAGTCCACGGTCCCGTGCGTGAGCGACCAGCAGGTGCATTGCGCGTGGCAATCGCTACGCAAGACATGAAGGATCTCAATGCGCATTTCGGGTCCGCCAGGCGCTTTGCCGTCTACGACGTGACGCGCGAGGAATGGAGTCTCGTGGAAGCCGTGGCCTTCGACGACGTTTCCGACCAGAGCGGGAAGCATCAGGCCGAGGGCGATGATCGTATCACGCCGAAGGTGGAGGCCCTGAAGGGATGTCATCTCCTGTTTTGCCTGGCGATCGGCGGGCCTTCGGCAGCGAAGCTTGTTTCGGCGAAAATCCATCCGATCAAGGTGCCTCAGCCGGAAAGCATTCAGGAGGTGCTGTTGCGCACGCAGGTGATGCTCAGGACGTGTCCTCCCCCCTGGCTGCGCAAGGTGCTGGCGGAGGCAGGCGCCACCAACAAGAAGCCGTCCTTCGAGGACGAGGACTGAGATGAGGAGAAGCGAAATGTCTGATGCCGCAGTTGGCCCTGCGATCGCCGACGACGAGGCGGCCCTTGCCACCCCATTCGTCAAATGCCTTGTGCGGCTGATCCGTGCGCAGGATTCCTACGGGTCATGGGAAGGCAAACCGGATGCCGAGTTGCTGGGAGACTTTATCCTCACCAAGGAACAGCGCCGTGCGATCCCAATCGTCGGCGATCCGGATCCGGACGTGCTGTGGAGGCTCGATAAGTTCTACGCCGCCGTCGGGCTTGCGATCGAGGAGCGGTCCGGGCTGATGGCATCTCCGGTGATGGAGATGAGTCATGAAGGCTTTGGGCGCGTCATTTTCACGGCCGGGCGGCTGGTCGTTCTGTCGAAGACCCTGCGCGACGTCCACCGGTTCGGCTTCGAGACGCTGTGGAAGCTCGCAGCGGCCGGCACGAAACTGGCCGGCGATGCGATCGCAACGATCGAGGCCTATCCCGAGGTGGCACGGGCGTGAGGAAACCGGTTGTCGAGCAGGGGGTTCATGTCAGGTCTTGAGCAGCCGCGATGGCCAGCCTATGCAGCCGAAGCGGTCCAGGCCGATGCGGTTGTTGGGGTAGCGCTGATGAAGCCACTCGTCCTGATCTGTTCGCAAGATGCCGAGTTCTATCTGTTCCTCAGCCACATATTGGAGGTGGATGGCTTTACCAGTGAGCCGGCAGGCGGCGCGAAGGAAGCACTTGCAAGGGCCGACGAACGGGAATTCCAGGCCGTGGTGCTGGACTGCGGGCCAGCGAGCATAACCGGGTCCGCAATCTGCGCCCGGCTCAAGCGGGAGCCTCGGACCGGCAGCCTGCCCATTATTGCCCTGATTGCCCCCGGCGCCGAAAACCAGCACCTCGATCTCCTGAAGGCAGGCATTGACGAGAGCTTTGTGCGGCCGATCGCCCCAGCCAAGCTCCTCGACTGTCTACGCGCGAAGCTGGCGTTGACGAAGCGGGGGTCGAACGGGTTTGAAAACGGCGGCTGGCTCTCCTGTGGCAAGCTTGAGATGAAGCTCGACGCCCACCGGGTTCGTGGCAATGGCCACGAGATCCATCTCGGGCCGATCGAGTTCAACCTGCTGCGGCTTTTGCTTGAGGCACCCGGCAAGGTCTTCACTCGGGACGAACTGATCGGCGCGGCCTGGCCGGCCAACATCCATGTCGGTGTACGCACCGTCGATGTCCATATGAGCCGGCTCAGAAAGGCGCTGAAGGAGGCCTCGCCTGGCATCGCCATCCGTACCGTCAGATCGGCCGGCTACTCACTCGAGGAGCTGGACGGCTGAATGGATAACGGCTGCTGCCATTCCCCCATCTCCATCGTGCTTAGGGCAAGTTTCGGGGTTTTGAAACGCGCCTAAAGGACATGTTCAGAAAGAAGCAGTCAAATGGCTTTCAGAAGCGTACTCAATGTGACGGGGTCAGACCATGGCGATCAGGACGTCAGAATAGCTGCCACCTTGTGTGCCGAAGTTGGGGCGTATCTTTCGGTTCTGGTGATGTCGCCTCCGCCGCTCGTTATGGCGTCTCCGCCACTCGGCGATGGCATCCACGAGTGGCCTGGACAACGCGCACAGGCTATCGCCAGACTGGAAAAACGGTATAGGCAGATCGAGAGATTCTCACAGGACATGGCCACACTGGAAAAAACAGCCAGGGAAATTCAGACGCTGCTAAGAGCAATGTGGCTTTGCTATGACGTCGATACCGACTACTGCGATCAGGCCAGCGTCGGTGACGCGGTGCGACAGCGGGCGCTCTGCGCCGACCTCACGATCGTCGGACCCGCACTTCTGAACGATGATCATCTTGGACCTTCTGTCGTCAACGGCAGCTTGTTCGATACGGGAAAGCCGGTGCTTGTTGTGCCGAAGGGCGCTGAGGCGACACTGTCGCCACGGCGCGTGGTGGTCTGCTGGGATTCGCGAGCAGAGGCGTCCCGTGCGGTTAGGGAAGCGCTGGATATCTTGTCCCGGGCTGAGGAAGTTCGTGTCACACTCGTCGATCCGGAGCCAACCTGCAACGCAAACGGCGCGGAGCCCGGAGCCGACATTGCAGCCTATCTGACCCGGCACGGTGCTCGGGTGGCGGTCGACCGGCTGCCGAGCGCCGGCAAACCTGCGACCGCGGTGCTTGCACAGCACGCAATCGACACGTCTGCCGACATGATCGTCATGGGCGCTTATGGCAGCCGCCGGCTGCGTGAGCGGCTCTTCGGCGGCGTCACGAGATGGATCGTTGGGAAGCCGGCCTTGCCGCTGTTTTTGGCTCGCTGATTGGGTTCGGACGGCTCTCATGGGGACCGTTCCTTGTGCGCCTGATGCCGCAGTCCGCTTGAAGATGCCAGTGAGGCTTTTTGGCCGGGAGGATCAGTGTGAAGCGGCCTGGCCGGGCAACGTTCATGTGCTGCAATTCGCGAGGCTCCGTGCGCACAGGTTCGCCGCGACTTTTGTCCGATTGGCATCAGGGCAGGTCACCCGGGGAGGTCCACTCCAAATCGGCGGCTCAGAAGTGCGTTGAAACCAGCCTTTCGCCTTGGCGTCTTTACATCCACACATTCGCTCCAGAAGCCAGACGGGTGAATGTGCGGGATCATTCCCTTTCTCTCGTGCAGAGGCTTCAGGTCAAGGGTTCGGCGGCAACGGCGCTTTCGCTGTAACAAAAATAACAGGTGCATCACAAATGATATGCAGCTGAAACGATTTAAAATATAAATCACAAATGCAATTATTGCCTAAAGAATTTAACATAACAATTAATTATCTCTCTTGCCTTCTATGCTAAGGTTAAAAATGCGTCGCGTCCGTAAGACTGATTTTATGCCGCTCACCGTGCGCCGATATAGTCTATAACGCGTGGACATACGAAAGATCGGCTCCTGCCAGCTCAGCCGGACGGAGCCATAGGGCAATGCAAAGAGCTTGGCCGCCAAGGCAATGGTCGAGCAGAAGGAAAACGAAATGGCCCGGACCGAAGACAAAGTTGGCGAGAAGGATCGAACTGCCTGCGTCCTGGCATTGGACCCTGCCAAAACCTCCGGTCATCTCCATGCAGTCGCCGAAGAAACGACCGAGCGGGCGACAGGAGCTTTTGTCAAATTTGCGTCGGATGCTGAAGACGCCGGCAGAATGCTCAAAACCATCTTCCAAAGCGCAAGAGCCGTCGGCAACGGACTGTCGTTGGAGACGCTTGCTCTATTGCGGACCAACGCCGAGGCCGCCTTCTCGCATCTGTGGGCGTTGGTTGGCGCGAAGGCGCCGTCGGAGGCTATGGAGCTGCAGTCGAATTTCTTGCGCCAGAGTGCTGAGATGTGTGTGGAGCAGGCCAGGGAATTCCAAGCACTCACCATCATGGCGGCAGCGGACCTCTCCAGGCCGATCAACGACGTCTTGGAGAAAGCGCTGACGGACTTCGAGGCGACCTGATGATGGTGGCGGCACTGAAAGGTAATCCTTTTCGACTCCGTAGCCCGCCGGCTCTAAGGGCACCGCCGATGATGGAGGTGAGCCGTGGGTGCATCGGGCGCATGTTTTTCGATGAGTACGGCTGTTGGTTGGTTAGGTGAAAACCCTTCCCCAGGTGCATGTGGGTCCGCCTTAAAGACGTCTCGGAGCGTGCCGGAGGTGGCGCGAAACTTATGCGACCGCTGCTCTCACCGACGCGGCATCGGCGCGATGAACGATTTTCGAGGAATGGGATCATGTCAGGGCTTGAGGAACTGCAGAGAAAAGTCCGCAAACTGCAATCGCGCGCGGGAAATGCGAAGATGGAATTGCACGACCTTGCTGAAGATCTCCCGGTAAACTGGACTGAGATCAAGGCGGTCGCCGAGAAAACGTTCGACGTGTTTGCCGAGTTGGATGCTGCCAAGAGAGATCTCGCCGCGTTGGAGAGTTCGCCATGAGTAGCACTTTCGTCACCCGCGATGGCTCCTATGGGATGCCGCAATATCTGACCGCTATTGACGGCACGACCTGCATCGGCTGCGGCCGCTGTTTCAAGGTCTGCTCGCGCGGGGTCATGCATCTTTACGGCGTCGATGACGCCGGTGAAATCCTCGGTACCTGCGACGGCAAGGACGATGACTTCGATGGCGAGCTCAATCGCATGATCATGGTGGTCGACCATGCCGGCCGATGCATTGGCTGCGGAGGCTGCGCCCGCGTCTGCCCGAAGAACTGTCAGACCCATGTCGCGGCGACCAGGTCGCGGCATGACATGACGAGACAAACGAGGAGAATGGCGTTGCCTTTTAGAACTTTTTTTCGCGTCCTGGTGCTGGTTCTCTGCAGCAACGCTGTGACTGTCTACCTCGCCTCGCATTCGGTCCGACTGGCAATCGTTACCACGCTGGGCTGCTCCCTGTTGCTTCAGATGGTCTATTTTGCACGCGTGCTCTTTCTGGTCTGGCGGCCCTCGCGACGCTGGGCAAAGGGCTGAGCATTTCGGCAGTTGCAAGGACGTTGGATGCCAGCCGCCAGACTGTGATGAGTTGAGAATGAATCTTCAGTGTACCTTAGCTCGCTCCGATGGCCGGCATATCGCTTCTCCCTTGAGGCGCACTGACAAGATCAGAGTTCAGATTCGCGACACTTTGGATCAACCACGGACATTGGGCTGATCGTTGGAGAACAGGTGCGCTGGCTATGGTCAGAGGGGATCGCATTGCGGTCGTTCTCAGATCGCCTTTAGGGGCGCTTCCGTCGCCGCTTTGGGTATCGGAATCTCTCGCTTCCCGCTTCGCGAAGATTAAACACTGGGCTGGACCACGAACCGAACCCCTCGCCGGATGAGCTTCACCAGAATCTCGCCTCCCAGTCGCTCTGCCAAGACCAAGTCTGCGCTTTGTCGATCCCCATGAGCGGCATGCGAATGACAAAATGCTTGTCTAGCCCAAGGTTCAGCGCAAGTTGCATCGCCCAAATGTAGTATCCGACAGTCCCGGGTAACCCGAATGATCCGTCTCGGCAGACGCCGGTGACGACGTACTTCGCGCGCTTCCGGCAATACGACGGCCGCGAAGTCGAGGAACAGTAGGTTGCGGCCAGGCACGAAGGTATTTGGTTGCCTGCTCGCTTTCGTCGCGCTCTCGACGTCGCGCTCTCGACGTCTCGCTTGAGTGCGATATCGCTGACTTGGCCGAGCATGGCCATATCAATCAGATGGTCCCGCGCAATCGGTAATGCCAGGGGGAAAGTCTCTTCGAATGCCCTCGAGAGGTGCGTGTCGGACGGCGAGGTCGATTCGATGCCGCTGCCCATAGTCGAAGCTGATCGGTACTTCGGACTGGGCTGACCGACAGGGCGCTTCGTGGGCGTGAGCAAAAGCGTCAACTACCAGATGCTGTAGTATCAGTGCTTGCCCGAAAACTCTAGAAACGATCTTGGCTAAACTCATCGACCCAGAGGGATCGCATGCAGAGCAAGGTGACGACGCTGGAGGTCGCGAAGTACCAAACGCATTTTAATCACGCCCGCATAGAACGCGACGCCGACGCGCCGAGGAACCCGGAATGAATACCGACGCTTTTACCACCCATGAGTCCAATGTTCGTCGCTATGGACGGTCGTTTCCTACAGTCTTTACGAAGGCGCTTGGGGCGACAATCTGGGATGAGGCAGGCAAACCTCATATTGATTTCCTTGTCGGGTCTGGCGCACTCAACTACGGACACAACAACCCGACTATTATGGCGCCAGCAATTGAATATCTCGTCGGCGAAAACGTTCTTCTGTCGCTTGATATGTATACAGCGGCAAAGCGTGACTTCATTGAAGTGTTTGTCGATTCGATCCTGAAGCCCAGAGGCTTTTCTTACAAGATACAGTTTCCTGGGCCGACCGGCACAAACGCCAACGAAGCAGCGCTGGCACTGGCCCGAAAATATACCGGTCGCTCGGGCGTCATGGCCTTCACAAATGCCTTCCATGGCATGTCGCTCGGCTCTCTGGCGGTATCGGGTTCGGCGTCAACCAGGGAGCTAGGCGGCGTTGCCCGTCACGATGTGATCCGTGTCCCTTACGACAGCTATCCGAACCAAACTTTCGATTCCGCAGGTTACATCGACTGCGTATTGGGCGACCCAGGCAGCGGAATAGAAAAGCCGGCCGCGATCATTCTGGAGACCATCCAGGCTGAAGGCGGCATGAACGCCGCATCCGCAGCTTGGCTCTCAGAAATTCAGCGCATTTGCCGCAAGCACCGCGTTGTCTTGATCGTCGACGACATTCAGGCAGGAGCGGGGAGAACGGGCGAGTTCTTTTCATTCGAGTTCGCGAAAATCGAACCCGATATCGTGTGCCTTTCGAAATCCCTGAGCGGTTCGGGCAGTCCGTTGTCTATTGTTCTGATTCGCCCCGACATGGACATATGGAACCCGGGCGAACACAGCGGGACCTTCAGAGGCAATAACCTCGCTTTCGTGACTGCAGGGACGATGTGCAAAATGTGGTCCGAAAGGCAGTTTACTGCAGGCGTCGAGCGGACGGCTGGCAACCTGCAAAGACACCTTGATCGTCTGGTTGCGAAATTTCCCACTTGCATCGAGGAAAAGCGCGGCCGCGGTCTGATGGCCGGCCTCAAGTGCCGTTCCCAGGCTGTTGTCGGGCGTGTGCACGATGCGGCATTCCAAAATGGCCTGCTGATTGAATCTTCAGGGCCAAATCGGGACGTTATCAAAGTCCTCCCGCCGATAACCATCACTGACGAAGAACTCGATCATGGCATCGCCATCTTAGATCACGCACTGCAGGAGCAAGGCATTGGAAACTAACCAAGTATCTCAAGCGCCAGCCCTCTCGCCTCTTGTTATCAAAGAACGAACCGGCTCGATCGACATTGCGGAGGTCATCGCAGTCCTAAAAGGTGACATCACCGCTCTACACATTCGGCAAGCTTTCAGCACCGAAGTAGCAGAGGAGATCACCGCAAACTTTAATCGCAATCCGGGTCTGAAAGAGCGCAGAGATGGCGTTCCTGGACAATATGTCGGCGCATCTCACTACAGGAAGGATGCAGCCACCTATTTTGCAGAGGCAGAAAATGCACGCCCGTTCGTCGACGCCCTTTTTGGCAATTTGGTTGATCCTGCCCGCGGATTATTCGACGCGTTGAAGCGGGAGCTTCACAAGCAGGGGATTGAATTGCGGCTCGCCCGCTCGGACGACGGTCAGGCTAATATTTGTCGCGCTCTTAGCTGGTCTGGCGGGGGCGCGTATGCCTTGGAACCGCACGACGACGTGGCTCAAGTCCTGTGCGCCGGGAACGATTACGAGCTTCCTGCGGTGGCTCACAACACCGTCGCCGCCCTCAACTTCTATCCTAGTATGCCCGAGGAAGGTGGCAATCTGCGGCTCTGGAGCCATAAGCCGACAGTCACCGACCGAAAGTCGCAGGGTGTTGGGACCACGGGCTATCCCTATTCCTCCGCTTATCTCAAGGCCGTTCCTTATCGCGACCTCCAGCTTAGGGCAGGGGATATCGGCCTGATCGACGGCGGATTCGTTCACGGGGTCACACGACAATCAGGTAACGGAGACCGTCGCCTGCTGCTGAACAACTTTTTCGGATTTGCGCGGCCGGATCTGGTTCTCTGGTGGACCTGACGTTGGATGTCGCAGCGATTGGCTGTTCTTCCGCCGACAGGTGTCATATCGGTCGCAACGCGAGGGGGTGGGTTGTCTAATCGCAGATCATTGATCAAGTCTTTTTTGAATAGCCCGAAGACGCCATTGCTGTTTTTTGGACAGACAGCGAACAGGAGGCGATGTTACGATCGCGCTGCCTGGTCTTCTTCGCGCTGTTGATGATCGTTTGCCGGGAGGCATGGTTGTCTTCGCGGTCGACATCTGTTCGCCGCATTATGGATATTCGCAAGGCGAGGCCTTCCAATGTAATTAACGCAGTTTGCGTGGACGTTACGCACCTGCAACCCACGATAGCGGAATGGCCCGACCTACGTCCCGGCAGGGACGTCTCGGCGTGTCCGAAGAAAGGACGCAATCTGGTTGTGGCTCAATTTCAAGTCATGAGTGGTCTCCCATGCCATGCGGTGCGATCTCAGGCGGTCGCGCCGGCGGACCGATCAAAAGGCTCGCCGGTTTTCAGCATTGTGTGCATGATGACAGCGAGTTTGCGCGCCACGGCGACCGCGGCCCGCTTGAAGCCGACCTTTTTCCTGAGCTTCAGTCCCCAGGTTCGAAGCGTGCTGTCAGCAAGGGTTCTCGTTAGGATCACCACGGCAGCTTGATAAAGCAGACCCCGCAGATGGTTGTCGCCACGCCGCGATATATGCCCGTCAAAATCAACTTCTCCCGACTGGTAGCGCCGGGTGGTGAGACCGAGCCACGCACCAACTGAACGAGATGTCCTGAAGTTTTCCGGAGCCTCGATCGCTGAAGCGAAGGAGGCTGCGACAACCGAGCCAACACCCGGTATCGACACCAGCAGCTGACATGGCGCGCTTTCCCGCGCAGCGGCGACAAGCTGCCGATCAAGTTCCGCCGCCCGGTCGCGCACGGTGCGCCAGGTCTCGAGCAGAGGCAGGATAATCCGCTCCAGTCCCTTGTTATCGACAATCAGGTTTCGGACATTGGCTTCGAATCCGCGGCCGGCCCCCTTGGGAACGACCAGCCCGAATGTCTTCATCAGCCCACGGATCTGATTGGACAGCTCGGTTACGATCTTGATCAGCTGGCTGCGCGCGGCTACCAGTGTGCGGGTCAGCATGCAGTCATACTGCTTGACCCGCACCTCCGGTAAAAGCCAACTTCTGCAAGCTGCGCCAGACCGTCTGCATCGTTCGCATCGGTCTTGTTCGGCGCCATGTCGAGCGCCGCTTTGGCGTGACGGGCATCGATGCAGATCGCCGGCAGGCCTTCCCCCGTCAGCGCATGATAGAACCAGACCGATAAGGGGCCGGTCTCGAAGACGATCTTCTTCGCGTTGGGCGCACGCTTGCAGATCACTTCGGCCAGCAACTTCGGATCAGATGGGCATTTGCCGCGCCAGCTCCGCTTGCCATTCTGCCGCTGTTAACGGCTGCGAGAAAGCGCGGACAAATGGTGCCGAGGATTGTGGAGGAGAAAGCGGCCCGATGGGGCCGCTTTGTATTTTTTACCAGGAGGGATCGAGAGGATGGGGCTTTTGCCCTGTCTGCTCGTCGCTGGAAGGGTGCTGATCGTCAGGGGCTTGTTGGTGACGGACAAACTCCTGGATGTGGGGAGCATAACGGCTCCAGATGCAGTCTCGCAGATCGTCGAGGAGTTCGAAGACGGCGGCTGCTTGCTCGGGTGTCCATTCGGCATTGACGATGAACTGGATTCCACGCCCGAGACCGGACGGCTGATGAGGATTTCCGGTCATGCTGCAGGCTCCTTTTCGTCAGCGGCGTGGCTGGTGCGTTGTTGACGCTGCGCCTTCGAGCGCTCGGAGGCTTCCTTGAAGCGGTAAGAATCGCCTTCGATGGGAATGACCTCACAATGGTGCAAAAGGCGATCGACCAGACTGACGACGCAGGCGGCATTGGGGAAGACCTCCGACCATTGCGCGAAGGGCTTGTTGGTGGTGACGATGGTCGAGCGTTTCTCGTATCGGCGGCTGATGAGATCGAACAGCAGATCGGCATGACGGTTGGAATAGGAGAGATATCCGACCTCGTCGATGACCAGGATATCGGGCGCCGCATAGTACTGCAGCTTTCGGCGGAGCATGGAATCGCTGTCGATGGCGGCGAGCTCGCCGAGCATTTCGCTGGCGGTGCGGAAGAGGACCGAATGGCCGGCGACCAGCGCCTGGTAGGCGACGTTAAGAGCGAGCGTGGACTTGCCGACGCCGTTAGGGCCGATAAGGACGATGTTGGCGGCCTCCTTGACGAAGGACAGCGTCATCAGTTCCTCGATGGCGGCGCGATCGATACGACGCGGCCATTTCCAGTCGTAATCGGCCAGTTGCCTGAAGTGGCCAAGCCTGGCGGCGCGCATGCGTCGCCGCAATGAGCGGTCGGAGCGCTCTTCTTCCTCCCATTGAAGCACGGCGGCCAGCCACGGCGCGTCGGCGATTTCGTCCCAGTGGGCGATCAGGCCATTGAGGCGCAGCGCCCTGGCGCGGTTGAACAGGATGCCGGGATTATTCATCGTCGTTGCCTGCGGAAGTGAGTTGATCGTAACGGTCGAGCTTGTGGGGCTGTACGACCGTATCCTTTTTGCGGACATGCTCCGGCAGCCTTGTTTCGACCGGCGGTGGAGCGCCACGCGCGATCCGGCGGCGTTCGAGCGCGACGTGAACCGATCTCGAATGAGAGGCCCCGGCCTGCAAGGCATCTTCGACGGCGGCCTGGAGTTCGGTGGCGCCGTAGAGGTCGAGCAGTTTGAGCATGGCATTGGTGATCGCGCCGATATTGGCGCCGCGCTCGGCGGCGTGGATCATCAGTTTCTGGCAGGCCGGCACGGCGCGCGTCAAACTGTTGAGGCCCCGATGCTGGCGCGCTTCGCGCTTGACGGCGACGAGCGCCTTGAGGTGCCGGGGGTCTTCGATCTGCTGGCCCCGGTCGTAGCTGCGGCGGTGGCTGGCGATCATCGTGGCGGCATCGAATATCCGGACCTGGGCGAGATCGGCGCGCACGGTGAGCGTGCGCCGGACATGAGTATGGGGAACCGAGTAATCGTTCAGGTCGAAGCGGACATAGGGTGTCTTTCCGACCTTCGCGGCGATCTGCTCCTCGATGGGGTACGGGTTGGTGGGCAATGGCAGAAGCATGGGCTGCTCCTGCGCAAACACCTGACGAACCGTCATCGTCCGGTCCTCGGGGCATGGCCGGTCGGCGGCCTGGTTGCGGCACCATTGTTCGGCCTGGGCATTCAGATCGTCGAGGTCCTTGAACTTGCGGGCGATGAAGAAGGCTTCCCGGATGTGGCGAATGGCGCGCTCGACGCGGCCCTTTTCGTTGCCCCGCGCCACGGCGACGGGACGGGGCTCGAAGCGATAATGGCCCGCGAAGGCCAGAAGTGTCGGATGGAACCGGATGGCATCGCCGTGACGCTCAAGCACAGCGCTCTTAAGGTTGTCATAGAGCAGCACCCTGGGCAAACCATTCCAGGCGTTGAACGCACCGGCGTGGCCGCGCAGGAAGTTTTCCATGCGGGCATCAAGAAAGAAGCGCAGATAGATGTCGCGCGAGTAGGACAACACCATGACGAAGGCCATCAGCGGGCGGCGAGCCTTGCCGATTTCGATGTGACCAAAATGCGCCCAGTCGACCTGGCCTTGCTCGCCCGGCAGGGTGCGCAGACGCAGGAACGCTTCCGCAGCCTTGCGCGGACGGTGGAGCGCGATCATATGCCGGAAGTGGGAGGACGAGCCCTTGTAGCCGCGCTCCTGCACCATCCCGTACAGGCGGCTGGCGGTCAGGTCTGGATATGTCTCAAGCGTCCGCTGGACGAACGGCAGATACTCGTCGACCTCGGCGGGACGTATCACCGGCCTGTGGCGGGGCAGACCGGCCTCCTTCAGAACCCGGAAGACCGTCGTATGGTGGCAATGCAATTGCGTTGCGATCGTTCCACAGCGCCACCTCTCAACGTGGTACAGGCGCAGGATCATCGCTTCCTTCTCGGCGGATATGGTCATCGGTTGGGTCTCCCTAGTCGTGTTGACGGACATAGGCCCCTCGGCGACGCACGAAGCCGCCGCGAAAGAACGGCGGCAGCCGACAACTGCAGCGCCGGCAGCACGGAGCCGGAGGGATCGATGGCACCGCTTCAGCGGTGACGTCGTCCAGTGCGACGGTGCCGTCGATCAGGGGCGCGTTCAGTCGTGAACCATCCGGCAGACAAGGTGGAGACTGATGCGTCACGTTGTTTTTGCAGCGCTGGCGATATCGGCGGGAGCGGTCGGCGTGGGCAAAGCGGCCCCGGCGGGTGTTCTGGTAGCGCAGCCCCGCCGCACGCAGACTGTCACGGCGGGCTTCATGGGCGCAGTCAGAACCACAGAAGCGCTGACCCCGATCGCAATGCCGGCAAAGCAAGACCTGTGAGCGGCACCGTGCGCAGAGAAAGAAACGACCGGTTTGCATTGCGGCGGCGAACCTCTCGGAACGCCGTCGGGATTGCGGGGAAAAGCTCGACGGAATGCGCCAATGCCATTATGCTGGCGCATACCGTGAACCAGTCGGCATCAGTGCCCGGGGACCTGCAAGTCCCCTCACACGGGCCGTTGGGATAGGACATCGAGTTTACGTGGTAGTGGGTCGATGTCTGATTGCGGCGCTCCGCACATGTAGCATGCGCGGACGCAGCGCGGGATGCGCCTCAGTCGCCCTCCGGGCTCCTGTCGGCGCATCCCGCGCTCTCATCCCCAACCAAATCAGATCATCAGCGTCATTCAGCACCACTCCGAGCCGAATTCCGCATCAATTCCCTCTCGGCGCCATCTATACGCGGTTCTCAACCGCCATCGACACGAGCAGGATCTGCGCCCGCTTGAGCTTGCGAGCCGGCTGCTTGCCGCCTGCCAGCATCGCTGTGAGTTCATCGCGTTCGGGTTGGTCGAGATCGACACGATAGCGTAGATTCATCCAGAAAGCCTCCTCGGTTGCCAAGGGTTCCGGATGAATCGAAAATTGAATCAATTACTTGACGGGCAAACGCCTGCGGGTCCCAGCTTCACCGAAAAACAGGGCCAGTACCTCGCCTTCATCTGGGCTTATATGCAGATCAACCGCCAGCCGCCGGCCGAACGCGACATGCAACGCTATTTCGGTGTCACCCCGCCGTCCGTCCACCAGATGGTGCTAACCCTCGAACGCTCCGGCCTCATCCGCAGGCAACCAGGTGTCGCGCGCAGCATCCAACTGCTCGTCGACCACGACATCCTACCCAAACTTCAGCCGGTTCAACCCGTCATAACCTCTGTGCAGAGGTACTAGATCGAGGCGCAGTGGCGTTCAATGGCCGTCGCGCAGCCGCGTGACAGCGTGACGTTAGGAGGCACGGTGAGGAGCCTATCACCCGCGCTGCGCGATTTTGCAGAAAAACAGCTTAAGAAACAGAAAAGAAACGCCCAAGGGCGGGCTTTCAACCCTTGTCATGAAGATGTGCCGTGCACTGGGCCAATGCCTGCGGCAGTAATTACCCACCCTTTCGATGCGGCACGGTGCGTCGTCACTCGTCGTCGATGTCCGGGTACTGCGGGGGAGCCTTGCCGATCTTGCTGACGATCCTCGGGTAATTGGCATCGGGCTGCGCCTGCCCTGTTCCAATAAGTTCAACGCGGAAGCGCCACTCGTCACCGTAGTCGTACAAGAAGGTCATTGCCGAGCCCACCTTCTGGAAGGCTGTGCTGACGCGCGTGCCCTTCACGCTGCGAGAGCCGCTCCCCTCTATGTCGGCGAAGAGTTCGAACCGCAGGGGCGAGTCGAACAGCTTTCCCGTCAGCTTTGAATAGAAGCCGTAGGCGTGGTCCAAGTCGAAGCCAAATGCCGCTACGATGGCTTCGGCCAGATCCGCCAGCGTGCTCGAACTCGACACCTCGATGTCCCGACAAAGCCGTGCCCGAAGAGAGGCTCGGAAGATCAAGGTCGCGGGCTCAGTCATCGCAGATTTCAGGCGCTGACGGTTTGAAGGATGATTTTGAAGGAGTTCGTGCCTGGCGCGAGACGAGCCGTGTCGACGACGGTTCGAATGTCGGCTTCGCCCTGGGCGGCCCACATGGCGCGATAGCCGTTGGTGATCTTCCGTTGAACGACGGCGGGTCTCAGCGCCCGTTCGCAGGCGTTGTTCGTCGCGTCGACCATTCCTGGCCATTGGGCAAAGGTCAAAAGTTGATCACGAGCTCGCCTGAACTTGTTTTGGATGTCGCGGGCCAGATCGCACGACGTTGTGGTGGCGAAGATATCGTCCAGACTTCGCTCCAGGGCGCGACGCTTGCCGGCGATGGTCGAGGCGGCGAAGGTTTCCATACCGTCGGCTAGGGCGAAGGCCCTTTGCAGCCAACGTTTGAGCCGTGAGGGCAGCATGTCCTCACTTGCCTCGTCCGCATAGGCGACGTCGCGGGCGAGATGCGCCACGCAGGTCTGATGCGCATTTGCGTGACCTTGTTGTGCGGCATAGCGATCGGAACACCAGACGTCGGGCCGATGGCCGTCCATCAGGGTCCGGACCACGACAGCGCCGCGCGTTGGCGCCGCTTGATGAACAACCGCTTCGGCGCAGCGAAACACCCAGTGGTAGGCGTTGCTTCCTTCGATCCGCACGCCGGTCTCATCGGAGGCGATGACCTTGGCCCGGCGCAACGCCGCGACGGCCTTGTCGCACTCGGCCGCGAACGCGCCCTGCGCACGGCGCAACATGTTCATCAGTCCGCCCTGGCTAATGTTGAGACCGAAAAGGTTCGCGAACGCGCCCTGCAGCCGCTCGTAGGACAGGGCCTGGAAAGTCTTGAGATAGGTCGCTACGGCGTGCACGCGTGGCCCGAACGGCGTCCCCTTCGCCGCATCTGGCACAGCCGCGACGACCAGCGTGCCGCAGGACGGGCATCGGACTGCCAGACGCCGATGGCGCTCAATCAAAGGCCTGATCGCGGGAAGCTCAATCTTGTCGTGCTCGCTGACGGTTTCGGCAGCAAGATCGCTCGACAGGCTGGCGCGGCAGCAAAGACATTGGTCGGGATGATGATCGATGATGCGATCGGCATCCTCACTCATGGCGCGGCTGTGACCTTTATGACCCGCCTTAGCGCCGCCAGGCTTTGCCCTGTCCCGACGCGCCTTGCGATCGCTCGAAGGTGGCTTGGACGACGTGCGCGATGTCTTCTCTGGCCGCTGTATCCGCAGCACCAGATCGATCAACTCTTCCTTCGTCAGACGCTGCAAATCAGTGCGATCCATATCCCCATAGATTCAGGGATTCTTGCCCCTGACAAGGGCGTGAGTAATTACATGCGGCAACGGTGAAGCATCTATACCATCAGTAAATACGAGGTTGAAAGCTGACGTTGAATGTACAGTTCGCGCAAATGTGCAGCACGTTCGATTTGTCCAAGTAACACGTATAAGTAGTTACATAGAAGCGACACCAAAATTATATGGCGCTGACAGGTAACGCTTTGAACTTGCGCAAATCAGTGTTGCGAGTAGCGTCACGCCGCGAAGTATGCGCTGTGATGCGCTTCTATTTCATGCAATGTGCGTCTATTTCGATCGTGGGGGCAAAGACAGCTCGTCCATAGACGGTCTCCCTTTTTTTGGGAGGCACAGGTTGGAGCCACAAAACGGCTGCGGGTCCGCGAGCATACGAAATACGCAACACATCGCTGTCCTCCAAACTTCAATGTATCCAACGCTCTTTCGGCGGTTTGCTGAGGGAATGCTATCGGGAAAACCGCATATGTCCGGGAATGAAAAGCGCCAGACCGAGCTTTCAAGCTTTGTCATGAGGGAGGTGCAGCGAATTCTTGCCCAATGCGATGAGGCGAGACAGGGTGAAAAGGCTGCTGTTGTGCCTTCGGGTTCTGCCTCCAACGATTTGACCGCCGTGGCCGCCGAATTTCTTGGTAGGGTTGAGGCCGAAGCGGCGCGACGGCTAGACGCCCAGGCGTGTGAGATCGCTTCGCGACCCCGGCCAGCCGATCATCCCCACGGGCATCCGGTTCTGAAAGATTGCTCGAGAGAAAGCGCGCGCATTGCGGAGTGGGCTGGCCCGGTTGCAGGGTCGACGCGTCTTGAGAGACGTTTTGGAATACCTCGGTCCACGTTGCATTGGTGGCAGCGGCACAATGATGCCGCCGCAGCCCGGACAGCATGCGCAAGAGGGTTCGCGAACGATCCTGTTTCGCGGCAGGTTCGGGTTGAGCTTGCGCACCGGCAACACCCGGACCTTGTCGGTGTCGGCGACGATGGGCAGCTCGATATCGGGCACGCCGACGGCGAAATCTGTCTCGAGATCTTCGAGTTCGAGCAGCATCTGGCCCAGCTTCTCGGACGAGCGGCCGAAGGCCTTGCGATTGAAGCGAGCGATCTGCAGCTGCAGGCGCTGGATGCGAAGTGCGGCCTCGGCGCGCTCCCTTCGCAGTTGCTCATCGCGTTCGGCGATGGTGATGTCACGGGCAGAAACGGCCGCCTCCAGAAGGGCGATCCGGGCGAGGAAATCAGCGATTGAGGGGGCCTGTTCCGACACCCAAATTACATACCCGAAAGAGCTTCTTTACGGAAGCAGAATCGACACAGAATCAATAAGAAACGAGCAAAATCAGCCAGCCAGACGCGGTCGATAAATCTTGCTTGGCCGGCGCCAATCGATCCCGTCCAAAAGCAGCGAAAGCTGCGCCTTGGTGAGCGACACGGTGACCTGATCCTTCGTGGTTGGCCAGGCGAAACAACCCTCGGAAAGCCGTTTTGTAAAAAGGCAGAACCCCTGGTCGTCATGCGCCAGAATCTTGATGATATGACCCTTGCGTCCACGGAAGCAGAAGATCGCGCCAGTGTGCGGATTGAGCGCAAGCACCTGCTGCACCATCCGCGCCAGGCTGTTGATCCCGCGGCGCATATCGGTCGCGCCGCAGCACAAGTAAATCCGGTCGGTCGGCACCACCGTGATCACCTGGTCAACTCCGCCAGAACGATGCGCAGTGCTGTCGGATCGACGATCCCGTCGATCCGCAATCGCGCGCCGCTCGGAAAGGCCACGACGATCCTGCCGGCCGGGTCCGGGCAATCGGCGACGGGGCGTTCGACCTCGGGCAGATCGTTCACCTCGATCCGCGCGAAGGTCGCCATCGCCTGATCGGAATCAGGCTCGCCGCCGGCCATCTGCTTGCGCCAGGCATAGAGCTGTGATGGGGCTACGCCGAAAGCCTGCGCGACCTCGGTCACCGACGACCCCGCCGCGCTCGCCAGGTCGACCAACGCGCGCTTCTCTGTGCAACTCCACAGCCTTCGTTGCCGCGCGCGCCCGGGCGTCGTTGCACGGTCTTCGGCCGCCGCCGCACCACTTAACTCGGCGACCAAATCGCCCCTTGCATGTTCCAATGTCATGGCGCGAAAGCTCCATGTTTATCGGCCTATTGCAAGGTGCCTTGGCGCACCGCTTACGTCCAAAGAATGGTATCGGAGCAGTGCATAAGACGGGCTAATCGCCGCTGGATGAAAACTCAGTGGCAGGTCAGCGGCTTCTCACAATTCGATTATTCCGAGATTTACAGCTCTTATAGCAGCGACCGTTCTGCTAGCAGTATTCATTTTTCGCATCACGTTTTTTATATGGAAATTGACAGTGTTTACTGAAATTCCTAAAATTTTTCCCATTTCCCACGACGATTTCCCTCTCGCCGTCCACAGAATACATTCCTTTTCTCTTGGAGAAAGCTCACGAGCTTCCTCGCTGCCATTCGAATTCGCGAATTTCACTACCCTCAAATGGAAATGTAACGCGGCAAATTGCAAGTATGTGATTGTTCTATTTTGGAATTCGCAGTCCGAGGCTTGAGCAAAGCTCATGATCGCAAATCTGCCGCCGGGGCCGTGCAATGGAACGCTAATGCCTGACCTTAAGCCGAACGTCGCAGCCTCGTCGAAAACGCGCCGTTCATCTTCACTCGTGCTTGCGTCTTTGTACACCTCGCTCCATCGAAAGGCGCCTGCCCGCTTTCGACTCTTCTTGACGAGCGGATCCATCCGGTCATAACCCATTTCGAAACAGCGCTCCTGCCATTCATCGGGATAATTTAGCATGGTCCCCGGATCGCGTCGGACCGGCCTCAAGAATTGTTGGTCGGGTGTAAGAGAGCCATAGGCAATCCACGGGCACTCAAAATGCAAGGCAAAAGCAGATAATATGTTGAACACCTGCTCGGATTGAGCAACACTTTCAACCTGTTTGAGAAATCGGTCGAACTCGGCCCCCATCGCTTCCCTGGCTGCCTTCGAGAAATGAATAGATGGGATCAATGAAAACTGGCTTTGGTTGCCAGCCCTCGACCTTGAGAGCCCATAGTGATCCGCGGGGGGTCCAAGTCTCTTCTCCGCACCCATTTGGACCGGATATTGTCACTAGCGCACAGTCTTTCCGGCTGTAAGCCAGGGCTCCGCGCGCCGCCGGTATCGGCAAATCTTTACCATGCCGCTGCGAAAATAAAGGTTATTTTAAGTTAAATTTATGCTTAACCAGCTTTTGCATAAGCTAAACATGACTAAAATGAACCCGTTTAGATTATGAATATTCCTCACTTTCATTAATAATCACGTCAGATGTGAGCTTTCGATAGGTTGTCCATTCGGACCGGACCGAGGAGACTGGAGTTACCAAGCTTCAGCACTCATCGGAGGGTCCGAATGAACATCCACAAGAATGCCCGTATGACGTCGTTGCGTCGAGAGGAGATGGCTCGATGGCTCTTCAGTCATTGAGGGTTGGGCGCCGGCGGTGATCCGTCGTGATGCAAGGGCGGGGGTTTCCGGGTTGAGGTCGGCGGGTTCGTTTCGGGACGTCTGCGCCCGATCGCTCTCCCATCTGCAACAGGTGTCGCTGTTCGCCCGCCACTTCGGCAAGTCGCCGGACGTGCTCGGGCGCGAGGACATTCGGGCCTATCAGGTCTATCTGACCAACGAGAAGAAGCTGGCGTCCGGTTCGATGACGCTCGAAAGGGACTGGGGAGCCGCCGAAGCTGCCCATTACTGGATCTGCCCATAAGGCAGGAGTTATAGGCTTTGCCGCACGAGACCGCAGTTGGTGCAGTGTTCGGCGTGACCGCCCAGGGCCGCGGTCCGGCACGCCTCCACCGCGGCCATGACCCGGCGCTCGACACGCCCGAGATGGCCGGCATGGTCGCGGCGATAATCAGCCCAGTGACGGTGGAATACATCCGCCACTTCCAGATCCGGGCGCATGGCGCGCGGCTCAGCCGGGCGGCGTGATCTCCATGTGGAGTTGGTCAAAAGGACTGGCGGTCCGGCCGATCACAGCCGTTGAGACCTGGGCGTATAGTGTCGTCGTCGCCAGGCTGCGATGGCCCAGCAGCACCTGAATGATCCTTATGTCCGTGCCGGCTTCCAAAAGGTGCGTGGCGAAGCTGTGGCGAAGGGTGTGCACCGTCACCCGCTTCTCAACGCCCAGGAACTCGCAGGCTGCTCGACAGGCGATCCCCAAGGTCTGTGGGTGGATCGGGCCGCGGCCATCGCGCCGAGGAAACAGCCATCGCCCCGGCTTGGTCAACCGCCAATAGACGCGCAAAATCTCCAGCAACTGCGGCGACAGCATCACATAGCGGTCCTTGCCGCCCTTGCCCTGCTCGATGCGAATGATCATCCGGCTGCTATCGATGTCCGTCACCTGCGGACGCGCCGCCTCCGCGGCGCGTAAGCCCACCGCATAGGTGGTCATCAGAGCGACCCGGTTCCTCGTCCCCTTCACGGCCTGCAGAAAGCCGACCACCTCATCGGCGCTCAGCACGACCGGCAACTTGCGCGGCGTCCGGGCGTAAGCGATCCGCTCAGGCAGATCAGATCGACCCAGCGTCACGCCGTAGAAGAAACGCAAGGCGCAAACGGTCTGGTTCAACGCGCCCCACGAGACCCCTCGGCCCACCAAGTGGGCCTGATAGGCGCGCACCTCTTCGTATCCCAGTTGATCGGGTGATCGTCCAAAAAATCGACTGAACTTCGCCACGTGATGCACGTAGGATCGCTGGGTCTCCGGTGACAAATTGCGGATCGTCAGATCTTCAATCATCCGCTGACGCAGAGGGCTTATCTAGGCCATCTGGGGTTCTCCTGTCTGGAAGGTTGGCTCGACACCAAATCTTCTCAGACAGGGGCCTCCTCAGGCCAGACCCGCGCATCAGCTACCGCGGCAGCGGTTTAGTTGTGTGCCCAGCATGTTCAACCGCTTGGGGGTGAAAGTCCCCTGGCAAGGTCGTGTGTAGTGCTGTGAATGCTTCGGCAAACCACGCTTCCTAGATTGACCTGTCAGCTCTGGATCTGATGGCATAGTGTGGCGGCCTTCGCGCTGACCACGGACAGAAGCATGATCCTGGCGACGAGATATCGTTCAGAGGGGACTTGACGAACGAAGGCCCATTACAGAAGCATTACAGTTGCGATTTTGATTTGAGGTGTGCTCGTCGTGCAGCGGCCTGGTGTGCTCGTCGCCAGAGCGACCAGGCGATGATGTATGAAGGTTCGATGCGCGCCCGTGCGAGGCGGGTGGCGATGCGGCGGATTTCCTGGATCGACCAACGGATCAATTGCCGATCTTGCGCCTTGAGGGCCACATCGTTTTTGGGGGTGGCGCGGCGTTGGCACGATGGCGAATGACGGCCATCATGGCGAAAGCGAGCATGACCAGCGAGACATGGCGATGCCAGCCATGCCAGGAGCGGGTCTCGTTGTGGTCGAGGCCGAGTTCGTTCTTGGCGGTCTCGAAGCTGTCCTCGATCGCCCAGCGATGCCCTTCCACCGTCACCAGCGTTTCGATGGATGTGCCGATCGGACACCAGGTCGAGAAGAAGGCGAGATCGCCGTCGGCGATGTTGCGGCGGATCAACAGCCCGCGTGTCCAGATGCCAGGGAATGTCGCATCAAAATCATTGGCATCGAGATCGGCCAGTTCGAGATAGGCCCAATCATGCAGCCGTGCGCCTTTGGTTCCATCGCCTGCCGACAGGCGTCGCCAAGCATCCTCAGGAAAGGCTTCGGCGATGTCCTTCGCCGTCCCGGCGACAGCCAGCGGTTTGTCCCATGAGCGAAAGGGATGATTGGCGTTCACGCCCAGCACATAACCCTTTGCGGCCCGTTTAAGCGCCATTTCAATGTCGCCCACGCCGTAGACGCTGTCGGCGGCCACCCAGGAAAATGGCACATTCGACGCGATGGCGCGCTCAATCATGGCGAGCGCCAGTGCCGGCTTGGTCAGAAAGCCGACCGTGTCCGGGACATGGGCCCTGGCCATACGGTCCCGATCATCAGTCCAGGCCTTCGGCAGATAGAGCGCCCGGTCGATGAACGCGTGGCCGTGGCGCGAGACATAGGACGCAAAGACGCCGATCTGGCAATTGGTGATCTTGCCGGCCGATCCGGTGTATTGACGCGCCACCCCGCACGACGCCTTGCCCTGCTTGAGGAAGCCAGTCTCATCAATGACCAGCACCGCATCGGCATCCCAGCGGCCGCGGCCCAGGATGGCCTGCTGACGCCACGGACCGGGATCCCCGGCCGCCTCGGCCCGCATCCAACCGGTCTTGCGGCGCTCATCCCCGAGCAGACCGTCCAGAAAAAGTTCCGCCGAAACCGCCACCCGCTCCTGCGTGAACAGCGACCGCATCCGCGCCTTCACGTCCCGCATTGAAGACGCCCAAAGTTCAAGCGTCGCCTCGATCGATGCACCTGTCATCCATGACCTCCGAATCATGGAAACCCATAGATTCAGAGATCGATAAAACTCGCAACTGTAATGTTAGGCCGATGCGGCCGGCGATCTACGAATTGACGAGCCCGCCGTTACTCTCGGGAAGAGCCGGGTGCGGGAAATCCGCCGCCCGGATCGGTTAGGGCGAAAGCCGAATGGCTTGGCTACTCGACCGACCCCATCTTAAAACCAGATGACCGCGATACACAGACTGAATTTGACGTAAGCTCGCAGTGGATTGAAATTCGATGACGCAAAGCAAAAAGCGCATAACCGCGCCACTAAAACAAGAACAGGGGAAATGGAACATGACAATCTCTCGACGCGACCTCGTTAAGCTAGGCTTAGCCGCCGGAACGGCCATGTCGACCCCTTCTGTCCTGCGAGCACAAACAGCAGCGACCGCCGCCCGGACCGTCCGGATGGTTATGGGTGACCTCACCGACTTCGATCCGATCGTTTCAACGAGGACCATAACCGCCAACCATAGCCTGGCGATTTACGATACGTTATTTGCGCTTGATTCAAAATTGATGCCGCAGCCGCAAATGGTAGGGAAGTGGGGTGTTTCTGACGACAAGAAGACATACACGTTCGAGCTCCGGGATGGCTTGGCTTGGCACGATGGTACTCCCGTCACCGCGGCTGATTGCGTCGCCTCGATCCGTCGCTGGGGCCAGGTGGATCCCGGCGGGCAACTGATCATGGCGCGGGCCAGGGATATCTCGAAGAAGGACGACAAAACCTTCACTATCGCGCTCAAGGAGCCGCTGGGGCTTGTAATTGATCTGCTGGCGAAAACCGCTGGGCCGGTCCCGTTCGTCATGCGTGAGAAGGACGCAGATCGCCCTGCAACCGAACAGGTCAACGCAAATATCGGATCGGGGCCGTTCAAGTTTAACCATGCTCTTGCCAAGCCGGGCGCGAGCTTCACCTACGATCGCAATGAAGAGTATGTACCACGCCAGGAGCGAGCAGACGGATTTGCCGGCGGGAAGGTCGTTAACGTCGATCGCGTCATCTGGGACAATATTTCCGATCAGCAGACTGCTTTTGCGGCCTTGCAGGCGGGCGAGGTCGATTTCCTCTTAGACCCGCCCGCCGATCTTTACCCGGCGATCAAAAGCGATCCCAGCCTTGATCTCGAGGTTCTGGACAAGGGGGGCACTGTATATTTCATTCGCATGAACTGCCTGCAGAAGCCGTTCGACAACGTCAAAGCGCGCCAAGCGATGCTTCACCTGATAGATCAGGAGGCATTCATGCGTACCACCTTCCCCCCAGAATACATCAGTGCAGTCACTTCTTTGTTCGGAAGCCATACGCCCTATTCCAACGACGAAAACACGGGGTGGTACAAGAAGGGTGGCGACCCGGAAAAAGCCAAGCAGCTCTTCAAGGAGGCGAGATACGGAGGCGAGAAGGTCGTCCTTCTCCAACCGACGGCCGAATCGTTTGACAACAATGCCATGCAATTACTGGCGGCCACGCTGCGCAAGATTGGGGTTAATGCCGAGCTTGCGCCGAGCGACGACGCCGGATTTTCCGCCCGCTTGAGGAACAAGGGCCCCGTTGAGAACGGCGGCTGGAGCATATTCTCGACGAGCGCTTCCGATTTTTATTTCAGCAATCCGCTCGGCAGCCCCGTACTAAGCGCGAATGGTGAAGAGGGTTGGTTTGGCTGGCCCAAGAGCGATGAATATGAAGCTCTTCGCGCCAAATGGGCGGATGTCGAAACGGTCGAAGAACGCCAGGCGCTGGCCCGCAAGATCCAACAGGAACATTGGAATTTCGTGGGCACCGTTCTGCTGGGTGAAGCTGTCTCGCCAATCGCCCGCCGCAAGACGCTCACTGGCGTGATTGGTATGCCGGAGGGAACTGCGATGTGGAACATGCAGAAGGCCTGAGCGTGAATAGCTGATTACGTCCTCCGCAGAATCCTATTGACCATCGCCGTTTGGCGATGGTCGGGATTTTCGTCTTCCTGCTCTCAGGCTTGTGCCAGATGACCCGGGCCGCCATCAGCGGTCGCCGACGTCATCTTGAGATAATATTGATAGCCATGAGACAACTACACAATTGAATCGCTATGCTCGGGGTTTGAAGCACGTGGCTTTCTATGGAAGCTAGTGGCTAGCACATAGTGTGACAGTTGACGCACACATGTGACTGCCGTGGGGCGCCGCTATATCAACCAGTATCATCACCTAGGAATGACGTTCATGACTAGTACTTGCTCTCTCGCCGATTTAGCCAAGGGCATCGACGCATTGTTCAACGAGTTTAGCGGGCCGGAAATGCCTGGCGCTGTCGTGGCGGTGACCGAGAATGGTCGCGAGATTTTCGCCAATGCATATGGTCTGGCGAACATCAACGACGACGTCCCGATGGGGCGTAAGGCCATCATCCGCATCGGTTCGCAGAGCAAGCAGTTCACGGTGTTGCTGATCCTGATGCTGGAGGCAGAAGGCAAGCTCAGCCTCGAGGACGAGGTCCAGAAGCACCTGCCCTATGTGCCCCGGCTCGAATATCCGGTCACTCTCGGGCAACTTGCCTCCAATATCAGCGGCTACCGTGACTATCTGCAGGGCATGATCTTTGGCGGCCTGTCGCTCTTCGCGCCGTCAGGCCGCCAAGCTGCCCGTGATGTTGTCGCCAGGCAGGACGCGCTTAACTTCAAGCCCGGCAGTGCCATGATGTATTCGAATTCCGGGTTCTTCATGTTGTTCGAAATCATCGAGCAGATCGAGGGCGCGACCTTCAACGAGATACTACGCAAACGCATCACTGGTCCGCTCGGCATGTACGACACCTCGCTCATGTTGCGCGACGGCTCGGTAATGAAACGGCTGGCCGCGCACTATACCAAGCGCGCCGAGGGCTGGGCCCATTTGGGCTGGGGGATGGAATATGGCGGCGGAGGCGGCATAGTTTCGACGCTTGACGACATGGTGGTCTGGCAGCATAACCTGATCGAGCCCAAGGTAGGCACGGCGGAAATGTATCGACGCATGGCAACGCCTTGCGTTTTCGACAATGGCGCGACCGGCTTTTACGGGCTAGGGTTGGTGACGGACGTTTATCGCGGTCGCCGCGCGGTCGGCCACGGCGGTTCGGTTGCCGGCGGCGAATCTGAATCGATGCGCTTCGTCGACGATGGGCTCGGCGTCGTCATCATCGCCAACAACGATCAGGTCGCCGCCTTCGCCCTCGCCCGCCGTATTGCCGACATCTATTTCGACAACGCTTTGCCAGCGTCGATCGAACTTGCTTCCGGCCGCTACCGGCAGGAAGGCGGCCCAGACGTGTTCGAGATCATCGCCAAGAACGGCGTGCCGACCTTCCTTAGGTACGGTGTTGGGACCCGTTTCGATTTCGGCAATCCAGGCGGCGCCAAGCCCGAGAGCGGGATTACCGACCTGGTTCTCAGTCCACGGCCGGACGGCAAGATCGACGGCACGTTCTGCGGCACGCCGACAGTCTACGCACCCTTGAACCCGAACGCCAGGGCCGCCGCCCCGCTCGCCGGACGCTACGCCAACACGGCGCAGGGCATCGAGGTCGAGATCGAGGGCGACGCACAACGCGGAATGTTCCGGCTGCGCTCCGATCTCGGTGCGATGAACGCGCCTATCGTAGCCGCTGACAACGATCTCTGGTTCCTGCTCCAGCCAGACACCGACATTGGCCCCGGTCTGACTTGGAATGCGACGCTGAGCGTCACCGCAGACGGTTTCGAGATAAACGCGAGTCGCCTAAAAAAACTGCGCTTCACGCACGTCTAAGCAGCACGCAAAACCGATTGTATGCGCAACGGCTGAACGCTTCGACCACGTCGCCGAATAAGAAAGATAGCAGCTGTGAGAATCCTAGCCGAAGTCCCGATCACCGGTTATCTCGATCGCTTTTCCCACCGTCCGGGAGAGGCGTTCGTCGCGTATGTGAGCACCCGGGAGCCTGGTCCCTATCGCGCGCGCCTCATGCGTGTTGTCAGCGCCGATCCGAATCCGAAGGGCCCAGGAATGCGCTTCGAGGACTTGTCGCATCTTCTCGACCAAAGCCACGAGGGGCGCCGGCAGGAGGTCAGGCTCGGCTCTCATGGCATCATTGAGACCGGACCCGCAAGGGATCCGAGCGCGGCCTGCACCTGGACGCTGCTGGTACAGCCGGGCGTTCTCGATCCTTCGGCTGCTGTTTTGGCCGAGGAGGCCGGCGACCACGCCGTAGTTCTTTCCATCGGCCCGTCTGGCGCCGAGGCTTCAATCGCATGGCCGGGAGGGTCGCTTGAGCTTGCAACGAAGGTGCCACTCAAACCGAAAGCTTGGTATCGCCTCTGGCTCGCTGTTGACCCAGCTTCCGGACGCGTGGTGCTGGGGCAGCAGCTGCTCAACAAAGGCGAACCTGTTAAGGTCAATGGGCATGCCTCAGGGGTGAGCCTGCCTTCTTCAGGCACAGTCCTCTTCGCGGCCGAGCGCGAGTTGGCGCCGCAACGCCATTTCACGGGCAAGCTCGAGGATCCGGCGATTCTGCGCGGCTGCGTCGAAGCCTTCGCCAATCCTTCGGCGGAGGTGGAACGGCTGGGTGGCGAAGTGCTCGCCGCCTGGGACTTCTCGCAAGGGATCGACAGTTCAAGCGTCGTTGATGTAGGGCCCGGGAAACATCACGGGCGGCTTGTCAACCAGCCGATGCGCGCGGTGGTCGGCGCTAAATGGAGCGGGCGAGAAGTGTGCTGGCGAAACGCACCGCGCGATTATGCCGCCATCCATTTCCACGACGACGACCTCGACGATTGCCAGTGGCAGGCTGATTTCACGTGGGCCGTTCCAGAGAACATGCCCAGCGGCGCCTATGCGTTTCACCTCACCTGCCGTGACGGTGAGGACTGGCTGCCGTTCTACGTCCTCCCAAAGCGAGAGGGGCCGTTCGCGCCGATCGCCTTTCTTGCTCCGACGTTCACCTATCAGGCCTATGCCAACGATCGACGCGGCGGGGCCGACGCCGCTTATCACGAGCGTGTCCGGCAATGGAGTGCCTATCCGCACAATCCGGATCAGCATCCGGAGTATGGAGGGTCGACCTACAATCTTCATCGTGACGGGAGCGGCGTCGCCTTCACTTCGCGCCATCGCCCTATCCTGACGATGCGGCCAGGGTTCGTTTCGATCAACGATCAGCGTGGTTCAGGGTTGCGGCACTACCCTGCCGATACGCACATCCTCGCCTGGCTCGAGGCTAAAGGCTTTCCATTTGATATTGTGACGGACGAGGATCTCGACGACGAGGGCGATGCGCTTCTTACGCCCTACCGCGCTGTGCTGACGGGCTCGCATCCTGAATATCACACACTTGGAACGCTCGATGCTTTGCAGGAGTATACGGAGAACGGCGGGAGGCTGGCCTATCTCGGTGGCAACGGCTTCTATTGGCGCATCGCACGCGAGAAGAAGACGCCGCATATCTTCGAACTTAGGCGCGCTGAGGGCGGCATGCGCGTGTGGGCCGCGGAGCCGGGCGAATATTTTCATGCGCTCGACGGCCAGTTAGGCGGCCTGTGGAGGCGCAACCGCCGCCCGCCGCAGATGCTTGTCGGAATCGGCTTCGTGGGGCAGGGTGCATTCGAGGGCACGCATTTTCGCCGTCTGCCGGCATCGCGCGATCCGGTCCATGCCTGGATCTTCGAAGGGGTGGAGGAAGACGTTTTCGGCGATTACGGCCTCTCGGGCGGTGGTGCCGCAGGCTACGAGCTCGATTGCACGGATCCTGAGCTAGGGACGCCGGAAAATGCCATTGTCCTCGCCCGATCGGAAGATGAGCCTGCTTCTTTCGTGCTGGTTCCAGAAGAGCACATTGTGCGTCGGGGCACAATTGAGGGAGATCCGCCACAGAAGGTTTTGCCCAATGAGCTGCAGTTGCGGGCTGAGATGATCTATTTCGATAAGCCCAACGGCGGAGCGGTCTATTCCGTCGGATCAATCACTTTCTGCGGCAGCCTGTGGCGGAACGGCTTCGAAGGACCGGTTTCGCGCGTTCTCGAGAATGTTGTGCGCCGGTTCAGCGCAGCGTCCGGCTGATGTGGAGGCGTAGGGCTTCAGCCAGACGTCGGGTAGACGCACCGTGAGGAATTTTCAACGCAAGCAGGACAATCTTGAAATGTGGTTGATGGTTCGTCGATCGCAGCAATGGGAAAACAGATCCGTTCGACTGGTCGCGTCTAGATCTCTCGGGTCGCCTGCGTGCAGGTTCGCTGTGGGACTTACCGGCTGCCTCAACTGCGTTTCGATCTGCAATGGTGACAAGGGGTGATGGCGCATTGAACCGCGCCGGGTTTTCCGGAGGCCTTCTTCGGCAAGTGGAACAGCGTCTTCACGCGATACCGCGGTTGGGTCAAGCCGATGTTTTCATTAAGGCATGCTCGGACGAACCGGACATGGAATACGCCATGGTCGACGCGACCATCGTCAAAGTCCATCGCCACGGCCAGGGTGCAAAAAGGGGCCTCAGAGCCAGGCCATTGGTCGCTCCAAGGGCGGCATGACGGCCAAGATCCTGGCGCATTGAGGGGTGGCTCAATAAGAACTTTGGTCCTTTGTTAGGTAGGAGTATGGGCGCTACCACCAAAGTGATTCCGTTGCTAATGCCGATTGCGTCCAGTTCCCGGGCCACGCGGGCACCTGACAGCGACGTGTCCGCGACCAGCGCCAGGCATTCCCGCGTGAAGTCGTCTACGATAGCCAGAACCCGGAACCGCCAGCCGTCCGTGAAGGCATCGCTGACAATGTCGAGCGACCAGCGCTCGTTCATCCGGTCCGGCGCGATCACCGGCCTTCTCGTTCCCAAGGCCTGCTTGCGGCCGCCACGCGAACCTGCAGCCCGGTAAAGCCGCCGCGGCTTCTTTTGGTTCACTACCATCCCTTGCCGTTCAAGCATGATGTGGATGCGCCGGTAGCCGAAGCGCCGCCGCTCCGCCGCCACCGTCTTCATCACGGTTCGAAAGACCGCATCATCCGGCCGGATGCTTTTGTAGCGAACGCTTGAGCGATCGACGAAAAGAGTCTTGCACGCCCGACGCTGGCTCACCCCATGCTGATCGCAGGCGTGGGCCACAGCGCATCGCTTGGCATCGGGCGTCACCATTTTTCCCGGCGACATCCTTCAGGATGGCGTTGTCCAGCATCTGGAGGTCTCGAAAAACCTCCCCATTTTGACCGGTTTGTGATTCACTGCCGTTGCGATTTGGAAGGAGGGATTGGATGCGGGGACAGGCCGGGTTCTGGGATATCGATGAGCGCTATGCTCGGCTAAGCGAAGCCGGCGATCCCCTGGAGAAGTTGAACGCCGTTGTGCCGTGGGAGGTTTTCCGCAAGCCTTTGGCCAAGGTGCTGAAGCGCTCGGACGGCGCCAAGGGCGGTCGTCCTGCCTACGACCCGGTGATGATGTTCAAGATCATGGTGCTGCAGGCGCTCTACGGGCTGTCCGACGACCAGGCCGAGTTCCAGATCCAGGACCGGCTGTCCTTCATGCGCTTCCTCGGACTGGGGCTCGGCGACAGAGTGCCAGACGCCAAGACGATTTGGCTGTTTCGCGAGCATCTGACGCAGGCCTGCGCGGTGGAGAACCTGTTTGCCCGCTTCGACAAGCACCTCGCCAAGGCCGGCTATCTGGCGATGGGCGGGCAGATCGTCGACGCCACCATCGTGGCGGCGCCGAAGCAGCGCAACACCGACGCCGAGAAGGCCGACATCAAGGCGGGCAAGGTGCCGGACGCATGGAAGGAGAAGCCGGCCAAGCTGCGCCAGAAGGATCGCGATGCCCGCTGGACGGTGAAGTTCTCCAAGGCCAAGGTCGCCGAGGAGGGAAAGGCGCAGCAGCGCGACATCGCCATTCCCGCTTTCGGCTACAAGAACCATGCCGCCATCGACCGCCGGCACGGCTTCATCCGCGGCTGGAACGTCACGAGCGCATCCGCCTATGACGGCGCGCAGCTTCGCAACGTGCTCAACCGCGCCAACACCGGGTCTACGGTCTGGGCCGACACCGCCTATCGCTCGAAGAAGAACGAGGAGTGGCTCGACCGGAACGGATATGTCTCCGAAATCCACCACAAGAAGCCGAAGGGCCGGCCTATGAGCGAAGCGACGTCGCGGGCCAACGGCCGGCGCTCAAAGACCCGAGCCTTCGTCGAGCACGTCTTCGCCCGTCAGAAGGCGCAGATGAAACTCTTCATCCGCACGATCGGCATCGCCCGCGCCAGGACCAAGATCGGCATGACGAACCTCGCCTACAATCTGATGCGCTACGTCTGGCACCAGGGGCGAACTGCGCCTGCATGACGCCAAAAGCGGCGGAAAACGCCGCCGCGACGCCAAACTCGGCACCCAGCATCAACCTCAACGACCAAAACCGAAGCCACTTCCCGCCATCAGCCCGGGCCGAACCGCTTTGCCGCCCCACAGGTCTCGGAAATGCCGTAGTTCGAGGTGCCCATCTGCTCGGTCAGCAGCTTCTTCAGCTTGGCATTCTCTTCCTCCAGAGGCTTCAGCTTGCGCGCATCGGAAACGTCCATGCCGCCAAACTTGGCCTTGTATTTGTAGACCGTTGCTTCCGAGATCCGGTGCCTGCGGCAGACATCAGCGGTCCTCTTCCCCGCCTCCTGCTTCTTCAAAATCGTTATGACCTGTTGTTCCGTGTACCGTGAACGCTTCATTCGTCCGTCTCCTCGATCAGACGGACTCTACCAAAACTGGAGGAGCTTCAGGGTCTCAGGTCAGAAGCTGTCGAAGGAAACGAGACGCGAGGAGGGAAGGGGCCAGCCCGAGGGAAGCCTACACGAGGAGGCCAAGGTTCGGACGCAGAGCCGGGTTGCCTTGCTGCCCGCTCAAACCCGGTTCACCTCTCTGCTGCATCATGTCGACGAAGAAGCCCTGTACCCGGCGTTTCGGCGACCGAAGCAACAGGCGAGTGCCGGGGTCGATGGGACAACGGTGGCGGCGAACGAAGAGCGGCCGGCGGATACCTCCGTGATCTCTGCGAACGATCGCGACCCTCTCCGGCAGCGGCGTGGCGAGCGGCGGCCCGAGACCTTCGCCTTTCTGGCCTTCATCCACTATTGTTGACGGACCCGGGACGGCAGTTCATCGTGAAGCACAAAACTGAAGGGTAACGCCTGACGTGTAAGCTGGCGGCGTTGCGCAAGGAGGCTTCGCGGTTCATGCACGCGCCACTGGCCACGCACCACGTGTTGTTCGCCGCCGTTTTGCGTGGACACTACGGCTACTACGGCAGGGGCACAACTACTCTGCGCTCAACGGGCTTTACCGGGAAGTGCGTCGGCTGCGCTGTCTTAGACAGCGCAGCCAGAAGAGTCGGCGCATGGGCTGGCCGGAGTTCGAGATCTTGGCGGCACGCTTCCCCTTGCCCAATCCTCGCATCACTCGCACTTGGGCGCAGGACGCGGGTTACTCTGGGGAAGAGCCGGGTGCGGGAAATCCGCCCGCCCGGATCTGTTAGGGCGAAAGCCGAATGGCTTAGCTACTCGACCGACCCCATCTTAAAACCAGATGACCGCGATACACAGACTGAATTTGACGTAAGCTCGCAGTGGATTGAAATTCGATGAAGCAAAGCGAAAAGCGCATAACCGCGCCACTAAAACAAGCACAGGGGAAATGGGACATGACAATCTCTCGACGCGACCTCGTTAAGCTAGGCCTGGCCGCCGGAACGGCCATGTCGATCCCTTCAGTCCTGCGAGCACAAACAGCGGCGACCGCCGCCCGGACCGTCCGGATGGTTATGCAAATGCCCGCCGTTTTCGATCCGATCTTTTCGACAGCTTATGCAACCGGCAGTCATGGCCTTGGGATTTACGATACGCTGTTTGCGCTTGATTCCAAATTGATGCCGCAGCCGCAAATGGTGGGGAAATGGGGTGTTTCTGATGACAAGAAGACTTACACGTTCGAGCTCCGGGACGGCTTGAGCTGGCACGATGGAACCCCCGTCACTGCGGCAGATTGCGTCGCTTCGATCCGTCGCTGGGGCCAGGTGCATCCTGGCGGACAGCTGATCATGGCGCGCGCAAATGATATCTCGAAGAAGGACAACAAAACACTCACGATCTCGCTCAAGGAGCCGTTGGGAGTTTTGATTGATATCTTGGCGGACCTTACGACGCCATGCCTGTTCATCATGCGCGAGAAGGACGCAGATCGCCCTGCGACCGAACAGGTCACCGCAAATATCGGATCAGGGCCGTTCAAGTTCAACGAGCCTCTGGCGAGGCCAGGCGCGAGCTTCACCTACGATCGCAATGAACAATACGTACCGCGCCAGGAGCCCTCAGATGGATATGCCGGCGGGAAGGTCGTGAACGTCGATCGCGTCATCTGGGATAATATAACCGATCAGCAGACAGCTTTAGCAGCCTTGCAGTCGGGCGAGGTCGATTTGCTCTCAAGCCCACTGGCCGATCTTTACCCCGCTATAGAGAGTGATCCCAACCTTGCACTCCAGGTTCTGAACAAGACCGGAGATGTATATTTCATGCGCATGAACTGTCTGCAGAAGCCGTTCGACAACGTCAAGGCGCGCCAAGCGATGCTTCACCTCATCGACCAGGAGGCGTTCATGCGTGCTATGATCGGGAACCCAAAATACTTCAACACCATCACTTCGGCGTTCGGGAGTGGAACGCTCTACTCCAACGATGAAAATACCGGGTGGTTCAAGAAGGGTGGCGACCCGGAAAAGGCCAAACAGCTCTTCAAGGAGGCGGGATACGCCGGCGAGAAGGTCGTGATTCTCTCATCGACGGACGATTCGTTAAACAGCAACGCCATGCAGTTACTGGCGGCGGCGCTGCGCAAGATCGCGGTCAACGCCGAGCTTGCGCCGCTCGACGGGCCCGCATTTTCCGCTCGGTTAAGGAACAAGGGCCCCGGTGAGGACGGCGGCTGGAGCATATTCATGACGTCCGAGTCAGGTTTTGATCGCAACAATATGTTCAATCCCACTCAGCTAGCGAATGGCGAAGAGGGTTGGTTGGGCTGGCCGAAGAGCGATGAATATGAGGCCCTTCGCGCCAGATGGGCGAACGGCGAAACGCTTGAGGAGCGCAAAGCACTGGCTCGCAAGATGCAACAAGAATACTGGAATTTTGTCGGCACCGTTCTGCTGGGTGAAGCTGTCTCGCCAATCGCCCGTCGCAAGACGCTCACCGGGCTGATAGAGATGCCACAGCTTAACGCGATGTGGAACATGCAGAAGGCCTGAGCAATGGCCATTTACATCCTGCGGAGGATCGTTTCGACCGTCGCCGTCATGGCGATGGTGGGGATCTTCGTCTTCCTGCTTCTCAGGTTGGCGCCTGGTGATCCGGCGGCCATCATCGCCGGCAATAAGGGGACACCAGCGATGATCGCCGGCATCCGCGAACAGCTAGGACTCAACGATCCGCTGCCAGTTCAGTTCGTCCACTGGGCGTTTAACATACTCAGGGGCGATTTCGGGACTTCAATTTTCACAGGGCAACCCGTTCTTCAGTTGATCTCTCAGCGGCTGGAACCGACGATTTCCCTGTCGACCCTGACGATGATCCTTTCGGTGACGGTCGGGGTCTCCTTCGGCGTCCTCGCCGCGTGGCGAACTGGTGGTCTTGTTGATCGTATCCTGACGGCATTTGCGACGCTTGGTTTTTCAGTCCCGGTATTTGTCGTGGGCTTCTTTCTCATATACTTGTTCGCTACCACAACACATTGGCTACCGGTTCAAGGATACCAGCCGATCGACCACGGCTTCGGGCCATGGCTTGTGCACGTGATCCTGCCTACCGTGACTTTAAGTCTTGGTTATATCGCTTTTATCGCCCGGATCACGCGGGCGAGCATGCTCGAAATCTTGTCGGAAGACTACATGCGCACGGCCGCAGCCAAGGGCGCTTCGTCCTATGCTATGCTTTTCCACCACGCCCTGAAGAATGCAGGTATCCCAATCCTAACGGTGATCGGCTTAAGTTTCGCAGGTCTAATCGGTGGCGTCGTCATCACGGAAACGGTGTTCAACATACCTGGTGCCGGTCGTTTGGTGGTCGATGCAATTCACAACCGCGATTATCCCGTTATCCAAGGCGTGCTAATCCTCGTTTCGGGCCTGTACGTGCTAATCAATCTGGCGGTCGACCTTTCTTATACTCTCGTCGACCCCCGCATTCGGTACTGATTATGACGGTCCTTTCCGCACCAATTGAATACGTCCCTCGGGGACGTCCGCGAATATCTGACCTTCCCCGTCTGGCAAGGCGGCATCCGCTCGTCCTTGTAGGCGGCGGCATGTTAACCCTTTTAATCATCCTGGCACTCGCTGCCTCGCTTTATGTCGGGGATCCATTAAACATGGATCCGTTCAAGCGCCTGCAGCCGCCTTCCGGCGAGATGTGGTTCGGAAGCGACAATCTGGGCCGGGACGTATTTGCACGGACGGTATTCGGCGCTCAAATCTCACTCCTGGTGGGATTGACGTCTGCTGCCGGTGCGGCTCTGGGCGGGCTTCTGATTGGAACCATTGCTGGCTATATCCGCAGCTTCGACAATATCGTGATGCGGGTCATGGACGGATTAATGTCTATCCCAACATTTCTGCTGGCTATCGCCCTCATTTCTCTGACAGGGCCAGGGATCGGTATCCTCATCGTCGCCATTACTATTACCCAGATACCAAGCGTCACACGGTTGGTTCGTTCGGCGGTTTTGAGTGTTCGGGAGCGCCCCTATGTGGAGGCTGCGCTCTGCGGCGGTGCTCGCCTGCCGAAAGTGCTCTGGCGGCATGTCATCCCGAGCACCATTCCGGCGCTTATGGTGCAGAGCGCAATAGTCTGCGCGGATGCGATTCTGACAGAAGCCGCACTGAGCTTCCTGGGAGTGGGCGTGCCGCCCGAAATTCCGAGCTGGGGCAACATGATCGCAAGTTCACGCCTGTATCTCGCCATCGCTCCAATGACGATCTTCGCCCCCGGCATCTGTCTTGCCGTCACGGTGCTGGCCGTCAACCTGCTCGGCGATGGCCTTCGCGACCTGTTCGACCCCCGCGCCAAGCGGAGGCGCTGACATGCTAACGCGAGAATTGGCAGGCGATGACGTGCTTCTCGAGGTTCGAGATCTTGAGACGCACTTTTACGGCGAAGAAAGCGTCACCCGCGCCTTGGACGGCATCAGCTTCCAGGTGAAAAAAGGCGAGACGGTCGGGGTCGTCGGCGAATCTGGATGCGGGAAGAGCGTCACTGCCCTCTCCATTCTTCGCCTGCTGCCGAAGCTGAGCGCGAAGACTGTCGGCGGTGAAATCCGCTTTCAAGGACGCGACCTCCTTGATCTGTCCGATCGGGAAATGCGAAAGATCCGCGGCGACCGAATCGCCATGATCTTCCAAGAGCCGATGACGAGCCTGAACCCGGTCTACACGGTCGGCCGTCAGATCGCCGAGGCGGTGCAGATCCACACCAAAGCGTCCCGCTCCGCGGCCATGAAGAAAGCAGAAGAGATGCTGCGGCTCGTCCGCATCGCGGACCCGGAACGGCGCGTCAACAACTATCCCCACGAAATGTCCGGCGGTATGCGCCAGCGCGCCATGATCGCCATGGCTCTTGCCTGCTCACCGGAACTGTTGATTGCCGACGAGCCGACGACGGCCCTCGACGTCACCATCCAGGCGCAGATCCTGCGGCTTATTGTCGATCTGAAAGAGCGCACGGGAACGGCCGTGATGTTCATCACGCACGATCTTGGCGTTGTCGCCGAGACATGCCAGCGCGTAATTGTCATGTATGCCGGCCGGATCGTGGAGCAAGCGAGCGTAACTGAGCTGTTTGCGCGCCCTGCGCATCCGTACACCCAGGGCCTCATGCGGTCGGTGCCGGATCGGCGGCGCGGCCGTCAGCGACGCCTTCCGGAAATCCCTGGCATTGTGCCAAGCCGGCGGGAGCCTATTGTCGGGTGCAGCTTTGCGCCTCGCTGTCCGTTCGCAATCGACATTTGCCGCGAGAAGACACCCGTCCTGCGTGATGTCGGGTCGAGCCACACCGCAGCTTGCTGGCGTGCCGAAGAGGTGATGGGCGCATGAACAGTCCTCTGCTGAAAGTCGCGAATCTAACCAAGCACTACCCGCTTGGCTCGGGATTGTTCAAGAAAGGCATACCGGTGATCCGGGCAGTGGAGGATGTATCCTTCACTGTTGAGGCGGGCGAGACGCTTTGCATCGTCGGTGAATCCGGCTGCGGCAAGTCCACCGTGGCGCGGCTCCTGATGCGGCTCGTGGAGCCGACGGGTGGGCGTGTGCTGATCGACGGGACCGATATCGCGGGTCTCAAGAAACACGCGCTGCGGGACTGGCGGCGTCGCATGCAGATGGTTTTTCAGGATCCTTACTCGTCGCTTAATCCGCGCCTCACGGCCGGACAGATCATCACCGAACCCGTCGAGAATTTCGAGCGGCTCAGTCGCAAGCAGCGCGAGGCGCTCGCCGCGGACCTGCTACGAAAGGTCGGGATGTCGCCGGAGATGATGCACAGGCTTCCGTCCGAGTTGTCGGGCGGCCAGCGGCAGCGGCTCGGCATAGCACGGGCGCTGGCCCTCCAACCATCGCTCATCATCGCCGACGAAGCGGTTTCAGCCCTTGACGTCTCTGTGCAGGCCCAAATCTTGAATCTACTTCTGGACCTCCAGCAGCAGATGGGTATCGCCTTCGTCTTCATCTCGCATGATCTTGGCGTCGTGGAGCATATCGGCCATCGCGTTGCGGTCATGTATTTAGGGCGGATCGTGGAGCTTGCTCCCTGCGAGGCGCTCTTCGCCAAGCCGGTCCATCCTTACACCGAGGCGCTGATTGCTGCCGCGCCTGTGCCGGATCCGACGCGAGTTCGGCTAGAGGCGCCCGTTCAGGGCGAGGTGCCAAGCCCAATCAATCCACCGAGCGGATGCGCGTTTCATCCGCGCTGCCCGCTCGCGGTGGAGCGTTGCCGCATCGAAGTGCCGCCTTTGGCGCCGATGCCAGACGGGCGCGTTGTGGCTTGCCACGTGCGCGCTCCGGGCGCAAATATTCCTGTATCGCCGGTCGGGGCGGCCAATTTTTCACTCAGTGGCGTGGTATAGCCACAGACGCATTCACCCGATCGAATGTCTCCTTCGTACCGCTGATACAGAACGCCGAAAATCGCGTGGGCACGGCGAGTCGAAGATTTGAAATCAAAGATCAGCCTATGGAGAAACCTATGGAAAAGCCTTCACACGACAACAGCTCTCATTCGGCCCAGCAGGGTAGCGGCTATGACACGGTGGGGTCGATTGCAACAAACGTCGCGGATGGCTTCACAATGGTAGCGGTTGGTGACCTCATCGTGTCGCGGCCGCTAACCAAGGGTCAGCATCCCGGCTTCGGAGACATCGTCAAGGTCCTCCAAGGCGCCGATGTTACGTTTGGCAACATGGAAATGAACATTTTCGATATCCGATCGTTCGACGGGAGTCCGGAGGCTGAGTATGGCGGTGCGTTTCACGTCAGCCTTCCTGAGGTCGGAACTGATTTGAAGGCGATGGGATTCAATCTAATGAGTCGCGCAAACAACCATACGCTTGACTGGGGGCTTGAAGGCATGCGCCAGACGAGCCAAGTGCTCGATCAGAGCGGGATCATCCATGCAGGGGTGGGCGAAAATCTCGCACAAGCCGGCGCGGCTCGCTTCTTGGAAACGGCGCGCGGTCGCGTGGCGTTGGTATCGCTTGCTACATCGTTCACGCCGATGTCTCGAGCGGGCGATCCCGCTGGTGAGGCCCCCGGCAGACCCGGACTTAACGCCCTGCGTTTGGCGAAAAGCATCGTGGTCCCGCCCGAGAAGCTTGAGAGCTTGAGGCAGATACGCGATGCGCTGCCCGACTCCCGCCCGGACGGTCGATCGGCTCCGCCCGCAGTCTCTGGGGCCACGGCGGAGAGGCCCGAGGATCCAAAGGATCCAACCCGGGTCGTGGTCGCTGGAATGACGTTCATAGCAGGCGGCAAGGCTGGTTACAGCTACGAAGCCGACCCGCGCGACGTCGCCGACATCCTTCGGAACGTCCGTCGCGGCAAGCAGTTCTCCGACTTCTGCATCGTCACGAATCACTGTCACCAGCCCGGGAATTGGAGCGAGGAAACGCCCGATTACGAACAATCGTTTGCGCATCGAATGATTGATGCGGGAGCGGACGCATACGTCGGACACGGACCGCACAAGTTGCGCGGCATCGAGATCTATAGGGGCCGGCCCATCTTTTATAGCCTGGCCAACTTCTTCTATGATGACCACCGGACGCCTGTAGGGGCTGACATGTTCGCCGCTTACGGAAAGGACCCACGGATCGATACGGATGCCGAGGTCACCGTCGCGGAAGAGGCAAAAGGATTTGACGACCCGGTCTTCTACGAGAGCGTAATCACCGTCAGCCACTTTGAGCAGAACCAGCTTGCTGAATTGCGTCTATATCCCATTGAACTCGGATACTTGAAGAGGTTCGCCAACCGGGGGGTCCCGCGGCTCGCCCCTCCGTCGCAAGCGAAATCCATTCTGGAGCGCCTGCAGAATCTCTCGAGTCCATTTGGGACGGAGATCGCCATCGAGAACGACGTTGGAGTCATCAGACTGCGGCCCAGCTCACCGCAATGACGGGCTCGGATGCGTGATTCGCGGCGTGAAGAAGGCGCGAAGCGTGGCCGAGAGCCGCGCGCCTTGCTCGTAGCAGACCGAGCGGCCACCACTGCAGGAAGTTGAACTGGGCGAATGAGCGCATGTCATCTGAATGATCGTTAGCATGCTTGCAAGAGCGGCCTGCCAGCTGCGAACAGCCCGTACATCGTCTTCTCCTCTCTCTTACAGGCAAGGCTATGACCTCTTCTGATCCGTTGAACGCCGTTTTCGAGCATATCGAGGCGAACCGCTCCCCGTTCCTCGACCGTCTGATCGATTACGTGCGGCATCCAAGCATCAGTGCCGAGAATGTCGGTATCGCCGAAGTCGGCGCGCTGCTGATCGAGATGCTGACAGACATCGGGCTCGAGACCAGCCTGGTGCCGACTGAAGGGCACCCAATGGTGGTCGCGCGCTGGGAGAAGGCGCCGGGCAAGGCGACCGTTCTGCTCTACGGCCATTACGACGTTCAGCCGGCTGACCCGATTGACAGATGGCTCTCGCCGCCCTTCGAACCGACTATTCGTGATGGACGCCTGTACGCACGCGGCGCCGGCGACAATAAGGGCCAGCATTTCGCGCAGATCCTGGCAATTGAGTCCCACCTCAAGGTGCATGGCGCGCTGCCCTGCAACGTCATCTTGCTGCTGGAAGGCGAAGAGGAGATCGGCAGCCCGCACATCGCCGATTTCGTGCGTGCCAACAATGAAACGCTTAAAGCTGACCTTGCCGTTACCGCCGATGGCCCACGTCATGCAAGCGGTGCGCCTGTGATCAAGTTCGGTTCACGTGGCGAGGTATCCTTCGAGTTGCGTTGTCGCCACGCTAATAGTGACTTGCATTCTGGTAATTTCGGCGGCGTAGTACCCAATCCGATCTGGACGTTGGTGCACCTGCTCGGCACCATGAAGAATACGGACGGTGCAATCACCATTGACGGCTTCCACGATGATATCGAGCCCCCGTCCAAGGAGGAATTGGTCGCGGTCGAGCGTTTACCTCTCGATGTCGAGGCAGTGAAGCGCAGTCTCGATCTTGCGCGGCTTGACGCGCCCGCCGAACGCCCCTTCTACGAGCGCCTGTGTTTCCGCCCGACGCTGACGATCAATGGCTTCCATGGCGGCTATGGCGGGTCTGGTAGCAAGAGTGTGCTGCCCAACGAAGCCTTCGTAAAATGCGACATACGGCTGGTTGAAGCACAGGACCCTGCGGACATCCTTCGCAAGGTCGCCGCCCATGTGGAGAAACACGGGCCCGAAGTGGAATTCATAGCGCAAGGAAGCATGTATCCTTCGAAAACGCCTATTGCCTCTCCATTCACCGCGCCTCTTCGCCGTGCCTTCGTCGCTGCTCAAGGGGAGGAGCCTTTGCTGGTCCCCGCCGGCTTCGGCACGCTCCCCAACTATGTATTCACTAAGATTCTCGGTATTCCTGCCTTCGACACTCCTTACGCGAATCACGACGAGGCAAACCATGCGCCGAATGAAAATCTGACACTCAGTTGCTTCCACAGCGGTATTCGTACGGGCGCTGCATTATTGTATGAGCTTGGCCTCTTACAGCTTCCTGCGCGCGAGGTCGGTGGGATGAAACCCGTGCTTACCTAATCGTATCGTGCGCAGATGCCAGACTTCGTTCACTTTATTAAAGAGACTCCGGCTGAGTGCTAGATCGGGAAATGGTTGATAGCTCGCAAATTAGATACACCGCTGTTCATGAAACTTGTCCGGCTCTTCGGGGGCGCATCCATTATGCGGCCATCTATTCAGTAGAAGGTCGACACGCATCATTGCGGACCGCTGCACTCGGCTGCGTCCGTGCCACCATTAAAGACAGGGCAGCAGATGCCAAAGATTAACGCCGAACGGTTGCTATCCAATCTAAGACGTTTCGCGCAGTTCGGCGCGTACAAGACCGGTGTCCATCGTCCGACCTATTCGCGAGAGGATATGGACAGCCGCCGCTGGCTCGCGCAGCAGTACGAAGCCGTAGGGCTTCAGGCTCATATTGACGGGGTCGGCAACGTGTTCGGCACGCCTCGGTCGGACCGGCGATCGCTGTTGATCGGGTCGCACGCAGAGTCCCAGAATTATGCCGGATGGCTCGACGGCGCGCTTGGTGTGATCTACGGCCTTGAGATTGCCCGGACGTTCGCGGAAACGCCGGACTGCGCAGGCCTTCCCATCGCCCCCGTGGCGTGGGCGGATGAAGAAGGTCACTACGTCTCAATGCTCGGAAGCCGTTCGTTCATTGGTGACATCGACGAGGCGGAGATCGATCGCGCGGTGAATGTCGATCACGGGCTGACGCTCAGGGAGGCGCTCCGCGGAGCCGGCCTGGCCGGTGTTCCTCGATCTCTGCTGGAACCGGAACGCTACGTCGGTTATCTCGAAGCACACATCGAACAAGGCGACGCTTTGGAAGCCTCGAGCAAGCGGATCGGCGTTGTTACGAGCATCGTCGGGATCTGGCAGTACTCAATCGTCTTCCATGGCATCCAGAACCACGCTGGCACGACGCGGATGGCGATCCGCAAGGATGCCGGCGTCGCAGCAGCAATGCTGGCCATGGCCATTGCAAGGCGCTTTCCTCAAGTGGCCGGCCCGCGCTCCGTGTGGACCACAGGCCGCATTAGCCTGGAGCCGGGTGCTCCCAGCATAATTCCGGGGAAGGCAGAGATGCTGTTCCAGTTCCGGGATTCAGAGATGTCGGTGCTTCAGCAACTCGATGCTGTGTTAAGGGAGCTGGTTGAAGAGACCGCGATCACAACCGGGTGCAGTGCCGAGATCGAGCAGACCGAGACCGGTAAACCGTGCCATATGGATCCGGCCTTCCAGAACGCGATAGAGAACGCGGCCGCGCGCCATGCTCACGACGCCTATGTAAGGATGCCAAGTGGGGCTGGTCACGACGCCCAAGTCGTGGCGCGTAAACTAAGGTCCGCTATGCTTTTCATTCCAAGTATTGGTGGTATCAGCCACCATTGGACCGAGAATACAGACGATGCCGACCTGGTACTCGGCTGTCAGGTGCTGGCCGATTCCGCCGAGACGATACTGCGTGACGAGGAACCACCTGGACTCTCCGGCTAAACGGGTCCTGCGCAACGCCTTTAAAGCAGGCTGAATTTCGTGACTCGGCGAGCGAGCCCCGCTCATGCGACCTGGCTCCAATAATCCACGCGAGTGACTACATGATGGCTCTGAGAGCACATTCGCCGCTCACATCTCGCCCGGCGATACTGCGACGGAATTGCGGCCTCACCGGCACTCCAAGGTCGATATGAAAACCAGATGACCTCGATACATAGACTGAATTTGACGTAAACCGCGGCAATTGAGAAAACTGAAAACTTAACGAGCCGAACAGCAGGAATGAGCTTGCTTCGTAACCGATGGCTTTTCATCCAGGCGACTTCGTTCGCTGCGGCGGTAGGGCGGTATCTTTCGTCGCCGACTTTGCTTCGTGGCGGTTCTCGGATGACGTGCTGCATTGGGCGGTCGCATCCTCAGCGGCAAATTCGGCACGTCGATTTCCAGGGGCACCCTTGTAGGATTTGACGATTCTCGTGAAGGAGTAAACATCTATGCGATCATCGATTGACGCGGTCATCGAGGGCAAGCTCAAGGATTTTTCGATCCCAGGCTCAGCAGTTGGGATCGTGCAAAATGGCAGGCTCGTTTGGGCAAAGGGTTATGGATGGGCAGATGTGACCCGCAAAGTTCCGATGACGCCGAAAACCATCATGAATATCGGCTCCATCTCGAAAACCATCACGGCAACAGCAGTCATGCAGCTTTGGGAGCGAGGGCTAATTGACCTCGATGCGGACGTTAGTAGATACCTTACATATCAGGTCGTGAATCCGAAACATCCATCGGTGGCCATCACAACACGGCGGCTCTTGAATCATCGTTCGTCAATCCGGGATGGGAAGTCTTACTGGGAGAGCTACGCCTGCGGCGATCCGACGGCTGCTCTTGGCGACTGGCTCGAGGCGTATCTAACGTCAGGAGGGGCCTATTTTGACGCCGACGACAATTTTCATGGGTGGGCGCCCGGCATACTCGAGCGAGATCAGCCTGGCGGGTATTGCAATGTTGCTTATGGCTTGCTGGGTCGCCTAGTCGAGTGCGTGACTGGCGCTCGCTTTAACGACTATTGCGCTCACCACATCTTCACTCCCTTGGGCATGAATAGCACAGGCTGGTATCTGGGTGATGTCAACCTAGACCGGCATGCGGTTCTCTATGGCAAGATTACCAAAGAAAAGTTGGAAAGCGGCCGGCAATTGTTGGCAGCTCCGGGTTTGACAATTGACGAGCTTACGCCGGGGGCCCGTATGCCGCATTGCCTCTACAGTTACCCCACCTATATGGAGGGACTTGCGCGTACGAGCGTCGAGGAACTTTCGCTCTTTCTCGCCACTTATGCATACAGGGGCGGAAATCAGTTGCTGAAACAGTCAACCATCAACTTGATGCTCTCTGACGTCCATGATGGTCGCCCTCTGTGCTGGAACAGACTTATCCTTGAAAATGGTGATGTTATTTGGGGACACGCTGGCAGCGATCCCGGTGTCAAGACCTATATGGGCTTCCGTGAAATGGACGAAACTGGCGTGATAATCTATTTTAATGGAGACGACATTGGTGACAGCAAAGAGATAATAACCGAAAGCCTTTTCTTCAACGCTGCAACACTTTAATCTTCGTTCAAGAAGTACTCTCATGTGGAGTTGTGGTTGAAGCCGCAGCCGCCGTTTTCGACCGGATGTCGGCTTGTCTGGAAAGCAGTGCTGCTATTAGCTGCCTGAATGGTAGGGGAAGCTTTTGGTGGTAAACAGGATTGCACGATGAGGGACGAATTCGTGCGACCTTGCCACAACAGATTGTCCGCCCATGCTTGGTGGCTATGTTTATCCATTCGGCTCTCGCTGCAAACGCGATTGGCGGGAACCGTGAAGCCTAAAAAAGTCACATGGCCGCAGGTCTGGGCCTTTTCGGTGCATCTTATCATCGCGTCGGGCTCTTTCATGGCGTTCTTGTCGTTGGTTGCGGCAAGAGAAGAGCGCTGGACAGCGGCTCGGGTTGGCGCTGTTCCTTTCTGTTCCTCGACGGCATCGACAGTACGATAACGCGCAACCTCGAAGTCAAGGAACTCCTGCCGACCTGGTCGGACGAACTGCTCGACAACATCATCGATTATGTCGCTTACGTGCCGATCCCAGCCTTTGGCCTCTAGCCCGCTTGATGCACGGCGATCGGCTTTCGGCGGCCTGCATGGCGATCTGGCCGCCCTCGGAGTGCATTTTGACAAGCCTCGTCGGGCGCCGGCGATGATCCGTCGTGACGGAAGGCGGGGGTTTGCGGGTTGAGGTCGGCGGGTTTGTTTCGGGACGTCTGCGCCCCATCGTTTATGTCGCGAGTTGCGGGATGCGGCTGAGGACGATGCGCAGAATACGCTGGTCGGGGCAGGATGTCGGCAGGTGCAGGCGGATCTGGGTTTTCATCTCGACCACGCGGGCGGCGATCTTGATGAGGCGCAATCGCAGCGTGTCGAATTGGGCGACGGCAAAGCTCGAGCGTTTCGGCATCGCGGCGCGCAGGCCCCACATCAGCCAGTAGGCGCCGGCATGCAGGAACAGCCGGAACTGGTTGACCGTCGCTCTTGTGCAGGATGTGCGGTCGGCGGCCACGACTTGATGTGGTTCTCGGCAGCGCCGCGCCGGCAGTAGACATCCTCGTAGAGCGCCTTGGCCTTGCCACTTGCAAGGTTGGTGACGATGAAGCGGGTATCGGCACCTTGGGCGCCGACCTCGACGCGGGCGATGATGCGCTCTACGCGGCTCCAACTGGAGGTCTCGAAAAACCTCCCCATTTTGACCGGTTTGTGATTCACTGCCGTTGCGATTTGGAAGGAGGGATTGGATGCGGGGACAGGCCGGGTTCTGGGATATCGATGAGCGCTATGCTCGGCTAAGCGAAGCCGGCGATCCCCTGGAGAAGTTGAACGCCGTTGTGCCGTGGGAGGTTTTCCGCAAGCCTTTGGCCAAGGTGCTGAAGCGCTCGGACGGCGCCAGGGGCGGTCGTCCTGCCTACGACCCGGTGATGATGTTCAAGATCATGGTGCTGCAGGCGCTCTACGGGCTGTCCGACGACCAGGCCGAGTTCCAGATCCAGGACCGGCTGTCCTTCATGCGCTTCCTCGGACTGGGGCTCGGCGACAGAGTGCCAGACGCCAAGACGATTTGGCTGTTTCGCGAGCATCTGACGCAGGCCTGCGCGGTGGAGAACCTGTTTGCCCGCTTCGACAAGCACCTCGCCAAGGCCGGCTATCTGGCGATGGGCGGGCAGATCGTCGACGCCACCATCGTGGCGGCGCCGAAGCAGCGCAACACCGACGCCGAGAAGGCCGACATCAAGGCGGGCAAGGTGCCGGACGCATGGAAGGAGAAGCCGGCCAAGCTGCGCCAGAAGGATCGCGATGCCCGCTGGACGGTGAAGTTCTCCAAGGCCAAGGTCGCCGAGGAGGGAAAGGCGCAGCAGCGCGACATCGCCATTCCCGCTTTCGGCTACAAGAACCATGCCGCCATCGACCGCCGGCACGGCTTCATCCGCGGCTGGAACGTCACGAGCGCATCCGCCTATGACGGCGCGCAGCTTCGCAACGTGCTCAACCGCGCCAATACCGGGTCTACGGTCTGGGCCGACACCGCCTATCGCTCGAAGAAGAACGAGGAGTGGCTCGACCGGAACGGATATGTCTCCGAAATCCACCACAAGAAGCCGAAGGGCCGGCCTATGAGCGAAGCGACGTCGCGGGCCAACGGCCGGCGCTCAAAGACCCGAGCCTTCGTCGAGCACGTCTTCGCCCGTCAGAAGGCGCAGATGAAACTCTTCATCCGCACGATCGGCATCGCCCGCGCCAGGACCAAGATCGGCATGACGAACCTCGCCTACAATCTGATGCGCTACGTCTGGCACCAGGGGCGAACTGCGCCTGCATGACGCCAAAAGCGGCGGAAAACGCCGCCGCGACACCAAACTCGGCACCCAGCATCAACCTCAACGACCAAAACCGAAGCCACTTCCCGCCATCAGCCCGGGCCGAACCGCTTTGCCGCCCCACAGGTCTCGGAAATGCCGTAGTTCGAGGTGCCCAAGTGGCAAGGCCAAGGCGCTCTACGAGGATGTCTACTGCCGGCGCGGCGCTGCCGAGAACCACATCAAGTCGTGGAAGACGCATCTCGCCGCCGACCGCACCTCCTGCACAAGAGCGACGGCCAACCAGTTCCGGCTGTTCCTGCATGCCGGCGCCTACTGGCTGATGTGGGGCCTGCGCGCCGCGATGCCGAAACGCTCGAGCTTTGCCGTCGCCCAATTCGACACGCTGCGATTGCGCCTCATCAAGATCGCCGCCCGCGTGGTCGAGATGAAAACCCAGATCCGCCTGCACCTGCCGACCTCCTGCCCCGACCAGCGTATTCTGCGCATCGTCCTCAGCCGCATCCCGCAACTCGCGACATAAACGATGGGGCGCAGACGTACCGAAACAAACCCGCCGACCTCAACCCGCAAACCCCCGCCTTCCACCACGACGGATCATCGCCGGCGCCCGACGAGGCTTGTCAAAATGCACCCCAAGGGCGGCCAGATCGCCATGCAGGCCGCCGAAAGCCGATCGCCGTGCATCAAGCGGGCTAGATAATGCACATCGTCGTTGTAGCGATCGTCGGTCGAGCACAGCGAGATGACGGCTTTCAGCGCCGGCGGGCGGCGGGCGGCAACCTGCAGCCCGTTGAAGCCGCCCCAGCTGATGCCGATCATGCCGACGCTTCCCGAGCACCAGGGCTGCTTCGCCAGCCATTCAATGACGGCCAAACAGTCGTCCTGCTCCTGCTTCAGATATTCGCCCTTGCACAGCCCCTCGCTGTCGCCGGAGCCCCGCATGTCGACACGCACGGCGGCATAGCCGTGACCGGCGAAATAGGGATGCGTCAGCGCATCGCGTTCCACCGTTCCGTCGCGCTTGCGATAGGGCAGGTATTCCAGAATCGCCGGCACCGGATCGGTCTCGGCATCCTCCGGAAGCCAGATCCGGGCGGCCAGCTTCACGTCGTCTGGCAACGGGATCCAGAGATCCTCGATTTCGCGCACCTCGCGCGGGAAATCGGTGACGACGCGCATGTCTTCCACGGCTCTCTCCGGATTTTCGGCGGCCCCGAGTGGAGCGACTAACTATGATTCAGGGGGGAAATGCAGTGGCGCTTTCAGATTTGAGAGAAGCCGGAGCACGGCATTCGAAAAGCCATCTGCCCATCCACCGACCGCTAAAACCGCGCAATCAATTGCACCGTAGTCCTCGCAGACCGAGCCATGCTTCCAGAACTCATCGCTGCGCTGATGCGTGAGCCAATCAATCAATGTCGGTCGGGCATTTTCCAACTTCCTCCACATCGCGCGCCAACGATCCTGGCCGACCTGCACTCATCGGATAGCATTGATGAGGCGGATGCATCTTGATCCGCCTGCCCAACTATGCGCCACTTGGCGTTGAGCTCGCCAATATAGTATCCGAGGCGGTCCGATCGCGTTTCCAGATGGTTGGCACCTACCCTAAGGGATCGCCCGCCATTCCATCTCTTGAACTGCACGGAGCGATTTCGGTCTGCCTTCACAACCCAGTTTCTGATCGTAACTCTAGCAGTGACTCTGCCTTCAAACGGCCACCCCGGCCGATACACCTGCCCGTGGTTATAGTATAGTTATCAGCAATCAATTGTTATCCAAATTACTAACGAGTAATACCAACGGTCTCGGGTGCTGACTCTTTTGTGGTTTTGGAGCATCTCCGAAGCGTGACCCCGTGTTGCCGAAGGAGATTCGGCCATGGGATCAGCGGTGAGGTTACGAACGGACTATTCGGCGACGGAACTGCGTCGCCTGGCGCGTGGGTCGAAGGATGTGCGGCAGAGCAGCCGGCTCTTGTCGATCGCTGCGGTACTGGACGGGATGAGCCGGTCAGATGCGGGGCGGATTGGCGGCATGGACCGCCAGACGCTGCGGGACTGGGTGCACCGGTTCAACGCGGCCGGCCCCGATGGCCTTGTCGACCACTGGTCGTCGGGCCCGCCGTGCCGGCTGTCGCCTGAACAGAATGCTGAACTGGCGGCAATCGTGGAGAAGGGGCCGGATCGCGCCGTCGACGGCGTCGTGCGCTGGCGGCGCATCGACCTCAAGCGCGTCATCAAGGAGCGTTTCGGCATCGATTACGATACCCGCTATGTCGGGAAGCTGCAGCACAAGCTCGGCTTCTCGCATATGAGCGCACGCAGGACGCCCATATCATCGAAGCGTTCAAAAAAATTGGCAGCGGCGTTTGTTCGCAAACTGACCGAGACCCTTTCCGGCAATCATGATGTTGGCAAGGTCGACATGGTGGACCGCCTGAACCGCCAACTGGCAGGATGGGCGGCCTTCTACAAGTTCACCGACTTCACAGCACGCACCTTCTGGCATATCGACCATGTCGTGGTCTGGAAACTGGTGCACTGGCTGGCGCGAAAATATCGGTCACGCATCATGCCCTTGATGCGGAGCTGGTATCGAGCGCCGGACGCGGGCAACGCAAAAACCTGGCTCGTCTACGGATGAAGTGAACGCGGAAACCATGTCGGCAAGGCGCTGGGCCGAATGGTATCGACTCCCAAGGCGCAGTTCCGATGGCGAGACCCGGAGATCAATCCGTACATCTTCCGGAGCGAATCTCGCAGCACCATCACCTCAAACTATCATGATGTTGCCATGGCCATAGGCCACGATTGATAGAGATCCGTATGCGCTGAAAGGTGCACGTACGGTTTGGGGAGGAGAAGCGCTGCTGCGCTTCTTACTCCACTCCCGATGCGGCGCGGCTTTCTCTATTCTCGTCGCCATCATTGACTGGTTCAGCCGCAAGGTGCTGGCCTGGCGGCTGTGGAACACGATGAATGCCGACTTCTGCGTCGCCGCGCTCGAAGAGGCGATTGCCCGCCACGGCAGGCCCGACATCTTCAACACCGATCAGGGCTCGCAGTTCACCAGCTTCGCCTTCACGATGACGCTCAAGGACGCAGGCATCGGCATCTAATGGATGGGCGCGGCCGCTGGATGGACAACGTCTTCATCGAGCGGTTGTGGCGCAGCCATAAAAACGAAGCCTTGGAGACGGGTAGCGAGGCACGCGGCGGTATCGGTTTCTGGATTGACTATTACAATCGGCGGCGCCCGCACTCGACCTTCGGCGGCAGGACACCCGACGTGGTCAATGCTATCGCAGAAACGACGGAGCAATTGGCGGCCTAGAAAACCCGGATCCACCTTAGCCAGGCCGCCAAACTGTATCACCAGGCGGAACCACCTTAGATCTGCTCATCGCCAACTCAGATCAACGTGCCTAACAAGCATCGTTGCGGTCCTGGGGTGTGGGACGGGAAAGCCAGCTATTCGTCACGGTTTCCGTCTTTCCTTTTGAACATCGAGAGCGGGAGTTCTACCAAGCCAGACGGCGGCCATCTAAAAACGCGATGGCACAGTCCGGGACATTATATTGGCGGATTGAACGACGCGTGGCGCATACTTCCAGAGCAGGAGAATGCAAACGCGTGACGCGCCCGTTCACCTGAATATTCGCAATAGGTTGAAGAATGAACGAAATACCACACCTTACGGTCGATCTCGATGCGCCCGGCGTGAGCAGGGGGCATCTTGTTGTCCCGGGAGGTGCCGACCGAGGAGAGCTTTCGCTCCCGGTCTTCAGTCTCAACAAAGGTGAGGGGCCGCGCCTTCTTGTCACCGGCGGAAATCATGGCAATGAACTGGAAGGGCCACTTGTCGCACGACGGCTTGTCGAGTGGCTGCCAGTAGCCCAAACCTGTGGAAGGATCATCGTCCTACCGGTGCTCAATCCATTGGCTGTGGAGGCATGGAGCCGCAATACTCCGCTCGATGGATTGAATCTCAATCGCGTGTTTCCAGGCCGGGCCGGCGGGTCAGTGACCGAACGAATCGCGGATGCGGTTTCGCGCGTATTGTTGCCAGTGGCCGACACCGTGTTCGATCTGCACAGCTTCGGACCAAAGTGGGATTTTCCACCGGCGGCCACGACGCACCCCATTGCCGATCCTGATCTCATGGCCAGGACGGTGAGAATGGCGCAGGCGTTCAAATTGCCCCTGACTTTGGTCTGGGATTACAACGACACGGCCGGAATGTTCGATATCGTGGCCCAAAACCAGGGCAAGGTATTTGTTTGCACTGAATTCGGCGGCGGCACGGTCGGCGCGGACAATCTCGCGATTTATGAGGCTGGAGTACGCAACGCGTTCATCGCGCTCGGGCTGGTCGAGGGTAAAGCCGAGTATCCAACGTTCCGTCAACGGAAGTCCAGCCAAACACTCGAGACGCATCCGTACGACGAGTTGAAATCGCCCGCAACCGGTATTTTCGAACCTCGCTGCTCCGTACTGGATGAAGTGAAGCAGGGAGATCTCATGGGCATCCTGCATCCGATGGATTCGCTGTCCGCTGAGTCCATTGATATCCGCGCGAATGGAACATCCATCGTTGTCGCCATACGATCGGGGGCGCATGTCCACGCCAACCAAGGAGTAGCGCTCGTTGCGCGACCACTGAAAAACTAAGAACCGGCGCCGACCAGCCAGCGCCTTGCATTTAACAATAGCAGAACGAATTTACTCCCCTCAGAACGAATCGAGTTACTGAATTGCAGATCAAAGAAGTCCTCCTCGCGCCTGGCAACGGCGCATTCTTTTATGACGATCAAGCTGCCATTCGGTCCGGCGCAACCCAGGACGGCTTCACATATGTCGGTGAACCGATAACACCTGGGTTCACGTCGCTTCGCGTTCCGGCATCGTCGCTTAGTGTCGGGCTTGTCCTCGCCGACGACACCGTTGTTTGGGGCGACATGATGGGCGTTCAATATTCTGGTGCGGGCGGACGCGATCCTTTGTTTGAAACTGCTCAAATCTCGGATTTGACATCGCGGGTCGTGGTGCCGCGGCTTCTCAATGTCGATCCGTCTTACTACCTTGATGCGTGCGCGAAAATTTTCGAGCCCTTCGAAGGTAAGCGGTTACCTCTCTCGATCGAGTATGGCGTCAGTCAGGCGCTCCTTCGCGCAGTGGCCCATCTTCAACACACGACGATGGCGGAGATCGTATGCAGCGAATTTGATCTACCGCTGCCAACGAGTAGGGTTCCGATTTACTGCCAGAGCGGCGATGCTCGCGAAATCAATGTCGACAAGATGATTCTGAAGGCTGTGGATGTGCTTCCCCACGGCCTGATCAACTCACGGCAGAAATTCGGTGTCGACGGCCAGACCTTCGTGAAGTTCGTGAAGTGGGTTGCAACTCGTACGCGCCAAATCGGCCGCCCGGGGTATCATCCGGTGCTGCATTTCGATGTGTATGGCTGGATCGGCCAGGAAATCGGCCTCGAGCCGCGAAGCATCGCGGACTTCATTTGCAGGGTCGCCGACACCGTTCCGGGTTTCAGGCTCAACATCGAGGCCCCGGCGGATTTTGGTTCGACGCAAGCTCAAATTGAGAACTATGCCAAGATCGTGTCGATTTTGGACAACCGGGATTCCAGCGCGCGCATTGTCGTGGATGAGAGATGCAATACGCTTGAGGATATCCGGCACTTTGCGGAAGCGAAGGCCGCGCATCTGGTCCAAATCAAGACACCGGACGTCGGCTCGCTCGCCGATACGGCGCGCGCAGTTCTAATCTGCAAGGCGAATAAGGTAGGGGCGTATGTGGGGGGAAGCTGCACCGAGACAAATCTCTCCGCCCAGGCTTCTGTCCACGTATCGGTGGCGACCCAGGCCGACATGATGCTTGCAAAGCCCGGCATGGGTGTCGACGAGGCATTCTCCATTGTTGGGAACGAACAAAACCGTTTGCTGGCGATGCTGAATCGTTCTCGGACTGAAAAAGAAAACATTGGATGAAAAGCACGGTGTCGCATGCAGAACTCTCTTGAAGGGGTCACTGTCGTCGCGGTGGAGCAGGCCGTGGCCGCGCCTTACGCATCGTCGCGCCTTGCGGATGCCGGTGCCCGCGTAATCAAAGTCGAAAGGCCCGAAGGCGACTTTGCCCGCAACTACGACAAGCTGGTGCGGGGGCAGAGCGCTTACTTCGTCTGGCTCAACCGGGGTAAGGAGTCAGTCTGTCTGGACCTGAGGTCGGAAGCGGACCGCGCCGTCTTGGACACGCTCATTGCCAGTGCTGACGTCTTTATTCAGAATCTGAAGCCGGGCAGCATCGAAAAACTGGGTTTCGGTTCGGCTGATCTCCGTCAACGATATCCGCGACTGATCACCTGCGACATCTCTGGTTTCGGGGAGACAGGACCGTATTCCCACTTGAAGGCCTACGATCTCATCGTCCAGGCCGAAACAGGACTATGCGCGATTACCGGGACCCAACAAGGGCCGGCGCGTATAGGGGTGTCGGTCTGCGATATCTCAGCCGGCATGACGGCGCATAGCGCCATTCTTCAGGCGCTCTATCACCGCGAGGTCACCGGCGAAGGGACAAGTATTCAGGTGTCACTCTTCGATGCCGTCGCCGACTGGATGAATGTTCCGGTTCTACAACAAGACTACAGCGACTATCACACGGTACGCGCGGGCGTGAAACATCCATCGCTGGCGCCATATGGTGCATATCGTTGCGCTGATGGCAAAGACGTCATCTTTTCGGTTCAGAATGACCGCGAATGGGTAAATTTCTGCGAGAAATTTCTCAAGCGACCCGAGCTCACACGCGCACCGGGTTTTACCGATAACATGGAGCGCCTCGGTCATCGTGCGCAACTTGATGAGATCATTGAACAGCGCTTTTCCGAACTGTCCTGCCACGAAGCAATGCACGAGCTCGAGGCAGCCGGTCTGGCATATGGCCGACTGAACGAGGTGGCGGATGTTTCGAGGCATCCACACATTCGCAGGGTGCAGGTTGGCACACCCGAAGGAACTGTCGAGACGATAGCGCCGGCTGCGATTTTCAACTCTGAGCGCCCCTCGTTGCGACCAGTTCCGGCTCTTGGCGCTCACACCGAGGCTGTCCGCAAGGAGGTTCTGTGGCTTTTGCGCGAAAGAGCCGCGTCAGCGTGAGCGCGCGTCTCAATAAGGTGCGTGCGCTCGCGTTACAAAGAGCCTGTGTACCTCGGATCATCTCAGCGCATCGGCCGACCAGCGAGCTCGCCGCCACCACCACCACGCTAAGATCGACGATAAAGGCGATTCAATGATCAGGAAAACCGTTCCGGCCGTTGAAAGCGCGATGTCTGTACCCCGTTGGCGATCCCTACTCTTCGTGCCCGCTCACGTTCCACGCTTTGTGGAGACGGCCCATGAGCGGGGTGCAGATGGCGTCATTCTCGATCTGGAGGACTCCGTTCCTCGGGACCAGAAGGGGGAGGCACGTCGGCAGCTGCCTGAATCCGTGGCAAAGGTGGGCCGTAGGGGTGCTTCGGTTTTGGTCCGCGTGAATCGTGGTTTGCGCGCGTTGGCGGCGGATCTCGATGCAGCCGTCCTAGCGGGTGTTGACGCACTTGTTCTTCCGAAGACGGATTCGGCAGAGTGGGTATTAGAGATCGCGAATGCGGTCTCGGAACTTGAACGCGAAAGACATCTTGTCCAGGGAAGCATCCGGTTCCTTGCCCAGATTGAAACCCCCGGTGCCTTGCAAATACTCGCTGCCATTGCGTCGGCGCATCCCAGGATGGTCGCAATGGCGCTTGGGCCTGAAGACTTCAGTGCCGCTGTCGGCGGCGCCCCGGAATTCGATCTTCTGTTGACGCCGAACCTTTCCGTTCTGTTTGCCGCCCGTGCGGCCGGCTTGCTCCCGCTCGGCTTCATAGGAAGCATCGGCGAGTTCTCGGACACTCATAAGCTTCGTGAAGCCGCGGTGCGTGCGTGGCGGCTTGGCTTTGCCGGAGCTTTGGCGATCCATCCGATACAGGTGGCAATATTCAATGAGGCTTTCTCGCCAAACGCACGGGAACTCGAGTGGGCCCATCGTGTTGTCGCGGCGGAAAATGATGCCGCCATGCGTGGACTGGCTGCATTCTCGTTGAATGGTAAGATGATTGATCCCCCAGTGGTTCGACGCGCCCACGAGATCCTGGCTCTCGCTAGCAACAACTGAGCTTTTAGTCACCAGCCGAAGGCGCTGGTTTTCGGAGCATGGCTCGACGGTTGTTGCTTGCTTACCATCTTGTTTCGAGATAGTTAGGAAAGCACTGGGGATCATGTCCCGGTTGGATTTGTTCAGCGTGGACATCAGGCAGTTGAGATACTTTGTCGGCGTGGTTGAAGCCGGCAGTTTCACGAAGGCAGCTGCGACCCTCAACGTTGCTCAAAGCGCTCTAAGCCTGCATGTTCGGCAACTGGAGGAAGGATTCGGCACTCAACTGCTGGTTCGCGATCGAACCGGTGTCAGCGTCACGGCGTCCGGAGACAAGCTGCTCGAGCGCGCGCGGATCATCCTGAAGGAAATTCAGCTCACTGAGGCGGAACTGACCAACTCGGTGGCGGCTCCTTCCGGGGAGGTGACAATTGGAATTCCGTCCGGAGCTGCTCGCGTCCTTAGCGGTCCGCTGCTTGAATCGGTAAGAAGCGAATTGCCGAGGATCTCACTTAAGATGATCGAGGGCATGACGGGACCGCTGGAGGAGTGGATGGCTGCTGGCCGCTTCAATCTGGCAGTCCTGTACCGCACTGCCGAGAGCGTGGGGCGAATGACGGTGCTGGCCCGCGAAGAATTTTGCCTGGTGGTGCCGCCGGGTGAACCGCCTTTCGAAGATACGATTCCGCTCGCCGACCTGTATGCGTTCCCGCTGGCGGTTCCAATGCGCAACAACAACGTCAGGCGTTCGGTGGCTGATGTCGTTGCGCAACACGGTTGTGTGCTGAACGTCAGATTCGAAGTCGACTCCCTTCCTACGATCATCAATATGGTCATGGAAGGAAAGGCGTATTCCATCCTTACCCCTTCGGCCATTCAGAAAGAAGCCTCTCAGGGACAGGTCCGAACGGTCAAAATCATTGATCCAGTGATCACCCGTTCCGTTGTCCTTTCCGTCAACCCGAAAGACGATCGCTCTCCAGCCGTCTCTGCGGTCCGCAAGCTGATCCCCAAGGTCGTCAGGACTTTGATCGAGAGCGGGCACTGGTCGGCCACGGCTCCGGACCGGGCTTAGTGTCTGAATCGGAATGACCGCCGTGTTTTCAGGCCCTTGCGAGCCGTCGGGTAAGCATGCGGATGTTTGCGATGAGGACCCAGGCCTGAGCGGATTCGATGGATCGCTCGAAGTCCTTGGCCAGCCTACGGCACCTACCCAGCCATGCGAAGGTCCGCTCAACGACCCATCGGCGTGGCAGAATCTCGAAGCCTTTGGCGCTGTCCGATCGCTTGATGATCTCCATCGTGAACTTGCCGATCTTTTGCAGGGCACCCCGCAGTTTCAGCCCTGCATAGCCGCCGTCGGCGAAGACATGGCGCAGCCACGGCCAGCGCTTGAGTATGGATTTCAGGACCGCCGGCGCGCCGTCGCGGTCTTGAATGTCGGCGGCGTGAACGACGACGCCGACCAGCAGGCCCAGCGTGTCGACGACGATGTGGCGCTTGCGGCCCATGATCGTCTTGCCGGCGTCGAAGCCTCGTATTCCGCCGCTTTCGGTGGTCTTGACCGACTGACTTCTCTATTCGGCGGTTTGAAGTCAAGCGCCTTCTATTAGCTCTTTTCCACTTCACCGGCATTGGACGTCTTTCGCGGGCCTTGCTTCTCTCCGGGATCGGCGCGCTGGCCCTACCCTTTATGGGGATTCAGAAGAATGGGGTGGAACAATCTGTCGAGCGCCTTGATTGCCGATGATGGGGCAATCCAGGCAAGCCAGTCGGCGAACTCACCTCATCCTCGTCCCGCGAAGGACATCTTTCCACCGGTAGGTGGAAACTGGTGTCGTCCCCGTCTATCGGGGGGGCGATGTTTATCAATTTTTCAGCCCGCGACCGGCATGACTTCCGTCCTGGTCCAGCGGAACTGTGTGCCGTCACTCCAGATGCGATGCATGATCACCGCCAGCCGGCGGGCGAGCGCCACGATGGCTTTCCCCTGGCCGCGCCGCTTGGCGACGCCCATCGCCCAGGCCTTCAGCCAGGACCATTTCGTCACCCGCGTCAGCAGGGTCTGTGCGGCCTCGTAGAGCAACGTTCGAATCATGCCGTCGCCGCATAACGAGATCCCGCCCACCCGGCGGCTTTCGCCCGATTCATGGAGCGCCGGCGTCAGGCCCAAAATCGGACCGACCGCCTTGGAGTTGCGGAAGCGAGCCGGGATATCGATCGTCGCGGTGTAGGCCAGCGACACGACGGGGCCGACACCAGGGATCGACATCAGCCGACGGCAAACCTCATCATCCCGGACGATCGCCAGAAGCTTGCGGTGCAGGGCGGCAAAATTCTGACGCAAATTGCGGCGCGCGTCGAGCAGCGGTTCGACGATCTCGGCCAGCTCGGGCATGCCTTCGGTGAGATCGCGGATCCGCTCCTCAAACTTGACCGCACCGACCTTGCCAACCTTGAGCCCGAAGTTGCGCAACAGCCCGCGGATGTCGTTCTCGATGGCAATCGCCTTTTCCTTTAAGAGCTTGCGCGCCGTCAGCAGCGCCCGACGCTTCTGGCTCGTCAGGGTCTTGACATGCACCGGGCGGAACAGATTGACCCGCATCATCTGCGCGATCCCGCGCGCATCATTGCGGTCGGTCTTGTTCGGCTCGCCTTCAGGAATGCTTTGACGTGACGCGTCTCAATGCAAACCACTGGCAAGCCGGCTTTGGCAAGACCCTCGAACAGCCATTGCGACAACGGTCCGGCTTCAAGCCCGACGCGTTCCAACCGCCAGGCGGGATCCTTCAGCACCCGCGCAAGATCCTCGGGATGGCTCGGCACCTTCACCTCGCGGCACACCGTGCCTGTTTCCTCGACGATGCAAATTGCGGTCTCTTTCACCGAGACGTCCAATCCTGCATAATGTTTCATCTTCTCCTTCCTGATGCTTGTGGCTGTTCCAGGGAACCGACCACGTTTTATCATCAGCTCGAAGCGCAGCACCTTAATGGCATCACCGCCAAAAGATGAGGCTCAAGCCGAATACCCCATCTGTCGATAACGCCGGCGGACGGGCTCGCCTCCCGGCCTTCCCGTTCGCGCGCCGCCATGACGAGTTCATTGTTGATGGCGCGCAGCAATCCTTCGTCCCGCCAGCGCCAGAAGTATTTCTGCACCGTCGAGAACGGTGGGAAGTCCTTCGGCAGAAGCCGCCATGCTCCGCCCGACGACGCCATGTAAAGCAGCGCGTTCACGACCTCGCGCAGGTCCGTCTTGCGCGGCCGACCGATCCGGTTCGGCGCCGGCATCAGCGGCTCGATCAGCGCCCACTCCGCGTCCGTCAGGTCGCTTGCGTAGCGCGGGCAGCGCCGTTCATAGTGAGGGCGAGTGGTTTCGGTCCAGGGCATCATGATCTCCGTCGAATCTCAGCAATCCGACAGAATCACAACCCGCTGAAATCACTCACTTCTTTTTGGAGCAGACACTTAGGCACATCCCAACCAGTTTCAGTGCTATCGCTCCTCCGCGACTGCCTGAGCCTTATCAATCTGTATTCGAGATGGTTTTGGTCGATATTCCATATTTGACCGACCGTGACCATCCCGATGAAACTGCAGAGAAGCGAGCCCATGAGCCGGATATCGGATGGTCTCGCACTGGCAGGAATTCAGTCAAGCGGAGCATGGGATGTCCAACGCCACGAGCTATCAGCTTTTCATCAACGGCAGGTGGCGAGACGGTAGCGACGGAACCACTCTGCCGGTAACCAATCCGGCGACAGAGAAAAAGTTTGCCTCGGTGGCGGTGGCGACGGTGTCGGATCTGGATGAGGCCATCGGTTCTGCAGAGCGAAGCCGCCGGGCATGGTCCTCGCGGCCTCCGAAAGAGCGCGGCGAGATCCTTGTGGCGGCCGCCAGGATCCTGGCAACCGTGGTGGGAGACGCAGCCAGGGATTTGTCGAGAGAACAGGGGAAGACGATTGCCGAAGCAACAGGCGAATACGCGCGCGCCGTCGAAACACTGGAGTGGAACGGCACCCACGCCGAAGAGCTGTCGGCTCCTATTCCGATGGGCCCGAACCGGATGATCGTCCCCGAGCCCCTTGGCGTCGTTGCTGCCTTCACCCCTTGGAACTATCCCGCCGTTCTCATCGCCCGCAAGCTCGCCCCTGCTTTGGCGGCAGGCTGTCCGGTGATCCTCAAAGGGGCTGAAGAGACACCAAGCGCTGCCGTTCATTTCGTCGAAGCCTTGCGACGAGCGGGTATTCCGGACGGCGTGGTCAATCTCGTCTTTGGTGTGCCTGTGCAAATATCCCGGCATCTCCTCAGTTCGCCGATCGTCAAGGTGCTAACTTTCACGGGCTCAACCGAGGTTGGAAAACAGCTGGCCAAGCTCGCCGCGAATAACTTGCAGCGGTGCATTCTTGAACTCGGTGGGCACTCCCCGGTTGTTGTATGCGAGGATGCCGACCTGGCAAAAGCCATACCGGCAATTTCGGAATACAAGTTCGAATGCGCGGGCCAGAGCTGCAATGCGCCCAGCAGGATCCTCGTCGCGCGGCCTCTCTACGAGGTATTCCTGTCCCGGATGACCGAAGTCGCCCGCGAAATCAAGATCGGCCCACCGGACGACCCGGCGACGGACATGGGTCCAATGGCAAACGCGCGGCGAATCGAGGCCATGCAGCGTCTGATCGAGGATGCGGTCGATCGGGGCGCCCGCGTCGAAACCGGCGGCACCCGCCTCGACCAGCCGGGCTTTTTCTGGCCGCCGACCATCCTGACAGGGGTGCCAAAAGATGCGAAAGTGCTTCATGACGAGCCGTTTGGGCCGATCCTCACCGTGGCGCCGTTCGACACGATCGAGGAGGCGATCGAAGAAGCCAACGCCACTGAGTATGGCCTGGCTGCCTACTTCTTCACCGGCGCCGCCGATGCAAAACGGGCGCTGATCGGCGGGCTTTCGGCAGGCGCGATCAGTGTAAATTACCTGAAAGGGGTTTCCGCGGATGCACCATATGGGGGCGTCAAACAAAGCGGCTATGGATATGAGGGGGGCGAGCAGGGATTGCGGAGCTTCCAAAGCCTGAAACTGGTCAACGGGCTCGGGTCATTGGGATGAGATTTCGTGGATAAAAAAACACGGACCATTGCCGGCAGGGATATTACAGAGAGCGTCGCCGATGCCCTTCAGTATATCTCGTACTACCATCCCCCCGACTACATCCGATACCTTTCGCAGGCATATGCGCGCGAGCAGAGTCCGTCGGCTAAGAACGCCATCGGTCAGATTTTGCTGAACTCCCGCATGGCGGCCTTCGGACGGCGCCCGATCTGCCAGGACACCGGTCTCGTGGTGGTCTTTGCAAAGGTTGGCATGGGTGTCCGCATCAAATCAACGGCCAGTTTCGCCAATCTGGTGAATGAGGGCGTCCGCCGAGCCTATCTCGACCCCGACAATCCCCTTCGACCATCGATCGTCTCGGATCCGCTTGCCGCACGATTGAACACCCGCGACAACACACCGGCAGTCGTCCACGTCGACCTTGTGCAAGGCAACCAGATTGAAATCACCATCGCCGCAAAAGGGGGCGGATCGGAAAACAAGGCGCGTTTCACCACCCTTAACCCCAGCGCGTCTGTTGCCGACTGGGTGGTCGACACTGTTTCGACCCTGGGCAGCGGATGGTGCCCCCCCGGCCTGATCTCGGTCGGCATCGGTGGTAGCGCTGAAAAGGCGATGCTGCTGGCCAAGGAGGCCATGAACGAACCTATCGACATGTCGGATTTGATCGGTAGGGGGCCATCATGCGCTGAGGAGGCACTGCGGATTGAGCTTTATGAACGCATTAATGCGCTCGGTATCGGAGCCCAGGGTCTCGGGGGTCTGACGACAGTCGTTGACGTCAAGGTTGCGACCTATCCTACTCATGTGGCATCCAAGCCCGTGGCACTCATCCCGCAATGCGCCGCCAACCGGCACCTGAAGTTTATCTTGGACGACTCTGGACCCATCAGGCTTGAGCCGCCTGACCTTTCCGAATGGCCCCAGATCGGTCATGAGGATTTGCACGCAACTGGCGTCCGGCGGGTCAATCTCAATGCGGTCACAAAAGAAGAGACGGCATCATGGCGCTGCGGTGAAACCCTACTTTTGTCCGGAAAGATGCTGACGGGCCGAGACGCTGCCCACCAGCGAATGGTCGACCTGATCGATGCCGGCAAGCCGCTTCCGATCGATCTGCGGGGACGCGTGATCTACTACGTCGGACCCGTCCGCTCAGTGAGGGATGAGGTCGTCGGGCCGGCCGGCCCAACGACCTCCAGCCGGATGGACGGTTTTACCGACAAGATCCTCGCCGAAACCGGACTTTTCGCGATGGTCGGTAAGGCGGAGAGGGGACCGGCGGCGATCGAGTCGATTGTCAGACACAAGGCGCCCTATCTCATCGCAGTGGGTGGCGCTGCGTACTTGATTTCAAAATCGATAAAGGCGGCGCGCATCGTTGCCTTTGAAGACCTGGGCATGGAAGCGATCTATGAATTCGAGGTCCAGGACATGCCGGTCATCATGGCTGTCGATGTTGAGGGAAACTCCATTCACAATTCCGGGCCTCTTGATTGGCGCAAGCGCATGGCAGCCGACAGCATCGCCCGCTGCATCGGTGTTTGAGTCTTCCCGGCTTCGCGATCCGGCCAGACTCCCGCGCAGGATTTTGGGCCGCATCGGTAACACAAGCGGCATTTTGTGGTTCAGCTCCTCGGCGAGCCAGATAAGAAAGGCCTTCAAGTCGCTCCGGATGCCAAATGCTCGGATGTAAACACTGCATCGACCTGCCGCCCATACGATCGACGCTCGGGTGCTTTCGAGGGTGCCAATCAAGTCAAGCACCGGAGATACCAAAAAATGCGCTATCTATTTACGACGAGGTCGCCGCCGACAGGCGATCACCCCTCTCCAAATGCCCGGTTAGGGAAGGGGCAATAGCCCAACTTTTCTACAGCCTTTCTTTCTGCTTGGATCGCTCTCAGTGACCCGACTTTCGACAACCTCGCACTGACGCGTTTCGGGCCGAGGACGAATGACGCCCACTGCATTCCTTCAATCAATGATAGAATTGGTTGGCACTAATTACGCTGTCGACCACCGCTTGAGAGCAAAAGGTCATGAAGTCGAAACCCTCTCCTGTGCGCCTAGACGCTTGGGACATCCGCATTCTCTCAGAGATCCAGTCAGATGGTCGGATTTCGAAGAGCGAGCTCGCAAAGCGCGTTCACCTTTCGGCGTCGGCCTGTTCGGAGCGGCTCCGTGTGCTCAAAGCCGCAGGGATCATTGAGGGGTTCTATGCTCGACTCAGTCCAGCCCTCATCGGGGGCCTCATCTCTATAATGGTGGAGGTGGTTCTGGATCGTCATCGTCTCGAGGATCAACGCCACTTCGAGACTGCGATCCAAGAGATTCCGGAAATCCTGGACTGCTGGGCTATCGGGGGGCGGATCGATTATCTGATGCGCATTTCATCTCCTTCCATGGCTGCGTATCAGGATTTCATGGAGGAATTGCTGCAGGCAGGCTTGGGCATAGACCAATACTACAGCCTTGTTGTGACAAAACCAGTGAAATCCAATTCACCAATCCCCTTGTCAACTCTGAGGCAACGGTAAATCCTCGAAGGCCTCGTTTTTCACGGCGTTTGATGCCGATTCCGAGAATTAGTCGGCGAAAGACGTGCTTTCCCGCGAAATTCGAGAGGCGTTTCTGGTATAGAGAGGCGGCTGGCCGGGTGTTCTCCGTGAATTCGCGAGAAGGGAGACGATGCGCTTGGGCAATCTGGGAGCCGAGCAACTAAGAGAGAAGGATCGAAGCTTATGGCTGCCAAAGAGAAGTATAAATTTCAAAATCGAAAACGAAATTTACGAATGGGACAACCAGACCATAACCGGCGCTGAGGTGCGAGGCGTAGGCCCTGGCATACCAGATAGCATGGACCTGTATATGAAAATGCCGGGCCAGCCCGGGTGGCTGGTTGGGCGTGATGAATCAATTCATCTGCGGCAGTCGGGGATCGAAAAATTTTACGCGCAAGATGCAAGTTCCGAAGCCGGAAATGGATAATGTTGACCTGCCACTGAGAATTTCCTCCATCTGAGATTAGAGTCCGGCCCTTGATCGAAGGACGGACTGATGAAGAGAAAGCGGTTCACGGAAGAGCAGATCATCGCGGTAGCCTGCTTCTTCGCCAATCTGCCCCGATGCCTGGTCGGCATGGAAGCCTCGAACGGCGCGCATTACTGGGCAAGGGTGCTCACCGAGCTTGGCCATGAGGTTCGGCTGATCAGTCCTCAGTTCGTTACACCATATGTGAAGTCCAACAAGAACGACCGAAACGATGCGGAAGCCATCTGCGAAGCGGTCGGCCGGCCTTCGATGCGCTTTGTGCCGCCGAAATCGACTGATCAGCTGGCGGTCCAGGCCGTTCATCGCATTCGTCGGCGTCTGGTCGCCGATCGAGTTCGGCTTGTGAACCAGATTCGCGGCCTTCTTTCCGAGCACGGGATCGTCATTCCCCGCGATATCTCGCAGCTGCGGCGCGGCCTCGCCGTCATCGTGGGGAATGATGATGACGGACTCAGCGAGATGGTCCGGTCGCTGATGAGGGAGCTGCAGACGGAATTGGCCGAGCTCGACGATCGCATTGCAATTTATGATCGGCGGATACGGGAAATCTTCCGCACCAGCGAGCAGTGCCAACGGCTTGGGAAGATCGAAGGCATCGGCCCCGTGACGGCAACCGCCTTGATCGCTGCCGTAGGCGATAGAACCTGCTTCAAAAATGGCCGTCAGTTCGCGGCCTGGCTTGGCCTGGTACCCAAACAACGATCCAGCGGAGGGCGAGCCCGGCTATTCGGCATCAGCAGCGGGGCGATCGCTATCTGCGCACATTGATGATCCATGGGGCTCGTGCTGCGCTTGGCAAAGCAGCCGGCAAGCAGGATCCACGAAGCCTCTGGCTCAGTAAGCTGCGGCAAAGACGACACCCCAACGTCGCGGCTGTCGCGCTCGCCAACAAGAATGCGAGGGTCGTGTGGGCCATCCTCTCGGGTGGCACATTCTACGAGCCCGCACAGTCGGTGAAAGCAGCTTGAGGCGAAGCGGCAAACGAAAGGAAAACAACAGAAGGAGGTCTCACCCGCCCAAGCGCAACCGCAAGGTCCAGCGGCCATACGACCGCGATCTCTACAAAGAGCGCAACCGCATCGAACGCTTCTTCAACAAGCTCAAGCAGTTCAGGCGCGTCGCAACCCGTTACGACAAGCTGCTCGCAAACTTCATGGGTTTCGTCAAACTCGCAGCGATGCCGATTCCGACGAAGCCGCCCCTTTGTTCCGACATGATTGCGCCCCCGGATTCTGAGATGATCTCGCCCCCTGGGGCTAGTTTAGTCCCTATGATTGCTGGGCCTGAGGGCGGCCCGTCATCCGATATGCAACGGTACGAGGGTTAAGCCGGCTGGGCCGGCACAGAGCCTCATGCATAGGAGACGGGCCACATGGAACATACCCGATTTGTCGGTTTGGATATTCACAAAGAACGGATTTCAATCGCGGTGGCGGAGAACGGGCGCTCCGGCTCGGTGGAATATCTTGGCGAGATTGCGAATGACCCTGATGCCATCAGCAAGCTGTGCGATCGTCTGGGGAAGTCCGGTAAACCGCTGGTGTTTTGCTATGAGGCCGGACCGTGCGGCTATGGCGTTCATCGCCAACTCACGCGCCTCGGCCACCGGTGCGACGTGGTGGCGCCGTCACTGATTCCGAAGAAGCCCGGTGATCGCGTGAAGACGAACCGTCGCGATGCGACCATGCTCGCCCGCCTCCACCGGGCCGGAGAGCTGACGCCAGTCTGGGTGCCCGATGCCGATCATGAAGCCATGCGCGACATGATCCGGCTGCGCAGCGTGGTTCGACAAGTGGTGACGCGAGCGCGCCAACATCTTCAAGGATTTCTGCTGCGACACGGGCGCAAGCATGAGCGGGGGACCGCCTGGCGAATGGCTTTCCGGCGATGGCTTTCGACTTTGGCTTTCGAACATCCCGCTCAGCAGATCGCATTTCAGGATTACGTCGATGCCGTCATGGATGCGGAACGGCGCCTGCAGCAGGTCGAGGGACAGATACTCAGCCTTCTCCCGGAATGGAACCAGCGCCCGGTTGTTGACGCCTTGCAGGCAATGCGGGGTATCGCGCTGATCAATGCCGTGGTGCTGGTCGCGGAAGTCGGTGACTTCACGCGTTTCTCGAACCCGCGCCAGCTCATGGCCTATTTCGGCTTGGTCCCGGGCGAGCGATCGAGCGGCGAAACCATCCGGCGCTGCGGCATCACCAAGACCGGCAACACCCATGCCCGACGCGCGCTGGTCGAAGGCGCCTGGGCTTACCGGATGAGACCGCGCATCGGCCGTCACAAGGTCGATCGAATCGAGGCGCTGCCAAAGGTCGTTCGCGACATCGGATGGAAAGCGCAGGTTCGACTGTGCACCCGATATCGTCGGCTCAGCGCGCGCGGCAAGAACGCCAACGTCGTCAATGTCGCCATCGCACGCGAGATGGTGGGCTTCATCTGGTCGATCGCCTGCACGGTTCAATCGACCCCAAAGGCGGCATGACATCAACTTGACAGACAGCCCAGGAGAGGAGATCGCAACACCCAACATCAGCCTCGGCGCGATATGCGGTGCTGGAGGCGGGACAATGCCGGGGAGCCCTCGTCTCCACTATGAGCCTTGACGCTCGCCACCTAGACAGAGGCAGCCCCAAACGAAACAAGGTCATGCGGCTCGACCCGCGGATGAGAGATTGTTGACCGACGTTCAAGTCCCGCCTCTTGCACCTCATATCCGCCGTACAAGTACCTCGGCCGCCGATCGGATCCGGCGGGCTGCAACCTATGCCAAAGGCTATTGTCAGCAATCATGAGAGTGGATGGAATCTAACGTTTGGTGCCTACGTTTGACGGCAGCGATGATTTCATTGGGGTCGACGGTCCAGACGAAGGGCTTGGGTTGCCGGTTGTGCTCGGCGATGTAGCGATTGATGGCGGCCTGCAGGTCGACGACGGAATGGAACACGCCCCGCTTGAGGCGACGCTTCGACAGTTTGGCGAAGAAGCCCTCGACGGCGTTGAGCCAGGAACACGAGGTCGGCGTGAAGTGGAAGGTGAAGCGCTGATGGCGGTTGAGCCATGCGCGCACCTTGGGATGCTTGTGAGCGGCGTAGTTGTCGAGGACGACGTTAACGGCCTTGTCGGCCGGCACCTCGGCGTCGACGGCGTTGAGAAAGCGGATGAACTCCTGGTGGCGGTGGCGCTGCATGTTGCGGCCGATGACGGTGCCGTCGAGCACATTGAGAGCGGCAAACAGCGTGGTCGTGCCGTTGCGCCTGTAGTCGTGGGTCATGGTGCCGAGCCGCCCCTTCTTCATGGGCAAGCCGGGCTGGGTGCGGTCGAGCGCCTGGATTTGGCCTTTCTCGTCGACAGAAAGCACGATGGCATGCGCCGGCGGGTCGACGTAGAGGCCGACGACGTCGCGCAGTTTGTCGACGAACTGCGGATCGGTGGAGAGCTTGAACTGCCGCCAGCGGTTCGGCTGCAGCCCGTGTGCCCTCCAGATGCGACGCACCGCGCTGGCGCTGACGTCCGCCGCTTGCGCCATCATGTCGCAGTCCAGTGCGTCGTCTCGCTCGGCGGGTCTTGCAACGTCAGCGCCACCACACGCTCGGCCACCTCGGGTCCGAGCGGCGGAATGCGCGAGGCCCGCGTCCTGTCGCGCAGCAGCCCCTCGAAGCCTTCCGCGTCGAAGCGCTCCTGCCAGCGCCACACACAGGTCTTCGACTTGCCGGTTTGCCGCATGATCGCGACCGTGCCCAAGCCGTCGGCGCTCAACAGGATGATCCGCGCACGCCAGACGTGCTTCTGCGGCGCATTGCGATCTCTGATCAGTGCCGCCAGGCGCTGGCGATCGGTCGGCGAAACGGTGAAGGATATTCCTGTGCGCATACGCCAGACTCGCATGCGCAGGCGCCCAAGGGAATCACCTGCCGGACTCTTATGTTAGGCAGGAACCACTAGTCGCCGCCGAACCGAGCAGTGTCGGCGGCGAATCCTTGTCGTCTATGCCGCTGCTGGTTCTTCGGTGCGAATGTCGGCGCCGGCCGGCACCACCCCGTCTTCGGCATAGCGCCAGAGTGCGATCAGCAGTTTTCGCGCCATCGCCACGATCGCGATCCGGCGCGTGCGTCCCGTCAGCGTCCCGACGCGATCGCGAAACCACTTGGCCAGGTCGCTGCCAGGCTGGTAGCGAAGCCAAAGCCAGGCAAGCTGGATCATGGTTGTTCTCGCGCGGGGATTCCCGGCTCGACTGATGCGCCGATCCCTGTCCATGCCGCCACTTTGGTAAGGCATCGGCGTGATGCCGACATAGCTGGCAAGTTGCCGCCGATTATCAAACGAACGGTAAAAGACCTCCCGCGTAAGCACAGCGGCGAAGTTTGCACCGACGCCGCGGATAAGGCACAGGCTTGCAATCTTTCCGCAAGCCTGGTCTTTCGGATTGGCGTTGGCCACCTCGTCGCGTTCGGCTTCGACCTCCCGGATCAACTCCAACGTGATGACGAGCCGGCGACGCAGGCGGTCCAACTCAGCCCGAAGATGGTGCGCCAATTCACGGCCATCACCAGTTCGGACAGCAGCAAGATCACGCTCCCATGTGCGTAGAGAAGGCCTCTTGTGGATCCCCTGCGTGAACAGCAATGCCTGGATGCGGTTCTCGATGCGCAGCCTCTCCTGCACCAGGTGCTCGCGCTCGCGGTGAATGCGTTTGGCGTGCTCCTCATCGGGCGTCGGCACACGCACCGTGCTGCAAACCTGTCGGTCCCCTTGAAGGTAGGCCGCAAGCACGCGCAGCATGCCTTCCGCATCGAGCCGGTCGGTCTTGGCCCGACGGGCACGACGATTGACGAGAATGCTGGTCGGCTCGAGCACATGATTGGTGATTCCGTGGGCGGTCAGCAATCGGTGTAGCCAGAAGCCGTCACGCCCCGCCTCGAAGCAGCAACAAACTGCAGGCGCTGCGCCCGACCGGGAAAAGACACGGGCCTGCAGTGACGAGAAATGCGATAGAAGAGCGGCCGTGTCGCCGGCATCGATCTTAAGAAATCGAGGTTTTTCCACTCCCGGCAAGCGGGAGGCGACGAGCCATTCTGATCGGCTGAGCTCGATTGCGATGGTGATGACGTTCTCCAGGTCGATGGTATTCGAGGACATGATGGCTTCCTTCGAGTGAGGTCGGACACCCGCCACTCTCGACGATATCCGTGCTCATAGCATCTGGAACCAGAGTTCCACCTTCGTACGCGGCGGCAGGTCGCAAAGATGAGCCTTCAGCGTGCGCTGCCAATTTTTTTGAACGCTTCGATGATATGGGCGTCCTGCGCCGGGTGGTGCGGCCGTGCGCTCATATGCGAGAAGCCGAGCTTGTGCTGCAGCTTCCCGACATAGCGGGTATCGTAATCGATGCCGAAACGCTCCTTGATGACGCGCTTGAGGTCGATGCGCCGCCAGCGCACGACGCCGTCGACGGCGCGATCCGGCCCCTTCTCCACGATTGCCGCCAGTTCAGCATTCTGTTCAGGCGACAGCCGGCACGGCGGGCCCGACGACCAGTGGTCGACAAGGCCATCGGGGCCGGCCGCGTTGAACCGGTGCACCCAGTCCCGCAGCGTCTGGCGGTCCATGCCGCCAATCCGCCCCGCATCTGACCGGCTCATCCCGTCCAGTACCGCAGCGATCGACAAGAGCCGGCTGCTCTGCCGCACATCCTTCGACCCACGCGCCAGGCGACGCAGTTCCGTCGCCGAATAGTCCGTTCGTAACCTCACCGCTGATCCCATGGCCGAATCTCCTTCGGCAACACGGGATCACGCTTCGTGAGATGCTCCAAAACCACAAAAGAGTCAGCACCCGAGACCGTTGGTATAAGCTCCGCCTTGAGGGCTTCGGCTTGTTGCTCGCTCCGGCAATGCACGAGACCATCGTCGGCATATCGACACCATGGAAGTTCGGGATGCGTCCTCGTCATCCAGAGATCAAATGCATAGTGCAGGAAAAGATTCGACAAAATCGGGCTAAGCACTCCCTGAACGCAAAAGGTAACTTTTGTCAGCCGATGGCGATTTCCCGTTGGAAGGCGATGACGCTTTTCCGGGCGGCGGTATCGTCGTCTGCATCGGGAGCGAGTGGCGGATGATGACGGTATCGTCGTCGACCAAGACGTCCTTGACCAGCTGCTTATTTCAATCCCTGGCCGGCTTCGTCGGAATCCGCAGTCACGTCCGTCCGGCAGCTTCAGATCCCGCATCTCGGCAAGAAACGCTTCGGCTTCCATCTCGATCGCCTGCGCAAGCAATTTGCGCGCGCCGCTCCGAAGCACATCCGTCAGGGGATCATCGATTTCGTCGGGCTGACGAAGGCGAACAATGTTGATAGTCTCGTTCATGGCGTATCGCTCTCCTTTAGAGGTTCTGGCAAGCTTCAATCACCCGCCTCGATACGCCGCCCTTCTCAAACCGTCATCACCCAGTTTCAGCCATAGCTCCCTGACGACTCTAGGATATCTAAAATCAGTCCAACATACCACTTTCTCCATCACGGAACATCCTTGGCCCGAGGGAGAAACTGACCAGGTATTTCGTGGCGGCAAAGCTCACCAACACGGTTGAATGACAGGCTTCTGGCGCACGCCGCCACATACTAAAGCCCGGCACATAAATACGGATCGGCACCAATCTGTTCACCCACCAGCGACAGCGACGGGCATTAGAATCCCGCTCCGCCCAACGTTCATCACAGCATCGAAGCTTGCGCGCGACTGAAAACCTGCAAAGCGGCCACCGAATACATAACAGTCAATTCCATACGCCATTTTCTTGATCGAGCGGCTTGGCAGGTGGAGAGCCGTAACCTCTCCGGGCCTGATGTACTCTTGAACGACGTATGGGTTGCGGGCGGCCCGGTCAATATGTTCCTCCCACACTTCTGAGGGAGTGAGATGCCCAACCAAGACATGCTCGCCGCGCGTCGCATTAGAGGGCTTCAGAACAAGATTGGCCTTATTCTCCCGAATGTAACCGATGAGCTCGATTCGACGTCGTTCGGGGTTGGTTGTTACTCCCGCTCTAACAAGACGGGTCCATGGAATGTGGCGTGCAATGAGCTCGACCTGCTTGGCGTTGAAGTTCGAGGCGAATCGATCATCGCTGAGTACAGCAAGGATCGCTTTGTCAGATAATATCCACTGGGAGATCCAGGGGTTTATCGAAACCACCTCTTGAGCTGCACACGCATCTAAGTATTCTCCTGTTTCAATATATTTAGCGATTTCTCTGACATCGAGTTTATTGTAAACAAGATCAATTATTTCGCCGTCCGGCCCGACTAGCCCACGAGGTGTCCGCTTCATCGCGGTAATGTCTAGCAACGCTGCTTCGACGCCGACGTCTCTCAAGCCACTCACAATCCACTCTACTTCGTTTGTATAACGGCCGCGAAAGTTGACTACAGCGGCGGTTCTCAGCTCGCTGCCAGTTGCAGCGTGGTAGGCAGACACCAGCTCCCGAACAAAACAGTTCGGGTCTTTCGCGAAAGGCTGCTTACTCACGTCAAGTGCCAGGCCGTGTGCCAAAGGATTGGGAATACGGCTCCAGACTTTTGCGGCGAGGCCGTTCTGTATAACGCCGCCCGGCCCTTCCGTATTCGTTTCAAGTATCTTATAATAACCATCGCTCCCGAATAAGCCGTCCAGTCGGCATATTCTTACAATTGGTCGATATTGTGGAAGACAAGTGATCCAATGCCCCAGATCTTTATAGGATGGAAACAGACTTTGTACCTCTTCATTGCAGCAATACAGCTCAGCGGCGACGTCAAGGAGCTTGATCACGCCCTCAGCGGTAGCGCTCAGGTGATTTGCCAGATCGCAGTCTATCGCCAGGGGCCGGAGACATACGGGATACGCCCGGCCCTCAAAGTGCATGCCCGCCTCCGCAATCGCGCTGGACAGTTCGTCTTGAGTCTCCCAGATCAAGGCTGAATCGGAAGTCGCGAACTCGCAGAGTTGGCGCTCAATTCGTGCATCCGCCTCGCTGATTGCAGGAACTGTTGCAATTTCCGCCGGGCCTGACCCTGTCTGAGTTGGCATGAGCAGCTCCTATCTCCTTATTGGTTGCGTTTTCGAAAATCGAGAGATTCTTGGGATAGCGCGAGTTTAGCTCTGGGATTGAACCGGTCAGGCAGTCAGCACACCGTCGGAGCGCGTGAATCTCAGCTTCGTATAGTGTCGCCTGGCCGGGCCACCTTGCGCTCCGTTGGTCGCTGACACGACTTGAAAGATAGTGTGTTGACGTTTTTCAGGAACTGCCTAATCTGGTGGCTTGACGCTTCCACGACACCGCTGCCTCTCTTTGCCGAATCGAACCAAGTCGGCCGCCGCCATGTTCGTAGAACTTGCGCCGCGCGTGTGTAACTAACAGACCGCCAGCGTCACACCGTCATTGGCCCGATCGGGCTTGGCCAGCCGGTTATAGGCGGCGTATCCGTCGACCTGAAGGATGCCGCGACAGCGATCCAGATGGCGGGCGACACATTCGCCGGCGCGGCTGTCCCGCCAAAGGGCCTGCGCCGCCGGCGGCGATCTATTATGGGGCGGAGACGCCGCATACTGAGCGGTTTTCCCTTAATCGGAGTCGTTTGTTTGCAGTGAACGGCTTGTTCTGATTCCCTGATCGAAGTGATTTGCGGAAGGAGCAGCGGCATGGCACGAGCTTACAGCCTGGATTTGCGGACGCGTGTTATCGAGGCGATAGAGGCAGGCCTGTCGACCCGAGAAGCGGCACGGCGGTTTGCCATCGGGATATCGACGTCTGGTGCATGGTATCGGGCCTGGCGTTCGAGCGGCAATCTGGAACCTGGGCGGCAGGGCAAGCCGAAGGTATCGAAGCTGGACGCGCACGAGACTTTCATTCTCGCCTTGGTCGAGACCGATGAGCGGGACATCACGCTTGCCGAGATCGTCGATCGCCTTGCGGCAGAGCGCGGGGTCAAAGCCAGCCTGACGACGGTCCATGCGTTCTTCGCAAAGCGTGGCATCACGTACAAAAAAAGACAGCGCACGCGGCCGAACAGCAGCGACCGGATGTTTTGGCAGCGCGGGAAGAGTGGTTCGAAGGCCAACTCGATTTCGATCCGAGCCGCCTGATCTTCATCGACGAAAGTGGCCTCAATACCAAGATGGCCCGGCTACGAGGCCGCTCTGCGCGTGGACAGCGTTGCCGGGCGGCTGTTCCTCATGGGCACTGGAAATCCACGACCTTCACGGCCGGCCTGCGCCTCGACGGGATCGTCGCGCCCTGGCTCCTGGACGGCGCCATGGATGGCGAAGCATTCCTGGTCTACTTGCGCCGCGTCCTCGTACCGACGCTTCAACCCGACGATGTCGTCGTGATGGACAACCTGCCTGCTCATAAAGTGGTCGGTGTCCGCGAAATCATCGAGGCTGCGGGGGCTTCCCTTCGCTATCTTCCGCCCTACTCCCCGGACTTTAACCCCATTGAGATGGCCTTCGCCAAGCTGAAGGCTTTACTGCGAAAGGCAGCAGCCCGGTCCATCCCGGAATTATGGGACGCCGTGGCCGTCGCCATCGATCGTTTCCACCCCAAAGAATGCGAAAACCTGTTCGCCCACGCCGGCTACGATGCCTAACCGTGATTATCCAGAAACTGCTCTAGTGCGTGCCGCCACGAGCGTGCTCATCGGCATATGCCCGAACATATTCCGGCGACACGAAGAACGCATCGTGCAGATTCTGCTGGACTCCCGGATGGCGGCCCTTGGACGGCGCATCTCGTACTATGCCCCCGACTCTACGCGGTACCTTTCGCAGACATACGCGGGCGAACAGAACCCGCGGCGCCCGCATCAAATCAATGGCCCAGTTTCGCTGACCTCGTGAATGGTCGGGCAGATCTCGACCAGCTTGTCGTAACGAAGAATTCGCCGATTCTCCTTTCCGCACCAAGGCGATGGCAAACTCCCGAAGCCTTGGTTTTCACGGCGTTTGATGCCGATTTCGAGAATTCGTCGGCAAAAGACGTGGATTCCCGCGAAATTCGTGAGGTGTTTGCTGGTATGCTAATTGCTTGGGAGGCGGCTGAGTGTCCTCCGGCGGCTGATCGCGAGGAGAGGAACGATGAATTTGAGCAATCTGGGAACCGAGCAACTCCGGGAGAAGGATCGAAACTTCGTCTTTCATCCGTCTACGCACTTAGCCAAGCACAGCCGCAGCGAGACGCCAAATCGGATCATGGCGAGAGCGGAAGGCGTCTACATCTGGGATACTGAAGGCCGAAAAAGCCTCGATGGTTTTGGCGGGCTCTATTGCGTCAATATGGGGTATGGCTGCACCGAGATAGCCGACGCCATTGCCCGGCAAGCACACGAGTTGCCGTTCGCGCATGTCTACGCCAGCCAGGGCACGAAGCCGGTCGCTCTCCTGGCGGAGGCGGTCGTCGAATATTTCGGCCAGAACATGCGAAGGGTCTATTTCGGTCTTTCCGGTTCCGACGCTAACGAAACCAACATCAAGCTGGTGTGGTACTACAATAACATTCTCGGCCGCCCTGAAAAGAAGAAGATCATCTCGCGACATCGCGGTTATCACGGTTCCGGTCTGGTCACCGGTAGCCTGACGGGCCTTCCGTTCTTTCACAAGTTTTTCGACCTGCCTTTGAGCCTGGTGCGCCATACAACGACGCCACATTACTATCGCCAGGCGCATGAGGGCGAAACTGAGGAAGCCTTCTCCAAGCGCTGTGCCGACGAACTTGAAACCCTTATTCTTGCTGAGGGCCCAGATACGGTTGCAGCCTTTATCGGAGAACCGGCACTTGGGACCGGCGGCATCGTTCCGCCTCCAAAAGGGTACTGGACGGCCATTCAAGAGGTGCTGGATAAGTACGATATCCTTCTGATCGCCGATGAAGTGGTTTGCGGTTTCGCGCGAACCGGTGAGAAATTCGGTTCCCACCTCTATGGTATGCGTCCGGATTTCGTCACCATCGCCAAAGGTTTGAGTTCCGCCTACCTCCCCATTTCCGGGTCGATTATCGGCGACCGCGTCTGGTCGGTCCTGGAAGAAGGAACGGAGAAGCACGGACCTCTCGGTCATGGCTGGACATATTCCGGTCATACGCTTTGCGCGGCGGCCGCACTTGCCAACATTCAAGTGCTTAAGGAAAGAAACATTCTGGAGCATGTTCGAGATGTCGGGCCCTATTGGCTTTCCCGTATGAAAGCCGAATTGGAGGGACATCCTATTGTCGGCGAAGTTCGCGGCCTCGGAATCCTGTCTGCCGTAGAGCTGATGCGCGATCCCAAAGCGCGCGTACCGTTTGAGCCCGAACTCCAGGTGGGCGCGCGTGCCGCCGCTGCTCTGCTTGACAATGGGGTCATCGGCCGGGCCATGCCGCATGGCGATATCCTCGGCTTTGCCCCGCCACTGATCATCACCAGGGACGAGGTGGACATCATCGTCGACGCCACCGCGAAATCAGTTGACACGACGTTCCGCGTGCTGAAGGCCGAAGGCGCGGTATAATCTTTGCTGGTGCCCACCAGCATTTTTTTGCCGCGCCTGTCCGGTCCTCCCATTTGACCGCATCCTTTGGGCGGCGAGCCCTGCCGGTGCACCTCCCCGCCGGCAGGGCGCATTTTTGAGACATTGCAAGTCCACCTGGACTTTGCCACCTGCAAGCAAGTTGCCGAAGACCCAAGGACAGACATGCAACCTGTCTTCGAAAGATTTCTGGAACGGCTTTGGGACAGCGTGGATGAGGTCGATTTCCACACCGCTCTCGGCGATGTGGCCTCACAATTCGACCTGCTCGCCTTCGCCTACCTCTCGCTCCCGCCGCGTTCTAAGGACAAGCCCACGCTGATCTCGAACTATCCGGCGCCCTGGACAGCGCGCTATCTTGAGCACCAGTACCAGAGCGTCGATCCCGTCATAGTGCGCGCCCGCTGCGGCGGATACCCATTTCGATGGGGCTCCGCACTGCCGGGGGTTGAGCCATCAGAAGCCGAGCAGAGGGTCTTTGACGAAGCGGCGCAGTTCGGCATTTGCTGTGGTTTGACGATCCCGATTATGGATCACCGCGGCAATTTTGCGGCGATGACCTTTGCCGCTGACAAGCGCGATCCTGTATTTTTCCGCGTCATGGAACGCTATGAGGACGATCTCCCATACATTGCGACCTGTTTTCACATGTTTGTTCGACGAAAACTGTCCGCTGCCCGGATCGTCGACGGTGTGCCTTTGACGGCGCGCGAATACGAGTGCGCGCAATGGGTAGCACGTGGCAAGTCGGCCTGGGAGACGGGCTTCATTCTCGGGATCACACAGCGCACCGCCGAGTTTCATCTCGATAACGCCCGCAGGAAGCTCGGTGTAAAGACCAGAAGCCAGTTGGTTGCGCTTCTCATCGATTCGAAATCCTCGCATCGCTGATATTCCTACGTGTGCAACCGCACTGGGAATTCTTGCGTCGTAACTCGGCATTCCAGAGTGATCTGCTCGCTGCGCTCCAGGAGGCCCATAGACTGTCTCGCGGAGCCGTTATCGACGTTATCGCTTCGGCCGGCGATCTCTCGCGCTGGGGTGTTTTGTTTCGCTGAGTCTTACGGACGCAGTGCGGCCGTGTTCTGGTGGCCGCGCCGGGGACTGTCATGAATTCCGTGTGTGGGCGGTCGGTTGAACATTAAGCGGCCATTGCCCTGATGAGTCGCTCGCCGAAGATGACGGCGAATTGAGCCTTGGCCATTGCCCATTCACGTGGCGGCATTTTCCACTCCTTTTCCGATCGGTTCAAGATCAGATAGAGCAGCTTGGTTGCGGCATCGTCGCTTGGAAAGTGCCCCCTGGCTCTGACAGCGCGTCTGAGTTTTGAGTTCAAGGCCTCGATCGGGTTGGTAACCGGTATAAGATTCCTGGTGCCGAAGTCTGGCTGCGGTTCTGAAGATCGTAGCATATGGTGCGACCATCCGGGACAGAGGCACCGGGAGCACGAAGGTGCGGGCAGGCCGATCCATACGATGAGCTGCGAGCTCGTGTTAGTAGCTGGCCGCCTCTGCGACTCGCCCGGTTGCGCCGAGAGCGCGAATCCGTAGTTGTCGTGTCGCCCGCCGCTCCCGTCATCAACACTCTGACAGGAGGCGCGCATGCGACGCGTGATTGGAATGGACATCCACCGCACCTTTGGGGAGGTGGTTTTCTGGGAAGAAGGCAAGCTTCGCCATGGCGGCCGGGTCGACATGACCCGGACGGCGCTGGAAGGCTTCGGCAAGAGCCTTTTGGCGACGGACGAGGTGGTGATCGAGGCGACCGGCAACTGCATGGCGGTATCACGGGTGCTGTCGCCTTTCGTGCAGCGGGTGGTGATCGCCAACCCGCTGCAGGTGAAGGCGATCGCCCATTCCCATGTGAAGACCGACAAGGTCGATGCAGGCACCTTAGCGAGCCTTCATGCAGCGGGCTATCTGCCGGAGATCTGGACGCCAGATGCCGACACCGAGCGGATGCGCAGACTGGTTGCCCGACGCTACCAAGTCGTGCGGCATCGCACGCGGATCAAGAACGAGGTGCATGCGATTCTGCACGCTCATCTGATCCCGAAGTGTCCGCATGCCGATCTGTTCAACGGTCGCGGTCGCGCCTGGCTAATGCGCCAGTCCGTACCCGACGATGAACGTGGTGCGATCGAGCGGCATGTGCGCGAACTCGATCGGCTTGCCGAGGACCTGGCAATCCTCGACCGGGAGATTGCCGAGAGCACACTGGACGATCCCGCGATCAGGCGACTTCTGACCATCACCGGTGTCAATCTGACGGTGTCGGCCGGTTTGATGGCGGCGATCGGCGAGATCACTCGGTTCAAGTCCCCGCAGAAGCTGGTCAGCTACTTCGGTCTCAATCCCCGTGTGCGTCAGTCTGGCCTCGGCGCTGCCCATCACGGACGCATCAGTAAGGTCGGACGCAGCCATGCCCGGGCTATGCTTGTGGAAGCGGCCTGGGCAGCGGCGAAGGCACCCGGTCCGCTGCATGCCTTCTTTGTCCGCATCCGGGCAAGGCGCGGTCACCAGGTGGCCGCAGTCGCCGTGGCGCGCAAGCTGGCAGTGCTCATCGGGCACATGCTGACGAAGGAGAAGGACTATCTCTGGGCGCGGCCCAGCCTGGTCGCTCACAAGATGCGCGGCATGGAACTCCAGGCCGGGAAGCCACAGAAAAAGGGCAACTCGCGCGGTCCAACCTATGCCTACCACGTCAAGGAACTGCGGCATCAGGAGATGAACATCGCCACGAAGGCCCAGGCGAGCTACGAGCACTTCGTCGAGAGCTGGCGCCCGCGCCCAAGGAAAGGGCGCGCGGGCGCCTCAATCCGGCAAGGTTTGAATAGGCTGCCCGGCGGCGCTTCCAGCCGATGCGCCGCGCTTCGCCACGAGGTCGCCCGCGCACGGGAAGAATACCACGATCCGAAGCATAGGCCTTGTCGATCCCGCACGTCGTTGGGGAAAGCGAAGAACGGGATGACATCGCCCCACGCTCGCCGCCAGCTCTGGCCGATTGCAGAGTAGCGTTGCCCCCAAAGGACCGGCCTCGAACGCCGTTAGCGCCTTTTCAGCGGCATCGGCGTCCGTGGCCCGATAGATTTCCATGAGCGCGCCGGCCAACATTCTGCGGTCTTTCCATGAGACAAAATCCATGGAGTTGCGCAGCAGATGAACAATACAGGTTTGAACGATAGCCTGGGGAAACAGCGCTGTACTGCCGTCCGGGAAGCCCTTCAGGCCATCGACGACGGCCAAAGGATGTCCTCGACGCCGCGGTTCTTGAGCTCGTTCATGACGCGCAGCCAGAACTTGGCGCCTTCATTCTGTTTGAGCCAGAGGCCCAGAACCTCCTTTGCGCCATCCGCGCGCACACCCAGAGCGATATGGATGGCCTTGTTACGCACCATGCCTTCGTCGCGGATCTTGACCCGGATGGCGTCGAAGAACACGAGCGGATAGATCGCGTCGAGCGGCCGCTGCTGCCAGGTGGCAACTTCATCCAGAACCGCGTCCGTCACAGTCGAGATCAGGTCCGGCGATACGTCGATGCCGTAAAGGTCCCGCAGGTGTCCGGTGATCTCCCGAGTGCTCATGCCACGCGCATACATCGACACAATCTTGTCGTCGAAGCCGGGAAAGCGGCGCTGATATTTGGCGATCAATTGCGGGTCGAAATTCGACTGACGGTCGCGCGGCACGTCGATCTCCAACTTGCCGGTCTCGGTCAACCAAGCTGCTCTATCTGATCTTGAACCGATCGGAAAAGGAGTGGAAAATGCCGCCACGTGAATGGGCAATGGCCAAGGCTCAATTCGCCGTCATCTTCGGCGAGCGATTCATCAGAGCAATGGCCGCTTAATGTTCAACCGACCGCCCACACACGGAATTCCTGACAGTCCCTCCGCGCCGGTGCGCCCATGTACTGCCTATCGTGGCGCAACAGCCGACCGCATCGCCGTTCGACCTGACGGCATTGTCATGTCGTGCGACAGTCCTACTGAGGCCCGACGAGAGCCAGCACGTCCATCTCCGAACTGCGGCGCATAGCCTCCAGCTCGCAGTTTCGGGTGCGGATATCCTGCGGCCCGTTTGCCGTAAGCGCTAATTTCCTGGCACCTTTTCGCGTTGAGGTCTCTGCCGCATGAAGTGTCCACTTAAAATAGGTGGACACCAAATATGAGTGACGATGATCAGAAACTGCGTGTGCGGCGTGTGGGGCGCGATGGGCGACGCCGGTACGATCCGGGATCAAAGGCGCGGCTTGTTGCGGCCTGCCTTGAGCCTGGTGTGTCGATATCAGGCCTCGCGCTTGCCCATGGGGTCAATGCCAACCTTCTGCGCAAATGGGTCAAGGATGCCAGGGAGGCTTACTCCTCGGCGGTATCTGGCAGCTCGGCGTTTATCCCAGTCATCGCAGCAGACTGTAGCCTGCCTGTCGGGACCTGCTCGCTGGATATGCCGGTCGCGTGTAGTGAAGAACAACCGGCATCACTGAAGAAGACGGCCCGTCTGTCAGGTTCTTCCAAAATCAGCGCGTTGCTGCCGAACGGCGTGAAGCTTTCGCTGGAATGCGGTGATGTGGATGCGTTGACGGCGATCATTGGAGCACTGGGCCATGTTCAGACTGGGCGCTGATATCAAGGTCTACCTGCATCGCGAGCCGATCGACTTTCGCGCCGGCATAAACAGCCTTGCGGTCCTGGTGCAGGAGGTGATGGAGCTTGACCCGTTTGCGCCTGCGGTCTTTGCGTTTTGCAATCGCCGCCGCGACCGGATGAAGTTGTTGTTCTTCGATCGGTCCGGTTTTGTGATGGTCCTGAAGCGATTAACGGAAGACAAGTTTCGTTGGCCGCGCCGGGAGACGGCGGTGGTTACGCTTTCGACCGAACAGCTCCATTGGATTCTCGACGGCATCGACATCGACGCGATGGTCCGCCATCCGGTGCGGCAATACCAGATCGCCGGCTGACAGCGCTCAACGTGTGCGGTTGACGGGGCGAAACGGTTCAGATTCAAGAATCTGATGACCCGACCCGGCGAACCCACTGTTGAGGAGTTGATGGCGCGCATTGCGGCGCTGCAGGCAGAGAACCGTCAGCTCACGGAACGCGTGGTCAAGCTCGAGGAAGAGTTGGCACTGGCGCGGCTTCATCGTTTTGCGCCGAAGAGCGAAAAGCACGTGGACCGTCTCTTCAATGAAGCCGAGGTTGCCGATGAAGACGACGCCGGCGGCGGCGATGGCGAGGTCATCGACCTGCCGGACACTGGCTTTGCGTCCGCTGGAAAGCCGGAGGGAAAGAAGCGTGGCCGCAAGCCTCTACCGGAACACCTGCCGCGCGAACGCGTCGAATATGACCTTGCCGACGATCAGAAGGCCTGCCCCTGCTGCCGTCACCAGATGCATCGCATGGGTGAGGCCGTCACCGAGCAGCTTCATATCGAGGTGCAGGCAAAGGTCCTGCAGAATGTTCGGTTCAAGTATGCCTGCCGCCATTGCGATCGCACCGGCATCAACACGCCGGTTATCATCGCGCCGATGCCCGCGCAGCCCTTGCCGGGCAGCATCGCCACGGCCTCGACGCTGGCCTTTGCTCTTGTTCACAAATACGTCGACGGCACGCCGCTCTATCGTCTGGCCCAAGCCTTCGAGCGCGCCGGCGTTCCTGTCAGCCGTGGCGCACTGGGTCACTGGGTGATCGGCTCGAGCGAGAGGCATCTCTCCCACACTATGACGCGCTGAAGCTGCGGCTCAGGTCGCAGTCCCTCATCCACGGCGACGAGACGACGGTCCAGGTGCTGAAGGAAAAGGACAGGGAGGCCACCAGCACATCTTACATGTGGGCGTATCGCAGCAGCGAGGACAGTGACGAACCGATCGTTCTTCTCGATTATCAACCCGGCCGCGGCCAGATTTATCCGCAGGCCTTCCTCGGCGATTACCGCGGCATCCTGATGAGCGATGGCTATACCGCTTGGCGCACGCTGGCAGGGGCCACCCATGTTGGATGTATGGCCCATGCCAGACGTCGCTTCGTGGATGCCCTCAAGGCAAGAGAGAAAGGCGGCGGTCCGCCGGAGCAGGCGCTGAAGTTCTTTGAACAGCTCTACCGGATTGAAAAGCAAGCGCGCGACGAAAAACCGGACAAAGGTGAAACGCAGACCAGCTGCATTCGCCGCTTCCGCCAGCAACACAGCGTCCCCATCCTGAACGCCCTCAAGGTATGGCTCGACGACATCGCCCCGAAGGTCTTGCCCGATAGCAAGATCGGCGACGCCGTGTCCTACACCCTGAACCAGTGGGAATACCTGACACGCTACACAGAAGACGGCAGGATGCCGATCGACAACAACCTCCTCGAACGCGACATCCGAATCTTTGCCACCGGCAGAAAGTCCTGGCTGTTCAGCGACACCGTGGACGGAGCCAGGGCGAGCGCCGTCGTCTACAGCCTCATGCTGACATGCCGAGCTTGCGGCATCGAGCCCTTGGCTTATCTGCGCCACGTCCTCAGCGAACTGCCGCAGCGCGCAACAGATGCCGACATACAGACCTGCTGCCCTTCAACTTCGCCAAAGCCGACGCGGCCTGATCAAAAGCGACCGCAGGATACGCCCATCACATCAACCGGACCGCATCAACGTGCCAGGAAATTCGCGCTTAGTGCGGCTGCAAAGCCGATGAAAGATAGTTGATGAAAGTTCAATACGGAGAAGAAGTGGCGAATCACTCTGACCCCGAGTCATGCGGGGCACATCGCGAGGTGTGCGTCGAAGCGTTGACAGGGGAAACCGGCAGGCCGGCCATTGAGCCGCGAAATGATCAATTCGGGATGCCGACGCTGTTAAGCGAAGCGGAAGGCAACACGGTGCATGGCGTTAATCGCAAGCCATGCCCCGATCCTGCGCGGTCGGAGACCCTGTGCATGCCGGGAAGTCTTTCATACGGAAGCAGCGAGATCTCATCAGTGTCCAGTGCAAATGGACTGGATGGGACTGGGAAGGTCGCTGACCACAAGCCAGTCATCGACGCTGATGAGAAGTCGGATACACCCATAGTACCGCAGAAGTTGCCGAACAAGGGAGATGATCCTGCGGAGGCAATGGAGGGAAGGGGTGTAATCGGAGGGAACGTCTTCGAAACTCCAGCGTGCCGGACGCAGAGCCGGATCAAACACGCTTCGATGGGTATCGAGGGCGTACGGGAAGCCGCCAAACGGGACCCGAAATTGCGTTTCACGGCGCTGATGCACCACATCACTCCGACGTTATTGGTGGAGAGCTTCCATGCGCTTCGCAAGCAGGCGGCGAGCGGTGTGGACGGCGTGACGTGGTACGACTATGAGAAGATGCTCGACGGGCGTGTGCACGAATTACATCGGGAGATTCAATCCGGTGCATATCGTGCACAACCGTCCCGACGGGTCTACATTCCGAAGAATGACGGAAGACTCCGTCCCCCGGCATTGCAGCGCTGGAAGAAAAAGTCGTGCAGATGGCCGTCACCACGGTTCTGAACGCGATCTATGAGCAAGACTTCCTCGGCTTCTCATATGGGTTCCGACAAGGAAGGGGACAGCATGACGCGCTGGACGCCTTGTGGGTTGGGATCGACAAACGGAAGATCAACTGGATACTGGACGCGGATATTCGCTCGTTTTACGATGAAATCGATCACGAGTGGACGGTTCGTTTCCTGTCGCATCGAGTTGGTGACCGCAAACTGATTCGTCTGATCCACAAATGGTTGAAAGCGGGCACGATTGAGGATGGCCGCCGCGTGGCATCAACGCGAGGAACTCCTCAAGGCTCTGTAATTAGCCCCGTGCTATCGAATATCTACCTGCATTACGCATTGGATTTATGGGTCCAGCAATGGCGTACTCGAGATGCTAAAGGCGACGTGATCATTGTACGTTATGCCGACGACAGCGTGATTGGGTTCCAGTACGAAGGAGAGGCGCAGCGCTTCCTGCAAGCATTGCGGGAGCGTCTCGCTCAGTTCGGCTTGCAACTACACCCGGAAAAGACGCGGCTAATACGCTTTGGGCGGTATGCTGCGCGACAATGCCGGGAACGTGGTATCCGCAAGCCAACGACTTTCGACTTTCTGGGATTCACGCATTGCTGTGGCAGGCGGCGCAATGATGGAGGCTTCAAGATTGTCCGTCTGACGATCAAGAAGCGCATGCGCACGACGCTGGCGGCCATTCAGGAAACGCTAATGCGACGACGCCATGAACCGGTGGCAGTAGTAGGTCGGTGGCTACGGCAAGTGTTACAGGGGTATTTGAACTACCATGCGGTGCCAGACAATCTACGAAGATTGGGAGGGTTCCGCTGGGAAGTTGGTCGCGCTTGGCGACACGCTTTGATGCGTCGAAGCCAACGAAACCGGCTGTCTTGGGATCGTTTCCAAAGGCTGCTTCGCAAATACCTGCCACCATGTCGGCTGGTGCATCCGCATCCAGATGCTCGGTTCACCGTCACAACATCCGATAGGAGCCGTATGCGGTAGTGCCGCACGTACGGATCTGGCCGGGGGGCGATGGGCAACCATCGTCCCTACCGGGACCCGTTTGCCTGCGTGCTGAGGCGATCTGGCCCTCAGAACTTTTGAAGCATCGCTTGTGGGCGCTCGAGTGCCTCAATGCCCTTTGTCTCGATGAAGAACCGCCCACCCGCTTGTTTCCGCCCGAAAGGCGCTGCACCCGATTGGCCTTCGTTCTTCGTGCGCTCGACGGATCGGTTGCCGGAGCATCACATCGCGAAATCGCTGAGGCGCTGATCGGTAAAGGGCGTGTCCACGCCGACTGGAACGATCCTCGCGATCACCTGCGCGACCACATCCGCCGCGCCGTCTCTCGCGGTCGCGCGCTGATGAATGGCGAGTACCGGGACTTCCTCGTCTGAAAAAGGCGTCGCAATCCGCGCTGTGCGTCAGCCGCCGAACAGGTGCTTGCTGCCGGTCGTCACTATCCAGTTGGCGCGGTCGATATGGCTGCGAACAGCCTTGCGGGCGCGGACCGGTTCAAGGATCGGATCGATGCCGAGAATGAGATCGGCTATTTCCTCGATGCTGGCATTGTAGGCGCAAGCGTCGAGGATGCGCAGGTAAATGGTTCGATGCTGCCTGTCGTAGCTCGTGATGCTGTCTGACCAGGGCACTTCGTCGTGCAGAGTTGAGCTTCGAGTTTTATCTGTTCCCGTTGATTGATTCATGGCTGCTGCGAACCTCGCCAGTTGAGCGCTGGATCAGCAGAGCATATCCCAAACTGGGATAATCCGAAACCGGGATTAGTCGCTGAGCCGGTCTTTACCTGACCGGTTCGCCTACATGCCCAAATCTCTTCGATCGCCCCGCCACCAGAGGTTTCTGGCTCATCTCGTATCGCTGCGCAAGGCCAAAGGCCTGACCCAGGCGCAGGTTGCTGAGAAGCTTGTTCGTCCGCAATCTTTCGTGGCCAAGTACGAGGGTGGAGAGCGGCGTCTCGATGTCATTGAGTTTCTTGAGGTAACCGCGGCTCTTGACGCTGATCCCTGCGAAATTCTGTCGAGCCTCCGGTGATAGCGGGCACCCGCGCGCCTGGGCGAACTCTCCCAAGGTCGTTCAACAGATTGAGACGCCTCGCTCTACTGACCCCATCATGCGGCGACCTAGGATCAGGACCCATTAAATTGCTTGCGGAGGTGGGGATCGCTTGATTCAATGGCAGCGCGAGGAGGCGCTGCATGAGTGATCTGATCTGGTTGTCGCAGGCGCAGATGCGTCGGATTGAGCCATATTTTCCGCTGTCGCACGGCGTGCCCCGGGTGGATGATCGTCGGGTGATTAGCGGCATCATCTTCGTGATCAGGAACGGGCTGCGCTGGCGGGATGCGCCGCCGGATTACGGCCCGCCGAAGACGATCTACAACCGCTTCATCCGCTGGAGCCGGCTGGGCGTGTTCAACAAGATCTTCTCCGCGCTCGCGGCCAAGGGTGGCAGGCCCGACCAACTCATGATCGACGCCACCCACCTCAAGGCGCATCGGACAGCAGCCAGCCTTTTAAAAAAGGGCCTGTTCCCCGACGTATCGGGCGCACCAAGGGTGGATTGAACTCGAAGCTCCACGCCGTGTGCGATGGCCAGGGGCGACCGCTGATCATGTTGCTCAGCGAAGGCCAGATGAGCGATTACAAGGGCGCTGCCTTGATGCTCGGCACCTTACCCAAAGCCCAATCGCTGCTCGGCGACAAAGGTTACGACGCCGACTGGTTCCGCACCGCGCTGGCCGAGCGCGACATCACTGCCTGCATCCCCTCCAAGACCAACCGCAAAGTGCCGATCCCCCATGACAAGGCGCTCTACCGCCAGAGGCACAAGATCGAGAACATGTTCGGCAGGCTCAAGGACTGGCGGCGCATCCACACCCGCTACGATCGCTGCGCCCACACCTTCTTGTCCGCCATCTGCATCGCGGCAACCGTCATCTTCTGGCTCTGATCAATGAGTCCTGAGCCTAACGTCGACCGCGAAGAGAAGCGAGTGACCCGCGGGGCGACATAGTAGGGAAAAATATCACGACGAGGAGCTTGACCTTAACGACCCCAATCAGAGAAGCCTGCTAGAGCGGTTTTCCCTTAATCGGAGTCGTTTGTTTGCAGTGAACGGCTTGTTCTGATTCCCTGATCGAAGTGATTTGCGGAAGGAGCAGCGGCATGGCACGAGCTTACAGCCTGGATTTGCGGACGCGTGTTATCGAGGCGATAGAGGCAGGCCTGTCGACCCGAGAAGCGGCACGGCGGTTTGCCATCGGGATATCGACGTCTGGTGCATGGTATCGGGCCTGGCGTTCGAGCGGCAATCTGGAACCTGGGCGGCAGGGCAAGCCGAAGGTATCGAAGCTGGACGCGCACGAGACTTTCATTCTCGCCTTGGTCGAGACCGATGAGCGGGACATCACGCTTGCCGAGATCGTCGATCGCCTTGCGGCAGAGCGCGGGGTCAAAGCCAGCCTGACGACGGTCCATGCGTTCTTCGCAAAGCGTGGCATCACGTACAAAAAAAGACAGCGCACGCGGCCGAACAGCAGCGACCGGATGTTTTGGCAGCGCGGGAAGAGTGGTTCGAAGGCCAACTCGATCTCGATCCGAGCCGCCTGATCTTCATCGACGAAAGTGGCCTCAATACCAAGATGGCCCGGCTACGAGGCCGCTCTGCGCGTGGACAGCGTTGCCGGGCGGCTGTTCCTCATGGGCACTGGAAATCCACGACCTTCACGGCCGGCCTGCGCCTCGACGGGATCGTCGCGCCCTGGCTCCTGGACGGCGCCATGGATGGCGAAGCATTCCTGGTCTACTTGCGCCGCGTCCTCGTGCCGACGCTTCAACCCGACGATGTCGTCGTGATGGACAACCTGCCTGCTCATAAAGTGGTCGGTGTCCGCGAAATCATCGAGGCTGCGGGGGCTTCCCTTCGCTATCTTCCGCCCTACTCCCCGGACTTTAACCCCATTGAGATGGCCTTCGCCAAGCTGAAGGCTTTACTGCGAAAGGCAGCAGCCCGGTCCATCCCGGAATTATGGGACGCCGTGGCCGTCGCCATCGATCGTTTCCACCCCAAAGAATGCGAAAACCTGTTCGCCCACGCCGGCTACGATGCCTAACCGTGATTATCCAGAAACTGCTCTAGATCAGATGAGGGAACGACGCCGGGTGCAAAGCCGCGTCGATGCTCGGCACTGGAACCTTCAGCGCGACCTGCAGGAGCCGCAGCATTGGACAGAGACATTCCGCACGCCGACCTGGATGGATTATCTTCGCCTGAACCATCGCCTCACAGCACCGGACAAGGAACTGGACCAGCGTCTCCTTGAATTGCATGTGGGAGAGCTTCCACCCCGCACCAAGCTTGCGATTGTGCCTCCGACCGGCGCGGCCCGCAAACGGGATCAGTCGACCAGTTTCTTTTCCGACGGTGATCTCATGCGGGAGCAATGGGTAGGGGCAATTGCGTTCAGGACGAGCCAAGCTTTCCCGCTCGCCCCCGATCTTGCGGTCGGCCGATTGATCTTACCGCAACAACTTCGATTAAGTGTCCGCCTGGATCGGTGGAGCCCCGGCTCGGCCCGTTCCAGCGTCGGGGCTTTAGCTTGGGACAGCGTTATCAGATCATACACCGGCGACTCCGGCAGGAAGGGCCACAGGAGCGTTTACCTCGTTCACGATACTGAACCATCCGCGTCGACATCGACCGCGTAGCTCAGGCGGTCACATTGGTTGTCCTGATCGAAGGTGCCGATCCGTGGCCTGAGCGAGGTGTTTGCGGTTTCCTCGAGTTGGATGGGATTGCAGACTATGATCTGGTCCCCGGGCTGGTATGTCCGTGCGGCGGCGCCGTTCAAAACACAACATCGCGAGCCACGCTCGCCAGGGATCACATAAGTCGAAATTCGCGCTCCGGAATTCTTTTCCATATCTCGACAAATTCCATTGGTAGGATTTCGGCTGTCTCGCAGTGGGCCGGGTCCGTCGAGGAAAAGATCGCGGCCAGCGCAGTCGATCCCGAAAAGACCGTTCCTCGCAAGGAGCGCAGAGCACGCTGCCCCAGAGCCTGCCGCGGGTCGAGCGGGTGACCGAGCCCGATAGCATTGCTTGCCCCTGCGGTTGCGGCAACATGGTTTGGATCGGCGAAGATCGGACGGAACGCTCGATCAAATTCCGGCTTGCTATCAGGTGATTGTCACGATCCGCCCCAAATACGCTTGCCCCAAGGGTCGCGCGGGCGTCGTTCAGGCCAAGGCACCGGCACACCTGTTGGAAGGCAGTTGGCCGACAGAGGCGCTTCTGGCCCAAATAGCCGTGTCGAAGCATTCCGAACACATGCCGCGTAATCGTCAGGCGGCAGTCATGGCCCGACACGGAGTGCCGATCGACCGCAGGGTCCTGGCAGATTGGATGGGCCGGACGGGTGCTGTGATCGCGCCGGTCGTCGACCACATGGCCATTGTCCTGAAGCAAGGTAGCTCAAGACTCTACTGTCGATGAAACCACGGCACCAGGGTTGGATCCGACAGGGTTGGATCCGGGACGCGGCAAAACGAAAACCGGCTATCTCTGGGCTGTTTTGCGCGATGATCGCGGTTGGAACGGACCCGCTCCGGCAGGCCTGGTATTCCACGCCTGGGCGGAAAGGCGAATATGCCGCGGAGATCCTCGACGGCTTCAACGGCACGATTCAAGTTGATGCCTATGGTGGGTGCTCTCACCTGGCTACGCCAGATCGCACGGCACGCGTCTCGCGCAAGTCCGATCTCGGCGAGGCCATGGCCTATATGCTGAAACGCCAGGATGGCTTTCGGCTTTTCCTGGACGACGGCTGCGTCGACGTCGAATCAAACCTGGTCGAAAACGCCATACGCCGCCCGGCCATGAACCGCCGCAATGCTTTATTCTCGGGCCACGATGAAGGCGGACGGAATTAGGCCCGCTTTGCCAGCCTGATCGGAAGCTGCAAAATGAATGGTGTCGAGCCCTACGCCTACCTGCGAGATCTCTTCATCAGCCTCGCAAATGGCCATCTCGCTAAAGATATCGACGCCCTCATGCCAGGGCTTATGCGCAACGGACTAACGCCTTGTAATGAGCACGTCTGGGACTTCCCGACGTGCGCATAGTACTATCAGCAAGCGCACGAACTGACTGTCGCAACGGCATAATCAATGGGACAGAGACGCCGCTTACGCTGAGCGGCGCGCCATACCGGTTGACGAACAGCCGCTGTCGATGCCCGTCGTACCGACGTAGTAGTTGCGGCGCGGCGACCAGGAATATTGCCCGCAGCCGACCGGTCCGTGCGAGATATGGACCATATCCTTGACTGGACCCCACACCACGCCCTTGGAGCCGGCATAGGCGCAGCCGCGAACCGTCATCACGCCCGGAATGGACTTGATGTCTTGATGTTCGATTTGACGTCGCATTGAAAACGACCTCGCCAGCCTCGTCGCCGCTTTTTGCGACGCTGAGATGCTTTTTGCGGCGCTTCGCCGCCCTTGTCGGGATATTGCGACAGCACCTCCTCGATAAGTTTCGCATGGAGAGCCCCATCGTTCTCGTATTCCAGGCTCATGGGACCTCTTTCAAGGTTCGGGTGACGCCCCACCGACGCACCGTTCTTTGAAAGGCGCGCCAGCTCAAGGCCGCGCCCTGGTCGAACCCCACTCCAGCTCGGTCCGCGGCCACTGGCCGGTGCCGAGCCAGCCATTGTGATGGGCGAACATGGTAGCGTCCTCCTGGCTTTGTCTCTTCCCCTTCATGCAGCAACCCTGTCGGTCCCACCCATGGGTCATCAGTTCTTCCGGTAGGACGTCATGGACCGGATCGGTGCACTGAAGGAACAGGGGCGCAAGAACGCGCTTCTGATCCTGGCATCGAAGGCCGGCGAGTTGAGGTCCCTGACGATCAGCGTGGATTGAGTCCAGAAGAACTCATTGTCCTAGTCACCTGGAACCAAAGTAAGCTTCATTTGTTCGGCTTCTGTCACAAGAGCAGGAGTTTGATTCATGGTTGGCAGGCAGGCGGACCTTGTCGTTCTGAGCGACGCGGATAGAAGTTTCCTCGAATCTCAGGTGCGCCGGCATAAAGCGCCGCGGTCCTTGTCGGATCGATGCCGGATGGTCTTGCTGTGCGCGCAGGGTTTGCAAAGCAAAGACGTTGCCGAACGCCTGGGTGTTCACGAGCACACGGTTGGCAAGTGGCGCCGTCGGTTCGTTCAGGATGGTATTGAAGGGCTGACAGATGAATATCGTGCCGGTCGACCACGAACTGTCTCCGATGCCCAGGTTGCTCAGGTCGTTGAGCGTACGTTGAACACCACTCCCAAGGATGCCACGCACTGGTCGATCCGCTCGATGGCAGCCGACAGCGGCCTTTCGCATACCACCATCCGTCGGATCTGGAGCGCGTTTGGCCTGCAGCCGCATCGTGCCGAGACATTCAAGCTTTCCTCCGATCCGGTGCAGGACATCGTCGGCCTATATATGTCACCACCGGACCGGGCGATCGTGCTATGCGTGGATGAGAAATCGCAAATCCAGGCATTGGACCGCGAGCAGCCGGTTCCGCCCATGGCGCCAGGTGTCGCCGAACGGCGCACCCATACCTACGTCCGAAACGGCACGACATCCCTGTTTGCGGCGCTCGACGTTGCGACTGGCGCCGTGATCGGCCATTGCTACAAACGTCACCGGGCTACCGAATTCCTCGACTTCCTGAAGCGGATTGACGCCGAAATGCCCAATGGGCCGGACGTGCATCTGGTGATGGACAACTATGCGACCCACAAGACGCCGAGGATCAAGGCTTGGCTCGCGCGCCGTCCACACTGGCATGTTCACTTCACGCCAACGTCGGCATCCTGGATCAATCAGGTCGAGCGGTGGTTTGCAGAGCTGACGCGAAAGCAGTTGCAGCGCGGTGTACATCGTTCCACCGCAGAACTGGAAGCTGATATCGACGCCTTCATCGAAACCCACAACGAGAACCCCACCCCATACAAATGGGTCAAATCCGCCGACCAGATCCTCGCGTCGGTCAAGCGCTTCTGCCACAAGACAATGAACCGAACTTCAGATTCAGGTGACTAGACTAGATGCCGTAATGGGCCGGCCTTCGCGAGCATAGCCAGGTTGGGTGGCTGTCCCTCAGAATGATGGTGTTGAAACGGAGTCCGAGCGATCGGCTCCAAACATCATGAGAGGAACAGCCATGGAACATTATGCGGGAATCGATGTCTCTCTGGAAGAGAGCAGCGTGTGCATTGTTGACGCGACCGGAACGATCATGCGCGAGGTCAAGATCGCCAGCGAGCCGGAGGCGCTGGTCCGCTATTTCGACGAACTGGAATTGTCTGTTAGTCGCATTGGGCTCGAGGCCGGGCCATTGTCGCAATGGCTGCATGCCGGGCTTGTGGCCGCCGGACGCGATGCGGTTTTGCTGGAGACGCGGCACGTGAAGGCGGCGCTCTCGGCTATGACGGTGAAGACCGACCGGAAAGATGCACGCGGGATCGCCCAACTGCTGAGGATGGGATGGTACCGTCCGGTTCATGCCAAATCGGTGACTTGCAAGGATAGCCGAGCCCTTCTTGTTGGACGCAAGCTTCTGCAAGGCAAGCTTCTCGACGTCGAACTTAGCATCCGCGGGATCTTGCGCGGCTATGGGCTGAAGGTCGGAGAGGTCAGTCGTGGAAAGTTTGAGACGCGCATCCGGGAGCTGACAGCAGGCCACGTCACTTTGGAGACGGTGATTGGTGCGATGCTGGCGGCGCGGATGGCGTTGTGGTGCGAGTTCAGCAAGCTCCATCGCGAGATGCTGAAGATCGCGCGCGCTGATAAGGTCTGCCACAGATTGATGAGCACACCTGGCGTTGGGGCCTTGGTCGCCCTGACCTATCGCTCGGCGGTGGACGACCCGATGCGGTTTGGAAAATCCAGTACGGTCGGAGCCTACTTCGGGCTTACGCCCAAAAAATATCAATCCGGTGAGACCGATCGGGACGGTGGTGTCAGCAAGGTCGGCGACGCCATGGTGCGAACTGCGCTCTTTGAAGCTGCGCACGTCATGCTGACGCGGGCGATCCGCTTCTCGAGCCTGAAGCACTGGGCGCTCGACGTGGCCAAACGTCGGGGCATGAAGCGCGCCAAGGTGGCCCTTGCCCGCAAGTTGGGCGTCGTGCTCCATCGCATGTGGGTGGATGCGACCGACTTCCGCTGGAGCAAGGCCGCAGCGATGGCATAGGAGATAGAGCGTTCGGAGCGAGCCGAAACGGCACCGCTCTCCTGAGGTCCCGTCGCCGGGACGAGGGCTTGGCAAGGTCGTGTGTAGTGCTGTGAATGCTTCGGCAAACCACGCTTCCTAGATTGACCTGTCAGCTCTGGATCTGATGGCATAGTGTGGCGGCCTTCGCGCTGACCACGGACAGAAGCATGATCCTGGCGACGAGATATCGTTCAGAGGGGACTTGACGAACGAAGGCCCATTACAGAAGCACTACTTTGGCAGTTTAGATTCGACGGCGTCGGCGAGGAGTTTCTCACAGTGGGGGCATCGCCTGGGTGGCGGCCGTGCGAAGAGGTCGAGGATGGCCTGCCTGATGGCTGGCATGCTCGGTTGTGGCGGTGGTCCGCCGACTCTTTTTTTTCCGTCCCGCTGCTTTGAGGCGGCGGGATTGGAGAAAGGCGTAGGCGATCATGGTCATCAAGGCGTGTCTGTGTAATCCGGTCCAGGATCTACCTTCGAAGTGGTCGAGGCCGAGTTCCTCCTTCAATTGCTGATGTGCCTGCTCACAGACCCACCTGGCTTTGATCGTGGCGGCGAGCAGCTTGAGGCTCGCATCGGCCGGTAAGTTCGACACATAGTATTTCTGCTCGCCAGTCGACCGGCGTTCGCCGACGAGCCAGACCTCGTCGCCTGGCATGCATTGCATGCGATTGTCGAGCATCCGGTGCTTATGACCATCCGCAACGCGGACACGGCGAGCCGCAAAGAGGCATGTCAGCCGACCTTTAGTGCCGCGCCGCCAGCTTATCTTCTGCCATTTCTCACCAGACAGCATTACCTCGGCAGAGACCGGCGACCGGTCCGGGATGTGATATTGGCGGCGCCTGCCGGTGGTCGCGACCGGGAAGATCAGATCAACATCGGCCGGATAGACGTTTTGGCGTCGCGATAGTCCTACCGCCCACAGCAGACTGCGCTCACTCAAAGCCTGACGGAAAGGCCCGCTGGAGCCGTACCCTGAATCGGCAAGCACACAGCCAAAATGCGCACCGGAGGCGATGACGCGGTCGATCTCCTCGATCGCAATCTCCGGCTTTGTCAGAGCGGTTTGTCTATCCTTCGGCACACCGGCCCGCGCCATGCGCTCAGGATCATCGGTCCAGCTCTCGGGCAGGAAGAGCCGCAGGCCCACCATCACCGGCACCTCGCGCGAGGCCAACGTTACCGAGACCAGCGACTGACAATTGGCAGTCTTTCCGAGCGACGAAGCATATTGTGGCGCGACGCCAACCGAGTGACGTCCCTTCTTGGGCAACGCCGTGTCATCGATGACAAGAAACCCGGCATCATCGCCAACCAGACCATCTGCCTCCTTCAGCAGGGCAGCTTCGAGGGGAGCACTGTCCCAAACGCCGGCAGCGACGAAATGATGAAGCTGATCGTAGCCGACCTCGCCAGCGCGCGCCGCCATCGGCTGAACGCTCTTGCGATCTCCTGGACCAATCAGCCCGGCGATATAGGCCGGACACATCCGCGCCCTCGTCTTGTGCCGTAGCGCCGCGACAAACGGCGCGAGCCAGCGATCCAGATCGGCTTGCCAATCCACGTCCATTGATCGGCCCTCCATAAGCCGACCTCCCATGAATCACGCAAACCCTCTCTTGGGAATCACAAAAACTGCCCGTCGCTAAAAATCTGCCAAAGTAGTGCTAGGGCGGCTAAGGGCTGTTGATATTCATCTGGAGCTTATGATGGCGGCGGCGAGGTGAATGAACGCGGCAAAGCTCTTGTCGGTTTTGTCGGCACGCATGGCGATGCGTTTGAACTCTTTGAGTTTGCAGAAGAAATTCTCGATCAGATGACGCCACTTGTACATCTCGGCATCGAAGGGAAGCGGCTTGGTTCGTCGCGGATGCTGGGAAATGACGATCTTGGCACCACGTTGGTCGAGGTCGGCGATGATGGAGTTGCTGTCGAAGGCCTTGTCGGCGATCAGAGCGTCGAAGGAGAGACCGTCGACGAGTGGTTCAATGCCGACCGTGTCGAACCGCTGCCCCGGCAGCAAGACAAAGCGGACGAGGTTGCCGAGGGCGTCGGTCAGCGCCAGGATTTTGGTCGTCATGCCGCCCTTGGAGCGGCCAATGGCCTGGCTCTGAGTCCCCCTCATATGAGGCGAGTTGTGTCAACGGTAGCGGCGGCGAAATCACTTCGGACGCTGTCGGGATCGGCCTCGCGGCGAATTGCGGAACAAGTCCACATCACCTCATATCCGGTCGGCTCTGGTGGAGCCTGCACCCATATCCCGCATGCACGGGCAAGTTTGGCGAGGCCGGGAAGGATGGGACCCATCTTTTTGACGGCGTTAACAGCCCTGGGGGGCGCCGGTCCACATCCATCCCGCTTCGTCGCAAGTGACGTTGGCCGCCCCTCGCGTCGAACTCTTTCGTCAGGCCTTGGTCATGGCGCCCTCCGGCAGCAGGCCCTGGGTCAGATACCGCCACAAGGCGATTATCAGCTTGCGCGCCAAGGCGACGATCATGGTGCGGCGGATGCGTCCTTTGCCGGCGCCGACGCGCTCATGAAACCAGCGCGCGAGACCGCTATCGGGCTGATGGCGCAGCCACAGCCAGGCAAGTTCAATGGCGGTTCGACGCGCTCGCGGATTGCCCGATCTCTGGATGCCTTGATCGCGGCTGACCGCGCCGCTGCTCCAAGGGCTGGATGCAAGACCGAGATAACCGGCGACCTCACGCCGATTCTGGAAGTCGCGGAAGAACACCTCGTTCGTCATTACGCTTGCGATCGTCAGGCCAATGCCACGCAGATGACTCAGTTGGATGATCCCGGGAGCTGTGATCTCGGCGGCCTGACGCTGCTCAGCCTCGACCTCCATGATCATCTCAATCACTTGCCACAAGCGGTGGCACTCGCGCTTGATCTCGTTCTTCAGGCAGGACGGCAGATCCCGCCCGTCAGCCGTGCGCAGCGTCTCGAGCTGCTCACGCCAGTCCCGTCTGGCTGGCTTGAAGTCGCGGATGCCCTGGGTCATCAAAAGCCCCTTGACGCGGCTGGAATGCTGGCCGCGTTCGTTGACGAGCCGAGCCCGTTCCCGGCTGCGACGGCGATCGTTCTCCTGCTCGAGGCTCGGCACCCGCACAACCCGGCAGACCCTCGGCTCGCCACGTTCCAGCGCCATCAGCGTGCGCAGCAGCGCCGCCGCATCGAGGCGGTCCGTCTTGGCGCGGCGTGACCGGCGGTCGACCAGGATGCTGGCCGCGTCCAGAACCTGATTGTCGATGCCGCGGTCGCACAGGAAACGATGTAGCCAGAAACCGTCGTAGCCGGCCTCGTAGCACGACATTACCCGAACCGGACGCGTCAAGGCGGCCTGCGCCTGTTCGCGCCGGTGTTCAATGAGAGCCATAAGCCCTTCGGTGTCACCTCCTTGCAGGCGATGCAGGCTGATCTTGTCGACCGCCGGCGAGTGCAGCGCCACAAGCCAGGTCGACTTGCTCAATTCCAGTGCAACGAAAATCGTGGCAGTCTTCTCGCCGGCGGGCGGCGGAGCAACGGATGAGAGATTCATGAGACGTCTCCAGGGTTAGGATGTCGGACCCCGAAACCTTACCTGAGTTCCGCCGCCCGTCGCCTCATGGGATCTTTTGCGCCCTGGCCGTGGCGATGGACCTTGACGATGGTAGCGTCGACCATGGCGTACTCCATGTCGGGCGCCTCAGAGCAGGCCTCGAAAAGCCGAACGAAAACATCGGCTTTGACCCAATTGCGGTATCGCTTGAAGACGCTGTTCCACTGGCCGAAGAACGCCGGAAGGTCTCGCCACGGGCTCCCCGTCCGTACGATCCAAAGCACTGCCTCGATAAAGCGGCGGTTGTCGCCTCCGCTTCGTCCAGGGTCCGTCGCCTTGCCAAGGCAATGCGGTTCCATCTTCGCCCATTGGGCATCAGTCAGCACGAATCGTTCCATCAAAAGCTTGAATCACGATCAAGCCCCGAAGTGGAATCTGGAGAAGCTATGGGGTGAGCGGCGACGGGCATGGCACCATCGTCGTTTGATAGAAGCGATAGAGGTGTCCCATGACCATGACCCAGGTTGACGATCTGAGCCGTTCGCTCGTCCCGTTTGATCAAAATAGCAGCGTAATCGTCGTTGTTGAAATGAGTGAATCGAGTTGGCTGGCGGCGGGACAGGTTCCCGGCATTGAACGCTTGCCTCTGAAAAAGTTGGAGCCTGATCCTATTGCTTTGCTGCGGCTGGTGGAGCGGTGGCGTGACGAGGCGGTCAAGGTGGGCAATGCAATCGAACGGATTGCGCTGGCCTTCGAGGCCGGGCGCGATGGGTTCTGGCTGGCGCGGTGGCTGGAGAGGCGCGGCATCGAGGTGCACGTCGTCCATTCGACTAGAGCGGTTTTCCCTTAATCGGAGTCGTTTGTTTGCAGTGAACGGCTTGTTCTGATTCCCTGATCGAAGTGATTTGCGGAAGGAGCAGCGGCATGGCACGAGCTTACAGCCTGGATTTGCGGACGCGTGTTATCGAGGCGATAGAGGCAGGCCTGTCGACCCGAGAAGCGGCACGGCGGTTTGCCATCGGGATATCGACGTCTGGTGCATGGTATCGGGCCTGGCGTTCGAGCGGCAATCTGGAACCTGGGCGGCAGGGCAAGCCGAAGGTATCGAAGCTGGACGCGCACGAGACTTTCATTCTCGCCTTGGTCGAGACCGATGAGCGGGACATCACGCTTGCCGAGATCGTCGATCGCCTTGCGGCAGAGCGCGGGGTCAAAGCCAGCCTGACGACGGTCCATGCGTTCTTCGCAAAGCGTGGCATCACGTACAAAAAAAGACAGCGCACGCGGCCGAACAGCAGCGACCGGATGTTTTGGCAGCGCGGGAAGAGTGGTTCGAAGGCCAACTCGATCTCGATCCGAGCCGCCTGATCTTCATCGACGAAAGTGGCCTCAATACCAAGATGGCCCGGCTACGAGGCCGCTCTGCGCGTGGACAGCGTTGCCGGGCGGCTGTTCCTCATGGGCACTGGAAATCCACGACCTTCACGGCCGGCCTGCGCCTCGACGGGATCGTCGCGCCCTGGCTCCTGGACGGCGCCATGGATGGCGAAGCATTCCTGGTCTACTTGCGCCGCGTCCTCGTGCCGACGCTTCAACCCGACGATGTCGTCGTGATGGACAACCTGCCTGCTCATAAAGTGGTCGGTGTCCGCGAAATCATCGAGGCTGCGGGGGCTTCCCTTCGCTATCTTCCGCCCTACTCCCCGGACTTTAACCCCATTGAGATGGCCTTCGCCAAGCTGAAGGCTTTACTGCGAAAGGCAGCAGCCCGGTCCATCCCGGAATTATGGGACGCCGTGGCCGTCGCCATCGATCGTTTCCACCCCAAAGAATGCGAAAACCTGTTCGCCCACGCCGGCTACGATGCCTAACCGTGATTATCCAGAAACTGCTCTAGCGTCGCGGTGTCGCGCGAGCATCGTCGGGCGAAGACCGATCGGTTGGACACGGCGATGCTGATGCGCGTCTTCCTGGGCTGACCGAAATTAATCTCATCCCGCTCTAGGGGTCGCCCTTTTTCTTGCCTGCCAGTCCTTGCGCGAGAGCCTGTAGAGTACGTGGCGCTTAAGTTGCGGATGCGTGTCCGGAACGCGGGGATGGTCAAAGCCGCCGGAACGATCACGGCTCATGCCAAGACGTTCCATCACCGCCGTCGAGCGAAGATTGTTCCACACGGCGAAGGACATGATCTCGTGAAGACCGAGCGTTTCAAAGCCGTAGGCGAGCCAAGCCTCGGCCGCCTCGGTGACATAGCCTTTGCCCCAGTATTCAGGCGCCAGCCGCCAGCCTATCTCAACGGCGCCGGCCGGCGCTACAGGTTCCATGTCGGCGAAACTTAGCCCAACGAGGCCGATGCACTCGCCGGAAACTGCAATCTCGACAGCCGACCAGCCGAATCCATCGCGGTCAATGACGTCCCGCATTTCGTTCATCGTGGCGTCTGACTGGGGTCGGTCGCGGCGGAACGGAAAGAATTCCATGACGCGCTCGTCGGAACTGATCCGGTGAAAGAGCTCGCGGTCGCGGTCCTGCCAGTTGCGCAGCATCAAACGTTCGGTGCGGATCGGCGTCATTCGATAAATTCTTCCCGTCGGATGTCGTAAAGATACATAACCTCGCGCGAGCAGACCTTGAAGCGGCAGCCGCGGCCGATGCAGGCCGTGCGGTCATAGCGGTCAGCCCGCGGCCCTCGACCTGTGCCTGCACGATAAATGTCATGGGTTCCTTGCGGCACAAGCCTGCAAGTTCGACGATGAATGCCACAATCGTCCGGGCAGCCTCCGGCCGTCTCACATCATCGCCGTGGAGCAAATCTTTCGCCCAGCCGACAAATGTGTCCAGTCGGTTATCCGGCAGGCCCAGACAGCGAAGGAAGACGTTGACCGCGAAGGGAAAGGCGAAATCCTTCATGACGTCGCAGCTTGTCCCCGATGCGGCGATCCTCTCGATCAGCGTGATTGCTCGCTCGCGGATAGCCGGTTCCAGTTCCGTTACCCGCATTGGTGAAAGCAGTGGATTGAGTAGTGAGCAAAAGACCCGATGGGCCGGCGGATCGAGCTCAAGCGGGATCGTCGGCCAGTTTTCGCCCAGCGCAGAGGCGAAGATGCTGCGATGGCTGGAAAAGTCTCTGCGTCCTGCAGCACCCGGCGCTGGTCCGCGGCGCGAGTGATGACGCAGGTACGTTGCCTATCCTGCGTGTTGCTGGGCGAATAGAAGACCGGCGGCCCGGCATGGACGGAAGCCACAGCTGCGTGTGGATCCCCGTCGGCCGTTGGTGACATGCCCGGTGACGTAAACAGGCTGAAGTCCCTCACCGTTTCGGGCGGGACATGATCTGGGACCGGGTCGGTCGCCATTTTTATCTCCCTACGTCAGGCGCTCATGACGTTAGGCGTTCATACGCTCATGAGATCCCACCACGTTCACAAAGCCGATTGCCAGCCTGTGGCGCGTCCCGGCTAAGGCGCCCTGAGATCCTGTTGCGCGATACAGCCGACCTGCGCACGAGCGCGGATGAGATCGGTCGTGAATTCAAGTGGGGACATCCACGTCGTCCTGGGGAGACTGATCAATCACCGCTGTTCTTCGTGACGCAAAGCTGACGCCCGCTGATAAAATCAGCGAAGCAAGTTGCGTGCCGAATCGGCGCTCCGTTTGCCTTACAGCGTTTGCCCGGTAACCGGTGACCCAGCCTTGGGGACCTTTGGTCGGACTTGAGACATTCTTGTCCAGATTCGGACCCAAGATGGTCTCCGATAGACACGCACCGCGCGCGGTCGTCGGGCCGCACCGCATCGAAGAAGCAAGCCCCGCGAAAGACGTCAGATGCCGGCGAAGCGGAAAAGCTCGAAAGCGCTTGACCTCAACGTGCCGAATAGAGAAGGCGGTCGGGGCAATTCTTGGCTTGACGCCAGTGCTCAATGAGTCGGGTGAAAGCCGGCGGGTTGGCCGGATCTCGGCATGCGGCGATGGCATGATGCGAACGCTGCTCTACGAGGCCGCGCAAGTCCTGCTGACGCGCGTGGCGAAATGGTCCTGGCTGAAGGCCTGGGCGGTGAAAGTCGCCAGGCGGCGCGGCCGGCAAAAGGCCGTTGTTGCGCTCGCCCGCCGGCTGGCGGTGATCATGCATCGCATGTGGACTGATGGCACACCGTTTCGCTGGACAAAGGAAAGCACGCTGGTCGCGGTCTGACCGGGGCCGTTAAGGGAGGAGACAACAGAGTTCCACTTGCCAGGTGGAAAGATGTCCTTCGCGGGACGATGGATGAGGTGAGTTCGCTATGCTGGCAGTGCCGATCGTAGATCAGGACGCGTCCAAGATTGTACCACCTCGTTCTGCGGATTCCCCATACTGGGAGGGCCAAGACGCCGATCCCGAAGAGAAGCAAGCCCCGCGAAAGACGTCAGATGCCGGCGAAGCGGAAAAGCTCGAAAGCGCTTGACCTCAACGTGCCGAATAGAGAAGCCAGCATATTCGATCTTTTCGCCACGCGCGAGATCGGCCACGAGCTGAAGGCGATGTCGCAATGGCTGGACGAGCATCGCGATTTGCTCGGGCTGGTGGCGCGGGACCTGTGTCGAGATGACGTCAAGGCCACTGGACGGCAAGGGTTGCCCGCCGAAGCAGTGTTGCGTTGCGCGCTGCTCAAGCAATACCGCCAGCTGAGGTACCAGGAGCTGGCGTTCCACCTCGAGGACTCGGCCTCGTTTCGCGCCTTTGCCCGCTTGCCATGGTCGTGGAGCCCGCAGAAGTCGGTGCTGCAAAAGACGATCAGCGCGATCCGGCCCGAGACCTGGGAACAGGTCAATCGGACGCTGCTGTCGGGCGCCCGGCAGGCGAAGCTCGAAGACGGCGCGGTCGTGCGGCTGGACAGCACCGTGACCGCGGCACTCATGCATGAGCCGAGCGACAGCAGCCTGCTTTGGGATGCTGTGCGGGTCATGGTGCGCTTTCTGAAGCGGGCCGATAGCCTGGTAGGCGGCGCCGGCTCATCATGGCGCGATCATTGCCGCGCAGCCAAGAAGCGCGCCCGCAAGATCCAGTTCACGCGCGGTCGACCTAATCGCGTCCAACTCTACCGTGAACTGATTGCAATCACTCGCGCGACCTTGGCCTATCTGAAGCAGGCGAGCGAGCGATTGGCCATGGCGAGCACGCCACTCATCGCACTATGGCAGGCCCAGGTCCGTCACTACCGGCCGTTGGTCGAACGCATCATCAGACAGAGCGAGCGGCGGGTGTTGGCCGGCAAGCCGGTGCCGGCTGGCGAGAAGTTGGTCAGCCTGTTCGAACCGCATGCCGATATCATCGTCAAGGGCAGCCGCGATACCGAGTACGGTCACAAACTCAACCTGACCACCGGCAGGAGCGGCATGATCCTCGATCTGGTGATTGAAGCAGGCAATCCGGCCGACAGCGACCGCTTGTTGCCCATGCTGGAACGCCACATCGCCCTCTATGGTCAAGCGCGCTCTGATCGGCTTTTTCGGCCAGACGGCGGCGGCGTGCGCATTCTGAGATGACGCCGATCTGACCTCGAAAGCCCTTCTCGCGCATTTCGCGCCAAAGCGCCGACGCATTGCGTGCGCCGGTCTCCCAGCAGCTGTCGAGCCAAGGTAGCCATTCATCGAGCGAACTTTGTCGGACCCGGAATACTCGGAGCGCTGACCGCGCAAGACGCTGCGCACCAGCTTGCGGCCATGTCCGGTACGCTTGACGATTTGCTTGATCGGCACGCTCTGCTTCGACAATTCCAGAATGGCCTCGTTTGTCTCCTGACGACGCAGATACCCCTCATATTGCAGCCGTTCGGGCGTAGGTGAGGAGCTTTGGATCGATGATGGTGCGCCCACTGTCCTTCGGATCTGACGCATCGATTTCCTGACCGCGTCGAGAAAGGCACGGCTGGCGTTTTCCATGAGATGCCAGCTGTCGGTCACCTGATCGGCGTGCGGCATGGCCTTGGCGATCGCCTCGCCATATCCGCCGCCTCGGTCACGTGCGACGATCATGATCGAAGGATGTTCGCAAGCCATGCCTGCGATGTCGCCTGTTCACGATCAGGCAGCAGTGTCACCGGCTTTCGTCGCTCGAGATCGCAGACAATCGTTCCGTATCGCTGGCCGCGCCGGAATGCGAAATCGTCGATGCCAATGAAGGAAAGCCTATTACGCGGCTGCTCCGTCCGCCGAAGCACGACGCACAACAGGGTATCGTTGCTCACCGGCATCATCAGGCGCTCGGCGAAGGCTGCCGCCGGCCTGCCGCCCAGCGCCAACCCCAGGTGATGAACGATCGTCTCAAGGCGTCCGGTTTTTCGCGATAGCGGAGCCAAGACAGCTGCGCCAAACCGCTCGGCAAAAATGCGGCGACGGCAAAGAACAGCGTCGCACCAGAAACGACGAACCGTCACGCGCAGGACAACCCGCCGCCCGGCAATCGGCAGATCGGCGGCTTGCCGCAGATATCGGCTCTGGGTTCGACGTGAACTGGTCCCACAGCATGGGCACGTTGCCGAAGCAGCCGCGACGCGCACGTCCAGAAATACACAATCCGTTCCGATTTCGGCATGCCCAACGACGAAGCCTGCAAGCGCCAGTCTCGTCGATCCAAATCTTCGTTGCATCACGCTGATTCCTTCTCGAAAACCGCGCGACATCGTCCTTCACTTGCAGCAAGATTGAGTCTGCCCCTTATTCCACGCCGAACGCAATGCGACTTCCGTTATTTCTGAAGGCTACCAGCGCACAGGCAACAGAATCTGCGATGAGGACAACGGACAGGATGAAATCTGATCGCCCGTCGACCAGTTGCCGGGGCGCCGACTAATGTAACGGCTGTGTGAAGCTGCTCTTGGTCAGAGGCGTCGATTTCTTGGCTGGCGAAGGTCTAAAGCTCGCCTATTAGATTGGTGGCCAGAACGATACCAGCCCCTTGGACAAACTGCTCGACTCGGTAGTCCGGTCCGACTGCGGCTTCGTCAGGCAGGCTCCCATTGTGGTCGAAAGCGGCTTGGCATGTAGATCGTCACAAGCCCTGCGGCCTTCGTTGGCGCGATATCGCGCCGCAGGTGATCCCCTTGTCGATGGCGGTTGAGAACCGCGTATAGATGGCGCCGAGAGGGAATTGATGCGGAATTCGGCTCGGAGTGGTGCTGAATGACGCTGATGATCTGATTTGGTTGGGGATGAGAGCGCGGGATGCGCCGACAGGAGCCCGGAGGGCGACTGAGGCGCATCCCGCGCTGCGTCCGCGCATGCTACATGTGCGGAGCGCCGCAATCAGACATCGACCCACTACCACGTAAACTCGATGTCCTATCCCAACGGCCCGTGTGAGGGGACTTGCAGGTCCCCGGGCACTGATGCCGACTGGTTCACGGTATGCGCCAGCATAATGGCATTGGCGCATTCCGTCGAGCTTTTCCCCGCAATCCCGACGGCGTTCCGAGAGGTTCGCCGCCGCAATGCAAACCGGTCGTTTCTTTCTCTGCGCACGGTGCCGCTCACAGGTCTTGCTTTGCCGGCATTGCGATCGGGGTCAGCGCTTCTGTGGTTCTGACGGAGGAGGAGAATGACCCAAGTGCGGCGCCGTTTTGTCTGGGAGATCGACTGGAATCTCCTGAGAACATTCACGGTCATCGTGCAGGAGGGAAGCCTAACCGCTGCCAGAGACAAGCTGTCCCTGTCGCAGCCCACAATCAGCAACGCGCTGCGCCGGCTGGAAGAGCATATGGGAGACCGGTAACTTCTCTGGGGTTACGCGACGCGCTGGAGGGGTGATTTGGGATTGAAAAGTGATGGCACGTTCGGCTCTGGCTGTCGGAATGGTGCCCGCAGTCGATCGCGAAGCTCGCCGTTCAGATTTGCCGTCCGGACTTGCATGTTTACAATGCCGCCTTCATTGCTGCTCGTGCGGCTCTTGAGACCTACTGGACCAACTCCAAGTTCGAGGAAGAGATCGCTCGCAAGTCCCTGATCCTGGCTGCGGAATTCCGGTTAATCGCAAACGAATTTCCCAACCTTGGCCCGACTGTACGGGGCCGCGGCTTGATGTACGGGCTCGCATTTCAGAAGCACCACACATTACCGGTCCAAATCTCACGGGAAGCTCTTCGTCGCGGCTTGGTGATCGAGACCTGCGGCGGGCGCAATGAGGTGCTGAAGTTCCTTGCTGCTCTGACCATTGCCGAGGCTGACCTGCGCCGTGGTCTGTCCATTGTTCGCGACAGCATTGGCGCGGTACATGACAGCATGGAGACAAACCCACCATGAGGATGGCGAGAACGCGCAAGACATCGTCGTCGGAAAGCGCCAGCAAGCGAGTGAGACGCTCGCCGTGCCATCCTCGCCCGGTGAGACGCCTGTTGCCGTGGGCGTCAAGTCGGTGAGAAGCAGTTTTTTATGCCTTGCGCGGTGGTTCTATGAGTTCGCAGAGTCGACGCTGAATGCCTCCGCAAGTCGTCCAAGCACGCTACGCTGTCGGAGACGCGGGCACGCTTGATCGAGCCCCATAGCGCATGCTGAGGTCCGCGCGTGCAGTCAACTCTTCCTGCGTCAGATCCTTCCGAGGTCTGGGGTCCTGTCGGCGCGGAGGACCGACGGGTCACGATGCCGTAGGATTTTCGCAAAGATGCGCTTGAGCTTCTCGCATTCTTCCACGTCGTTGCGCGTAAGCCTTCATTGCCGCCCATTGATCGATCATCACGCTCAGCAGTTCGGTTGCGGGTTCAACTGCAGGAACCGGTCGAACCGCAAGAGCAACGTGGGCTGCGAAGTATGTTTATATTCCCTGCGACGCATCATCGTGACATGCTCAGCCATGATCCGTCCCAGCACGCCGCCAAACGGTTTGGGCTGGCGCACTTTGGCAAGAGCAGTTCCGGATTACACGATACCAATGCGTCAGACTGGCATGCACTGCTTGATGTGACATGCCTCACGCAGAGCTTCGACGGGATTGTGATCAATCGCAGCCGTTTCCTGGAGGTGATCGAGGTGGGACGCGACCTCCAACCATTTAAACAGATCCTTCAAATAAATTTACAGGATCTTTGCGACCGGAAATCGCTGACGATGATACGCTCACGGCAAGGTCTGAGTCATACAAGGCTAAAAAAAGTAGATGCCGATTTAGGCTTGAACCGCCACACAAACACACAATGTCGGGGTTAAAGCCAATGGCAAGAAGAGCGTTCATCATGCTTGGAGGGGGAGGTAATGGTCCGCAATACAAACAAGCGGCCCAGGGTCTTGGTCTTCATCCAGTTACCCTGGCGGCGGATCCAACACAATACGACTATCTTGCGGCAAAAGGGATCGAGGCAATCCGTATCGATACAGACAATCTCGATGCGCTAATCCACGAATGTTCCCAGCTGCGAGCAACCTATGACATTGCCGGCATTACCGGGTTTCCGGACCTCGACGAATCGATCCCTGCGACAGTTGGCAAGCTCTGCCGGCATTTCGGTCTACCGGGACCAAACCCCGCATCGGTTGAACGGTGCTGCGACAAATTCACTCAACGTCAGCTGCTCGCAGTGGCCGGGGTTCCAATGCCTGCTTATCATTTGGCAGCGAATGCGACGGAGGTAGAAAGCTCTGCCGCAGAGATCGGCCTGCCTGTGGTTGTTAAGCCAGCCATGGGCTGCGGCAGCATCGGTGTCCGATTGTGCCGCAACGTCGATGAGTTGGCCGAACATACGACCTATCTGTTGGGCGGGAAGAATGTAGGGCGCTCTTCGCCGAGGATACTGGTCGAAGAATTCGCGCAGGGCCCCCTTTATGTCGCTAATTTAATGGGAAATGAGGTCATTGCAATTACCGCCTACGAGTTCGGCCCGCCACCGCATTTCGTCGTTCGTGAGTCCACCTGTCCGGCCCCGCTGATTGATGATGAGCATCAACATATCGCCGATGTTTCGCTGAGCTGTTTGCGAGCACTCGGGCTTGGCTGGGGGCCGTCGAACATTGAATTCCGATGGACGAAGCGTGGCCCAGTCGTCATTGAAGTCAATCCGCGTCTTGGGGTTGGGGAACCTAAACTGATCCGACTGGCTTACGGTGTCGATCTCGTCGCTGAGCACATCAAACTTATCATCGGCGAGGAATGGGATTTGCGCAAAAGGCATTCGCAGACTGCGGCCTCGCGGATCCTAGTTCCTGATCGTGATGGCATCCTCGATTGGATCGGTGGTGAGAGCCGGGCGGCTGCTGTACCAGGTGTCGCCGAGGTCAAATTGTACATTAAACCCAAGTCGCTGTTTGTCAGGCAAGGCGATATCCGAGACAAGATCGGACATGTCATTGCCGCTTCGCCCAGCCCTGCTCAGACAAGAACGATACTTCAGCATGCCGTCGACTTAATCGGTTGGTCGATCACACCAATTCCGACCCTTGGCGAATAGTTTCGATATCGTCCCCTTACCTCTTCCGCACCAGCGGATCGAGCCCAGAGCTAGTCACGCAAACTCCAATAAGGCAACAAATAGGCCATGAAAACTCAGATAGGGTCGGGACTCACCGAAATTGTAACCGGGCCTGCAACCAGCCAGGCGGATGCACGAATAGAGCGCCGACTCTGCGAGTTCGCAACTTCCGATTCAGCCTTGATCTGGGAGGCTCACAACGAACTGTCAGCGCGATTGCAGAGGCGGACATGCACTTTGAGGGCCGGGCGTATCCCGCATGTCTCCGGCCCCTGTCGATAGCGCCGTTCTCGATTCGATAGCGCCGTTCTTGATTCCGTGCCGTCGATGATCGATCCGCATTCGCCATGACCTTGTCGGCTTGAGATGCCACGTGCCCTTGAAGCACTCGACCATATTGTGTCCGGCGCCTGGAGAAGGGCGAGCTGTCGGCTCTCGAAGCAATCGATATCCTACTTCCCGAAGAGCCGACCCTGCGCGAGAACAGCCGTATAAAAACCGCGCTGCGGATGGGTCGCCGGCTTTGATTTTTCTTTCCGGCCCTCACTCGATCGAGATCGGATCTTCACGCTGACGCAACTGGGTTTTGTCGACCGCCATGAGAAGCTATGCGGGAAAGCGGCGAGGTGGCACCATCGTTGTACGATTAACCCGAAAGATAGACGATCATGTCCAAAGTCGAAGATCTCAGCCACTCAATAACTGTATTGGATCAAGCTCGCACTGTGCTCGTCGTTGTAGAAATGAGTCAGAATAGCTGGCTGGTAGCCGGAATGCTTCCCGGCGTTCAGCGACACCCCCTCAAGAAACTCGATCCCGATCCCGATGCATTGCTCGGTTTGATCACGCGCTGGCGATCGGAGGCGGAGGCTGCGGGCATGCCGATCGACCGGGTTGCGCTGGGCTTCGAGGCTGGGCGGGACGGCTTCTGGCTGGCTCGGTGGCTGCAGACGCGAGGCATAGACGCTCACGTCATCCATTCGACCAGTGTGGCCGTGACCCGTGAACACCGACGGGCGAAAACGGACCGGCTGGACACGGCCATGCTGATGCGCGTGTTCCTGGCCTGGCTGCGTGGCGAGCGAGGCCACTGCCGCATGGTAGCGATCCCATCACTGGGGGAAGAAGATTCCAATCGGCCGAGCCGCGAGCGGGAGAATTTGGTCAGCGAGAAAACGCGGATAGTCAATTGCATGAAAGGGGCGCTGGCTCGGCTCGGCATCCGAGGCTTCAAGCCCGAGCTTCGCCGGGCGCCGAAGAAGTTGCCAGACCTGCGCACTCCGGAAGGACAGCCGCTTCCGCCGAATATGCTGGAAGAGATGCTGCGCGACATGGCTCGGCTCGCCGTGGTGCGCGATCAGATCACGACGATTGAAAAAGCCCGGATTACACAGCTTGAGCAGGCGCCGGCGTCGAGGTCTCAGACAATGGTTGTGCTATTGGCGCGCGTGATTGGTGTCGGGATTGAGACAGCCGACATGCTGGTCCACGAGGTGCTTAGCCGCAACCTCAGAGACCGGCGCGCGGTTGCACGTTACGCCGGTCTGACAGGCTCCCCCGACGAGAGCGGATCGAAACGACGCGAAAAGGGGTTGGCCAAGGCAGGCAACGCCCGGGTGCGACGCGGGCTGATCCAACTGGCCTGGCGCTTGCTGAGATTCCAAAAGAACAGCGGGCTGACGCAATGGTTCCAGGCACGAGTGGCACAAGGCGCCCGCAAAACGACAATGATCGTGGCGCTCGCACGCAAGCTGCTCATCGCGCTTTGGCGATTGGTTACCGTCGGCGAAATCCCGATGGGCGTGACATTGCGCCCGATGAACTGAACACACTGCAGGGCGTATCGATTCGAGGTGGCGGTGTCCCGATGGACACCATGGCATTATTCTGTAACTTGATCCTTCGATCTGAACGACGACGGCATGATGCAAAAGTCTGTCGAGGAGGGCCGTTGCGATCACGGCGTCTCCAAAGACATCGCCCCATTCTGCAAAGCCGCGATTTGATGTGAGGATCATCGCACCTTTCTCATAGCGGGCGTTGACGAGCTGGAAGAACAGATTGCCACCGCCGGCGATGACCGGGAGATAACCGATCTCGTCAACGATCAGGAGACTGGGCCTGCAGAAGAAGCGGATGCGTTTGCAGCCGTCCCTCGCGCTCGGCCCTGGACAAGGCTGCGATGAGATCGGCCTGCGTGCAGAAGTAGACGCTCTTGCCGGCCTTGACAGCTTCGACGCCGAGCGCCACGGCCAGATGGCTTTTGCCGGTTCCCGGCGGCCCGACGAAATGGACGACCCTTGTATGGGGATTTCGTTGTCAAGGGGCCTTTGGCAATGATTTCGCGGTAAAGTGGTCAGGATAGCCTCACATAAACGGTTGGTCACTGCCATCGTGCATTGGTCCGCGAGCATCAAATTCGAGGGGAGCCTGCCTTTGGGCGCATCGCATTACGCCGCAACCTTGTATTCGGTGGGTCTGCAAAAGACCCGGACCATGAAGCAGTCATTGGCTTCAGCAGCAAGGCTCCGAGGCGGCGGGCCCATTCTCATGACGGCAAGACTGCGGCAACATGCCGAATTGATGCCCGAACACGTCCGTTCGAAAGCATTGATAACGCCACCGTCTTACGCCCCGCCATCACGCGAACGCGGCAGACCCCCGAAAATGCCCAATTCTCCACGTCGTCCGGGGCGGCATAACTGGGGAATTTTACTTCGGCACTTCTGCGGAAATTTCGCCCGGTATTGACACCGAGCTCGCTTTTCTTCGGCAGGCTCAGGCGGTCTCGGCCACCCGGCTCGCCCCTGACGCGGGCAGCTTTTCGGCTTCTGAAAGACGCGGCGCCCCATTGACCTCGTTTTTCGTGCGCCCGACGGGTCGCTCGCTGGAGCACCCCGCCGGGAGATCGCTGAGGCGCTTCGTGGTCGAGATAATCGGCCGATCCGACGACCAGAAGGGCTTCGGAGTCTCACCCCGCCGCAGGCGCATCGGGGCACACGTCCGCCAGATTGCCGGCTGGAATTCGAGGCCCTCGGGATCCACGAGCGCAAGTTCGTCAACGACGCCCGTTTTCCTGCAGGCGCGACAAGTGGGCGCAAGGGAAACATTCGGGACTTCAACTTTCTTTCCCACCTCTTTCCGAGAGGGCGAATTGTCCGGTACCGAACACCAGAAGCGTCCTGATCCCTATGATTTCGGCGCCCACAGAGCCATCCGCGATGCTTCATGCCTAGGCCTTGCAGCAATTGGGTCTAGAGCGGTTTTCCCTTAATCGGAGTCGTTTGTTTGCAGTGAACGGCTTGTTCTGATTCCCTGATCGAAGTGATTTGCGGAAGGAGCAGCGGCATGGCACGAGCTTACAGCCTGGATTTGCGGACGCGTGTTATCGAGGCGATAGAGGCAGGCCTGTCGACCCGAGAAGCGGCACGGCGGTTTGCCATCGGGATATCGACGTCTGGTGCATGGTATCGGGCCTGGCGTTCGAGCGGCAATCTGGAACCTGGGCGGCAGGGCAAGCCGAAGGTATCGAAGCTGGACGCGCACGAGACTTTCATTCTCGCCTTGGTCGAGACCGATGAGCGGGACATCACGCTTGCCGAGATCGTCGATCGCCTTGCGGCAGAGCGCGGGGTCAAAGCCAGCCTGACGACGGTCCATGCGTTCTTCGCAAAGCGTGGCATCACGTACAAAAAAAGACAGCGCACGCGGCCGAACAGCAGCGACCGGATGTTTTGGCAGCGCGGGAAGAGTGGTTCGAAGGCCAACTCGATCTCGATCCGAGCCGCCTGATCTTCATCGACGAAAGTGGCCTCAATACCAAGATGGCCCGGCTACGAGGCCGCTCTGCGCGTGGACAGCGTTGCCGGGCGGCTGTTCCTCATGGGCACTGGAAATCCACGACCTTCACGGCCGGCCTGCGCCTCGACGGGATCGTCGCGCCCTGGCTCCTGGACGGCGCCATGGATGGCGAAGCATTCCTGGTCTACTTGCGCCGCGTCCTCGTGCCGACGCTTCAACCCGACGATGTCGTCGTGATGGACAACCTGCCTGCTCATAAAGTGGTCGGTGTCCGCGAAATCATCGAGGCTGCGGGGGCTTCCCTTCGCTATCTTCCGCCCTACTCCCCGGACTTTAACCCCATTGAGATGGCCTTCGCCAAGCTGAAGGCTTTACTGCGAAAGGCAGCAGCCCGGTCCATCCCGGAATTATGGGACGCCGTGGCCGTCGCCATCGATCGTTTCCACCCCAAAGAATGCGAAAACCTGTTCGCCCACGCCGGCTACGATGCCTAACCGTGATTATCCAGAAACTGCTCTAGCTGTCTGGTTGGCGGCACTGCTTCAGGTCTGGCGATGCCCACCGCCGAGCTTCACCGGCACTTGGAGTGGCATTTCGCCCCTACCGGAACCGAGTAACGCAACGATTTCTTGCACACGTTTTTGCGAAGCCACTGCGTCAGAAGAGGCGATTTGCAGCTCTCGCAGCAGCGCGGCGCCGTCGTTCGACGCCAGCTCCAATGGACCGGCGCCTATTCCCGACAACAGCCATGAGGGGCTCACAGCCAGGATGCCCGCCATCATGGCAAGGCGATTGGATTGCGGCGCGGCGCGGTCGCATTCCCACCCCTTCCAGCATGCTGTGTCGACACCAAGTCGGCATGCGGCCTGTGCCATTGTTAGTTTGATGAGCTCGCGGGCGAACGAGATACGTCCCCCTAGAGTATCGGATGACGCGAAATCACTAGGCTGGGTTTGAGTAAGGATTGGCTCGATTCTCCTATGCTTTGGTTCAATCCCTTTCGGGCGATGGCCTGCTGCGTATTTCCATGATGCCGGCCATCGATTCGATTTGAAGCACAAGTCTGCACCGGACTCGGCCCCTGATCATTAAAAGCTCCGTACACGCGCTGCAACCTTCGGATCGTGCGCGCTTGTAGACTCCAGTCGTGTTGGTGTGGACGTATATGGACCCCGCCCGATTGCAACAGGTCGGCTGGATCAAGATCGTCGGTCACAACTGCTGACGTATATCCGGCTTCCTCATGCGGCTGGACAACGTCTTCGCCGCGAGCCCGATTTTCGCGCGCTTCCACCTCATCGGCCCCTAGACATTGGCCGAAGCCAAGCCGGTCCACACACCAGGTTCGGGAAGCGACGGAATGACCGTTTCACCATCTCCTGCCATTTTGCTACAATTGCCGGGGTGAGACCTCCTTCTGTTGTTTTCCTTTCGTTTGCCGCTTCGCCTCAAGCTGCTTTCACCGACTGTGCGGGCTCGTAGAATGTGCCACCCGAGAGGATGGCCCACACGACCCTCGCATTCTTGTTGGCGAGCGCGACAGCCGCGACATTGGGGTGTCGTCTTTGCCGCAGCTTACTGAGCCAGAGGCTTCGTGGATCCTGCTTGCCGGCTGCTTTGCCAAGCGCAGCACGAGCCCCATGGATCATCAATGTGCGCAGATAGCGATCGCCCCGCTGCTGATGCCGAATAGCCGGGCTCGCCCTCCGCTGGATCGTTGTTTGGGTACCAGGCCAAGCCAGGCCGCGAACTGACGGCCATTTTTGAAGCAGGTTCTATCGCCTACGGCAGCAATCAAGGCGGTTGCCGTCACGGGGCCGATGCCTTCGATCTTCCCAAGCCGTTGGCACTGCTCGCTGGTGCGGAAGATTTCCCGTATCCGCCGATCATAAATTGCAATGCGATCGTCGAGCTCGGCCAATTCCGTCTGCAGCTCCCTCATCAGCGACCGGACCATCTCGCTGAGTCCGTCATCATCATTCCCCACGATGACGGCGAGGCCGCGCCGCAGCTGCGAGATATCGCGGGGAATGACGATCCCGTGCTCGGAAAGAAGGCCGCGAATCTGGTTCACAAGCCGAACTCGATCGGCGACCAGACGCCGACGAATGCGATGAACGGCCTGGACCGCCAGCTGATCAGTCGATTTCGGCGGCACAAAGCGCATCGAAGGCCGGCCGACCGCTTCGCAGATGGCTTCCGCATCGTTTCGGTCGTTCTTGTTGGACTTCACATATGGTGTAACGAACTGAGGACTGATCAGCCGAACCTCATGGCCAAGCTCGGTGAGCACCCTTGCCCAGTAATGCGCGCCGTTCGAGGCTTCCATGCCGACCAGGCATCGGGGCAGATTGGCGAAGAAGCAGGCTACCGCATCGCGACGCAGCGTCTTTCGCACGACGACTTTTCCGTGGCAGTCGACCCCGTGAACCTGGAACACATATTTCGCAAGATCCAGACCTATTCGAACGATCTGCATGACATCCTCCTTTGTTGCAGTTGACGTTCGAGATTTCACCTCGCCTGGAGGGCGGGGTCCATACCATTGGCCCCCAGCACGGCATCGATGTGCCAGAATATCAACGTTAGCAGCCGAGCCGGGATTGGCCCCTACTGGCCCGAAATATCGGAGAAGGCCTTACAGGGCAAATACCCTCTTGAGATCATCACCGCACGAAGGCGCTCGCCTGGGGTTGATCTCGGCCGATCGGGCGGCCACCGCCCTGGCAACATCGCGCCAGATCGCGGTCACGTTGCGACATCCTTGATGATCGTTTCGCGCCTGCGCGAGAGCGCAATGAACTCGGACGCGCAAGAATTGGATCGCCACCATATCTAGATGCCGTAATGGGCCGGCCTTCGCGAGCATAGCCAGGTTGGGTGGCTGTCCCTCAGAATGATGGTGTTGAAACGGAGTCCGAGCGATCGGCTCCAAACATCATGAGAGGAACAGCCATGGAACATTATGCGGGAATCGATGTCTCTCTGGAAGAGAGCAGCGTGTGCATTGTTGACGCGACCGGAACGATCATGCGCGAGGATCAAGATCGCCAGCGAGCCGGAGGCGCTGGTCCGCTATTTCGACGAACTGGAATTGTCTGTTAGTCGCATTGGGCTCGAGGCCGGGCCATTGTCGCAATGGCTGCATGCCGGGCTTGTGGCCGCCGGACGCGATGCGGTTTTGCTGGAGACGCGGCACGTGAAGGCGGCGCTCTCGGCTATGACGGTGAAGACCGACCGGAAAGATGCACGCGGGATCGCCCAACTGCTGAGGATGGGATGGTACCGTCCGGTTCATGCCAAATCGGTGACTTGCAAGGATAGCCGAGCCCTTCTTGTTGGACGCAAGCTTCTGCAAGGCAAGCTTCTCGACGTCGAACTTAGCATCCGCGGGATCTTGCGCGGCTATGGGCTGAAGGTCGGAGAGGTCAGTCGTGGAAAGTTTGAGACGCGCATCCGGGAGCTGACAGCAGGCCACGTCACTTTGGAGACGGTGATTGGTGCGATGCTGGCGGCGCGGATGGCGTTGTGGTGCGAGTTCAGCAAGCTCCATCGCGAGATGCTGAAGATCGCGCGCGCTGATAAGGTCTGCCGGAGATTGATGAGCACACCTGGCGTTGGGGCCTTGGTCGCCCTGACCTATCGCTCGGCGGTGGACGACCCGATGCGGTTTGGAAAATCCAGTACGGTCGGAGCCTACTTCGGGCTTACGCCCAAAAAATATCAATCCGGTGAGACCGATCGGGACGGTGGTGTCAGCAAGGTCGGCGACGCCATGGTGCGAACAGCGCTCTTTGAAGCGGCGCACATCATGCTGACGCGGGCGACCCGCTTCTCGAGCCTGAAGCACTGGGCGCTCGACGTGGCGAAACGTCGGGGCATGAAGCGCGCCAAGGTGGCCCTTGCCCGCAAGTTGGGCGTCGTGCTCCATCGCATGTGGGTGGATGCGACCGACTTCCGCTGGAGCAAGGCCGCAGCGATGGCATAGGAGATAGAGCGTTCGGAGCGAGCCGAAACGGCACCGCTCTCCTGAGGTCCCGTCGCCGGGACGAGGGCTTGGCAAGGTCGTGTGTAGTGCTGTGAATGCTTCGGCAAACCACGCTTCCTAGATTGACCTGTCAGCTCTGGATCTGATGGCATAGTGTGGCGGCCTTCGCGCTGACCACGGACAGAAGCATGATCCTGGCGACGAGATATCGTTCAGAGGGGACTTGACGAACGAAGGCCCATTACAGAAGCACTACTTTGGCAGTTTAGATTCGACGGCGTCGGCGAGGAGTTTCTCACAGTGGGGGCATCGCCTGGGTGGCGGCCGTGCGAAGAGGTCGAGGATGGCCTGCCTGATGGCTGGCATGCTCGGTTGTGGCGGTGGTCCGCCGACTCTTTTTTTTTCCGTCCCGCTGCTTTGAGGCGGCGGGATTGGAGAAAGGCGTAGGCGATCATGGTCATCAAGGCGTGTCTGTGTAATCCGGTCCAGGATCTACCTTCGAAGTGGTCGAGGCCGAGTTCCTCCTTCAACTGCTGATGTGCCTGCTCGCAGATCCATCTGGCTTTGATCGTGGCGGCGAGCAGCTTGAGGCTCGCGTCGGCCGGTAAGTTCGACACATAGTATTTCTGCTCGCCAGTCGACCGGCGTTCGCCGACGAGCCAGACCTCGTCGCCTGGCATGCATTGCATGCGATTGTCGAGCATCCGGTGCTTATGACCATCCGCAACGCGGACACGGCGAGCCGCAAAGAGGCATGTCAGCCGACCTTTAGTGCCGCGCCGCCAGCTTATCTTCTGCCATTTCTCACCAGACAGCATTACCTCGGCAGAGACCGGCGACCGGTCCGGGATGTGATATTGGCGGCGCCTGCCGGTGGTCGCGACCGGGAAGATCAGATCAACATCGGCCGGATAGACGTTTTGGCGTCGCGATAGTCCTACCGCCCACAGCAGACTGCGCTCACTCAAAGCCTGACGGAAAGGCCCGCTGGAGCCGTACCCTGAATCGGCAAGCACACAGCCAAAATGCGCACCGGAGGCGATGACGCGGTCGATCTCCTCGATCGCAATCTCCGGCTTTGTCAGAGCGGTTTGTCTATCCTTCGGCACACCGGCCCGCGCCATGCGCTCAGGATCATCGGTCCAGCTCTCGGGCAGGAAGAGCCGCAGGCCCACCATCACCGGCACCTCGCGCGAGGCCAACGTTACCGAGACCAGCGACTGACAATTGGCAGTCTTTCCGAGCGACGAAGCATATTGTGGCGCGACGCCAACCGAGTGACGTCCCTTCTTGGGCAACGCCGTGTCATCGATGACAAGAAACCCGGCATCATCGCCAACCAGACCATCTGCCTCCTTCAGCAGGGCAGCTTCGAGGGGAGCACTGTCCCAAACGCCGGCAGCGACGAAATGATGAAGCTGATCGTAGCCGACCTCGCCAGCGCGCGCCGCCATCGGCTGAACGCTCTTGCGATCTCCTGGACCAATCAGCCCGGCGATATAGGCCGGACACATCCGCGCCCTCGTCTTGTGCCGTAGCGCCGCGACAAACGGCGCGAGCCAGCGATCCAGATCGGCTTGCCAATCCACGTCCATTGATCGGCCCTCCATAAGCCGACCTCCCATGAATCACGCAAACCCTCTCTTGGGAATCACAAAAACTGCCCGTCGCTAAAAATCTGCCAAAGTAGTGCTTCTGTAATGGGCCTTCGTTCGTCAAGTCCCCTCTGAACGATATCTCGTCGCCAGGATCATGCTTCTGTCCGTGGTCAGCGCGAAGGCCGCCACACTATGCCATCAGATCCAGAGCTGACAGGTCAATCTAGGAAGCGTGGTTTGCCGAAGCATTCACAGCACTACACACGACCTTGCCAAGCCCTCGTCCCGGCGACGGGACCTCAGGAGAGCGGTGCCGTTTCGGCTCGCTCCGAACGCTCTATCTCCTATGCCATCGCTGCGGCCTTGCTCCAGCGGAAGTCGGTCGCATCCACCCACATGCGATGGAGCACGACGCCCAACTTGCGGGCAAGGGCCACCTTGGCGCGCTTCATGCCCCGACGTTTGGCCACGTCGAGCGCCCAGTGCTTCAGGCTCGAGAAGCGGATCGCCCGCGTCAGCATGACGTGCGCAGCTTCAAAGAGCGCAGTTCGCACCATGGCGTCGCCGACCTTGCTGACACCACCGTCCCGATCGGTCTCACCGGATTGATATTTTTTGGGCGTAAGCCCGAAGTAGGCTCCGACCGTACTGGATTTTCCAAACCGCATCGGGTCGTCCACCGCCGAGCGATAGGTCAGGGCGACCAAGGCCCCAACGCCAGGTGTGCTCATCAATCTGTGGCAGACCTTATCAGCGCGCGCGATCTTCAGCATCTCGCGATGGAGCTTGCTGAACTCGCACCACAACGCCATCCGCGCCGTGTTGATGGCTTTTCAAAAGCGCGTCTAAACGACGACAAGCGTTTGGTGCTTGTGGACGGAACAAAAAGGCGGCCTTTGCAGGCCGCCGAGTGTGGAGGATGTGTGCTTTAGAGCGAGGACGGGGTTTTTTCGATATCGCTGTGATCGGTCGGTGTTCGTTGCTGCTCCTGGATAAGTTCCTGGAGTTGGACGCCGTAGTGAGACCAGATGCTATCGGCGAGATCGTTGAGGAGCTCGAAGACAGCGAGCGCCTGTTCGGGTGTCCATTCGGGATTGATGAGGAAGTGGATACCACGACTGAGGCCGGACGGTTGAGGATCTGGTTTCATGCTGCGGGCACCTTTTCGCCGGAGGAGCGGCTGGTGCGTTTTTCGCGCTGTGCCTTTGATCGCTCGGCCGCTTCCTTGAAGCGGTAGGAATCGCCTTCGATGGAGATCACCTCGGATCGGTGCATGAGGCGGTCGACGAGGCTGACGACGCAGGCGGCATTGGGAAAGACCTCCGACCAATCAGCGAAGGGTCTGTTGGTGGTGATGATGGTTGAGCGTTTTTCGTAGCGCCGGCTGATGAGTTCGAACAGCAGGTCCGCATGACGGTTCGAGTAGGACAGATACCCGACCTCGTCGATCGCAAGAACGTCGGCGGCGGCGTAGTGGTGAAGGCGTCGGCGCAAGGCTGCGTCGCTGTCGAGGGCGGCGAGTTCGCCGAGCATCTCGCTGGCGGTTCGGAAGACGACGGTGTGACCGCAGATGAGCGCCTGGTGAGCGACATTGCGAGCAAGTGTCGATTTCCCGACGCCGTTGGGGCCGATAAAGACGATGTTGGCGGCATCGTTCATGAAGGACAGGGTCATCAGATCCTCGACGGCGGCGCGGTCGATGCGGCGAGGCCAGTGCCAGTCATAATCGGACAGTTGCTTGAAGTGGCCGAGCCTGGCGGCACGCGTGCGTCGCCGCATCGAACGGTCGGAGCGCTCCTCTTCTTCCCATTGAAGGACGGCGGCCAGCCAGTCCGCGTCAGCGATTTCGTCCCAATGGGTGATCAGGCCATTGAGGCGCAACGCCTTGGCCCGGTTGAGCAGGATGTCGGGATTATTCATCATCTTTGCCTCCAAGGGTCAGTTGGTCGTAGCTGTCGAGGCGATGCGGCCGTACCGTCGTATCCTTGCGCCGCACGTGTTCGGGCAGGCTCGTTTCGACCGGCGGCGGAGCACCGCGGGCGACCCGGCGGCGTTCCAGTACGTCGCGAACCGACCTCGAATGGGAGGCGCCGGCATGCAAAGCTTCCTCGACGGCGGCCTGCAGTTCCTGCGCGCCGTACAGGTCAAGCAGTTTCAGCAACGCGTTTGTGATCGCACCGATATTGGAGCCACGCTCGGCGGCCCGGATCATCAGGGTCTGGCAGGCCGGCACGGCGCGGGTCAGGCTGTTGAGGCCGCGATGCTGGCGCGCCTCGCGCTTGATTGCGACGAGTGCCTTGAGGTGCTGAGGGTCCTCGATCTGCTGGTCGCGATCATAGCTGCGACGGTGACTGGCGATCATCTTTGCGCCGTCGAAGACGCGGACCAGGCCGAGATCGGCGCGCACGCTGAGCGTGCGCCGGACATGAGCATGCGGTACCGAGTAATCGTTGAGGTCGAAGCGCACATAGGGCGTTTTGCCAACCTTGGCGGCGACCTGCTCCTCGACGGGGTATGGGTTGGCGGGCAGCGGCAGAAGCAGTGGCTGCTCTTGCGCAAACGCCTGGCGGACCGTCATCGTCCGGTCCTCGGGGCATGGCCGGTCGGCTGCCTGGTTGCGGCACCACTGTTCGGCCTGGGCGTTCAGATCGTCGAGATCGGTGAACTTGCGGGCGATGAAGAATGCTTCCCTTATATGCCGTATGGCGCGCTCGACGCGGCCTTTTTCGTTGCCCCGGGCAACCGCGACAGGACGTGGCTCGAACCGATAGAAGCCGGCGAAGGCAAGCAGCGTCGGATGGAAGCGGATCGCATCGCCCTGGCGCTCGAGCACCGCACTCTTGAGATTGTCGTAGAGCAGGACCCTGGGCAGCCCGCACCATGTGTTGAACGCGCCGACGTGACCGCGCAGGAAGTTTTCCATGCGCGCGTCGAGGAAGAAGCGCAGGTAGATGTCGCGTGAGTAAGAAAGCACCATCACGAACGCCATGAGCGGCCGGCGGGCGTTGCCGATCTCGATGTGACCGAAGTGGGCCCAGTCGACCTGTCCCTGCTCGCCCGGCAATGTGCGCAGCCGCAGGAACGCCTCGGCCGGCTTGCGGGGACGGTGCAGGGCGACCAGGTGCCGAAAGTGCGTCGGCAAGCCCCGGTAGCCGCGCTCGCGCACCATCGCATAAAGGCGGCTGGCGGTCAGCGAGGGGAACTTTTCCAGCGTCTGCTCAATGAATGGAAGATACGGGTCAATGATTGAGGCTCTCTGCAGCGGCTTGTGCCGGGGCAATCCCGCCTGGGCCAGAACGCGATGCACCGTCGTGTGATGGACATGCAATTGCCTGGCGATGGTGCCGCAGCGCCACTTCTCGGCGTGATACAGGCGCAGGATCTGCGCTTCCAGTTCGGGGCTGATGGTCATGATACGGGCTCTCCGTCTGCGTAGTCAGCTTCACGGGCATAACGAGGCCCCCGGCGACGCACGAAGCCGGTGCGAACGAACGGCGACAGTCGACAGTCGCAGCGCCGACAGCACGGCGTGGGCATGACCGATGTCGTCGCCCGCCCGGCGACGTCAGCAAAAGCAGCGACGACATCGTTCGAGGGACTGACCAGTAGTGAACCGGCAGGAGATGCAGGTGGAGAATGATGCGTCACTTTATTGTGCCGAGCCCGATATCGTCGGGCCCGGACCGCATGAGCCAGGCGTCCCCGGCGGCTGCGCTGATAACGTCGCCCCGCCTCGCGCACACTCTCGCGGCGGGCAGCACGGGCGCAGTCCTGGCCGCAGTAGCGCTGTCCCCGGTCGCAGCTGCGGCAGATCGTTACCTGCGAACGGCAGCGGCCGCACAGAAAGAAGCGGCCCATGAGCATCCGCGACGATCCTTTCGGAGCGCCGCGGGGAGTTCGGGGAAAAGGTCGACGGAATGCGCTGACAATGCGATAATGCAGTCGCGCACCGTCAGTGGAGCGTGACACCGAGCCCGGACTTGCCAGTTGAGATCGGTGTTACGCCGGATTGTTTCTGCGGCGCTGATTACCCGCAGATCTACCACAAGGCACGCGCATGGCGGGGTACGTCGAAAGCCGCCTCAGGGCGGCTGGAGACGTGCCCCGCGTCTATCCCTTCAACCTCCCATGATCAGCACCGCGCCGCAAAGGCGGCCGCCCGCTACAGCGCTAGTTGAAGAGCGCGCGGGCGGCCGCCTTTGCTCTTCCAGCGCTTCAGATCTTGTCGTCGTTTATCAGCGGGTTTCGACCGTCTTCGACACGCGCCGCCAGCATCGCACCAATCACCGTCTCCAAAGTGACGTGGCCTGCTGTCAGCTCCCGGATGCGCGTCTCAAACTTTCCACGACTGACCTCTCCGACCTTCAGCCCATAGCCGCGCAAGATCCCGCGGATGCTAAGTTCGACGTCGAGAAGCTTGCCTTGCAGAAGCTTGCGTCCAACAAGAAGGGCTCGGCTATCCTTGCAAGTCACCGATTTGGCATGAACCGGACGGTACCATCCCATCCTCAGCAGTTGGGCGATCCCGCGTGCATCTTTCCGGTCGGTCTTCACCGTCATAGCCGAGAGCGCCGCCTTCACGTGCCGCGTCTCGAGCAAAACCGCATCGCGTCCGGCGGCCACAAGCCCGGCATGCAGCCATTGCGACAATGGCCCGGCCTCGAGCCCAATGCGACTAACAGACAATTCCAGTTCGTCGAAATAGCGGACCAGCGCCTCCGGCTCGCTGGCGATCTTGACCTCGCGCATGATCGTTCCGGTCGCGTCAACAATGCACACGCTGCTCTCTTCCAGAGAGACATCGATTCCCGCATAATGTTCCATGGCTGTTCCTCTCATGATGTTTGCAGCCGATCGCTCGGACTCCGTTTCAACACCATCATTCTGAGGGACAGCCACCCAACCTGGCTATGCTCGCGAAGGCCGGCCCATTACGGCATCTAGGCTCAGGACTCATTGATCAGAGCCAGAAGATGACGGTTGCCGCGATGCAGATGGCGGACAAGAAGGTGTGGGCGCAGCGATCGTAGCGGGTGTGGATGCGCCGCCAGTCCTTGAGCCTGCCGAACATGTTCTCGATCTTGTGCCTCTGGCGGTAGAGCGCCTTGTCATGGGGGATCGGCACTTTGCGGTTGGTCTTGGAGGGGATGCAGGCAGTGATGTCGCGCTCGGCCAGCGCGGTGCGGAACCAGTCGGCGTCGTAACCTTTGTCGCCGAGCAGCGATTGGGCTTTGGGTAAGGTGCCGAGCATCAAGGCAGCGCCCTTGTAATCGCTCATCTGGCCTTCGCTGAGCAACATGATCAGCGGTCGCCCCTGGCCATCGCACACGGCGTGGAGCTTCGAGTTCAATCCACCCTTGGTGCGCCCGATACGTCGGGGAACAGGCCCTTTTTTAAAAGGCTGGCTGCTGTCCGATGCGCCTTGAGGTGGGTGGCGTCGATCATGAGTTGGTCGGGCCTGCCACCCTTGGCCGCGAGCGCGGAGAAGATCTTGTTGAACACGCCCAGCCGGCTCCAGCGGATGAAGCGGTTGTAGATCGTCTTCGGCGGGCCGTAATCCGGCGGCGCATCCCGCCAGCGCAGCCCGTTCCTGATCACGAAGATGATGCCGCTAATCACCCGACGATCATCCACCCGGGGCACGCCGTGCGACAGCGGAAAATATGGCTCAATCCGACGCATCTGCGCCTGCGACAACCAGATCAGATCACTCATGGCAGCGCCTCCTCGCGCTGCCATTGAATCAAGCGATCGCCACCTCCGCAAGCAATTTAATGGGTCCTGATCCTAGGGATACGACGATCCGTCGTTCGCGCAGCAAAGCATCGTCGTGCAGGATCCGCGATGCTACATCTCCCGAGCCGGGTCGAATTATGGTAAAGTTGAAGTTCCAGAGGGGCTGAATGACATCAAGGCTGCTACCGTTGCGCGCAGGAACGTCCGGTCTCCAGACCACGCGAGCATGGGGGACTCCTTCCAGGAGCAGCTTTAGGCGCCAACGCGATCTCGCAAAAGGATCGAGAATTCAGGCCCAGAGAGATCATCATCAAGCGCGGCGAGACCTTAGGGCTCACTAACGCCGAGGTGGGCTGTCTTGCATCGCGCCTATTTGAGCTCGGACAGCTTGATTTCTGTGGCTACAGCCGTTCAGCTTTTGATAGAATCGCTGACCCGCTCTAAGCATTTGTTTTTGCGCAATTCCGGACGGAAACCCGCTGCGCACTTTTCCTGGAATTGCTCTAGCGACTACACCGTGCGTTGCAGCATTCATCCCAAATAAGGCTTTGCATGCGCGTGGCGAAGTAGAGGACCTAGAGAATCGTAGTGTTGAAGATCGCCGCGTGGCCGACATAGTAAGCGAGCAGCGTTGCTGTCAACGCCGCACATAATCCGACCGGAGCGAGCCATGCCGCGGGAGTGTCGGTCTCCTTAGGTCGCTGATCGGAAAGGATCGCGACGAAGACGACGATGATGGCCGAGTGCCCGATCACATCCAGCTTGCCGAATTCGAAGCACGCGCTGATGAACATCTCAACCAACACGGCCGCCGCAACGCGTCGGACCAGCGGCGTCCAAGCCAGGGCAAAGGCGAGCGTGAACTCGACCATGCCCGCGGCTCGCATGTAGAACTCGTTGTTGAAGCCAAGGGTGATACCGGGGTGCTCGATCAGGAGCGGGAAGCTCCATTCGGGATAGGCCCACTTCTCGACCGACGCCCACATCAGGGTGACGGCGGTCGCATAGCGCACGACGTCGAGCGGCTGAACGCCGAATAAGTTCTTTTGCAACCCGGTGAGAGCGAGATAGGCCGCAAGCCCCAGAAAGATCGGATAGTCAGCCAGATGAAACGCGCCGTAATCGCGCACGGCTAGCCCGAACAGGACGACGATCCCCGCGGCGGATAGGGGTGTGGTGCGGCGTGACAGCAGACCGGCCGCGATGGCGAGCTGCAAAGGCCCCACCAATGCGGACGTCGTTTTCAATTCGGGGGTTAAGAGGATGCCTCCGACCGCCCAGAGCGAGATGAAGAAAAACCCACAGATCGCGCGGATCATCGTCTCGGTATGCAGCAGCAAGCCCTCCGTGAAGCGGTTGAGCGAGCGGGTTATCATCTCGCCTAAAGACGTCCGCTCCACCACGCAGCCGGAAAAGATACAGAGCAAGGCAACGCCCAGGAGGAGCTCGAATTCCTGACAAAGGACGTTTTCGAGGCCGCGCGGCTGGCTGGCAACGTCATAGGCAGAGAACCATTTGACGTGGGCGCTGGCAGCCCGGGTCCCGAGGATACAGAAGGAAAATCCCGCAATGGACTTAGCAAACAGGAACATTCCCCGAGAGGCGGAAAGGGGATCCCGCCCAAAAAATCTGAACATTTCGAAAGAATCCCCGTTTTGGAAGGCACAGCTTTAACGATTCACCTTTAGGATGAATTTTAAGGTCATGGACGTCCTCTGCACCCGCCGGTTGTCGGGTGGTTATCCGGCCTCGGGCTGAGATGGCAGAAGGCCCCTATGAGGACTTTGAGGCCGCACTCGAAATGGCACCTGCCGCGCTTGCGGTATATGCCAAAGCGGCCGTAACTTCCCCGGCCGTTTTGCGAGAGCCGATGCCTGGCCAACCTGAGCCCGTTTTCGGTTTCATTCTTGCACCTGATCCGAGAGCGTTTGACAGGCAACTTCTACAGTACGGTCGGGCCTCTTCGTTACTTGTATGCACTCCGGGCGTGTCATGGACAGTTCTCGACAAGTGCGGTTTCAATCCCGGTGCAGTTGACCTCCCTTTCAGGCCGGCCTTGGCCGAGCACCCACGGCAGGCGCCGCTTCCATCGTTCACCTCGCCGCAGAACAACATCTGTCTGCCACCGCTTCTTCTTGCGAGTCCGTCTGTCTTCAGTCGGTGCGTTCGATGCCTCCAGAATCGGCGCTTCCCCAACCGTCGGCGGCTTAGGGAGTGATAGGTCGGGCGTGGTCACCTCCTTGGCGTCAGATGCTTCATCAATGGCGGCCATGGGCCGAGAGCGAACATCTTCACACGGAAAAATCGGCGCTTCAGCGATCGCTTCCGCCTCCGCGATATCATTCGTGATAGCGGCCAGGTCGATGCCGGCCCAGATTGATTGTGGCCGCTTCACGAGCTCACGCTTCTGTTTGATCTCGACGACAAAGGGTCGCTGCTTCCTCATAGTGCTCTCGGGGACTCGGGAGAGTTGCGAATGTCGTCTAGGCCGATAGCTCGCTTTCGTCCACCCGCCCCACGTATTCTCCAACGGTTTTCGAAGACCTTGATGTCTTCGACGCCAAGACGCCAGCGGCTCACCGCCGACCTCCTGGCCGGCACTCTCGATCTCCTGTCCTTGTGTCAGTGCGATCGCTACTACGATCATATGTCCGGCCTTCACGGCGATCGTGTTCTGGATCAACGTTCGCGCCAAAGAAATGGGCGGCGTCGCCGCCCCCCTTCCGTATCTAAGGCTGATTGGGTTGGATTTAGAAGTCCATGCCGCCCATGCCGCCGCCGGGCATGCCGCCGGCAGCTTCCTTCTTCGGAGCTTCGGCGATCATGGCTTCGGTGGTGACCGGCTCGACGGCGACCGAGGCCGCGTCCTGGAGAGCGGTGCGCACGACCTTGACCGGGTTGACGATACCCATGGCAATCATGTCGCCATACTCGCCGGTCTGGGCGTTATAGCCGAAGGTCGCGCCCTTGTTGTCCAAGATCTTGCCGGCAACGATCGAGGTTTCAGCAGGTGGCAGGGTCATCTCCGATTCGGTCTCGTCTTGTTGGAGACATATCATGGCTAGACACAATCCAGGCGAGCGCGCCCTCTCAAGGAAGTGCGGGCAAAATGCGCAGACATCGATCAAGTTTCCCGGTGCCGAGGCGATGCCGAAAGACTACCCGAGCGGTTGAGACAGAGAGGCTGTTTCGATACTGTCATAGAGAGAGATTGTCTCTGTTGGCGGGCAGACGCACAGGATCTATCTAGCCCACGACTGGCAGCAGATCGGCCACCGGAAACACCCTCTCTTCCTTCACCGTCTTGATGACGATGTAGGTGAAGTAGCGGTCGATGCCGATCTCCCGCTCGAGCAAGGCATCGACGAGGTGCTGATAGGTGTCAATGTCGCGCGCCATCACCTTCAGCACACAATCGACGCCGCCGCCCACCGACCAGCAGGCGACGATTTCGGGAATGTCGCGGATGACGCGCTCGAAGCGGTCGAAGTCGGCCTGGCGGTGGCTGGCTAAAGTCACCTCCATCAGCACGGTCGCCACCGGCGCGATCGTGCGCATGGCGATCGCGCCGTGATAGCCGGACACGATGCCGGCCCTCTCCAGCTTGCGCAGCCGCATCCAGCACGGCGTCGGCGACAATCCGACCCTGTCGGCCAGCGCCAGCTTGGCAATGCGCCCGTCGCGCTGGATGGCGTCGAGGATTTTGAGATCGATCGGATCGAGTTTCGCTGCAGTCTTCACCGTTCACTTTTTTCTCACTACCATGTTCGTGTCGTGAGGGCAGTCTGGATGCCGCAAGTTTGTCGTTTGAGAGGAGTGATCAAAATGCCGATCTATATTCGGTGCTTTAGGCCCGCTTCAAGCTCGAGGTTATAAACAAAATTGGCGCCCAGAGATTGGCCAACACCGGCTTGTGGGTTGATGGATAGAGAATGCTTGATTGAAGGTGCACGTCCGACTGGCCGGGGACACTAAGATCAGACGCTTTGGGCGCGTTTCCTCAGGAGGCCGGCTGCAAGGCGGCCCTGAGCAGCATGCCGAACAGATCGCGCGGCTCGTCGGGTTCGGCGAGCAGGTCGAGCTCTTCATAAAGGCCGGTCGCCTTGAGCTGATCGCGGACGTAGCGCAGCGCAGAGAAATCCTCGGTGGCGAAGCCGACGGAATCGAACAGCGTGATCTGCTCCGGTGTCTTGCGGCCTTGCGCCTGGCCGGTCATCACCTGCCACAGCTCGGTCACCGTATGGTCGGCATCGAGCTGCTGGATCTCGCCTTCGATGCGGGTCTGTGGGGGAAACTCGACGAAGATATCCGATCGCAGCAGGATGTCGCGATGCAGTTCGGTCTTGCCGGGGCAGTCGCCGCCGACGGCGTTGATGTGGACGCCCGAGCCGACCATGTTGTCGGTCAGGATGGTGGCGCATTGCTTGTCGGCCGTCACCGTGGTGATGATGTCGACGCCTTCCACCGCATCCTGCCCGGTCGTGCAAATGGTGATGTCAAAGCCCTTGCCGAACAGGTTGCGGGCGCATTTTTCCGAAGCCGAGCGGTCAATGTCGTAGAGCCGCAGCCGGTCGATGCCGGTGAGCGCCTTGAAGGCGATGGCCTGGAACTCGGACTGGGCGCCGTTGCCGATGATGGCCATGGCGCGTGACCCCTTGGGCGCCAGGTATTTGGCCGCAAGCGCGGAGGTGGCTGCGGTGCGCAGCGCCGTCAGGATAGTCATTTCACTGAGCAGCATCGGATAGCCCGAGCCGACATCGGCCAGCACGCCGAAGGCGGTGACCGTCTGGCGGCCCTCGCGCATGTTCTTGGGATGGCCGTTGACATATTTGAAGCCGTAGAGCCGGCCATCGCTGGTCGGCATCAGCTCGATGACGCCGTCATGGCTGTGCGAGGCGATGCGCGGTGTCTTGTCGAACAGCTCCCAGCGGCGGAAGTCTTCTTCGATGTAGCCGGCAAGCTCGGTGAGAAACCGTTCGATCCCGATGGCGAGCACCAGCTTCATCATGCGGTCGACGCTGATGAAGGGGACGATGGCAAGGCGAGAAGGCTGGGTCATGGTCAGATGCTTCCGGAATGACTGCGGGTCGGGTGGTCCATGATGCGACGGCCCATCAGGCTGGCGGTGAGGTCGACCATAGGGTCGCGGTGCGGCCGCGCTCGTCCAGGAACGGGTTCAGCTCGACGAGGTCAAGGCTGGATGCCAGGCTGCTGTCGGACACTATCTGCGGCCTCCGGGCGAGTTTCCGGAACGTGAATCACTTTGCATGCACCATTTCCCCGATTGATGACCTCATCACCGGCAATGGTGCGGGTGCGTCCGCAGCGAAGGTTCCGTGCCCGCTCCGTCGGCGTTCTACGACTTCCGAGCGAGCCTCACGCGGCGCCAGTCCATAATTCTCGCGATATGCCTTTGAAAAGTGCGAGGCCGAGATGAAACCACAGGCCATCGCGATCTCGACGATTGGAAGTTGCGAGTTCAAGATCAACAAGTGCGCGCGCTCAAGTCTCATCTCGAGATAGTATCGCGCAGGCGAACGTCCTATTTGTTGCGAAAAGATGCGTTCAACTTGGCGACGAGACAAGCGGCTGGAGGCAGCGATGTCTTCGAGCGCGACTGGCTCGTCGAGATGCCTCTCCATCTGCTCGATGATCTTCAACAGGCCGTCATGGTGAATGGCCGCGCCTGCATGCAGAGGTAGTCTCTGACGATCTCCAGGTTGACGAACCGTCATAGCGACCGCCTTCTCGCACACCCGGTTGGCTGTAGCGGATTCATAATCTTCTCTGACGAACTGCACGAACATGTCGAAAGCAGCATCTCCGCCAGAGCAGGAGTACGTGTCTCCGTCGATCTCATAAGCAGCTTGAACAGCAGCGATACGTGGAAATTGTTCAACGAACGAAGGGAACTGTTCCCAGTGTACTGCACATCTTCGTCCATCCGCCAGACCGGTCTGGGCGATGCTGAAGATCCCGCTCGCGATTCCGACCAGACACAGTTTCCTAGCCCGGCATTCTCGCAACCAGCCATGCAGGGCCCGATTTGCGGTAAGTGGGTGGCTACCCCCGCAAATTACGGCGACTGAAGGGGACCAGCCCGTTTTGCCAAGGAGGCCGCGTTCCTCCTTGAGCGACGTATCAACAGAGATCGTAGGTCCACAACTCGATCTCACAGAGAGTCCGTCGTCAGATACAACTCGCCAAGCGTAAATCTCCGATTCGAGCACTTCGTTGGCAAGCCGTAAGGCCTCGACTGCAGAAGAAAAGGCCTGCAGCGAAAATCCAGGCTCCAGATAGAGACTGAACAGACGTTCTGCTCCCTTTATCTTCAGCATCTCTACGCCTCTCACGAAGTGCCTTCTTGTTATCAGTACACTTTTGAATAAGCGGCACAGCGCTCTTTGACGGTGCGATCGCTCAGATGCGCGATTTCGGCACGCTTGTGCGCAGTATAAATCGAGGCAAAGCCGTCCGGAAACCAACGCGTTACAACATCGTTCTGCTCAAAACGCAGCAAAGCCTCTTCCAGGGATTGTGGTAGCCGCTTGTAACCGCGATCAGACAGCTGGGCCTCAGACAGCACGGATAAGTTCTCCTGAGTTACCTGAGGTGTGGGGAGACCGTCTTCGATGCCCTGGGCACCTGCATGGAGAATCGATGCCAAGGCCAGATATGGCGAGGCGGCGGCATCGGCCGCACGGTACTCAAAGTTATATTGCCTGGCGATCTTCTCGGGATCTGCGGAGGTAGTGGGACAGATTCGGACTGAAGCCTCGCGATCGCGGAAGCCAAGATTGTTATATGCGGCGCTCCAGCGGTTTGGCGTCAATCGCAGATAGGAAATGTGAGATGGCGCGGTTAGCGCAACGATGGAGTCGAGATATTTGAGTACGCCGGCGATGAATGACCCGGTAATTTTGGACATGCCGAACGGGTCGTTCTCATCATACGTTGCCGGGGAGCCATTCCCATCCAGGAAGCTCATATGGATGTGAACTCCGTTACCGACGCTGGAGGGGTCCAAAATTGGTGCGAACGTCACCTGCTCACCGCAGCGTTGCGCCGCCATGCGGGTCAACTCCCGAAGAATTACCGCTTGGTCGGCAGAGCGATGACCCTGAGCGGGGCCATTGGTAACCTCGTACTGGTTTGGACCAAATTCCTTCATGAAGGTATCGGGCGTCAGGCCTGCCTGAGCGAGAGCCGACATTAAAGCCTCTCCAAGCTGCCGCCGCCGAGTAAACCCGCGCAAGCTAAAGGCGTCGGGAAGAACCTCGCCGGCGTCGAGCATCTGGAATTCATGTTCGAAAGCGCTCACAAGCTGGATACCGCCGCAAGATCGGAGCCGCTCAAGCGCCGCTTTAAGAATCGAGCGAGTACAACAATCCCATGGGCGGCCATCGAGATCGGTGATATCCCCCAACATGAAATGCTCAACCAGGCCGCCGTCTGCGAAGTCGACCTCAACGCGCGCTTCAGGATCAGGGATCAGAAGGAGATCGCCGAGCGAGCCAAAGGGGCTTGGAGCGATCGCGTCGAAGCAGGTAATCATTACATTCGTCGGCGTCCAGCCGATTCCACGCTTAAGGCGCTTATCCAGTTCCAACACTGGAAACGCTTTACCACGTGTTCTCCCGGCGATATCGGACGTAGCTGCGAAGACAAGCGGGTTCGAAATCATCGGTGTCCTTCAAAACGTTGGGCAGCAGAACAAGATCGTGAGGTTCAAATTAGTCAGTTTCATAACGTACGCCAGTGCTCCGCGGCCATAGGCAACCCCACCACCGCGATAGCCTGTCTCGAAACGACCATGTTGCCTTCAGTGCACAAAACCTCAATGAAATTTTTTTGTCAATCACAAATACTGAGTTGACATTGAAAATGAAATCTCGTCCTGTTTGCAGCGAACGATGGGAGCACGCGGCGGGGCTTCCTGAGAGAGTTGGTCCCCAGGGACATTTGCAATCTCAATGCATTGGTGGCTCAGGCGTCGGCAAGCCCGTCGATCTCTCGAAGGACAGAGAATGGCATGAAGCAGGGTTATGATACGCTACGCTTGCTGGGGCAGGGCGATCCGGACCCGTTTGAGGTCATCAACCCCGACGGGTCAAGTTCTGTGCTCCTGGTGTGTGAACATGCGGGGCAGGCGATCCCCGCGGCGCTCGGAAATCTGGGCATTTCTCTTGAGGTGCTTGACGATCATGTCGGCTGGGATATCGGGGCAGCCGAAGTGGCGCGGCTTTTGGCGCGGCGGCTAGATGCTGTTGCTGTCTTTCAGCCGTATAGCCGCCTGGTCATAGATTGCAACCGGCCGCCGGAGGCATTCGATGCTATTCCTGCAACAAGCGATGGGATCAGAATACCCGGCAATCAGGAAGTCGACATTGCCGATCGCGCGGCTCGCGTGGCCGAGATCTTCGAGCCTTTTCACACAGAGATCAGTCGACGTCTAGAGGAGGGTCGACACACAGTGGCGATATCGGTTCACAGTTTCACTCCTCGCATGAACAACGTGTGGCGCCCGTGGGATATCGGTTTCCTGTTCCGTCGTGACACGGACACGTCAGCGCGCCTGAGAGACTCTGTTACACGCAGGTATCCGCGTTTACGCGTGGGAATGAATGAACCCTATCAGGTCAATGACTCGAGCGATTGGTTTGTGCCCCGGCATTGCGAGACACGTGGCTTGAACAACAGCCTGATTGAGATCCGAAATGATCATCTGCGGACGGCTGAAGGTCAGAAGCTTTGGGCCGATATCGTCGCATCATCGATCGAAGACTATTTGAATGGGAACTGAAATGAGTCTTACTCGCAATGTGCCCTTGGTGCCGGAGCAATCGGCCTTACTTTTTGTCGATGTCCAAAATTTCAGCGCTCACCGTGACGGAGCCGAATTTTCAGGGCTGCCGAAAGCAGATTTTGCAGCGAAGTATGGCTGGTATTTCAGCGAGCTTGAGGCTCGGGTCATTCCGAACATGCAATCTTTGCAAGCCGCCTTCAGGAAGTCTCGTATTGAAGTAATGTACACAACGATCGAAAGCTTGACAGCTGATGGTCGGGACAGATCTCTCGACTACAAGATCACTGGGTTCCATGTACCAAAGGGGTCATGGGACGGTAAGGTAATTGACCAGATAGCTGTGCAGGGTGATGAGATAGTTCTACCCAAGACGTCATCTTCCGTCTTCATTTCCACAAATATCGATTACATCTTGCGGAATCTCTGTGTTAAACAGCTCGTACTCGCAGGGTTGGTTACCGACCAGTGTGTAGAAGGCGCGATCAGGGATGCCTGTGACCTTGGCTATCTCGTCACACAGGTTACAGATGCATGCCTGACTTATACCCGGGAACGCCATGATAGCTCGCTACGGGCGATTAAGGGGTATTGCCGTCAGGTCACTACCCGTGAGCTCATTGCCGAAATACAAGGCCTGGAACACGCCCCTAAGCCGCTAACGCCCAGTGCTGGTTAGAGCAGCACCTCATTCTCGTGGCGGAGCGCTGGAGCTTGCTAGCTAGGTCTCACTCCCCCATACTGAAAACAGCAGTGCTTAAGGGTTTGCGGGGTAGCCGGCTTTGGAGAGATTATGACCGATAGCACAATTCCGGGCGAAACCGTAAGGGAGCAGATAAGGAGAGCAGCAGATTCTTTAACCGCCACGGAGCGGCGCTTATCTGCGCTAATTCTGTCGAATTATCCGTTTGCCGGACTTGAGCCAATCCAGGTAATTGCGACCTCCTCAAACGTCTCTGCTCCCTCTATCTCACGCTTCGTGAGTAAACTCGGCTACCAGGGTCTGCAGGAATTCCAACAACAACTTATAAAGGAACTGAAGCAAGGGCAAAAGTCTCCGCTCGATTTGCGGACAACAACAAGCGGTATAACGGACGAGTTTTTCGAGAACTTTATCCTAAAATCAACCGAGTTGCTAAAGGCATCCGCCGGGGCGATCACTGCCGCCCAGTTTGAAAGGGTAGGGGCACTAATTTCCGACCCGCGATCTGATATATTTACCTTGGGTGGTCGGATCAGCGATCTAGTTGCGCAGTATTTGTCTAGGCACTTGAAACAAATCCGCGCTGGTGTTCATCAGGTATCGTCCGAGGATGACTGGTGGCCAGAGTATATAATGCGAATGCGGCAAAGGGATGTATTAGTCCTCGTCGATTTTCGAAGGTACCAACGTTCCCTTGAAGAGTTCGCCGAAAGAGTGTCAAAGCACTGCGGGCTGAAGATCATCCTGATAACGGATCGATGGATGTCTCCAATCTCCAAATATGCATCAGAAGTGATAGCGCTGCACATTGAGAACGAGACTGCATTTGACAGCAACGTTGCCGCGTTCGCGTTGATCGAGGCGCTCATAACCCGGGTCGCCGAGGCGAACTGGCCCCAGGCAAGCCAGCGGATAAAAAAATGGGACTCGTTGAGGACTTCGGTCTCGCATCAGAGAGAGCCAGTGAGGGAGTCATAACTAAAGAAAAGCTAAGGCTAATGGAAGGGAAGATGCTCTTTGGGTCGGCTATTGGAGTTTTTGACGAGAACTCCCGTTGCTCTGATTTTTGTGCGCGTGGGCCTCGTTAAGTGTCACATTGCTCTCGTGACGGATTTGTCGAGTTCCTCAATCCGGCGGCGTGTCCGCTCGCCGGTGGCTGCAAAAATCTGAGCGACGACGGCTTCGATCTGCGCCACTGCCGGTGCCATCGTGTCATAGGGCGAACTGACTTCGATCGGGCACGAAAGGGTAACTTCGGCGAAATCGGAAATCGGCGATGCCCATGGATCGGTGAACTGGAGGATGCGAACGTTACGGGCGGCGGCTTGTTCGGCAAAAGCGACCACGTCGCGTTGGTAGCGGCGGTAGTCAAAGACGATCAGAACGTCTCTCTTTCCTAAATCGACCAACAGATCCAGTTGCTGGGCGGATAGTGTCTCGATGTAGGCGACGTTGGCTCGAAACTGCGATAAGTAGCTTGCCAACATTCCCGCGACGTGCCGACTGTAGCGTCCTCCGAGCAGGACCACCTTACCTTTGGAGTCCATGACAAGTCGGGCTGCGCGCTCATATGTAGCCAGCGGAGTGGTCGTCAACGCCTTGTCGAGGCTCCCGGCAACCGAATGCATGTAGGCTATAGCCGCGCCTTGTTCGCCGTCGGTGGCCAACTCTGGCCGCTTCGCACCCATCATAAGCAGTGGCGAATGCAATCGCGCTTCGATGTCGGCGAGCAACCGCTGCTGGAAGTCCGGAAAACCTTCAAAGCCGAGCTTGATGGCCAGGCGAACCACAGTGGGGTCACTGACCCCAGCACGCTTCGCCAAGCTCGTTGCGGTGCCTAGCCCGGCCGTCGGATAATCGGTGAGTAACACCTGAACAATGCGCTCCTCCGACGGGGTGAGCGATAAGCCGCCTTGAAGCAGCATGTCTCGAAACTGCATCAATCAGTTCCCCTTGAGCTCGTGAAGAGGAAATTACAAATCCTCGTGACCTGCGTCAACATGTCAATTTCTGAATCGCATCGAGCGACTCAAAAAGGCAAGCGCTCTGCAGAAATAGGTTTGTCCGCTCCACAGCTTTCAGCCCAAGGGCGAATGGCATGATCACAGAATAAGGGTAACCTACGAGGGCGCGTCGACCGCAGACCCTTGTCGAATGACCCGAACTCGACCTTGCGATGGACCTCTCCGACGAAGGCTGTTGATGCCGTTGCGATGGTGGCCGCTCTTGTTTGGTGTGAGCGTGAGACTGTCTTCCGAGACAGACCTATGACGGTATCCTTGTTTTACCGCCAAGGAGGTCTCGCCGGGCAAGGGCGCCGCTGGGGCCGGCCAGCATCGCTGCTTTGCCCGGCCCCACGCTCGGAAGACGGCGAGATGTCTAACTGAGCTAGAGCAGTTTCTGGATAATCACGGTTAGGCATCGTAGCCGGCGTGGGCGAACAGGTTTTCGCATTCTTTGGGGTGGAAACGATCGATGGCGACGGCCACGGCGTCCCATAATTCCGGGATGGACCGGGCTGCTGCCTTTCGCAGTAAAGCCTTCAGCTTGGCGAAGGCCATCTCAATGGGGTTAAAGTCCGGGGAGTAGGGCGGAAGATAGCGAAGGGAAGCCCCCGCAGCCTCGATGATTTCGCGGACACCGACCACTTTATGAGCAGGCAGGTTGTCCATCACGACGACATCGTCGGGTTGAAGCGTCGGCACGAGGACGCGGCGCAAGTAGACCAGGAATGCTTCGCCATCCATGGCGCCGTCCAGGAGCCAGGGCGCGACGATCCCGTCGAGGCGCAGGCCGGCCGTGAAGGTCGTGGATTTCCAGTGCCCATGAGGAACAGCCGCCCGGCAACGCTGTCCACGCGCAGAGCGGCCTCGTAGCCGGGCCATCTTGGTATTGAGGCCACTTTCGTCGATGAAGATCAGGCGGCTCGGATCGAGATCGAGTTGGCCTTCGAACCACTCTTCCCGCGCTGCCAAAACATCCGGTCGCTGCTGTTCGGCCGCGTGCGCTGTCTTTTTTTGTACGTGATGCCACGCTTTGCGAAGAACGCATGGACCGTCGTCAGGCTGGCTTTGACCCCGCGCTCTGCCGCAAGGCGATCGACGATCTCGGCAAGCGTGATGTCCCGCTCATCGGTCTCGACCAAGGCGAGAATGAAAGTCTCGTGCGCGTCCAGCTTCGATACCTTCGGCTTGCCCTGCCGCCCAGGTTCCAGATTGCCGCTCGAACGCCAGGCCCGATACCATGCACCAGACGTCGATATCCCGATGGCAAACCGCCGTGCCGCTTCTCGGGTCGACAGGCCTGCCTCTATCGCCTCGATAACACGCGTCCGCAAATCCAGGCTGTAAGCTCGTGCCATGCCGCTGCTCCTTCCGCAAATCACTTCGATCAGGGAATCAGAACAAGCCGTTCACTGCAAACAAACGACTCCGATTAAGGGAAAACCGCTCTAGATCAAACTTTGAGCATCTCGCGGGGATTTACCCTGACGCGCTCGCCTTTGGGATCGAAGAATCGGTAGCTGGCGGTGACTTTCACCTTTTTGGGACCGCCGTTGGATTGAACCTCCAACTCCGTACCTGGCTCGGCGAATTCGCTATTGACCCATGCTCGTCCAATATTGCGTTCGAGCAGTGGGCTGACCCAGCCGATCGTCGTTTCACCTGCGTTCTTCTTGGGACCACAGGTCAGTTTTAAACCTCCCGCTATCTGAGGTTCCGTTGTGTCGGCCTCTATTCCTACGAGTTTGGTGCGGAGGCCTGCTTGCTTGCGGCGCAGCATCTCATCTCTGCCATGGAAAAAGCCCTTGTCAAAAGCTACGGACCATCCAAGGCCATATTCAAGAGGGGAACCTCCCGCATAAAAGTCGGCTCCGAACAGAAAGCCTTTATCAACCGCGATTGGGAAGGCGGCCATCAGTCCGGCCGGGCCGCCACCGTACTTCGCGCAATACTCAGTGAACTTTTCCCACATGCCGTGAGCATATTCAGGCCCGAAATGGACCTCGTAACCCAGTTCACCTGAAAAGCCCACTCGTGCAATCGTGGTTGGAACGCCATGGAAATCAACATGCACTAATCGGTTGTGCTCGAGATCTGCAATGTCCACGGCTTGTTGAAGTACATTGATCGACTTTGGGCCCTGTATGGAAAGGAACGTGTTAGACAATTCAGTGACCCAGACCTTTCGACCATCTGCCTTTTCCATAATCCACTTGCGCGAGGCGTCGCGAGTAATTCCACCGTGGATCATAAACTGATCTTCGCTAATCCAAAAAACGATAACGTCGTCGATTAGACTAGCCTTGTCGTCAAGGATACTTGAGTAAATAGTGCCGCCAGGGGTGATCTTTCCCAAGTCGTTTACGATAAGTTCCTGTATGAATTGAAACGATTCCGGTCCGCACACCCCAAAACAACTCTGGAAATCATACTCGGCAAAGCCGACATTGGAGCGGACCATCATGTATTCTTTGTTTGAAGAAGTTATGTGCGAAGCGACTTTCCAGCCTCCAAAGTCAATCATGGGGGCGCCAAGCTTCTCGTATATTGAATGATATGCTGTTCTTTTTTCCATGGTATCCTCCAAATTTAACAAATGGCTATCTTTGTCGGCCGATACGCGACATTGGCGCCGTTCTCAGAACGGGAACCCCACTTAGTCTCCGATGCTTGATAGGCTGCCAGCATGTCCTCGATCCCGGCGTCCATCCTGCGTGCAACGAACATGCTATCTCACAAAGCATGAATTGCTGAAAATTATTTGTCAATGATGCGATCATTTTGATAGATAGAAAATTTTTTCCGACGTGGCCTTCTGTTCAACCATGGCCTCAAGTTCGCGATAGATCGGATGAGGCTTGGTTTGTTGAGCAAGCGGGAAGGTCGAAGGTGGCCGAGGAGGTCGAGTGCCGCGGACTGAAATAATTTCTTCAAATATCGCAATTAACTGTAGACAGGAAAAAAATTCCACATTATTTTCGCTCCTCAGCCAGCCTATCAGCGGACTGCTTTGGCCAAAGGTGGGGAGGGGTGGATCTTGTGCAGAGGGCATTCTGCTCTGAAGAAAGTTGATTGCGAGCCGGTCGCAATCGTCGTCCTGGCCCTTCACCACTCGCCGTACCGGAAGTGGCTGCATCGATAAGGATAGCCGGTTGGGCTTTTTCTTGTAACAGGAGCATCAAATGAGCGAAAGATACAGCTGTGACGTACTCGTTGCGGGAGCGGGAATTGCGGGTGCGGGGGCAGCCTACTATCTGTCGAACCAAAATCTGAACGTTATCCAAGTCGAGTCCGACCATCCGGCTTCCGGACCGACCGGCTCATCGTCCGCGGTGTGCCACGCGTTCTATGGCGATCCCGAGTTATCTTTGCTCGCAAAACGGGGAATCGAGATCCTTAAGGATCTCCCCGGCGCCTTTCATCAATCTGGCTGCCTGTGGGTTTGCGGCCCTGAGCACGAACCCGCAAATCGCGAGATTGTTAAGCGGATCCGCGACGATGAAGGTAGCCGAATCGAGGGTCTGACCGGAGAACAGGCGCAGGCAATTCTCCCTCATTTCAATATGGAGGGGATCACTTTTGCCGCCTGGGAAGACGAATCGGGACACTGCGACCCTTACGGTGCAACTAACGAATTGGTCAATCGAGCTCGCGCAAATGGCGTTAAGTTTATGGGCGGCCGCTCGGTTACCGAAATTCAAGTAACAAATGGAAACACGACCGGGGTGACGCTAAGTGATGGCACCGTCATCTCTACCGGTCGCGTAATTCTTGCAACGGGTGTTTGGTCGAAGGCGCTCCTGGCTAAGCGTGGAGTTAGCCTACCGACGTTTATTGAACGCCACTTCATGGCAGTAATGGACGCACCAGGTGTCGCAAGGAAGTTACTTCCGCATTGTTGGGTTGATGAAACTACGAACTGCTATGCTCGGCCGGAAGGCGAGAATACAATTTTGGTTGGAACCTGGGGGGGCGGCGGCACAGGCGTCGAGAACGACGCGCTTAAAGAAGCACACGCGCGCATGAACTATCGCCTCGAGGTCGCGGGCCAATTGGACCGAACGATCACGCAAGAGGAATCGGTCTGGGCCATTGAACATATCATGTCCCGTTCTCCTGAGATTGCCGAATTGGGCATCCGTCCCGGCTACGCCTGTCAATATGATATGAGCCCGGATCACCTCCCTATAGTTGACGAGATTCCGGGCGCAAAGGGAACTTTCGTGATCACCGGCTCAAGTGGGCATGGCTTCAAGCTTGGGCCTGCCATGGGCGAAGTCGTCGCACAATGGGCGTTGGGTCAACGTCAGGAATTGCTCAGGAAGTTCTCATTGCATCGCTTCGCATAACGTCCTCAGCGCATTTGCATCCATGGCGCGCTACTTGGTCGTCATGGATGCCAGCGCGGGCTTTTCCTCTTCGAGGAGACGCGCGTTATCCAGCGATGCACTCGCCTGGAGGCGGATCTCCTCCAATTCCTCGATACGTTCGCGCGTCCGCTTCTCCATGGAAGCAAGGATTTGAGCGATAACAGCTTCGATCTGCGCCACCGATGACGCCATCGTGTCGTAGGGCGAATTAACCTCAATTGGGCAGGTTAGTGTTAGTTCTGAAAACTCGGCAATGGGCGATAACCAAGGGTCCGTAAACAGAAGAATGCGAACGCGGCGGGCCGCAGCTAATTGGGCGAACGCAACAACGTCCAGCTGATATCGGCGATAATCGAACACGATTAAGAGATCGCGCTTTCCCAAGTCGACTAACACGTCCGTCTTTTGCGCCGATAGTGCGTCGATATGCATGATGTCTGGCCGAAATTGCAACAAGTAGGCTGCTAACATGCCTGCGATAAAACGGCTGTACCGCCCGCCGAGCAGGACGACCTTGCCCTTTGTATCCATTACCAGGCGGGCGGCCCGTTGATATGACGCCAGCGGGGTCGATGTCAGCGCTTTGTTGAGGTTGCTGGCCACCGAATGCATGTAGGCGATCGCAGCTCCTTGTTCGCTATGCGTCCCCATGTCGGGCCGTTTGGCTTCCATCATAAGCAGCGGCGAATGCAATCTTGCTTCAACATCTGCAAGTAACCGCCGTTGGAGGGCGGGGAACCCTTCGAAACCCAGCTTCATGGCAAGGCGAACCACAGTAGGGTCACTGACGCCGGCGCGCTTTGCGAGACTCGTGGCAGTGCCTAAGCCGGCCGCCGGGTAGTCGGTCAGGAGCACCTGAACGATCCGCTCTTCTGATGGTGTCAACGAAATGGCCCCGTGCAGCAGCATGTCTCTAACGTTCATCGTGTCCTCCAACTGACATTGCTGAAGAGAATATTACAAAATTTCTCATTGTGAATATGTTAGCGGGCTGTCCGAATAATGCACGATGGCAAGCCACCAAAGTGCGCGCAAGCGCGGCTACGCTAGTTTTCAACTACAGAAAGGCCGTCCACATTGTCGGGCGGTCGCGGCCAACATCGGCTGCCTTGGCCTTGAGCCAGCCTACAGGGTCACACCGGTCGCCGTCCATTCCCAAGTCGACCGGATCTCTGTCGGCTGGGGGGACGTGGAAGACGCTCTGAACCATCAGACGCGCCACTGCCCAACTCCAGGGGGAACCGATCAAAGCGGCGTGACTCAGACGAAGCCGCCCCAGCGACCCCGGTGGCTCAGATACAGCAGGACCTGGTCTGAAGACAGGTTTTCTTAGCCTTCGTTGCGCAATAGAGCTTTGTGCCGTTGTAGAAAGTTGTCAAGATGAATCTGACCATCGCTTGAGTCTTCACCTTCCGCCTGAGCGAACGCGAAAAGCGCAATTTCGTGGTCAAGAAGTAACTGGATATAGGGTCGGTCGTCAACCGGCGCCTCGACAAGCAGAGTCTCAAATTCACGAACGAATGGCCCCAATAGCTTCTTGAGCTTTACCGCAAATTGAGTCCAACCAAGCTCTGCGTACTCAACGGTTTCATCGCGTCCCTTCTCAGCAAGCAGTACTTTGCTATTTGGTTCAAGTTTGTAACGCGTGATAACTGGCAAAAGCGCCTCTGCTACAAGCCGCTCAATGGCGGCCAAATTGCGCAACTTTACGCGAGATTGTTCACTGTCAGCCTTCTGGGCAAGAACGCTAAAAAATTCTTCCCCCAAGATTTCACCCTCATAGGCGCTGAGCACGCGATTTTCGTAAGTCGGAGCAACAGAAGACCGCATCGGAACACCTTTATCGATCATGATTGTTGAGGGGCGCGACGGAACGAGCCGATTTGCTGAAGGCTCGTTCCGAAATAGAAATTGTGTGCGGCTGGAGGCTGACCAACCGGCATCATACTCAAAGCCTATTCGAGGGTAGCTGCGGCCTAGGTGCGTGTCAATATCTCTTCAGAGGCTGGCGCTGATGGAAGAAAAGTAGACGAGTCGGCAACGAGGAGGGGTAGGCAGCCTTAGCAGGATCCAGGCGAGGAGATTGCGGCATGGATTGAAGATCAAACTTCCTGGGTGCTGTTTATGTGCGATTTCGACGATGGACAAGGGCACCAGGAATTCGGCAGTGAGGTAAGACCAGAGATGCCGCCCTTGCAGGGATAAGGATCGGATGGTCCTCAAAGCCTTCCCGTTCTGGTCTGACTATCTCCAATATCGATCAGCGCGCGCCGATCGGCATCGATGGCTATTGCTCAGCTCTGTGGGGATTGTGCGCCGGGAGGTCAAGTTCTCCAGCCTCTGGGGTAGCAATCAGCAATCTTACGACCGCAGCTGGAAGGCTGTAGCGCCTTCTGCACAATTTTTCATATGACAGAATGATGTAATGATATTGACATGAAGGTTGACCTGTCCAATAATCGTAATTCCGCAGAGGAGCAGACGGATGGTCAATTCCCGCATCAAGGCTGTGACGATGGATTCGCTGGCTTTGGCCGTTATCCTAGTGGCAGTAGGGATCTTGGCCGGTGTTTTGTTTGGAGCGAATGGAACCAGGATCGCGACATCGATGTCAATCGTGGTCACTGCCTGCGTTGGTTTGCAGGTTTTTTCCGGCAACACAGGTATCGTGTCATTCGGTCCTGCAGCTTTCATGGGGGTGGGCGCCTACACTGCAGGCATCCTCACGATGAGCCCTGTTGTTCAACGGACCGCACTTCCTCACCTCCCGGTCTGGATGGCGGGCTATGGTCTTTCAGTCTGGTCGTCGTTGATTGTAGCCGCCCTTACGGGGCTGGTTTTGGCTGGGGTGAGCGGCATCGTTATGCGGCGGTTGTCCGGTTCGGCTGCGTCCATCGCCACTCTGGCATTGCAGATTATCGTCTACACGGTTCTGGTAGCGACAAAGGATATCACGCGCGGCAGCCAAACATTTTACGGTGTGCCCCGCAATACCACGCTTGTGGTTGCTCTATCTGTGGCGGCGCTGTCGATCGCAGTTGCCCGAACATTTAGGGATACAAGGACTGGTCGCGCCGTCCGAGCCACGCGAGAAGACGAAGTAGCCGCAGCGGCAGTGGGCGTGGACGTTCGCCAAGCGCGACTTAGGGCATGGCTGTTGAGCGGGACCATTTTGTCGATTGCCGGGGCGTTGACGGCTCAGTTTTTAGGTGCCTTCGGCCCCAAGGATTTCTACTTCGAGTCGTGTTTTCTGCTGATTTCGATGCTGATCGTCGGAGGCCTCGGTTCTGTTTCGGGCGCTTTAGTGGGCGTGATAGTAATCACAGCAGTCACGGAGCTTTTGCGGGCGCTAGAGGGCGGGGGTGATATCCTCGGATTTTCGGTCCCGGCCTTGTACGGACTGCCTCTCGTTGGTGCTTCGCTCGCAATGATTCTCGTCCTCTTCATCAGGCCCGCTGGTCTTGTTGGTAGCCGGGAACTCGAGCTGTCAAAAGCATGGGATCCTTTGAAGGGGCGCGACAGCAAGCTCCTTCCAGGATCGCAAGATTTTCAGGCACCAAAGGGTGCAAACGCTTTGGAGGCAAATCAGCTGTCTCGTCATTTTGGCGGTGTGCGGGCCGTCGACGGGGTAACCTTCAAGGCTGAAGCTGGCCTCATTACGGGGTTGATCGGTCCGAATGGTGCCGGGAAGAGCACCTTGATCAATCTGTTGACTGGCCAGTTACGACCTAGCGCAGGTCATGTGGCGCTTGGGTCGGATTTGATAGAAAATAAGCAGCCTCACATAATTGCCCGCGCAGGTTTGGCGCGAACTTTCCAAAACCTTCGTGTCTTTGCTGACATGACTGTAAGGGAAAATGTCTTGGTTGCCGCTGAGGCATGTGCGGCCGACACGGCTCTATCTGTATGGCGCACCAATGACGCCCTAGCGCGTTTTGGCCTGGAAACATTAGGGGACCGGCTTGCCGGCAGCCTTCCGTACGGACAGAGACGTCTTGTAGAAATCGCCCGCGCTCTTGCCACGGGCCCCAGGTTCCTCCTTCTTGACGAGCCTGCTGCGGGGATGAATCCGGCCGAGACTAAAGAGTTAATGGGCAGGTTGGCCGCACTGCGCGCGGACACAGGCGTGGGCATTCTCGTGGTTGAGCACGACTTGCACCTTATAATGTCGCTTAGTGACACCATCGTCGTTATCGACCGGGGCAAGCGCATCGCCGTGGGCACGGCAGACGCGGTCAGAACCGACCCTGCCGTGATATCAGCCTATCTCGGAAGCAAAAGGATGGGCGAGAAAAAAACTCAGGTCGAAACAAGCTCTGTGGTGCAGGTCATCGGCGCTAGCGCGTCCTAGAGATGGTATCGCTGAGTTACTCAGTCTGATGGATATTTAATGGTTACAAAAGCACAAAGGAGTTGCAGACAGAATAACTATTAGACTTCGGAAAACGAAGCATTGGTCAAACCTCACACGGGAACTCAAAAATGAACAAGCTAAGATATGCAACTGCGCTCGCTTGCCTTGCTGCGATAGCGCTCTCGTCAAGCGAGGGATACTCATCGGCGGATGAATACAAGATTGGAGCCGCAATGGCCCTGACTGGTGCCTTGGCACCATACGATCAACCCGGCCTGGCCGGCTTCAAGTTAGGCATCAAAGATCTCAATGCCAAGGGCGGCATTGGGGGCATGGCGACGGTCACTCTCGAAGTTATCGACACCCGGTCCGACACAGCGGCTACCGTCAACGCGGCCCAGAAATTGATCGAAGACGGGGTTCAATTTCTCATTACCCCGGCCGATGCCGATCCCTCGATCGCAGCGGGTCAGATCGGACAGGCAGCGGGCATTCCGATGCTCAACCTCGCTGGTTCGCCCAGCCTAACACCTGCTGTCGGCGACTATATGTTCATTTCTTATCCATCCGACACTGTACAGTCGGCCGCGCTAGCAAGTTATGCCGCAGAAACCGGCTACAAGACGGCATTTCTTCTGAAGTCGCCCGACTCCGCCTATACGTCCAAATTCCCAGACTATTTTGGCGAAACGTTTCGGAAAAAGGGTGGGAGCGTTGTCGGTGAAGCGTCCTACTCGATGGGGCAGCCAGATTTTTCTGCGGTGGTTTCTCAAATCAAGCGATTAGCACCGCAACCTGACGTTATCATGACGACCGCGTACGAGCCTGACTTCCCAGCCTTCATCAAGCAGTTGCGCGGTGCTGGTGTTAAGGTTCCTGTTATCGCCTCGGATGCCATCGGTACTCCGACCGTGTACGGACTCGGTTCGGTGGTCGATGGCGTTGTGCATTCCTCAGCCGGCTTTCCAACCCCTGGCAGCGGGATGGAAGCTTTCAACAAGCGCTTCACGGAGGAAACCGGTCATGACGCGGAAACCTCATACGAGGCATCAGGATACGAATGGGCACAATTGCTCGACGCCGCAGCTCGCAAAGCAGGATCGCTGGACCCCGCGAAAATCAGAGACGCATTGGCTGGCCTGGAAGATGTGCAGACCGTTCTCGGCAAAGTGACGTATGCTGGAACTGAGCGTGTTGCTCTGCGCGACGTTGCAATAATCCGAATTGAGGGGGGGGAAGTCGACCTTTGTGAAGGTATATCGACCGACGAAGGAGGAAATCCCCAATCCTTAAGCTGGTAGGAACGCCAATGCTTCGTGTCGAGGGAATGAAAATACGCTACGGGGCCGTCCAGGCTGTCCATGGCGTCGATCTAAACGTTGGAAATGGAGAACTTGTCACACTCATTGGCGCCAATGGCGCCGGCAAGAGTTCGATTCTTGCCGGCATCGCCGGGTCCATCCCACCTGCCGAGGGCAAGGTGTTGCTCAAAGGTCAGCCACTCACCGGCCTGCCCGCAGACGTCATCAGCCGAAAGGGAATAGCACTAACTCCTGAGGGTCGCCGTGTTTTCGCCCATCTCACAGTTGGTGAAAACCTGCATTTAGGGGGAGCGGCGTTCGCGAAAGGTAATGAGCTGCGGGCTCGCCGAGATAGCATGCTCTCCCGCTTTCCCATCCTTGCTGAGCGCATCGATCAAAAGGCAGGGAGCCTGTCGGGCGGTGAACAGCAGATGCTGGCGATCGCCCGATCTTTAATGAGCCAGCCCGACCTGCTCTTGCTCGACGAACCTTCGTTGGGCCTTGCGCCTCAAACGATAGACAAGGTCTACGAATTAATCGAAGACCTGCGCAAGCAGGGGCTTACCATTCTGCTTGTTGAACAGAATGTCGAGTTGGCTCTGTCCGTGGCCGATCGAGGCTACGTGGTAGCCAACGGCCGTATTGCTCTAAGCGGTACGGCATCTGAACTCGCCAGCTCTGACCTTGTGCGGCAGGCATATTTGGCAATCTAGGAGGTCGTCATGGAATTCGTCCAGTACCTGGTTAATATTCTTAGCCTGGGTGGAATATACGCTCTCCTGGCGCTGGGGCTGGCGATCGTATTTTCGATCGTTGGGCTCATAAATTTCGCACATGGCGAACTGATGACGATTGCAGGCTACCTCATAGTACTGTCGCTTTCATTCGGCCTGCCGTTGCCTGTAGTTCTTCTAGTGGCCTGTCTGGGAGCGGCGCTCTCTGCGGTATTGATGGATCGAATAGCGTTTCGTCCTATGCGGTCCGCGTCCGTGACGACGCTTATGATTACCAGCTTTGGCGTAAGCACCATTTGCAAGGTTTTCTTTCAAAACGGAGTTTCTGCTCGCGGAAGAGCGGTCGCTCTGCCGGAATGGATGTCAGGAACTCTTACTTTCGGAGGCTTTCAGATCGGTATGGTCCCGCTGACATCCATCGCCCTGACGGCACTAGCTCTAATCGGGCTCGACATCTTCTTACGCAAGACCACTTTGGGCGTCGCGATGCGCGCCGCATCCGAAGACTTCATCATGGTTAGCTTGCTTGGTTTGCGCGCAAACACAGTCATTGCGACGTCCTTCGCGATATCAGGCCTTCTTGCTGGTATTGCCGCGATATTGTGGATTTCGCAGCGTGGCTCGGTAGATCCGCTCATGGGCTTTACTCCGGTCCTGAAGGCCTTCATCGCTGCGATCATCGGCGGGCTGGGTTCTTTGCGGGGAGCCGTGCTGGGCGGCTTTGTGCTCGGCGCGTTGGAGGTCGGTTCAGAACCGTTCCTCACCACTGGAACCGCGCCATACCGGGATGCGCTTGTCCTTCTGGCGGTAGTTCTTTTGTTGCTTGTCAAGCCGGACGGTCTATTGCCAGCCGTACGGGGTCTTCGCTCGTGAATATGCACGCTCTGGTGGCGGGTAGGAATCAGACCGGATGTAACAAGTACCGACGGCAAACGAGCAAGCACTGACGCCGCTATGGCTTCAGCCCGTTGAGCAACATTATCAATTTGCCGCGACGGTGTGGGTATATCGATATAATAAGGAGGAGAACAGTGATGGATTTAACCCTAAGTAACGCCGAGCTGGTACGCAATGCTCGCGCACTCCGACCGCTTTTGCGTGCAAATGCGGAGGAATCAGCAAAAAACAGACGACTTGCTCAGGAGAGTGCTGCGGCGGTGCGAAGCGCCGGCTTTCTGCAGGGTTTGGTGCCGCGCCGCTGCGGTGGTCGCGAGATTGATATCCAGACATACTGCGAGATTTGTGAGGAACTAGCCCGCGGCGACAGTGCTGCTGGTTGGCTCGCCATGGTCGCCAATAGCAGCGCATCTTTGATGGGGCTCATGCCTGACAAGACGCGCGACGATGTCTTTGGCTCGGATCCCCGCGCGGTCGTCATCGGTCAATGGGCCCCCACCGGGAAAGCCACCGCGGTCGAGGGGGGCTGGATGTTGACAGGCAAATGGCCCTGGGCGTCCGGATGCTTCGAAGCGCAGTGGAGCTTCGTGGGCTCCGCGGTCCTGGATGCCAGTGGGGCTCTGATCGACGTACGGCTTGCACTGGTGCCGACGTCCGAGCTGAAGATCGAAGACACATGGCATGTCGCTGGGATGGCAGGGACGGGGAGCAATACCTTTGTGGGAAAAGATATCTTCGTGCCGGAACACCGGACGATGCTCATCAGCGAAATGCTTTCCGGCTTCAGTCGCTCGGACCATTCTGACGAACCTCTCTATCGGGCACCGCTCATAACCGCGCTTCCGTTGGGCATATGTTCTGCGGCTGTCGGGATGGCGGAGGCAGCTTTCGATTTCACGTTGGAGAACCTCGAGCGCGGCAAGCCCATTGTGACGTCCCTATATACAGATGCAAGGCAGTCCCCAAGCTACCAGCTAAATCTGGCAGATGCTCGTGGTCTGATCGACTCCGCACGGTTGCATACGATGCGCGCGGCCAGCGATATCGATCGCTCCGTCAGCGACGGTACAAGCATGACCGATCTCGAGCGAGCTCGCGTCCGACTTGACGCGGCGGTTGCGCAAAAACGCGTGCGCGAGGCCGTAGACCTGCTGCTGAACATAGGCGGAGCGTCGGTTTTCATGCTCAGTAATCCGGTCCAGCGGATCTGGCGCGACATGGAGACTTGCACGCGACATGCCTATATTAATGGCGACATTGGGCGCGAGATATACGCCCGGGCGCTGCTGAAGCTTGACCAGGTGAGTGCAGGCTTCTGAAAATTAGGTCTGCGATCAATTCAGAACGGGTCACTGCTACGGAGGACAGACTTGGATAGGAACGATGCCTTCAGGGAGGCGATGGGCCGTTTCGCCGGGGCCGTCAATATCATCACGACTGAAGAAGATGGCCTTCCGAGCGGCCTGATCGCCACTGCGGTTTGTAGTTTATCCTTCGATCCGCCGTCTGTTCTCGTTTGCATCAACAAGTCGGCCAGTTCGCACGACACGATTTTACGGCGAGGTATCTTCGCCGTAAATCTGCTATCTCCTGCGTTGTCCAATGTGGCGCGTCGATTTCAATCTCAAAAAGGTCCAGATCGCTTCGAGAAGAAATATTGGGTCGCGGGCAAAACCGGGGCACCGCTCCTTGTTGGCGCGCCGATGGCGCTTGATTGCAAACTTAGCCATACCTACGACGGTTTTTCGCACAGTATCTTGATCGGCGTCGTCACCGACGTGCAGCTTGGGGAGGGCGATTCCCACAATTCGCTCCTTTGGCAAGGTCGCCGATACCACAAGCCGATGGAATTCGTTGAACTGGTTCGTCGACCCGCTGACGTGCAAATGATTCTGGATGAAATGATTTTCTAGGTTCAGAAAGGATCGCATGATCAGTCGCACCCGCGAAATCACTCTACGACGATCCTTGAGATCTCAGCCCCCATCATCACGCTCCGCCACTCCGCCCTCAGCTTGGCCAGTTTCCACCTTCTGCGAAGTACTCGGTCTCGAACCGCGCCGAGTCGATTCTGCCCACGGTCGCGAGGCTGGCGGTTCAATTTGCATACGTTCGCGCAGATCCTTTGAATCTCGGACAATTCGCGGCTGCGTTTCTTCAGCCCTCGCAAGCACTGACTTACTAACTCGGTATTCACGAAGCCGAAACGGGCCAACTTGGTGAATATCACCAGCCGGCAAAGGATGAGATCAAGTCGGGCGAAACCTTCCCAGCAGCGACATCTTGAAGTGCTTGACCAATAATAGAAATGCCTTCGTCGGCTTCACTTGTACTCAATATGAGCGGCGGGGTAAGCTCCAGGACGTTCGAATTCGAACCGACATAATACATTACGAGTCCAAGCTGGAACGCTCTATAAACAGTGAGAGCGGTCTGGATTTTCGCTGGTGCGCGACTAACGCGATCGCCCACAAGCTCAATCCCAATGGCAAGCCCTTTCCCCCGGACATCGCCAACCAAATCCCAATCTCTGCTTCGCTTCGAAAGTGAGGCCAACATGTAAGAGCCGATGTCTGCCGAATTTCGGACCAACCCGTCCTTTTCGATCGTCTCCAGTACCGCCAATGCCGCTGACGCGCAGATCGGATTGCCGTGTAGCGTTTGGTAGGAAAAGGTAGGGGAGTGATTCATAATGGGTTCGGGGCCGACGACCGCAGATATCGGCAAACCTCCGCCGAGGCCTTTACCAAAAACCACAATGTCTGGCTCAATCCCTGAATGTTCGAAGGCGTGCAGAAGTCCGGTTCGAGCTAGGCCAAACTTCACTTCGTCACACACCAGAAGAATTCCGTGCTGACGGCAAAACCGTTCGATCTCGGCGAAGAAACCGACAGGCGGCACTAGCAATCCTCCATCGCCCTGTATTGGTTCGATAAAGAAGGCAGCAACTTCTTCTGGCCGAACGTCCGCCGAAAAAACCTCCTCGAGAGGGGACAGCGCCGCGGCACTGGCAGCTGTCGGGTCACCTGCCGCGTAACTGTTCGGATAAGGCACCAAGATCAGGCCGCCGAATTTCTCCACACCTTTGAGCGCCGGATGACCCGAAACAGCCATGGAACCGCTGGTCCCGCCGTGATACGCGCCCTTGAAGGCCAATATTCGACGGCGTCCGGTGGCTGCGACGACCATTCGAGCTACTGTTTCATTAGCATCAGAGCCAGAGTGCCCCAACCAAACTCGGCCGCGGCTGCGTGGTGGAACCAATGATAGAAGCTTCTCAGCAAGAAGCACGCTAGGTTCGTTTGCGGAAGACAGGTAGCTTGCACCAGCTTGATCTGAAAACGCCCGCGTAATGGCCTCGCGAACCGAAGGATGAGCATGCCCCAGGCTGGCAGCTCCCCAAGAGGCCGAAAAATCAAGAAGCTGGCGACCATCATCGCCTCGCAAATACGATCCTTTCCCTCCAACGACCGCTTGAGGAAAGAAACGAAGTTGAGCCATGTTCGAAACTGATTTGCTTTCACGGCGATAAAGATCGGTCACTGGTCTTCCTTTCATATCGGCAGCGGGGAGCACCGGGCGATTTCGGCTATTCGATCTTCTTGCTCGCCATAGGTAAGGCGCTCAATTCGGCTCTATTGCTTGCCAAAACGCGCCGTTGACCAGGCGCGCGGCCATTGCCAAATTATTTTCAGAATTTTACCATTACTGCAAATAGAAAAAATTTTAACATTTTAGTACGGTCGGCAAGGAACGGGCATCGGGGCCGGAGATTAGGCGCACAACGAGGGTGGCGTCGACCAAGAGCGCAGCTCCGGCATAGCATCGAAAGGCTGCGGAGTGTGGATAGTCAGCCTTGGCCTATTGCGGATTACGCCAGCCGGCGCGCACCCTGGCTACCATGGTGGCGGAGCATGTTGAATTGGCGTTGTTTGAGCAGTCGCTCGGCAATCGCGAGGGCCTGCATCAACCGTTCGGTGATCGTGTGGCTGACGCTGCGGAGAAAACCGCAGGATCGGTTCTATTCGACGTACGTGTCGACGGCGATATCTGCGTTCAGCGGATGGCTGGGATTGGATATGGCGAAACCGGCACAGCGATAATCGTAATGGAGAAGAGCGGACAGCTTAGATGCGCCTCGATCAACGGAGACACAGCCCTTTTGGTGGCAGAATTGGGTGCCTGGGATGCGTCGCCGCTAAGTGAGCAAGCGAGGGGTGAGCACCGCGGAACGGCCATCATCCTGCTCGCGAGGCTTCGTGGCTCGGGTCACTTCGCCCCGTTCCCTGCCGGCTGAGCGCTGCTTCTTACGGGAGGGCACATTCGCGTCGGTACGGCAGCTCTCGGCAAAACAAAAAGGCCCGCGACGACGTCGCTGGCCTTTCCGTTCTGATCGGCAGGGGTTCGATCAGAAATTGCGCTGGAAACGGACGATGCCGCCAACGCTATCCTTCTTGTCGGCCTTGGTGAAGTTGCCGAACGGAGTGCCATCGTCGAAGTGACCGAATGGTCCCAGTCGACTTCGGTCGTGATCGTGAAGCCCGGAACGATGGTATAGGCGACGTTCGCAGCCAGAGCGTAGTTCTTGTCGTCGTCAGCCGAAGCCTGGAGGTTGAACGCGGTCTTGGCATGCCGCCGCCCCAGACGGCCCAGTTGCCGCCCCACGGCTTGTAGAAGCCGCGGCCATGAGCATCGATGGCATTGCCGGGATCGTCGCTGAGGTTATCGTCCGTGCCGTAGCCGCCCATGATGAACAGGGTCAGTTCCTTGGTGACGTTGACGTCCAGTCGAACCTTGCCAGCCACTTCCATAGGAGCTGTCATAGGCGACGACACCCGTGACCGCGCCCCAGTCGCCTTTGTATTTCAAGCCGCCGACAACATGGGGGACATAGCTGTCGATTGTGCCGGTCGCGCCGGAGCCTTCTTCCAGCGAGACAACGCCCGAGAAGCCGCTGCCAGCGTCGAAGGTCCTGCCGACGACGAGCGCTTTGGACCTTGCGGGAAGCGTCCCTGAACAATCGATCGGGCATTGAACCCAAAGGGAGAGCGCATTGCGCCGCGGCCAACAACGCGGCGAGCCTCCATGATTGTTTCACCCCGATTGGATCGCGAAGCAAACTCCAGCGCAGACGTCCGACGTTGTTGACCCAGTGACGCCAGACGACACGGATCATGCCGTCTCAAGCACGTCGGTCCATCTCGGCAAACTGCGTCCCGACGCGATCGAGGAAGAGGACGTCGGCGACGGCACCGTGCCAACGTGGAGCGGCTTCACGTCCTCTCTGCAACGGCAGTTCGTGGGTGGCGAGCACGGGACCATTTATGTACGCACTCCACTAAAGTATCGTCGGCGCTTGCGTGCCCTCGTTGCGCGGCCGCCACGTCTGCCGGTGCTGAATGCGGGAGGCTACAGCCTTCAAGCTGTTTGAATATTCCAGATCGTCTAATTTCAGCTCACAGGAGTAGACCACCGTCTGGCGCATCGCAACGATCACGTGGTCCTCGCAGTCGTGCTCGGCCTCGGCCGCCCGCATCCTGAGTTGTTGCCCGCTCCGCCGCAGAATTGGTCGCAAATACGCCCGGGGTATTCTTCAAGCTCTCGCTTCATCGCCTCCGGCATCGGCACGAGCGGCGGCGTGGCGTTGCCCTGCACGATGCCGCGGCGTCTCGAAGTTCGAGTCGGCGCCAGCGCGTTCGCCGGCGATGTTACTCGAACGTTATCCACGGCACGCCTTGAACCAAGCGCCCACCGTGTGAACAGGAATCTCCCATCCGCGCAATCCTCTTGCCGTTGATCCGCGCGATTGAAGAGCCTTCTTTAATGCTGTCGGAGGTTGTCGGCGCGCCGGAACATAGGCATCTGTCGCTCACGGTGGCGATTGGAACGCCCTCCACGCAGACAAAATTCTGACCGGTCAAGATCACGGGGCCGCCGATATGCGGCCGTGGTCCAGGCTCGACCAGGGGGCAGATATGCATGTGGCCTTTGAGGCTAACAAGTTGTCCAACCATGTCCATCTTCTCAGTCCCGTCCCATTATGCTCCCAGAAAGTTGATCGAGATCCACAGGAGCCATCCGGCGATTTCAAGATGAGCTGATGGCACGACGACCCTTCTCGACTTCGACGGAGCCCGGACGCCGCGGGCTAGGGCATGACCCATTCGACCAGACATTTCCGAGCTGTTCAGGACGCGAATGACCGACGCGAGAACACCACGAGACATTTGCCAACAGCGGTGACATGATCAAGCTTTCGTGCTCCATCAGTTCGTACCGGCAACGCGGCCGGAGGCCGCCCGATTGCAAGACTTGAATTACCCTGGGCGGAAAAACCCCAAGTGAATGGGTTTAGTTCCTAGGACACAGGGCTGCCAGGGCGGCAGCCCGAGCCCACGGATGGACAAGACCTTCAGCAATAGCAGCGAGACGCTGCTGTAGCGCGGGCGGAAACGCTCCCACGCTTGCTCCAAGGACCCGCGCGGCCGCGACACGGTTGTCCGGGTCGTTAAGACTCTCGGCGAAGGTGACCAGGCGCTCCTGTAGCTCGGGCGGAAGCAATCCCGCGCTCTCTCCGAGGCTTAGCAGCGCAGTGACACGATCGTGTGGGTCGTTAAGATTCTCGGTGAGCACAACGAGGCGCTCCTGTAGCTCGGGCAGAAGCGATCCCGCGCTCTCTCGGAAGCTTTGCAGCGCATTGACACGATGGCGTTGGTCGTTAAGATTCTCGGCGAGCACAACGAGGCGCTCCTGTAGCTCGGGCAGAAGCGATCCCGCGCTCTCTCCGAGACTTTGCAGTGCAATGACGCGATGGCTTTGGTCGTTAAGATTCTCGGCGAGCGCGACGAGGCGCTCCTGTAGCTCGGGCACAAGCTTTCCTACGGCTGGTTTCAGGGCTGCGAGGGCCGAGGAGTAATCTTCGAGGTCAGGGTTCACGACGAGGTCGACGAGGCGCCGCTGGAGCGTGGGCGCAAGTCCTTCGACGCCCACTGCGAGGCCCAGCAGAGCTGTGACGCGATGCTCGTACTGGGCGAGCCCCTCGGCGAGCACGACGAGGCGCTGCTGTGGTCCGGGCGCAAGCGATCCTAGGTTCGTTCCGATGCCCCGCAGGGCTTTAGCGCGAAGCTCGGGATCGACAAACGCCTCGGCGAGCCTGACGAGGCGCTGCTGTAGTGCAGGCGCAAGCTCTCCTAGGTTCGGTCCGATGTCCTCCAGGGCTTGAGCGCGATGCTCGGGATCGACAAGCCCTGCTGCGAGGTCGACCACACGCTGCTGGAGCGCGGGCACAAACTCTCCCCCGCTTATCCCGAGGGCTGACAACACCGAGACGCGGTCTTCCGAGTTGAGCTCCTCGACGCGATCGACGAAACGCTGCTGGAGCGCCGGCACAAGCCGTCCCACACCCATTGCCAGACCAGCGAGGGCAGCGACGCGAAGCTGGGGATCGCCAACCCCCTCGGCAAGTTCGATGAGACGCTGCTGGAGTATGGGCGTAAAGTCACCCACGGCCAGCCCGAGGTCATCCAAGGCCGAGAAGCGAAGTTCGGGGTCAAGCGCCTCGGCGCGATCAATGAGACGCTGCTGGAGCGCAGGCGCGAGCCCTCCCACCCCTTGTCTGAGGGCTGCCAGGGCATCGACGCAGTGCTCTTCGTCGTCAAGTCCTTCGGCGACCTCGACGAGGCGCTGCTGAAGCGTGGGCGCGAGCCCTCCCAGCCCCCCGCCGAGGGCTTGCAGGGCAAAGACGCGGTGCTCGGGGTTGTTAAGTCCTTCGGCGATGGCAACGAGCTGCTCCTGCTGCACGCTGGTCAGGCAATTGAAATTGGATGCCAGAGATTCCAACGCGCCGGCAGCCATTAGTCCGACATAGGGATTCGCGACTCCTGGCTGCGGGACCATTAACCTGCTCCAGACGGCCTGAACCCGGATTGCCATCTGGCGCCGTTGTTCCAACGCCGCGGACATTTGGACAGCAGCACGCAGCTCGCCGTCTGTCTGCGACACCGCCAGCAGATCGATCGGGCTGAGCCTTTCCGCAATCGCGCCGAGTAACTCCGGGAGCAGCCCCGTTATTCCTGTTACCTGTTGGAGCCAGTGGTCCAGTTGTGGCATCATTTCGCTTGGTGTCCTCACTCACAACTTCGAGCCTTTGGTCCGGAGCACTTGGCATCAGCGCGACTTGATCTCGCGGGCCAGTTCGTCCTGAGCTGGGCCCAAACGCCAGCTCCACATGGCCGTCGCCGGTCGGGCGCGCCTCGTTGAGCGTTGGCTACGCGGCTTTCAACTCCTTGCCCATCGCCTCACCAGCCGCTCCTGCCGGGCCGACTACTGTCCCCAACTCTCCCTGTCTCCTAGCCGGCAAAACGGCATTTCTTTGTTTAGCTGCGATGTGCTGAAGCGTCCCATATAAAACGGATATGCCATCATGCGCGTTCGAGAGCATTCAGCAACGCCGGATCCAGCGGGTGATAGAGCTCTTATGCATAATGGTCAGTATGAATAGGTTGGACGCCCAAGTGTGAAGGCTTTGATTTGCGACCATCAGCTCGTCGTGGCGAGTGGATGGTGTGGGGATGAAGTCGGTGGATACGATTGCCCGGGTTCGGCGCGCCTTCCATGTGCAGGGATGGTCTCTCAAGCGGATTTGCCGCGAACTGCATGTGTCGCGGAACAAGTCCGCAAGATACTCAGGTCCGATGAGACATCGTTCTCCTACGAACGCGAGCGGCAGCCCAAGCCCAAGATCGGTCCGTGGCAGGATCAGCTTGACGGGTTTTTGAATGGCAACCGTGGCAAGACGGCGCGCGAGCAGCCGACACTGATCCGGATTTACGAAGAGCTTTGCAGCCTCGGCTACGAGGGAGGCTATGACGCCGTCCGTCGATACGCGAAGAACTGGGCGAAGGCACAGGGGTCGGCGATGGCGGACGCCTATGTGCCGCTGTTCTTCGCGCCGGGCGAGGCCTACCAGTTCGACTGGAGCCACGAGATCGTCCTGATCAATGGCGTGACGGTGACCGTGAAGGTCGCCCATGTCCGGCTCTGCCACAGCCGCATGATGTTCGTCGGGACTGTCAGGAATTTCGTGTGCGGGCGGGCGGTTGAACATTACGCCGCCATGGCCTTGATGAAGCGCTCGCCGAAGATGACGGCGAACTGGGCCTTGGCCATTGTCCACTCGCGTGGCGGCATTTTCCACTCTTTCTCGGATCGGTTCAAGATCAGGTAGAGCAACTTGGTTGCCGCATCGTCGCTTGGGAAGTGGCCCCTGGCCCTGACAGCCCGCCTGAGCTTCGAGTTCAACGCCTCTATTGAGTTCGTAACCGGTATGAAGATGGCGGTGCCGATGTCCGGCTGCGGTTTTCGTGATCGCGGCGTATGGTGCGACCATCCGGGACAGAGGCACCGGGAGCACGAAGGTGCGGGCAGGCCGATCTTGTACGTTGAGCTGCGAGCTCGTGTTAGTAGATGGCCGCCTCTGCGACTCGCCCGGTTGCGCTGAGAGCGCGGATCCGTAGTTGTCGTGTCGCCCGCCGCTCCCCTCTGACTGATCGAGAGGAGGTAGGAATGCGACGTGTAATTGGAATCGACACCCACCGCACCTTTGGCGAGGTGGTGATCTGGGAAGATGGTCGACTGCGGCATGTGGGCCGGGTCGATATGACGCGAACCGCGCTGGAAGGCTTCGGCAAAACCCTTCTGGCCGACGACGAGGTGGTCATCGAGGCCACTGGCAACTGCATGGCGGTCTCTCGGGTGCTGTCGCCATTCGTGAAGCGGGTGGTGATCGCCAACGCGCTGCAGGTCAAAGCGATCGCGCACGCTCATGTGAAGACCGACAAGATCGACGCCGGCACGCTGGCCAGCTTGTACGCAGCCGGCTACCTGCCGGAGATCTGGACACCGGATGCCGCCACGGAGCGGATGCGCAGACTGGTCGCGCGGCGCTACCAGGTCGTGCGGCATCGGACCCGGATCAAGAACGAGGTACATTCGATCCTCTACGCCCACCTGATTCCGCGGTGCCCCCATGCCGACCTGTTCGGGCGCCTCGGTCGTGCCTGGCTCACCCGTCAGCCGGTGCCGGATGACGAGCGCGCCGCAATCCAGCGCCATATCCGGGAACTGGACAGGCTGGGTGACGATCTCCGCGTACTTGACCGGGAGATTGCCGAGAGCGCGCTCGATGATGCGGTGATCAAACGGCTGCTCACAATCACTGGCGTCAATCTCGCAGTGGCCGGCGGGCTAGTGGCGGCTGTCGGTGACATCGGCCGTTTTTCCAGCCCGCAAAAACTGGTGAGCTATTTCGGCCTGAACCCACGCGTGCGCCAGTCGGGGCTCGGCGCGGCCCATCACGGGCGGATCAGCAAGGTCGGACGCAGCCATGCCCGCGCGATGCTGGTGGAAGCCGCCTGGGCGGCCGCCGAGACGCCGGGGCCGCTCCATGCGTTCTTTGTCAGCATCCGGGCCCGGCGCGGCCATCAGGTTGCCGCCGTCGCCGTGGCGCGCAAGCTGACGGTGCTCGTCTGGCATATGTTGACGAAGGAGGCGGACTACCTCTGGGCGCGACCCAGTCTGGTTGCACACAAGATGCGCAGCATGGAACTGCAGGCCGGCAAGCCGCAGAAGAAGGGCAACAGCCGCGGACCGACCTATGCCTACAATGTCAAGGAGCTGCGGAACCAGGAGATGCGCGTCGCCGAGCAGGCCCAGAAAGGATACGAACACTTCGTTGAGGCTTGGCGCCCGCGCCTGCCAAAGGAAAAGGCGCGCGGGCGCCTCAGTCCGGCAAGGCTCGAATAAGGCGGCCCGGCGGCGCTTTCAGCCGATGCACCACGCTTCGCCACGAGGTCGCCCGCGCACGAAGACAATAGCTGACTGCGTCGGGTATTTCCAGTTGCGCCAGCCCTTCGGGGGCGCCTTGCACCCCGATCCGATCGGGAGCATGCCGCCGTGCTCGGGCCGATCAAGGCCAAGCCTTGCGGTGGCCGCGTAAAACGCGGCCACCCTTGACTGCTCCTGCGCGCGGCGGCTGTGAAATGGGGCGGTCGGGACGGAAGAACACCAGCGATGCGGTCGAACCAAAGAACATACTCGGGGAGGTTCCAGGGCTCGTCACAAAATAGCGCTTGTCGATCTCATCCGTGGTGTAAATGATCCGACGGACGTCGTCAGGGAACGCGAAGAATGGAATGACCTCGCCCCAGGCGCGCCGCCAGCTCTGGCCGATGGCGGGATAGCGCTGGCCCCAAGGGCCGGCCTCGAACGTCGCCAGCGCCTTTTCGGCGGCATCGGCATCGACGGCGCGGTAGATTTCCTTGAGTGCGCTGGCGAGGCTCTTGCGGTCTTTCCAGGACACGAAGTCCATCGAGTTGCGCAGCAGGTGGACGATGCACGTCTGGACGATCGCCTCCGGTAACACTGCGGTGATCGCGTCCGGGAAGCCTTTCAGGCCATCGACAACAGCCAGAAGGATATCCTCCGTGCCACGGTTCTTGAGCTCGTTCATCACCCGCAGCCAGAACTTGGCACCTTCATTCTGCTCGAGCCAGAGGCCCAGCACCTCCTTTGCACCATCGGCGCGCACACCCAGTGCGATATGGATGGCCTTGTTGCGGACCATCCCTTCATCGCGGATCTTGACCCGGATCGCATCGAAGAAGACCAGCGGGTAAATCGGATCGAGCGGCCTTTGCTGCCAGGTGGCGACTTCGTCGAGCACGGCGTCCGTCACCGTTGAGATCAGGTCCGCCGACACTTCGATGCCGTACAGATCGCGCAGGTGCCCGGTGATCTCCCGGGTGCTCATGCCGCGCGCGTACATCGATACGATCTTGTCATTAAAGCCGGGAAAACGGCGCTGGTACTTGGCGATCAGCTGCGGATCGAAACTCGACTGGCGGTCGCGCGGAACATCGATATCCAGCTTGCCGGTCTCGGTCGTCACAGTCTTGCGGCCATAGCCGTTACGCGTATTGCCAGCGTCTTCGCCGCTCGCCAGATGATGGTCCATCTCCGCGTTCAGCGCGCGCTCCGTCAGAGCCTTCTTGAGCGTATCCAGCAGGCCGCCCTGTTCGAAGGGTCGACCTGTGCCTCTTTACGAGCAGGTGCTTCTGCAACGCGACGGCTACGCGCTAATCATGCTCTCCCGTGATGTACCCGCGGGAAATGACCTCTTCAGAGCGGCTTAAACGCCGTCTGAATCCCGATCGATAGTGCGGTCAGAAAGAAGCCGCAAATCTATTCGTTGCGATCGCCGAGGAGGTCGCCGCGCTTTTTGTATGTGATGTCGTGCCGGTGAAGGTGCTCCGGCTTTCGTGCAGCATACGGGAGCGTTGGCAGAATGCGCGGCGCGGAAGGAGAGTGCCGCGATATCGGATAAATAACCGAAATATCTTTACTTTTTGCACGTTTTGCGTGACAATCACGTTTAAACAGGAAAGTCGTAGCTATGTTGTTGGAATTTCGGATAAAGAACTTTCGTTCGTTCCGGGACGAGGCTGTTCTACGCATGACGGCGAGCAGCGACACTTCGATGCAGGCCACCCATACGCGTGAGACCGGACTGGAAAAGGCCAAGCGCGTGGTAAACGCGGTTGCCATCTTCGGAGCCAACGCTAGCGGCAAGACCAATGTGGTGCGCGCTCTTCAATTCATGCAGCTCATGGTCGCAACCTCTAACCAAGTCCAGCCGGATCAAGAGAGCAATCTGTCGCCGTTCGCGCTGCGTCCAGAGGCCGCGAGCTATCCGACGCTGTTGGAGATGACGTTCCTAATCGATGGGGTGCGGTACCAGTACGGCTTCGAGTTCACACGTCGCGCGATCATTGAGGAATGGCTCCAAGTCTACGAGACTGCCAAGCCGCAGGTCTGGTTTCATCGCAAGCGCGATGAGAAGACGGGAAAATATAGGTACACCTACAGTGACTATTTCCTTGGCCAGAAAAAGGTGTGGGAGGGCGCCACGCGCAAGGAAGTGCTCTTCCTAACCACGGCGGTTAATCTCAACAACGAACAGTTGCGCCCGCTCTACCAGAAGTTCGTCGACGATATGGCGGTTTCCCTCCAAGGCGGCGCGATCGGGACCGATTTCACCGCCAACTATGTCCAGGATTCCGGGAGCCAGCGGCGCGTGGTGTCGTTACTCTCTGCCGCTGACACTGGGGTTTCCAGCTTGGCCTTTGACAAGAGACGTGGGCAGCAGTTGCAGGTGAATCTGGCAAGCGGCCTGCACGAAACATCTGAGGTGGAATTCAATATGCCGCAGCTGGGTCACTTGGCCAACGGTGTGACCTATCCCTTGGACTTCCAGGACGAGTCATCCGGGACTCAGATTATTTTCAGCCTGGCGGGACCGGTGCTCGACATTCTTCAGCGCGGTCGATTGCTGGTGGTCGACGAACTTGACCGAAGCCTGCATCCGTTGTTGGTGCAGCAACTGGTCGCAATGTTTAACGATCCTCAGCAGAACCGGCATGGCGCCCAACTGATCTTTACCACTCACGATGTCTCACTCCTCGACAGCAAACACCTGCGCAGAGACCAGATCTGGTTCGCGGAAAAGGACCAGGGGCAGGCTTCACATTTCTTCCCGCTCCTCGACTTTTCGCCGCGGAAGGGTGAGGCCCTGGAAAAGGGCTATCTGGGCGGACGCTACGGTGGCATACCGATCCTGGAACCGTTGCAGGACTAGCCTATGGAGAGACGAGCACGTTCTGAATCATCGCTCCGCCGCACTCAGGGCCGCAAGAAGAGCTCGCCGCGCATTCTCATTGTCTGCGAGGGCGAAAAGACCGAGAGAAACTATTTCAATGCGATACGACGCGAACGGCGTCTCAGCGGCGCACGCGTGCAAATCTTGCCGTCAGATTACGGGACGGATCCTCTCAGCGTAGTGAATTATGCCCTAGACAAATTCCTCGCCGAGGGGAGGGCGTTCGACGAAGTCTATGCCGTTTTCGATCGCGACGATCACCATACCTACAACAATGCTTTGGACCGGGCGTCCGCGCTCAACAACAGCTATAAGAATGAGGCGGGCGTCCGTGTCCCTTTCGCGGCCGTCCCATCCGTGCCGAATTTCGAGCTATGGCTGCTACTCCATTTCAAAAGCGTTCTGGCACCCATACACCGAACTGAGGTTTACGCCGAACTGAAGAAGCCTGCCTTTTACCCGACCTACGCGAAAAACAGCGCCACAGTCTACGATGATACCAAGGGCAATATCGGGACTGCTACGCAGCGTGCGACGCACCTTCGGGAATCATTCAATCCGGCCGACGGGTCTGACCCGTACACAGACATCGACCTAGTCGCCAACAAACTCCTATCGATCCCTGTACCGTGGGGATAACCACCTTCCAAATCGTGGTCATGTTCGGTCTTCCCCTGGATGGGAGGCCGACTTCGATTACGACGCCCGTACTCGCCATTGGGTGGACTGCGCCGCCATGCGCCTCAGCAATTACCTTTGAGCACCGATCATCTCAACCCAATGGTGCGTGCCTGGTCGAACGTGACAAAGCCTGAGTGTCTGCTCCAAAAAGAAGTGAGTGATTTCAGCGGGTTGTGATTCTGTCGGATTGCTGAGATTCGACGGAGATCATGATGCCCTGGACCGAAACCACTCGCCCTCACTATGAACGGCGCTGCCCGCGCTACGCAAGCGACCTGACGGACGCGGAGTGGGCGCTGATCGAGCCGCTGATGCCGGCGCCGAACCGGATCGGCCGGCCCCGCAAGACGGACCTGCGCGAGGTCGTGAACGCACTGCTTTACATGGCGTCGTCGGGCGGAGCATGGCGGCTTCTGCCGAAGGACTTCCCACCGTTCTCGACGGTGCAGAAATACTTCTGGCGCTGGCGGGACGAAGGATTGCTGCGCGCCATCAACAATGAACTCGTCATGGCGGCGCGCGAACGGGAAGGCCGGGAAGCGAGCCCGTCCGCCGGCGTCATCGACAGTCAGTCGGTCAAGACCACCGAAAGCGGCGGAATACGAGGCTTCGACGCCGGCAAGAAGATCATGGGCCGCAAGCGCCACATCGTCGTCGACACGCTGGGCCTGCTGGTCGGCGTCGTCGTTCACGCCGCCGACATTCAAGACCGCGACGGCGCGCCGGCCGTCCTGAAATCCATACTCAAGCGCTGGCCGTGGCTGCGCCATGTCTTCGCCGACGGCGGCTATGCAGGGCCGAAACTGCGGGGTGTCCTGCAAAAGATCGGCAAGTTCACGATGGAGATCATCAAGCGATCGGACAGCGCCAAAGGCTTCGAGATTCTGCCACGCCGATGGGTCGTTGAGCGGACCTTCGCATGGCTGGGTAGGTGCCGTAGGCTGGCCAAGGACTTCGAGCGATCCATCGAATCCGCACAGGCCTGGGTCCTCATCGCAAACATCCGCATGCTTACCCGACGGCTCGCAAGGGCCTGAAAACACGGCGGTCATTCCGATTCAGACACTGAGGCTAGTTTGCATTACACAAATCCTTGCACACAACTAAAAAATGCGAAATATCGCTTTGTAAGCAATGGGTTGTGAAAAGGACATTCGGTCTTCTGGACCGAAGCGCACTGCAACGTGCGGCCGCGAGCCGTCTCGGCGACGCTGACTGTCATGTTATGCCTCGGCGTGTGTATCGGCGCGCAAGAGGACATCGTCAAAAATAACGCCGGCCTCATGGCTAATGGCTGACAGGGCGACTTGATAGCGTGCATATTCACCGGGCGCAAATTCCACTCCGAACCGATCGACGACGTCTTTCTGGGAAAGCCTGAAGCCGTAGGTGCGTAGGGACCGGCGACCGTTGGTATCGCGCGCCGAGACCGCAACCACCTTCCAGAAGACGAGAGGATACTGCACCACGCCGGTTCCAAAATCCTCAGACGGATCGTTCGCCTCCAAGATCGGTCCCGCTATGATGCAGGCGCGCGTGTCACCTGATTGTAAGTCGCGTTGAATGTGGTTTTCGAAACCGCCCCACAAGCCTTGAACTCCCGGCCATTGCTTTCCCGGTTGGGAGCGGTTGAAGGCCGCGTGCTGGGGCGTACAATTTGAGAAGTGAAACGTGTCGGAATTGGCAAACTCGATTTCCGTCGGCGTATCACCCCAGGCATTGTCTTCCCTGCGCACGATATGGCCTCGGTCGATCTGTTTGGCGGGCTCATAGATGTCGGGATCGCCCAACTGGTATTTCTGGGGGATTCGCGGGTCAAACACCCAACGATCTTGACCGAAGAAGGCGCGGCCGCTGGAGGTCCTTTTCGATGCATCGTAGTCGACATTTACCGCCGACCACATCTGCATGCGCCGGGAAGCGTTCATCGCCAGGCTGAAGTGGTGGTACTTGAGCACGACGATCTGGCCATTTTCCTTGTACATCTCCTGGTCCCGCTCCTGCAAAATGCGAGGCAGCGGCACCGCGATATCGTTTTCGAGAAAATCAGGGTTGTAGCCTTCTCGATCGTCGTAGTTGGGGTCGAAGCGCAGTGCCTTCTCGAGCGCCTCGTCTGCCGCGATCTCGGCCGTCGCCAATGGAAGCTGCGATGCCGGCACGCCGCTACCAATGAAAATCGTCACTGGTCCGGAAAAATTCATGGTAACGCCGCCCATTGCGTTTCCTTTCACGTTTGCGAAAATTTTGGAGGGATCAGGTAGCAGAGGACTAAGCGCTTCTGGCGCGCGAGGCGTCGCTAGCTTCGCGACCTCATCGGTAGGATCGGTCGTGTTGGCCAGCAATTCGACCAAAAGGCGTTTGGAGGAGGGCGTCGTCGGCACAAGTCCGCCGAAGGCCTTGACCAACGCACTTATGCGCACACCCTCATTCGCGATCCAGTCTATCCCCTCATCCGGCTGGCCAGGTGACCATGCCGAACCGTCCTTATTGAGAATAGTATTGCCTCGCATTTTCGGGATTGAGGCGTGGTGCAAACCGACTACCTCCCATATTTCCGAGGAGCAGGGTGAGCCCGACGATCCACCCTCAGTGTCGGTCTCGTACCGGAGGAAACCGTCGTCCCGCAGTTCGAGCAGCCGGCAATTCTCCATCGCATAGCGCTTTGGCCCGCCATCAGGATATTCGATCATCCGGATCGGCATTCCTGGCAGGATCTTTGACCGCGATCCATTGATCGCAAGGAAGTTGACGGAAGAAAGAAGCTCGCCAGTGACCGCCTTCGGCTTCACCGCGACGATCGCGAAATCGAGATCCTCCGCCGAGAAGAAAAGCGCATCCGGATCGAACTCAAAGATAATGCCTCGAGTGACACCCGATGCCGTTTGATCGTGAAGAAAGTTGGCGCCTGTTCCTCGAACCGAGCCGGGATCCGGAAACACATGCCAGTTGGTCAGAAGAATGTTGGGTGAAATCATGAACCCGGTCGCAAACCCGACAGGATCGACCTTCGGATCGACATTGACCACGATGCGCGCGACCGGCCGGCCAGCGGCTCGGGCAGCATCGTCCGGCGGCAAGGTGTACCAGTCAAGGGTGGGGCCGATCTTGCGCTCGACGAACACCGGGAGACGGCCTTGAGCCTTCAATTCGCTCGCCTGAACGAAGCTCGAACGGCGAGCGTCGTAGCGCGCCTGTTCCGATGGCGTCACTTGCGTCGTCGCAGGCGTCGGCGGCTGCGTTTTCCATCGCTTTGCCGCTGCAATCATTACCGCGAGGCGGCGCTCGTCGAATAAATTAGTCGCGGCCATGTAGGCTCTTCCTTCCAACGGCCTGAATAAGGAATGACGATGGACTTTGTTTGAGGATGGCGATTGAGAGTTTCGACTTCATACGACAAACGCTCAAGCGGCGGAATGTTTAAGCGGCTAACAACTTTTCACACGAAGGCCTTTCGACCAGCGATGATGCTCTGTCAATTTCTTAAAAAGTTCCAGCCTCCTCTTACATCACTATGCAACAAAGAGTAACGTATGGTCAATGTTAAGAATAGAGTTCTCAACTAAGTTCCTCGTGCGGGATCGCTTTTTCGGCTGTCTTTTGGCAGCAGGAGCTTCGACGCCGGCTTCCGCATGGGGACCTGAAGATCATTCGATCACGTAGAGATCACAAAGCGGTGACACGCCGCTTCAGCAGGTGCAAAGCATTCTTGGGGGAGACGTCCATGGCATCGCGTACCAGACCTGGCATGAAGTTGCGTGTCGCTTACTTAGCTGTCGCAACCCGCCGGTTCGTTCCGGTCCTTCTCATTTTACTTAGCGTGTCGGGCTGCGAAAAAAATCTCTTCCAGGCGCCGCCCCATGGTGGCACTGCCGATGTGCCGCCGGCTCTAACGTCGGACAGCGTTCTCACGCTGGTGGCACAAATCCCGTACGAGACGTTAGTGGGAGCGGCGCAATCGAAGATACCGCAATCCGTTCCAGTGCATGGAGATGGTCACATCGGATGTGTCGGCATTCCTCACATTGAAGGGGGGCATTTGGACCATCATACCGAATGTCGCTGGGTTGTCGGCGTGCGTGTTTGCGCCGAGGTACCAGATATTACCGCTCCGAGCATTGGCACTACGAACCAATGTGCCGACTATCATTGGCACGCTGATATCAAAACTGATGGCCCTCTTGTCGTGGCCCAGGCGGGCAATGGCGTTCACGTCGAACAGCCGCTGTTTGTCAGCGGTCAGGCCGGGGTCGGCGGCGACCTAGCCAGATTGCTTTCGCTTTCGGGAAAGAACTTCGAGGCTCGGCTGGTCCCCGGCGTCGATCTGCAGCTCGATATGAACGATAAGTGGTGCCCCGTGCTCTCGGGAACCCCAACCGGCAGATGCGCAAGCATGTCGCGGACCTGGAGAGCAGCACGATGGCGCGCTTTGAAGCATCGAAGACGAACAAGGTCCGCCGCTTCAAGGAGTTTTTTGACGGCGCCGCCAGTTGGAGCCGCGTCGAGCGCATCATCGCCCGCGTCGAGGTCGGCGCCCAAGGTGCCGATACCCGCTTCATCGTCACCAACCTTGCAAGTGGCAAGGCCAAGGCGCTCTACGAGGATGTCTACTGCCGGCGCGGCGCTGCCGAGAACCACATCAAGTCGTGGAAGACGCATCTCGCCGCCGACCGCACCTCCTGCACAAGAGCGACGGCCAACCAGTTCCGGCTATTCCTGCATGCCGGCGCCTACTGGCTGATGTGGGGCCTGCGCGCTGCGATGCCGAAACGCTCGAGCTTTGCCGTCGCCCAATTCGACACGCTGCGATTGCGCCTCATCAAGATCGCCGCCCGCGTAGTCGAGATGAAAACCCAGATCCGTCTGCACCTGCCGACATCCTGCCCCGACCAGTGTATTCTGCGCATCGTCCTCAGCCGCATCCTGCAACTCGCGACATAAACGATGGGGCGCAGACGTCCCGAAACAAACCCGCCGAACTCAACCCGCAAACCCCCGCCTTCCATCACGACGGATCATCGCCGGCGCCCGACGAGGCTTGTCAAAATGCACTCCGAGGGCGGCCAGCTCGCCATGCAGGCCGCCGAAAGCCGATCGCCGTGCATCAAGCGGGCTAGTAGCATGTGTACCAGATCGATGCTCTCGGAGTCCCTGGCGCCAGCGGCGCAGGGCAGGCGACCTGAAATCGTGAGGCTCGTCTGGTTGGCCTTCGCGCTTTCAGATCGTGACGGCATTTTCACGCGTATCGAGGCCGAGTCGGAGCACCTGTAACGGCCGTGGCTCATCAAGTGGCAGCGCAGGGGGTCCCGCATTGCGGACAGTACCGCTCGCCGTCGGTCTCCGGCCAGCACATGCGCTTGAACCATTTGTACGCCGTCTCCTCCCGGACCTTCGCCAAGTCCATGACGGTGAGTGTCGGCATCCCGGCGACAGCAGGAAATGCTGCCTTTCGGTTCGTTTTCGGACATCGCCATAGCTCAGCCCCTCCTCGGTTTGGACGGCGACTGAGCCGCGTATTTCCAAACCTCCGGACGGGATCGGGACGAGCAAACTTGACATCTTTGATAATTGCTATTATTATTGCACTTAAATTAGAATTATGGATATAAGTGCTATCATGATAACATTTAAAATGACATCGCCGAAGGAAATCATTGAAGGTGTCGCAACACGGATGAAGCGACGACGGATTGATGCCAATTTTACCCAACGAGAGCTGGCTTCCAAGGCTGGAGTTTCCTACGGCTCCCTGCGAGTTTTTGAAGAGACCGGCAGGGCGTCCTTTGAAGCTGTCGTAAAGCTCGCATTCGCTTTGGAGGCAGAAGCTGAATTTGAAAGCTTGTTTCCTTCACGACCTCCAAAGACACTTGAAGATGTCGTCGGGCATCCGGCTAGGATGAGAGTCCGCAAGAAATGAAGTTCAGGCCAATCAGAAAAGTGAAGGTGATTCTCGATCTCGAGGGTTCCCAACGAGATCTGGGAACGCTTGCCTGGAGTTCCGAGGAACGCCGAGCTTACTTTGAGTACGCAGCCGAATTCATAACCGCACCACTGCTAATTTCACCGTTCCATCTCGGATTGAAGGGAGGTCTTCTTCCAGCTCAGCATGAACCGTTCAATGGGCTGCATGGGCTCTTTAACGACAGCCTTCCAGATGGATGGGGACGCCTATTGCTGGATCGCTGCCTTCAAAAAGCGGGGGTGGACTACCATACGCTTACGGCTTTGGACCGCCTTTCTGCTGTGGGAACTTCCGGAATGGGAGCATTGGCTTTCGTTCCTGAACTTCCCGATGACAAGCATGGTGCAGGCGACTTGGACTGGTTCGTTGAGCAGGTTGAGCTTGTGCAAAAGGAGATGGACACTGCCGAGATTGACGCACTGCAGGGAGCTCAGGGCGGCTCCGCAGGCGCGCGTCCCAAGATCATGATCGGCTTGAACCCGGATCAGAATACCTTTGTGATCGATTACGGCCATCAATTGAAGCTTGGTCTCGAACGCTGGATGGTCAAATCGCGTAGCTCCGACGACCCAATAGATATCGGTGTCGAGGAGCAAGCTTATGCGCTCATGGCCCGTGCCGCCGGGTTGGAGATGGCTGATACGCGGGTGCTGCAGACAAAAAAAGGAAATCGTCTTTTCGCGACCAAGCGATTTGACCGCACATCGCATGGACGACTACATATGCATACTGCGAGCGGTCTTCTTTATGCCGACCATCGACAGGCATCACTTGACTACGGTTCGCTTCACAAACTGACGTACATGATGACTAGAGACAGCGCGGAGGTCCTCCGCATGTTCGGTCACATGGTTTTCAATGTGTATGCACGGAACCGAGATGACCATTCGAAGAACCATTCTTTCCTGATGGGATCGGATGGGCGGTGGAAACTCTCTCCGGCGTACGATCTGACCTTCTCGGCAGGCCCGGGAGGACAGCATAGCGCATCGATTGCAGGGGAGGGATTGAATCCAGGGCGGCAGCATTTGCTTGCCGTCGCTAATGGCGCTTCCATTTCCGAGCAGGAAGCGTTGAACGTGATTGAACGCATCCGATCTGCGGTCGATCGCTGGCCACTGTTCGCGGACGAAGCAGGTATATCCAGAGCACGAACCAATGAACTTGATCTGATCCTGAATGGACGGAGGCCTCAACCTGAACAGGCGAAACATCACGATACATCCGGTGACAATCTTGCTGGTTCCGAGCCCGTGTCGACACGAAAGAAAACGCGCAAGCGATGATGGGTACACTCCCCGTGGCCGCCGCCGTTGATGTCCTGAAGGCCCGTCTTGAGTGTTTGACATTGTAGGGGTCACAAGTTCGAACCTTGGTATCGCCCCACCATATTTTTCAATCAGTTACATGGAGCAAAATGTAACCGGGGCAGATTTCCGGGCGGAGGTGGGGTTTGCAGGGGGGCGGGTTTGTGATTCACCCTTTGCGTGACTCTGCCGCCGAATGATTCGCTTGAAGGCCTGTCGCTGGCGGAACTCCGCGGGCTGGTTGGGACGCTGCTCGGCGAAGTGCGGGGTCTTCACGGACAGGTCGAGAGCCTGCAGATGGAGAACCAGGCGCTGCGCGCCGACAACCAGAGCCTGAAGGACGAGATTAAGCGTCTGAAGGACCTGCCTCCGCGGCCGCCAATCAAGCCGTCCAAACCGTCGGGGATGGAGAAGGCGACGGGGGCGAAAGCGGCCAAGGGCAAGCGTCGGCGGCGCGGCGCCAAGCGCGACAGCGCTCGTGTGAGCCGCGAGGTGACGGTTGCGGTGAGCTCCCCTGCGGGCTCCCGCTTCAAGGGGTATGAGACGATCCTGGTGCGCGATCTGGTGTTGTCGGCCGAGGTGGTGCGCTACCGGCGCGAACGCTGGGTGAGCCCGAGCGGCGAGACGATCGTGGCGCCACTGCCGTCGGGGATTGTCGGCGGCTGGGGCGCGAACCTGCGCCGCTTCATCCTGGCCTGCCATATTCAGGGCCAAGTGACGACGGAGCGATTAACCGCACTCTTGACGGGCATTGGCGTCGACATCTCGAAGCGTCAGGTGGTGCGGCTGATTTCGGAGGGCCTCGAGGTCTTCGTTGCAGAGGATCGTGACGTGTTGCGCACCGGACTTGCCACGGCGCGCTGGATCACGGTCGATGATACGTCGGCGCGCCACGCCAACCAGGACGGCTACACCGCTCAGATCGGCGATGACCGCTTCACCGCGTTCCGCACCGGGCGATCGAAGTCACGGGGGGCGTTCCTGGCAACGCTGCGCGCCGGGCACGGCGATTACGTCATCAATGACGAGGCGTTGGCCTATATGCGCGGCCGCAACCTCGCTGGTCCGGTGATCGACCGGCTGGCGGCTTTCCCGCAAAAGGTGTTTGCCGACAGCGCCGCCTGGCAGGCGCATCTGGCAGCACTGGGCCTCGACCAGCTTGCGGTTGAGCCGAACCCGGTCAAGATTGCCACTGAGGGGGCGATGTGGGGGGCGATCCGCCATCATGGCTTTCTTGCCGACGCCGTTATCGTCTCCGATGACGCCGGCCAGTTCCGCATCGCCGACCATGCTCTGTGTTGGGTCCACGCCGAGCGGCTCGTCCACAAATTGGTGCCGATGACGCCAGACCAGCGCCAGGCCGTTGACGTCATGCGCCAGTTGATCTGGTGGTTCTATCACGACCTGAAGAGCTATCAGCGGTCACCTTGTCCGCGCCGCGCGGCGGCCTTGCGTGCCCGCTTCGACCGCCTGTTCAAACGACGAACCGGCTACGTCATGCTCGACAGGCTGCTCACCCGGCTTCACCGCCGCAAGCATGAACTCCTGCGCGTTCTCGATCGCCCCGAGATCCCACTCCACACCAACGGTTCGGAAAACGACATTCGCGCCGTGGTTATAAAACGCAAGATCTCCGGCGGGACCGTCAGTGACGCAGGCAGAGATGCCCGCGATGTCCTGCTCGGCCTGATGAAGACCTGCACCAAGCTCGGCGTCTCCTTCTTCGCCTACCTCGGCGACCGCCTTGGTATCCCCACACAAACCGCCGTTCTGCCGCTTCCCGATCTCGTCAGCCAAGCCGCTCCAGCCTGATCGCCCGGAAATCTGCCCCGGTTACGAGCAAAATGTAACCGGGGCAGATTTCCGGGCGGAGGTGGGGTTTGCAGGGGGGCGGGTTTGTGATTCACCCTTTGCGTGACTCTGCCGCCGAATGATTCGCTTGAAGGCCTGTCGCTGGCGGAACTCCGCGGGCTGGTTGGGACGCTGCTCGGCGAAGTGCGGGGTCTTCACGGACAGGTCGAGAGCCTGCAGATGGAGAACCAGGCGCTGCGCGCCGACAACCAGAGCCTGAAGGACGAGATTAAGCGTCTGAAGGACCTGCCTCCGCGGCCGCCAATCAAGCCGTCCAAACCGTCGGGGATGGAGAAGGCGACGGGGGCGAAAGCGGCCAAGGGCAAGCGTCGGCGGCGCGGCGCCAAGCGCGACAGCGCTCGTGTGAGCCGCGAGGTGACGGTTGCGGTGAGCTCCCCTGCGGGCTCCCGCTTCAAGGGGTATGAGACGATCCTGGTGCGCGATCTGGTGTTGTCGGCCGAGGTGGTGCGCTACCGGCGCGAACGCTGGGTGAGCCCGAGCGGCGAGACGATCGTGGCGCCACTGCCGTCGGGGATTGTCGGCGGCTGGGGCGCGAACCTGCGCCGCTTCATCCTGGCCTGCCATATTCAGGGCCAAGTGACGACGGAGCGATTAACCGCACTCTTGACGGGCATTGGCGTCGACATCTCGAAGCGTCAGGTGGTGCGGCTGATTTCGGAGGGCCTCGAGGTCTTCGTTGCAGAGGATCGTGACGTGTTGCGCACCGGACTTGCCACGGCGCGCTGGATCACGGTCGATGATACGTCGGCGCGCCACGCCAACCAGGACGGCTACACCGCTCAGATCGGCGATGACCGCTTCACCGCGTTCCGCACCGGGCGATCGAAGTCACGGGGGGCGTTCCTGGCAACGCTGCGCGCCGGGCACGGCGATTACGTCATCAATGACGAGGCGTTGGCCTATATGCGCGGCCGCAACCTCGCTGGTCCGGTGATCGACCGGCTGGCGGCTTTCCCGCAAAAGGTGTTTGCCGACAGCGCCGCCTGGCAGGCGCATCTGGCAGCACTGGGCCTCGACCAGCTTGCGGTTGAGCCGAACCCGGTCAAGATTGCCACTGAGGGGGCGATGTGGGGGGCGATCCGCCATCATGGCTTTCTTGCCGACGCCGTTATCGTCTCCGATGACGCCGGCCAGTTCCGCATCGCCGACCATGCTCTGTGTTGGGTCCACGCCGAGCGGCTCGTCCACAAATTGGTGCCGATGACGCCAGACCAGCGCCAGGCCGTTGACGTCATGCGCCAGTTGATCTGGTGGTTCTATCACGACCTGAAGAGCTATCAGCGGTCACCTTGTCCGCGCCGCGCGGCGGCCTTGCGTGCCCGCTTCGACCGCCTGTTCAAACGACGAACCGGCTACGTCATGCTCGACAGGCTGCTCACCCGGCTTCACCGCCGCAAGCATGAACTCCTGCGCGTTCTCGATCGCCCCGAGATCCCACTCCACACCAACGGTTCGGAAAACGACATTCGCGCCGTGGTTATAAAACGCAAGATCTCCGGCGGGACCGTCAGTGACGCAGGCAGAGATGCCCGCGATGTCCTGCTCGGCCTGATGAAGACCTGCACCAAGCTCGGCGTCTCCTTCTTCGCCTACCTCGGCGACCGCCTTGGTATCCCCACACAAACCGCCGTTCTGCCGCTTCCCGATCTCGTCAGCCAAGCCGCTCCAGCCTGATCGCCCGGAAATCTGCCCCGGTTACGAGCAAAATCAGGGTGTCTCCTTCCATGTAACTTTGGCGTAACCGGCTCATTCATTTCGTCGCTGTCCCTCCGCTGATGCCGGCGGCGCTGAGCCGCAGGACTTCGGCGACCGAGTATTCTGCCATACACATGCGCGCCTCGTTCACATTCCTGTGATTGAGCGAGCACGCCGGCGGCTCTGCCGCTGCCGACGGATGCGGGCCGACAGCGGACGCGCCGCTCCTGGACGGTCGAGCAGAAGCTGGCGATCATGCGCGAGGTGCAGGAGTCCGGTGATCCGGTGGCGGTTGTCGCGCGGCGTCACGACATGAACGCGAACCACTTGCACATCTGGATGAAGCAAACCCGGGAACGGAGATCGGGTGACCGATCCGAGACCCCACCAATCGCCTTCATTGAAATGGGTGTGGTCGCTGTCGGGGTGCCGGTCCCGCGCCTACGTCGACCGAAAACGGCGCTTGGCGGGTCAATGTTCATCTGTCCGCGTTGGCGCAAGTGGGCTAAGTACATCGCGACGAGATTGCAGCTTGTCGACGCCGAGTGAGACGGTGCCCCTGCCCGCCCACGTCTGGATCCGCTCCGATGTGATCAATGCCACTCTCATGATTGCTGACAATAGCCTTTGGCATAGGTTGCAGCCCGCCGGATCCGATCGGCGGCCGAGGTACTTGTACGGCGGATATGAGGTGCAAGAGGCGGGACTTGAACGTCGGTCAACAATCTCTCATCCGCGGGTCGAGCCGCATGACCTTGTTTCGTTTGGGGCTGCCTCTGTCTAGGTGGCGAGCGTCAAGGCTCATAGTGGAGACGAGGGCTCCCCGGCATTGTCCCGCCTCCAGCACCGCATATCGCGCCGAGGCTGATGTTGGGTGTTGCGATCTCCTCTCCTGGGCTGTCTGTCAAGTTGATGTCATGCCGCCTTTGGGGTCGATTGAACCGTGCAGGCGATCGACCAGATGAAGCCCACCATCTCGCGTGCGATGGCGACATTGACGACGTTGGCGTTCTTGCCGCGCGCGCTGAGCCGACGATATCGGGTGCACAGTCGAACCTGCGCTTTCCATCCGATGTCGCGAACGACCTTTGGCAGCGCCTCGATTCGATCGACCTTGTGACGGCCGATGCGCGGTCTCATCCGGTAAGCCCAGGCGCCTTCGACCAGCGCGCGTCGGGCATGGGTGTTGCCGGTCTTGGTGATGCCGCAGCGCCGGATGGTTTCGCCGCTCGATCGCTCGCCCGGGACCAAGCCGAAATAGGCCATGAGCTGGCGCGGGTTCGAGAAACGCGTGAAGTCACCGACTTCCGCGACCAGCACCACGGCATTGATCAGCGCGATACCCCGCATTGCCTGCAAGGCGTCAACAACCGGGCGCTGGTTCCATTCCGGGAGAAGGCTGAGTATCTGTCCCTCGACCTGCTGCAGGCGCCGTTCCGCATCCATGACGGCATCGACGTAATCCTGAAATGCGATCTGCTGAGCGGGATGTTCGAAAGCCAAAGTCGAAAGCCATCGCCGGAAAGCCATTCGCCAGGCGGTCCCCCGCTCATGCTTGCGCCCGTGTCGCAGCAGAAATCCTTGAAGATGTTGGCGCGCTCGCGTCACCACTTGTCGAACCACGCTGCGCAGCCGGATCATGTCGCGCATGGCTTCATGATCGGCATCGGGCACCCAGACTGGCGTCAGCTCTCCGGCCCGGTGGAGGCGGGCGAGCATGGTCGCATCGCGACGGTTCGTCTTCACGCGATCACCGGGCTTCTTCGGAATCAGTGACGGCGCCACCACGTCGCACCGGTGGCCGAGGCGCGTGAGTTGGCGATGAACGCCATAGCCGCACGGTCCGGCCTCATAGCAAAACACCAGCGGTTTACCGGACTTCCCCAGACGATCGCACAGCTTGCTGATGGCATCAGGGTCATTCGCAATCTCGCCAAGATATTCCACCGAGCCGGAGCGCCCGTTCTCCGCCACCGCGATTGAAATCCGTTCTTTGTGAATATCCAAACCGACAAATCGGGTATGTTCCATGTGGCCCGTCTCCTATGCATGAGGCTCTGTGCCGGCCCAGCCGGCTTAACCCTCGTACCGTTGCATATCGGATGACGGGCCGCCCTCAGGCCCAGCAATCATAGGGACTAGTACCTCTGCACAGAGGTTATGACTCTTTGGAAGTCGGCTTGGGATAGGCTTTGGCCATCTTAAGGCGTGCGTTTTCGGTAGAGAACATCCAGTTGATGCGAGCGCCACTGGTGTTTGGCAGGTGCTCCCAGGCAGCGGTCTCCGCGACGAGGCGATCATAGCTATTGATGCGACGATCGAGGCACTGGCCGCGCAGGACGCCGATTTCGATCTCGACCATGTTGAGCCAGCTGGCGTGTTTGGGCGTGTAGTGGAATTCCAGCCGTCGAAGGACGCGTCGCGCCTCTGAAGCAGGCAGAGCCTGGTAGAGCGCGGCGGCCGAGTGGGTTGACAGATTGTCGAGCACCACCCTGACGCGTTCGGCCTGCGGGTAATGGATATCGACGAGGTCGCGCATGCAATGGGCAAAGTCTTCCGCGGCGCGCCGCTCGGTGACCTTGACTTTGCGCCAGGAGCGGTGTGCGTCGAGGAAGACGAACAGGTTGGCGGTGCCGTTGCGCTTGTGCTCGCAGTCATACCGCTCAAGCCGGCCCGGTTCGGCCGGGATCGGCTGTCGCACCTCGCCGATGAGTTGGGTCGGGCTTTCGTCGAAGCACACCACCGGTCGCTTCGGGTCCGGTGCCTCGGCATAGAGGTCGAGCACGTCCTCCATGCGCGCGACATACTCGGCGTCGACCTTGGGGATGCACCACATGTCCTTGCGCCAGGGCTTGAGATCGTTGTCTGCCAAGCGTCGGCGCACCGTCTCGCGCGACAGTTCCTGGTGATCGGTCAGCTTGACGAACTCACCGGCCAGCAGTTCCAGGGTCCAGCGGGCGCGGCCCGGCGGCGGACTGGAACAGGCGGTGGCCACCAGCAGGGCTTCTTCCTTGCCCGTCAGCTTGCGTTGCGCGCCTGCGCGTGGCTCTTCGCTGAGCGCCGCCTCCAGACCCATCTCCACGAAGCGGCGCTTGGTGCGATAGACAGTGGAGCCGCCGACCACCACCGTCGCGGCAATGGCCTCGTCACCCAAGCCCGCGTCGACGGCGAGCAGGATCTGCGCCCGCTTGAGCTTGCGAGCCGGCTGCTTGCCGCCTGCCAGCATCGCTGTGAGTTCATCGCGTTCGGGTTGGTCGAGATCGACACGATAGCGTAGATTCATCCAGAAAGCCTCCTCGGTTGCCAAGGGTTCCGGATGAATCGAAAATTGAATCAATTACTTGACGGGCAAACGCCTGCGGGTCCCAGCTTCACCGAAAAACAGGGCCAGTACCTCGCCTTCATCTGGGCTTATATGCAGATCAACCGCCAGCCGCCGGCCGAACGCGACATGCAACGCTATTTCGGCGTCACCCCGCCGTCCGTCCACCAGATGGTGCTAACCCTCGAACGCTCCGGCCTCATCCGCAGGCAACCAGGTGTCGCGCGCAGCATCCAACTGCTCGTCGACCACGACATCCTACCCAAACTTCAGCCGGTTCAACCCGTCATAACCTCTGTGCAGAGGTACTAGCAGGGCTGTCGCCAGCAAGCCTAACCCCAGATGCCGCATCATTTTTGGGTTGCTATGTTCCATCAGATTAAAGTCCGAATTGGCTCCAGGCTCGATTTTCAGGACAGGAGGGCGGCTGTCGGCACGCTTCAATTCGTCAAAGAGGTGCGGCGTTTTTCATGGCGGCGCGAGAACGCGCAATGACCGCGGCCGTATCCGATAATGCAACGGTGGTATTGCCTCGACGGTCTCGCCGTCCATCGCAATGCGCAGGTGTCGTCGGCGCGCTTTGACCTCCAGACTTTGAACCCGGAAGAGTTCGACATCGCGGACTGGGTCGATCAGCCCGAGCGCGGCCTTGAACGGCAGCAGCGCGAGCCCCAGCCAGGACTGCGCCTTCACGACGTAGGCGCACAGCTCACCGGACGTAAGACTGCCGCGGTGGCCGAGCTCGCGCAGATCGTAGAAATTGTTGCCAACGAACACACAAAGCGTCTTCTGGCTTCGCTCGTTGCCGATAGAAATCCTGACCCTCTTCCACGATGAAACCTTGAGCGTGCGGATAAGCGCCGGGCCGAGCGCGGCAAGCTTTCCGACCCCCAGCCGCTTCTGCTCGGCGGTCCGTTCGGCGACAAGAAACGGATAGATGCCGATGGATGAGTTGTTGAGGAATACCCGGCCGTTCACCTCCGCAACGTCGATCTGTTTCACATGGTCCGCGGTGATTGTATCCATGGCCGCCCCCAGATCATTCGACAAACCAAGATCCCTGGCGAAATGATTGAGGGTACCGAGCGGCAGAACGCCCAGGACGACATCCGTTCCCGCGACCGCCGAAGCCGCGCAACCGAGGGTGCCATCGCCGCCGCCGATCACAAGCGTCCTTGGTTTGTCGCCGGGTGATTTCGCCCAGACGAAGCTGTGGGCCATCTCCGCGATCTGGCTCCCGCCCGCCATTCGCACCTCGGCTTCCAATCCGCGCGCCTGAAGCCCGCTTCGGACGAATGCTTCGACATCGTAGTCAGCGCGCTGGATTGTGCCGGCGCTTGCATTGAGGAGGACCAGAACTGTCATGTGCGCGCCACTTGCGAAGGAGTGAAACTGGTATCGCCTGCTCGTCTGTTAACGGCTGCGAGAAAGCGCGGACAAATGGTGCCGAGGATTGTGGAGGAGAAAGCGGCCCGATGGGGCCGCTTGGCCCGATGGGGCCGCTTTGTATTTTTTACCAGGAGGGATCGAGAGGATGGGGCTTTTGCCCTGTCTGCTCGTCGCTGGAAGGGTGCTGATCGTCAGGGGCTTGTTGGTGACGGACAAACTGCTGGATGTGGGGAGCGTAACGGCTCCAGATGCAGTCTCGCAGATCGTCGAGGAGTTCGAAGACGGCGGCTGCTTGCTCGGGTGTCCATTCGGCATTGACGATGAACTGGATTCCACGCCCGAGACCGGACGGCTGATGAGGATTTCCGGTCATGCTGCAGGCTCCTTTTCGTCAGCGGGGTGGCTGGTGCGTTGTTGACGCTGCGCCTTCGAGCGCTCGGAGGCTTCCTTGAAGCGGTAAGAATCGCCTTCGATGGGAATGACCTCACAATGGTGCAAAAGGCGATCGACCAGACTGACGACGCAGGCGGCATTGGGGAAGACCTCCGACCATTGCGCGAAGGGCTTGTTGGTGGTGACGATGGTCGAGCGTTTCTCGTATCGGCGGCTGATGAGATCGAACAGCAGATCGGCATGACGGTTGGAATAGGAGAGATATCCGACCTCGTCGATGACCAGGATATCGGGCGCCGCATAGTACTGCAGCTTTCGGCGGAGCATGGAATCGCTGTCGATGGCGGCGAGCTCGCCGAGCATTTCGCTGGCGGTGCGGAAGAGGACCGAATGGCCGGCGACCAGCGCCTGGTAGGCGACGTTAAGAGCGAGCGTGGACTTGCCGACGCCGTTAGGGCCAATAAGGACGATGTTGGCGGCCTCCTTGACGAAGGACAGCGTCATCAGTTCCTCGATGGCGGCGCGATCGATACGACGCGGCCATTTCCAGTCGTAATCGGCCAGTTGCCTGAAGTGGCCAAGCCTGGCGGCGCGCATGCGTCGCCGCAATGAGCGGTCGGAGCGCTCTTCTTCCTCCCATTGAAGCACGGCGGCCAGCCACGGCGCGTCGGCGATTTCGTCCCAGTGGGCGATCAGGCCATTGAGGCGCAGCGCCCTGGCGCGGTTGAACAGGATGCCGGGATTATTCATCGTCGTTGCCTGCGCAAGTGAGTTGATCGTAACGGTCGAGCTTGTGGGGCTGTACGACCGTATCCTTTTTGCGGACATGCTCCGGCAGCCTTGTTTCGACCGGCGGTGGAGCGCCACGCGCGATCCGGCGGCGTTCGAGCGCGACGTGAACCGATCTCGAATGAGAGGCCCCGGCCTGCAAGGCATCTTCGACGGCGGCCTGGAGTTCGGTGGCGCCGTAGAGGTCGAGCAGTTTGAGCATGGCATTGGTGATCGCGCCGATATTGGCGCCGCGCTCGGCGGCGTGGATCATCAGTTTCTGGCAGGCCGGCACGGCGCGCGTCAAACTGTTGAGGCCCCGATGCTGGCGCGCTTCGCGCTTGACGGCGACGAGCGCCTTGAGGTGCCGGGGGTCTTCGATCTGCTGGCCCCGGTCGTAGCTGCGGCGGTGGCTGGCGATCATCGTGGCGGCATCGAATATCCGGACCTGGGCGAGATCGGCGCGCACGGTGAGCGTGCGCCGGACATGAGTATGGGGAACCGAGTAATCGTTCAGGTCGAAGCGGACATAGGGTGTCTTTCCGACCTTCGCGGCGATCTGCTCCTCGATGGGGTACGGGTTGGTGGGCAATGGCAGAAGCATGGGCTGCTCCTGCGCAAACACCTGACGAACCGTCATCGTCCGGTCCTCGGGGCATGGCCGGTCGGCGGCCTGGTTGCGGCACCATTGTTCGGCCTGGGCATTCAGATCGTCGAGGTCCTTGAACTTGCGGGCGATGAAGAAGGCTTCCCGGATGTGGCGAATGGCGCGCTCGACGCGGCCCTTTTCGTTGCCCCGCGCCACGGCGACGGGACGGGGCTCGAAGCGATAATGGCCCGCGAAGGCCAGAAGTGTCGGATGGAACCGGATGGCATCGCCGTGACGCTCAAGCACAGCGCTCTTAAGGTTGTCATAGAGCAGCACCCTGGGCAAACCATTCCAGGCGTTGAACGCACCGGCGTGGCCGCGCAGGAAGTTTTCCATGCGGGCATCAAGAAAGAAGCGCAGATAGATGTCGCGCGAGTAGGACAACACCATGACGAAGGCCATCAGCGGGCGGCGAGCCTTGCCGATTTCGATGTGACCAAAATGCGCCCAGTCGACCTGGCCTTGCTCGCCCGGCAGGGTGCGCAGACGCAGGAACGCTTCCGCAGCCTTGCGCGGACGGTGGAGCGCGATCATATGCCGGAAGTGGGAGGACGAGCCCTTGTAGCCGCGCTCCTGCACCATCCCGTACAGGCGGCTGGCGGTCAGGTCTGGATATGTCTCAAGCGTCCGCTGGACGAACGGCAGATACTGGTCGACCTCGGCGGGACGTATCACCGGCCTGTGGCGGGGCAGACCGGCCTCCTTCAGAACCCGGAAGACCGTCGTATGGTGGCAATGCAATTGCGTTGCGATCGTTCCACAGCGCCACCTCTCAACGTGGTACAGGCGCAGGATCATCGCTTCCTTCTCGGCGGATATGGTCATCGGTTGGGTCTCCATAGTCGTGTTGACGGACATAGGCCCCTCGGCGACGCACGAAGCCGCCGCGAAAGAACGGCGGCAGCCGACAACTGCAGCGCCGGCAGCACGGAGCCGGAGGGATCGATGGCACCGCTTCAGCGGTGACGTCGTCCAGTGCGACGGTGCCGTCGATCAGGGGCGCGTTCAGTCGTGAACCATCCGGCAGACAAGGTGGAGACTGATGCGTCACGTTGTTTTTGCAGCGCTGGCGATATCGGCGGGAGCGGTCGGCGTGGGCAAAGCGGCCCCGGCGGGTGTTCTGGTAGCGCAGCCCCGCCGCACGCAGACTGTCACGGCGGGCTTCATGGGCGCAGTCAGAACCACAGAAGCGCTGACCCCGATCGCAATGCCGGCAAAGCAAGACCTGTGAGCGGCACCGTGCGCAGAGAAAGAAACGACCGGTTTGCATTGCGGCGGCGAACCTCTCGGAACGCCGTCGGGATTGCGGGGAAAAGCTCGACGGAATGCGCCAATGCCATTATGCTGGCGCATACCGTGAACCAGTCGGCATCAGTGCCCGGGGACCTGCAAGTCCCCTCACACGGGCCGTTGGGATAGGACATCGAGTTTACGTGGTAGTGGGTCGATGTCTGATTGCGGCGCTCCGCACATGTAGCATGCGCGGACGCAGCGCGGGATGCGCCTCAGTCGCCCTCCGGGCTCCTGTCGGCGCATCCCGCGCTCTCATCCCCAACCAAATCAGATCATCAGCGTCATTCAGCACCACTCCGAGCCGAATTCCGCATCAATTCCCTCTCGGCGCCATCTATACGCGGTTCTCAACCGCCATCGACACTCGTCTCATGCAATTTCGATATTACATCACGAATCCTCTCGATCAGGGACTGGCAACGGCACCCTGCAAGGTTCCTGTCCCCGGATTGGCCAGAATACTTCCGTCATGGGCCAGCAGGACCTTCCCGTCCCAAACGGGTGTCGAACTATGATCGGGCCGGGTCACGAGGCGGCCGGTGTCGAGAGCCACACTCGGCTGCGTATGCGGACGACGCGCTACTGATACAGGCAGCGACGTCGAGCCAAGGTCTGGCAGTCGTGCGGGATGTTTCGGTGGCCGATGCTCTCGCTTCAGGAAGGGTCGTCGTTGCCATCAAAGCCTTTGTGCCAACACCGGATGGTTATTACGTCGTCGCTCCTGTAAGCAGGCCCCGTGTACCGAAGGTTCGCAGTTGGGTTTTGGGCGAGGCCGAAGCTACACAGATCTTTCAGGATCGCGGCAGCCGATCCGCCATCAACAGCGTCGACGATACGGTCGAATTCTGGCTCGCGGAGCAGCGCGATTAATGGGGAGTGAAGCGCTTCTTCAGGGCGGCGCTGACACCGTAATGGCCGGCCAGAATGCGTCATGGACGGCAGTCAGACCACCCCGAATCCGACCACTTCCTGCGACACCCTGTCAATCGGCCCGCGATTACGCGTCCTACCGGGCGACGAGATCGACGACGCCGAGGTCGCCATCATTCACGAATTCGACCCTCGCCTGTCGCTTGGCAGCAAATCGTGAGAAGGCGATCGTTTCGGTTAGGTTTGGCAGCTAATTGCGAGAATGTGGTAGCTCCGATTATCAATTTAACTGCAAAGCATCCACGTGAAGGTCACGAATCCCTTGATTTTCACACCCCCGTCTTCGGTAAATTCGATGCCGCCAATGGCCGAACCCCACGCTAATCTTGATGCGCGTCGGCGACTAAGGCGTCTGCAATGGGTCGATGTTGAACCCTGGAAGCGAGGCTCAGGCCGCCGGCTTCTCGAAGATCATGGACAAACCACGCGTCGAGGCCATTTCAACAATCAATTCTTCGATCGCCTGATCGGAAAGTCGCGTTTGTGTTGCGTCCCGGATATGTTTGACAAGACCGTGGATCGCTACAGCCACGGTGCGCGCGGCGTCATCGAGAAGACGACTGATTTCAATCACAACGTCGGCATCTATGTCGCGTGGCAAATCTCGCATACATCCTCTCCCACCTACAGGAATATTGCCGCCTTCCCGTCCATTGTCGAGTCGAGCAGACGAAACGTCGGGCTGCTCGATGGGCTGAACTCCTCCCCAGCAGACCTGCTTCTCAGCTTACCGCGTACAGCAAAATCCTTTTCCGGATCGGGTTTGATGAACAAAGGCCACTGGACCTTTCCAATCGTGGGGTTCCGATCCGGAGGAATGGAGACGACTATCCTGTTGAGCGATATCGCGGCTCCGCGGCCGCCAGTATAGAGCTGGCCGAGATTTTCAGACTGCTTGCGCGTCGTCGCGACCAGCATATCCACTTGGCTGGCATCGCTGGCGGCAAGGGCCAGAGGATGAAAGGCATATTCCCCTCGGGTCGCGCAGCCGATCAGCGCGCATAATATCGCCGACATGAGCAGAACCCGCGTGGACCGGACAAGAAGGGCCGTCATTCCGTTGCATAGAAGTCCTATCGTTCGGGCGGATTCCCTGTTCGTTAGTACGCGTCGCATCACCGAGACCGCTTTCTGGGTGCGAAACGCATTGCGGGCACAGCCGCCAGTGGCGGCACTGGCCCATGTTGTGGGAACCGTATGACCTGCTCGTCAGGCGCATTTCCGAAGGCCATCAGGGCCTCCGCGGGCGCTTGGATGCGCTGATAGCGTCGAGGAAGCCTGTCACGACCGGCATGGTGCTGGCTGTCAGGTCGGACTCTTCGGGCGCGCGTAGCCAATCGAGAATCGATCCATTGCACAGTAGAAGGAGCGCGCGCGCCGCCAATTCCGGCGACAAGGCGGGCGCAAGCAGGCCACGCGCGGCGGCCTGTCCGATGACGGATTCAAAAATTCTCTGCAGCGCCATGTCTGCATCTCGCTGGCGCGCAATAACCGGCTGCATGTCGTCGGCATATTCGCACCGGAGCCATAGTATCGTTAGAATGCGGGGGCGTTCGAGGTGGATTTCGAATGACCGCAGTCCGTCGCCAATTGCGCCTGCCAATTCGGCCAGCGGATCAAGATCGGGGTAGGCGGCGAGGCGGGCCTTGAGCCGTTCACCGAGTTCCTCGTTTGGCACGTTGGCCCGCCGCTCAAGTGCCGTGAATATCTCTTGCTTGTTGTGGAAATGCCAGTAGATGGCGCCACGTGTTACCCCTGCCGCACTAGCGATCTGTTCAAGGGTAGCACGGGTTACGCCGCGATCGAGGAAAACATCGATTGCTGCAGCCAACACGGCCTCACGTGTCCGCTCGGCCTCGGCCTTAGTGCGTCTCATAAATCATTTCCTTCGAGGTACCTTTTTTACATACATCCCTAGCTCTTTCATCATATATACATTCATGAATGTATATGCAACACCGCGTTTTCCCGCTGTGATGTGACTACCCGTATGGACGAACAAAGTTCGGTCTGAAGGCTAAGCCCTTCACGGCTCACTCGCTCAGGGCAGCATTAAGACCGCAACGCGGGAGCAGCTACGCCCTATTTACGTCGACCCACGCTCCCTTAAGCGGCCTGGAGAAGTGAGCAAGGACTGCAATCAGACAGACTTCGATCGAAACCGACCAGTAAATGTGCCCGAGGATCTCGCTCCACAACTCATATCTATTCAGATTCCACAGCCATCCCGTTGCACCGTTGGCGTAGGACGGATTTCTGAAACCAAGTAGGGAAATTAAAAACCCATGCATGACAATTGCGATGGTCAATCCATAGAGAGCGCCATGCCAGAGTCTAATTTTTGGAAAAAAGGCTGAAACAAAAACGTATACAAACGCAAACATAAAGCTGAACAACCAATGATATAGCGCGACTGCCCCTGGTACTTTTACTCCCTGGTATACGTAATCCAGAGAATGAGAATTAACTCCAAGCCACCCGAGCCACGCATCAATGTGCGCTGCCGGAGGAGAGATCTCGCCCGGCATCCGAGGCGGCATATTGACCTCAGAGCCCCATTTAACAAGCGAGCTAAAAAAGCCGCCAATGATTGTCGTCCAAATTATTATGCCGAGATTAATTTGGCGCTCCAGCATGATGGGACTTCCTTTATTTCGTTGATATCCGTAACGGCTTGAGATCATGGTCTGACGGGGCTCATTTTCCCGTGCCTACTTGAAACTCGCGGGGTCGGCTTGCGGCGATATTCGCTAGGAATGCCTCCCCGTCCCCTTCAGAACGGGCCGGGTTGAGCCACCAATTATTGGTTAGGCTTTCGCGAAGCCTTCGCTACTATTTAGCAACGCTGCAGTCCCGGTTCCTATTGTGCGCTGGGAAAGTGAGCATTCTCGGATGCTAAAATCGGCATGCTTTGGTTTACACCTCTTCGATAAGCTCAATGAAACCGCCTCCCGATGCACGCTGCCCTATGGGTGTTTCTGAGACCGAACTGATTTCGGAATGGTCAAGAGCGGCATACGTTAGTTCACCAGATTGGTAGCGCGACGTTTTTCAACCGCTTATCCTCAGGGGACCGCAAGATGTTGGGTGATTGGATAGGGAAGGTATCGTTCCCTACTGGAGATTCGGCGGAACATTGGTTAATGTCAACAGGCTGGATGCAGCTGCCTACAGCTTCATGATTCGGGGAAGGCAGTCTCGTTCCGTCTCAGGTAATTGCTGCTTGCTAAACGGTCTGGACATTGACCGGGCATCAGTTTCTTAATCGTTCTCTTGGCGCACAGGATACGAGAGAGTGACCGTATTCCCTGACCTTCGTTCGGCGATCGACCTGAAATGCTGACAAATCAGGCCAAGTTCGCCGAATGACCCGTCGACGGCGGCCTTGTTATGCTCTTCCGGGGAAATCTCAGCCCAGTTCAGCTGGATTCCATAACGGCGCGCGATCAAGGAGAAGAAGACCTTCTGGGATCGCCCGTTGCCTTCACGGAATGGATGGACCTGGTTGAGGTCGACGTAGGCGCCAGCGAATTCCTCGGCGATCTTTTCGAATGGGGCATGATCGAGGTGCCGAAGCGTAGCCTTGAGTCCATCAAGCACTCGAGTCCCTTCGGCCTCGATGCGCGAGGGTTCGCAGAAACGGGATCGGCCCCGTTCGTTGTCCTTGATGAGGAAGACCGTGCGATATGGAGATTTGGATGTTTCGCTGCGAAGCGAACAGCTCCGCTGCCCCCACTTCGGCATAATGGTACTCGGCTTCCCAAAGTTCCTCGATCGTTGTCAGGCCGATCTCGTTTCAAAGGAGCCCTTCAGAGCCTGGAACGAGATATGGGTCAGCCATTCCGTTTCCAGCGGGAATCGATCTCCTTCCGGAACTCCTTGATCGAAATCTCGCCAGAAATGTAGCGCTCCCGAAGCGCCTTGAACGCCGGAGACGGGGTTAACCCCTCAAACCCTGATATCGCCGCGATCTGCCTCATGTCTTCATGACGACTATGCTTGCCGAAGCTCCCTGGGTTCAGAGATTCGCTGAGGCGACTATCGTCCATCGACCGATTTTTGACGGCAATCTTTCCCATGAACCGTTATTTCCTGTTTCGTGCCTACATGCCCTTAACATAAGCGATTCAGCCGCAGGAAACAAATGGAGCTTCCTTCAAATCGGGCCTTGGGTATGATGTCGGAATAGCCCGCCCAAACCGCCGGTCACTCGGCCGCCAGCGCCATGGCCAGGTCCGCTTTGGCGGCAACGCTACGATCCTGGGAAGATTCGCATAGGGATTCGGATAGCGTCGGCTCGTCTGGCGTTCCTCGCCTTGCCGCCGCGGCGCCAGCATGGCCGCCCCGCCTTCCGACGTGCGTGATGGCGCTGATCGCCGAACTTTCGCACACCGTCAAATCCCATTGGAAGCCGCCATACGCGCCTGGATCCTTCCTCCTCCTTCAGGCGATCCACCCACCAGACGAGTTCCTCCAGCACCTTGACCCACGACGACCGATCTCTCGAAAAGTGCCTCGAATTCCTTCCTAGATGCCGTAATGGCCCGGCCTCGAGCCCAATGCGACTAACAGACAATTCCAGTTCGTCGAAATAGCGGACCAGCGCCTCCGGCTCGCTGGCGATCTTGACCTCGCGCATGATCGTTCCGGTCGCGTCAACAATGCACACGCTGCTCTCGTCCAGAGAGACATCGATTCCCGCATAATGTTCCATGGCTGTTCCTCTCATGATGTTGGAGCCGATCGCCCGGACTCCGTTTCAACACCATCATTCTGAGGGACAGCCACCCAACCTGGCTATGCTCGCGAAGGCCGGCCCATTACGGCATCTAGTTCGAGAAAGGCTCGTAGCGCAGCGGCATGCTGTCGGTGATTTCGGCGACTTCAGCCGGAAAGAGGGCAATGCCATCGGCCAAAGCAATTGCCATCAAGTTGGCTGAGGATCCACGTTCGATCAGCTCAAGCATAGGTTCACCGGTTTCGGAGCGACCGGAAATGCGGACAGGCGCAAACTCGGTCCGGCCCTGACGCTTCTTGCAGGTGAAACCGGCCACCGCGGAAAACCAGTGCGGTTGGACTTCGGTGAGGCCAGCCAATCTGCGTAACGCCGGCAGAATGATTTGCCGGAAAGCGACCAGCGCCGCATTGGGATTTCCCGGTAGTCCGGCAAAGAGCTTGCTCTGGATTGTCCCAACCTTCAACGGCTTGCCTGGTCGCATCGCCACCTTAAGGACATCGAGGCGGGCACCGTGCTGCAGCGCGGCGGCAATCATATGATCTTCTTCGCCGGCCGAGACGCCGCCAGTCGTCACCAGTGCGTCACAGGAGGCGACCGCCCGCTCGACCGCATCGGCGAGGCGGTCCGGACTGTCCGGCACAATGCCAAAGTCGACCACTTCTGCCCAAGGGCATGCCGCCAGCAGCGAGCGCAACATAACCCTGTTGGAATTATAGATTTGGCCGTGCGCGAGGGGCTCGCCCGGTTCCCTTAGTTCGGAGCCTGTCGACAGAAGCCCAATGCGGATCCTTCGAAGCACCTCGACGTCAGCGATCCCCACGGCAGCCAGCAAGGTCAAGTCCCTGGCAGACAGAGCCTTGCCCCGCGTAACGAGCTCAGATCCCGCACCGACGTCCTCGCCGGCGAGGCGGACATGTCGGCCGCGTCGCGGTCGCTCGAATACGGTCAACATGTCACTGGAGCGTTCGCATTGCTCTTGCATGACCACGGCATCGAACCCCGCCGGCACGGGTGCGCCCGTGAAGATACGAAGCGCCGTTCGCGGATCCAGATGGTCATGCGCCCGCACATCGCCAGCTGCTACCCGGCCTGCCACCCGAAATGTCCAGGGGCCGTCCCCGTTGAAATCCGACGTTCGCACCGCAAACCCGTCCATTGCGGAATTATCGAAGGGCGGGAGCGCTATCGGGGAATGAATGGCTACCGCGCAGACCCGCCCCAATGACGCGGCCAGCGAGAGATGTTCCCGGTAGCGGACAGTGTGAGCGAGCGCCACGGCCTTGGCCACCGCGGCTTCAAAAGCAATGGTTTTGCCGCTCTGCGCTGCGGAGCAGTCGGCTGGCAAAACGCGGTTCGCGGCATGAAACACGATCGCTCCTCCTTGCGTTTGCTCACGCACCACTCCCGCCAAAGGGCGTCTAGCCAGACAGGCTTTTGAGATAAGCGATGACGTTCTTGATGTCGTCGGGATCCTTGAGGCCAGGAAACCCCATTTTGTTCGTCGGCACTTTCGCCTTGGGATTGGCGAGATATTCCGTGAGGTTAGGCTCGTCCCAGACAAGACCGGCCGCGCCCGCATCTTTCATGGCTTTCGAATAGGAATAGCCGGGTACGGTCCCGGCTACTCGCCCACCCACGCCTTTCAGGGTTGGTCCGACTTTATTCGCATCGGTATCAGCGTTGTGACAGGCGGCACATTTTTTGAAGACCATCTTGCCGGCCTCTATATCCTGGGCCAGGGCGACCGGCGGCAGTAACGCCAAAATCATAGTGGCGCCGACGAGCAGGTGTTTCACGCAGGAACTCTCCATTTTGGATTGAAGGCACGGTTGCTGCCGCGGGCGTCGGCTCGCAGCAGCGTCGAACTTAGCTCGCCTGATACTCCGTGGATTTGAAGGACAGGTGCTTCACGCTTTCGGGGGCATCCGAGATCTTGCGGATGTTGGCCCAGGTCTGTTTGTAGTTGGGCAGGATCAGTTCGTTGGTGCCGGCGTTGATGACATTGCCGACTACGCCTGTCGGGAACTCGAACAGCATGAAAGTCTCGGCTTTCTTGGCGGTTGGCGTTGGATAGGCCATCGCCTGTGTCGAGCCACTTTCATTGTTGAACTCGACAAGAGCGCCGTTGTTTAGCCCAAGCTCCTTCATGTCGTCGGGGCTGATCTGGATGAACGGATACGGCCACCGATCCGTGACGAACTCGCTGTCCTGGTCGAGAAAGGCATTTTGCCAGACCAGGTTGGCGCGGCCGTTGTTGATGAACGCGGTCGACGGTTCCTGGAAGCCATTGTTGCCCATGGCCCTCAATCGTTCATAGGTGACGTTCTCGCCACCCTTGGCGTTCTGGTGGTAGCCGTCCATGGACGCGTCTTCCTCGGTCTTCCAGTCGAAGCCCTTGAACTGGTCGGCATATTTGGCGTCGCCGCCCTCGCGGATGACTTTCTCCATATGCTGGGCAAGGCCTGCGGCGATCAGGCAAGCCGGTTTGGCGGAGCCGGGTGGGTCCATGTAACGTTCGACCAGCCGCATCCGACGCTCGCCGTTCATCGAGGTGAGGTTCATCTCGCCGGATTCGGCCGGCGGCAACCAGACGTGGCTGGCAGCACCGATCTTCGATGGGATGATGTCGATGTCGACGGAGAATAGCCCACCGGCCCTGATCGCGTCGGTGATTGCCTTCACCATCGCATCGCGGTCGCCATAAGGCACGGCATTCATGGCGTCCTTCACGATGTCGGTGCGTTTCTTGAAGACCATGTTGAACTGGTGGCTGTTCAGCGTGGTCTTGTAGTGATCGCAGGCCCAGATGTGGTGGACCCCGCCCTTGCCTTCGATCAGCAGCTTGTCGACGTAGGCGGCCGGGCGGCCGACATGGGCGTCGGACGGCCGCACGTAGCCTTCCTGGTGGCCGCCCATGAGCACGCATCCCCCACCCTCGCGACCGACATTGCCGGTTGCTAGCGCCACGTTCACCAGCGCCGCGTTGGTCCGGTAATTCTCGTTGCCCCAGATGAGGCCCTTCTCGTATGCGATCATCGTCCGCCGGCGCTTGCCGTCCTTGGGTTCGGCGATCCAGGCCGCCGACTGCCTGATCTGGTCGACCGTCAGCCCGGTGATCTTCGCCGCGTCCTCAAGCGACGTCTTGTTGGCGGCAGCCGCCTTGTCGAAATCTTTCGCGGAGGCGTCAATGAAGGCTTTGTCGACCCAGCCTTTGCTGGCGATCTCGGTGAGCCAGGCGTTGAAGAGCTGCATGTCCGTGCCGGAATTGATGGCAAGGTGCATGACGTTGTCCTTGCCGGCCTCGGCTTCGGCGGCGTTGATCGACACGGTCCGCCGTGGATCGACGAAAATGATCCGCCCGCTGGCGTGGGATTCACCCGGCAGCTGTGCTTTCTTCTTGTCCATGGAAGCTCCGCGCAGGTTCGGAATCCAGTGGTTCAAGAAATAGTTGGTCTGGGTTTCGAGCGGATTGTTGCCGACCGACACGATGGTATCGGCCAGTTCGGCATCCTCGTAGCAATTGTTGAGCTCGCCGACACCCATATCGCGGGTGGCATGGACTTCGGAGTTGTAGGCCGGCCGGTTGTAACTGCGGATGTTCTTGATTTTCATCGCACCAAAATAGAGCTTGCCGGTGCCCCAGGTATTTTCGTAGCCGCCGGCCGAGCCGCCATGATCGAGCACGGAAATGAACAGACCGTCCTCACCTTGATCCTTGATGACGGCCGCCGTGACCCTTGCCACGAGGTCCAGGGCGTCGTCCCACGATGTTGGCTGCATCTGCCCGTAACGCCAGACCATCGGGCTGGTCAGCCGCTGCTGCTGCGAGCCACGGGCGGTTGAGTAGCGCAGTTCGCCCATGCGTGCGCCGCGCACCGAACCGAGACCAGAGTTCACCACGCACTCGGAATCGGGCTTGAGGACGATATGCACGTCCTGCCCGTCCTGCTTGACGATGTTGTACATCGAGGCTGCATACCAGGCGTCGGTCTCGGCAGGTTGCTGCTGGGAAGGTCGACCCCGAAAGCGTTCGAAGCGGCAGCTGTGCCGCCCTGCTTGTTCGCCGGCCAAGTGTAGGCATGGTAGCCGCAACCGACGATGCAGTAATGGCAGGTGACGTTTTGTTTCTTGGCGTCGGCCGGAATGATCGGCAGACGGGCGACGTGACGTTTGTAAGCCATGATCCGATCCTCCCTTAAAGTACGTTGCTTAGGCGGCCATACAGCAGCTCGTCCACACCCTCGGCGTAGATGTCGCCCTTGGCATCGATGCGAAGTGCGTACTGGGGAAGATTGGGCCGTCGACTGGCCCCAGATCTGCTTGCCGCCGGCATCGGCGTCGAAGCGCGAATAGTGGCCGGGACAATTGAAGGAATGATCGTCCGCGTTGTAGTTCAGCGGAAAGCCCCTATGGGGACAGGTCGTCGAGAACCCGACAATGTCGCCATCCGGGCCGGCGCCGCCGTCGACCTTGGTGCCAAGTTTCAGCAACACGCCGGGCGCATTTTCATCGGGGCAGCCGACGTCGAACGGCTCGTTCGGCTTCAAGTCGGCAATGTTGGCCAGCTTGTTGGAGGGGTATTCGACAAGAGCCAGGCCAGGGGCAGCCTTGGTCTGGGCTTGCACAGGCAGTGCAACGGCCGTGGCCATCCGGGCAGCAGCGAATGCCCCGCCCCTTAGAAACTGACGCCGGCCGACGTCGACCAGCTTGTTGCAACGATCCATGCAAACCTCCCTTTGGGCGAACTTCTTCGCCAAGAGCTCTGCAACGCTTGTGCCAACCGCAGAAAATGTTGGTTTTCATCGAAAGAGCGTGGAGAGAACACGGGAAACTCCTGCTTCACGTCCGGAAATCCGAACATGCTGCGCTGCCGAAGGTTCAGGAAGTCGAACGCGCCCGATCGGCGGGGCCGAGCCGCGTCATCTTCTCCCAAAGAGTAGTCCGGGAGACTGCAAGCAGTGCGGCTGCCTTCGCGATTTGGCCGCCGGTTTCGTCCAACGCCCGCGCGATCTGACGTCGTTCTGCCGCGTCACGAACATCGGCCAGCGGAGCGAAGGTCGTATTTTCTGATTTTGCCGCACGTTCCGGGAACAGGTCGCCCGGCATGATCCATTCGCTGGTTGACAAGGCGACGGCCCGTTCGACCCTGTTCCGCAGTTCCCGCACATTTCCGGGCCAGCGATGGGCAAGAGCTGCTTCCTGCGCCAACGCGCTGAATCCGCGGATGCGCACGTCAGACCGGCTCACCGCATTTTCCAGAAATCGGTCGAGCAGCCAGGTGATGTCCTCATGGCGCTCGCGCAGGGGCGGGACTGTCACCGGCAACACGGCAAGCCGAAATCGAGGTCCTCGCGGAAGCCTGATGGTCCGCCACGCTGACCAAGGTCGCGATGCGTGGCCGAGACGACCCGTGCACGAAACTTGCAGGGGGTCTCGCCACCGACTCGGTTGAAGCTTCCGTCCTCGATCACCGTAGACGTTTGGCTTGGAGCGGGCATCGGCATGTCGCCGATTTCATCCAGGAATAACGCGCCTGCTCCAGCTCGCTCGGCATAGCCGAGGTGCCGTTGCTGGGCGCCGGTGAACGCCCCTTTCTCATGCCCGAAAATCTTACTCCCAATCCTCGGCACCGAATAACCGCAGTTTTTAACGACCGTTCACACCCAGAGGAAAATCTCCAGCACAATCGGACGGGGGGAGGCTCAGCCCCATGAGCAGGGTGGCGCGCGAGGAAGCCAATCCAGTTTCGTCGGCAACGTTTGCGCCGCTCGAGAGTCCGACTTTTCGTCCGATCTGGCTGGCGAAACAGGTATCCAGTCTTGGCTGGCTGATGCAGACCGTTGCGATCAGTTGGCTGATGGCAACCATCTCGACTTCGGACGTGATGGTCGCCCTGGTGCAGGCTTCGAGGACGCTGCCCGTATTCATTCTGTCGATCTTCGCCGGGGCCATTGCCGACAGTTTCAGCCGCCGCCAATGTGATGATGCTCGGCTGGTGCGTGATAGCTTTGTCGTCGACGATGCTGACTGCTACTGTGGCGCTGGGGTTGTACAATCCATGGATGATCCTCGCATTCAGCTGTTTGGCCGGATGCGGCGCCGCTTTCACCGACCCTGCCTGGCACGCCTCGGTCGGTGACATCCTGCGAAAGCGGGATGTTCCAGCCGCGGTCACACTGATCTCGGTCGGCTACAACGCCATGCGAAGCATCGGTCCGGCGTTCGGCGGCATCGTCGTTGCCTCCTTCGGACCACTGACGGCTTTCGCCATCGCGACGCTGACCTATCTGACGCTGCTGTGGACCGTTGGGCGCTGCAAATGGAATGTGCGCTCTTCGCCTCTTCCGCGCGAGCCATTGACCACAGCTATGCATGACGGAGCGCGCTTCACGGCGCTGTCGGGAGAGATCAAGGCGGCAATCGCGCGCGGAGCGCTTTTCGGCCTGACTAGCATCTCCATACTGGCGCTGCTGCCCCTGGTCACCCGCGATCAATTGGGGGGAGGACCGATCGGTTATGGTATCCTGATGGCCGGCTTCGGGACGGGCGCCTTGTGCACCGGCATCTGCAACAACATCCTGCGACGGTCGCTGTCCCAAGAGCGTCTGACGACACTGGCCTGCATCGCCTGCGCGGCTTGTTGTCTTTCGCTTGCCCTGACGCCTTCACTGGCGGTGGCGGCTATTGCTTTGGCGCTCGGCGGCGCTGGCTGGGTCGTCACCTGGACCGGGCTTGACGTGAGCGTGCAACTGTCAAGCCCAAGGTGGGTCGTTGGTCGCACGCTCTCGATCTACTCTGCCCTCTCGTCGGGCGGCATCGCGGCCGGCAGCTGGCTGTGGGGCACGGTGGCTGAGAACTATTCGCTTACCGTGGCGCTGGAGAGCTCCGCTGGCGCTCTCCTGCTTGTCGCCTTCACCGGGTTACTGTTGCCTATTCGTCAATGGAAAGATTCTGACCAAGATCCTCTTGGCTTCGAAACGCCTGCGGTCGCGGTGGACTTGAAGTCGAGAAGCGGGCCGATCGTCGTCAAGATCGAGTACTCAATCCCGGAGACGAACGTCGAAGCCTTCCTGGAACAGATGCGCGAACGACGGCGAGTGCAAAGCCGTGTTGGTGCCCGGCACTGGAACCTTCAGCGCGATCTCCAGGAGCCTTCCCAGTGGACAGAGACATTCCGCACGCCGACCTGGATGGACTACCTTCGCTTGAACCATCGCCTCACAGCGGCGGACAAGGAGTTGGATCAGCGGCTGCTCGAATTGAACGTGGGCGAGCTTCCACCTCGCACGAGGCTGTCGATCGAGCGACCGACGGGAGCGACCCGTAAGCGGGATCAATCGACAGGTTTCTTTTTCCGACGGTGATCTCATCCAACGCCAACGACCGTTTTCGGCGAGACACGAAGCGCGGGAATGGACAAGGCTCTCGCCATCAGCGAATTCCCGCCGATTTGGCTTCGATCCTTTTGCGTTGGTGCCCAGCAGTTGCGAATTGTCGCTCTGGTGACGCCGCGCTTGGCCACAGAGTCTGGCCGGCTTGGGCTTCGCCTTCCAGCCTTCGTAGACAGGAACCCCACGATGAGGACTGGCGATGCAGACGCGAACGGTGCTGGCGGTCCCGATGGAGTCGAACGACCGGTCTTCGTTCCGGCCGACGCAAACCCCGGCGCCGTTTCAACGCCGTCAGCGGGGCTTGTAAATGTCGAAAAACTTGTCCAAACGTCCGTCCGTCAAAGCGACGCGGATGAATAGCCGTAGCAGGGAGTAGACATGGTCTTTCGCTTGAAGGAGCGCCTCGGCCGGAAGTTTGAGGAAGAAGTGCAATTCTTCCGGTGCTGGCAAAGGGACAAAAAAGGAGTGGGCGCGCTCATGCCGACTTCTGTTCATGCGGCGCGCCGCATGGCTAGCGTGATCAGGCCAGCGTCCGGAATGCCAGTTCTCGAGCTTGGGGCAGGGACCGGGGTAATCACCAAGGCTATCCTGGACACGGGCGTGAAGCCACAGCAGCTGGTTTCGGTCGAATATTCGAAGGATTTCTACAATCGCCTCACCCTACGTTTTCCGTGCGTAGATTTTCGATTGGGCGATGCTTTTTCGCTGGGTGAAGTGCTGGCGGAACGAAATGCCGAACAGTTCGACTGTGTCATAAGCGCGGTGCCGATGTTGAGCTTCCCGATGGAGCTGCGCATCGCCTTGCTTGAGGATTTGCTGACCCGCATCCCTGCTGGCAGGCCAGTGATGCAAATCACCTACGGACCATTGTCGCCAGTGATCAAGATGCCGGACCGCTACATCGTGTCACACTACGATTTCGTCGTCCGCAATATCCCGCCCGCGCAGCTCTGGACTTACCGACGAGCGGTCTGACTCTGAACGCAGCCCAACGCGCTGCGCGCTCCGCAATATCCCGCCCGCGCAGCTCTGGACTTACCGACGAGCGGTCTGACTCTGAACGCAGCCAACGCGCTGCGCGCTCCGCGAAATCGTGCCTGAAGCAGAGCGAGAGCTGGCCGAGTTCATCGACCTTAAAGCAGAGCGGATGCGACTGGCGAGGCAGGTCAGTGGTCTGGAGGCTGAGATCAAAAAACTCTCCGAAAAGCTCGACAACCCAGACTTCGTTGCTCGCGCGCCGGAGGAGGTGGTCGGAGAAAACCGAGAGCGTCTAGAGACGGCCCAAGCCGCCAAGCGGCGCCTGGATGTGGTGCTCAGCCGCTTTAGCTGATGACCCACAGCCGTATTTTGTTGCTTGGAGGAGCTTTTTGACCATTCCGCAACACTCGCCATCCCCGCCCGGGATTTTACCTTTCATTCATTGCATCCCAACTGTTTGCGGATTAGTGGCCCTGACAATCTGATCCGAGGACGAAATCAAACACTGGTTGAGGCCGACCAAATGGCACGGCCCGCAACGCGGCGGGGAGCCTTGTCGCTGCTTCAGCGTAGTCGGCGAGTATGGCTGGCGGGAGGCCAAGCGCGTTTTCGACAATATGTTCCGACGGGCCGTTCAGTCGACGAAACAGCATTGCGGCGCGCCGGGAGTGGCGCACCGCTGCAGCAGTTTTGCCCTCACGTATCTTCACGCCGGCTGCCGACAACAGGATCAATGCTTTAAAGAACACGCGAGAAGGGCCGCCTCGGTCCGCAACCTGCCAGAGACCTTCCCAAGCCTCATGTGCTTCCCAGTAATAACCGTGATTGAAGAGGTCGAGACCCCAGAGGAATGGATCCGAGCCAAGCGCCGCATCTGTGGCGACCGGCATCGGCTCGACAAGGTAGCTGTGTCCAGCGGGATCGCGCACGGGATGCGGCTGCCTGCCGGGCAAGTACGCATAGGCTGGAAAGCTCTTTTTCGGCAGGTGGCGAGGACGCGATTTCGAACCAATGGCCATGGAGCAGGATATCACATGGATGGTCACGGCTCGATACGAAGTCCTTGTATTGCCCGGCGGTTGGCGACAATGCGTGGGAAGGCGGACGCGCGGCTTTATTGTGCGATGCAAATTTTCTCTTCGCATCTGCACAAATTTGTGGCAAACGCTTCCATCGCGGTTGACGCGAGGGAAGGAAACCTGGTGAGCGCAACGGGAGCGGCCAAGGCGTTGACGCCGCCGGACATTGCGGCGCGCAAGGGCAAGATGCCACTTGTTTGCCTGACGGCCTATACGACGCCAATCGCAAAGCTGGTCGACGATCACTGCGATGTGGTTCTGGTCGGTGACAGCGTCGGCATGGTTCTCCATGGGCTTCCTTCGACAGTCGGCGTGACGCTCGAGATGATGATCATGCATGGCAAGGCCGTGCGGCGCGGGCTGGAAAAGGCGGTGATGGTGGTCGACATGCCTTTTGGTTCCTATGAGGAAAGTCCCGAGCAGGCCTTCCGCAATGCCGTCCGTCTGATGGCCGAAACCGGTTGTTCTGCGATCAAGCTCGAAGGCGGCGAGAGTATTGCCGGGACGATCCGGTTTCTTGCCATGCGCGGTGTTCCGGTGATGGGTCATGTCGGGCTGACGCCGCAGGCGGTCAATACTTTCGGTGGCTATCGCGTCCAAGGCCGAGGCGAGGATGCCGAGCACATCGTGCGCGATGCGATCACGGTGAGCGAGGCGGGCGCCTTCGCGGTCGTGCTTGAGAAAATACCCGAAGCGCTTGCCCGGCAGATTACACAGGAAGTCGCAATCCCCACCATTGGCATCGGCGCGTCGCCGGCTTGTGACGGGCAGATCCTGGTTGTCGATGACATGCTGGGCCTGTTTGGAACCTTCCGGCCGAAATTCGTCAAGCGCTTTGCCGAGCTTGCCGGGACCGCCGAGGCAGCAATCGCGACGTATGCGAGCGAGGTGCGCGAGCGCCGCTTTCCAGCGGTCGAGCACGTCTTCGGCGACGTGCCACGTCCTGTCAATGGAGGAGAAGCCGCATGAGCATTCCGATTGTCCGGATCGTTGCCGAACTGCGCAGCATCGTCGCCGCGTGGCGCCGGGAAGGCTTCAAGGTCGCCGTTGTGCCGACCATGGGCGCCCTGCACGAGGGTCACCTGAGCTTGGTCCGTGCCGCACTTGCAAAGGCCGACCGGGTCATCGTGACGCTCTTCGTCAATCCCAAACAGTTCAACAGTGCCGGCGATCTGGCTGTCTATCCGCGCACCGAGCACGATGACGCCGCCAAGCTCGCGTCGGTCGGCACCCATATTCTGTATGCTCCCGATGCAGCCGACATATATCCGCAAGGCTTTGCCACAACGGTTTCGGTCGCCGGAGTGAGCGAGGGTCTGTGCGGAGCGTTCCGGCCCGGCCATTTCGACGGCGTGGCGACCGTGGTGACGAAGCTGTTCCTGCAGACCGGCGCCAATCTGGCGTTTTTCGGCGAAAAGGACTTCCAGCAGCTGCAAGTCGTGCGACGCCTGGTGCGTGACCTTGATATTCCGATCGAGATCGTCGCCTGTCCGACCGTGCGTGAAGCGGATGGGCTGGCGATGTCGTCGCGCAACACGCGACTGTCCGCCGCCGAGCGCCGCTCCGCGCCCCGACTGGCAGAGATCCTGTTCGAAACTGCCGGGCGGCTAAGCTCCGGAGACCCCGTAGAGCGCCTGCTGCATGAGGCTCGACAGGCGATCCTCGCTGCTGGCTTCTCGCGGGTGGAGTATCTCGAACTTCGCGCCGGCGATAATCTTGCCCTGATGGCCACGCCGGGTCGACCGGCGCGGCTGCTCGTCGCCGCCTGGCTCGGCCAGACGCGGCTGATCGACAATGTCGAGGTGGAGTCGGCGCAACGCTCGGTTCAAGCGTTGAAGCAAGCCGCTGCCTGACCCTCCTTCGCTGCCGACGGAGCCAGATATCGGTCTCCCCATTGCAAACGGCGGAGCCGGCGGCGGGCCTCAACTCGGCAGGCGGGCTGCGGTCATTCGGTTGAATTCCTCTGAAGCTGCTCGAACACAAACCGCTTGCCTTCGCCCACACTGTCTTCAAGCGACCTCGCATTCGCCAGATGTGCCGCAATCGCGCTGGCCAGCATGCAACCCGTTCCGCGCATCGATACTGCAAGGCGCGGCGCATCGAAGCGAATGGGTTCTTGACCGGAGTGCAGCAGGATATCCGTCGATCGAAGTCCTTTTGCATGGCCGCCCTTGATCAGAATGGCCTGCGCGCCGGCGGCCAAGAGCTCCTGGCCTTGCCAGACCGCTTCATCCTCGTCGACCGCTTGCTTGGCGCCGATAAGGAGCGCCAGCTCGACGAGATTGGGTGTGACCAGACAGCAAAGCGGCACCAGATCACGCTTCATGGCAGCGATGGCGCCTGCTTCCAGGAGCGCCCGGCCCGACGTGGAGGCGAGCACCGGATCGAGTATTGCCGGCACCTGCGGATTTTCGCGGAGCACTGCGGCTGCGGCGGCGATGATCTCGGCGGTCGCGAGCATGCCGATCTTGATGGCCGCCACCTCGTTGGCCTGAAGTGCCGCCCGCATCTGGTCGGCCACCAGACCGGGTTGCAGATGACGGATGTCCATGACGGCTTCGTGCGTCTGGACTGTCACCGCGGTCACCGCAAGGCAGGTGCGCACGCCAATGGATGAGATCGTCTCGACATCGCGTGCGATGCCGGCACCCCCGCTGGAATCCGACCCACCAACGACAAGCACATGCGGTTCTCGCCTCAGCGCCATTTCTTTGTCTTTTCAATCCATTCCCGCGTGCGTGCCTCGGGATCGGCATTCAGCGTGATGTCGGTGACCACCGCGGCGCTGTCGGCGCCGGCCTCGAAGACGCCGTCGATCCGCTCAGGATTGAGGCCGCCGATGGCGACCAATGGAATCGGCGCGACTTGGCACTTCCATTCGCTGATCCGTTCAAGTCCCTGCGGCGCCCATTTCATCTTCTTCAGGGTAGTGGGATAGATGGGACCGAGGGCGATGTAGTCAGGCTCGGCGGCCATCGCCGTTTCCAGTTCGGCATGATCGTGGGTCGACAGCCCCAGCTTCAATCCGGCGTACTTGATCGCCAACAAATCGGCCGCAGCCAAATCCTCCTGGCCGAGATGAACGAAGTCGCAGCCTTCCTCGATGGCAAGTCGCCAATAATCGTTGACGATCAGTTGGCAACCATGGACCGCGCAGACATCGTTCGCGCGGCGGATTTCGGCGCGCAGCTCGTCCTCGTCCCTGTCCTTGATGCGAAGCTGGACGAGCTTCACGCCGAGCGGCACCAGCCGTTCGATCCAGGCGGCGCTGTCGACGATCAGGTAGAAGGGATCGAGCTTCATGACAAAACCGCCCTGCCGAATGTCGGCGTCGATGGTGCCGCGACATCGCGCGGCTCGAGCATTCCCGCGATGAAAGCCTCCCGTCCGGCATCGACGGCCTTGCCGAAAGCGCGCGCCATGCCGACCGAATCGGCCGCCTTGGCAACCGCGGTGTTCAGCAGCACGGCATCAAAGCCGAGTTCCATGACGATCGCCGCATGCGATGGCCGTCCGAGCCCCGCATCCACGATCAAAGGAACGTTGGGGAAATGTTGGCGCATCGAGCGCAACGCCGTGATGTTGATCGGCCCAAGCGCGGAGCCGATCGGCGCGCACCACGGCATCAGGACCTTACAGCCCGCCTCCAGCAACCGCTCGGCAACGACGAGATCGTCGGTGGTGTAGGGGAATACGACAAATCCGTCCTCGCCCAGGATGCCGGCGGCTTCGACCAAGCCGAACACATCCGGCTGCAGCGTGTCGTGGTTGCCGATCACTTCGAGCTTGATCCAGCTCGTACCGAAGACTTCGCGCGCCATTTTCGCGGTGATGACCGCTTCCTTGACGGAGTGGCAGCCGGCAGTGTTGGGCAGGATTCTCGTGCCGAGCGAGCGGATCAGCGACCAGAACTTTTCGCCGGCCCTGCCGCCCGCCATCTCACGGCGCAACGATACGGTCACTACTGACGTGCCCGACGCCTTGACCGCATCGGCAAGGATGGCCGGCGAAGGATATTGCGCCGTGCCGAGAAGCAGCCGGGAGGACAGTGGCGTCCCGAAAAGCTCGAACATGCTAGCCTCCCTGCATCGGCGAGAGGATTTCGATCCAGTCGCCGTCGCTCAACTGGAACTCCGCCCGATGGGCTTTGTGCACGAGGTCGCTGTTGACGGCCGTCGCCAGCCAATCGCCCTCATAGTCGAGCGCTGCAAGCAGCTCTGCCAGCGTGGTGGCGGCAACCTCATGCGCTTCGCCGTTTACGGTCAATTTCATCAGGCAAGCTCCATGGGTTCGTCAGCGAAGACGAGTTCGGCCGCCTGCCGCGCCATGGCTGGCGCGAGAAGAAAGCCATGGCGATAAAGCCCGTTGATGGCGACGGTGTTTCCACGCGCTTCGACACGCGGCAGATTGTCGGAGAAGGCCGGGCGAACACCGACGCCGGTCTCGACGATACCGGCCTCGCCGAAGGCTGGATGGAGCGCGCAGGCCGTGCCCAGAAGCTCCATCATAGAGCGGACCGTGACCGGTCCAGCGCCGTCGCTCTCGATCATCGTCGCGCCGATCATGAAACGATGGTTGGCGCGCGGTACCGTGTATAGCGGAAAGCGCGGATGAAGCAGCCGCACGGGGCGCGATAGCGCGATATCAGGCGTGTGCAGGATCATCATCTCGCCGCGCACGCCGCGCAGCCTTCCGTCGTCCGCCGCCATTCCCGTGCAGTCGATCTCGTGCTCGAACCCGGGAAGCTGCCGCGCGTCCGTGGCGAAGCTGATGTCGACACCCATCGCGACAAGCTTGTCGTGAAGCGCCGCCATCGCCCGGCGCGGGTCGAGATGCGCCTCGCCGGGGAAGAACAGCCCACGCCGGAAACGCTCGGCGAGATCGGGCTCCAGCCGCGCGATTTCCGCTTCATCGAGCCAGCGATGGCCCGAGGTGCGGCCGGCGAAGCGGTCCAGCTCGCCGCTGTCACGCGGCGGTGCCACAACCAGTGTTCCGGCCTGCGTCACCTGACCAGGCAGCACCGCCTCCCACCAGTCGGCGGCGCCGCGTCCGAGATCCAGCACCGGCTGCTCGGCGCTTTCGCGCTCGCACCACGGCGCCAGCATGCCGCCGGCGAACCACGATGCATTGCCTCCACGGCCGTGCCGGACGTCGGCGACGGTGACCGCCGCGCCGCGTCTGGCCAATTCGAAGGCCGCCGTGAGGCCGGCGACGCCGGCCCCTTTGACCAGCACCCTCATGACGGCTCTGGTCCTTTGGGCACGCTGTCGCTCACCGGCATGTAGAGATTGCCGCCATCGCGATATTTTTCCGCCATCGCCGCCATTCCTTCCTTCTGCGCTTCGGCACGAATGTCGTGGGAGATGCGCATGGAGCAGAATTTCGGCCCGCACATGGAGCAGAAATGCGCCAGCTTGTGGGCCTGCTTCGGCAAGGTCTCGTCGTGGAACGAGCGCGCCGTTTCTGGGTCGAGTGACAGGTTGAACTGGTCTTCCCAGCGGAACTCGAACCGCGCCCGCGACAGCGCGTCGTCGCGGATCTTTGCCGCGGGATGGCCCTTGGCAAGATCCGCTGCATGCGCGGCTATCTTGTAGGTGATCACGCCGGTCTTGACGTCATCGCGGTCGGGCAGGCCTAGGTGCTCTTTCGGCGTCACATAGCAGAGCATGGCGGTGCCGAACCAGCCGATCATGGCGGCGCCGATGCCCGACGTGATGTGGTCATAGCCCGGGGCGATGTCCGTCGTCAGCGGCCCGAGCGTATAGAACGGCGCCTCGCCGCAGATCGCGAGTTGCTTGTCCATGTTCTGCTTGATCTTGTGCATGGGGACATGGCCCGGACCCTCGATCATCACCTGGCAGTCCTTGGCCCAGGCGATCTTCGTCAGTTCGCCAAGCGTTTCCAGTTCGGCGAATTGCGCGGCGTCGTTGGCGTCAGCGATCGAGCCGGGGCGAAGGCCATCGCCGAGCGAGAAGGAGACGTCATAGGCGCGACAGATGTCGCAGATCTCCGCGAAATGCTCGTAGAGGAAGCTTTCCCGGTGATGGTGCAGGCACCATTTGGCCATGATCGAACCGCCGCGAGAGACGATACCCGTGACCCTGTCAACGGTCAGCGGGATGTAATGCAGCCTCACGCCAGCATGGATGGTGAAATAGTCGACGCCTTGCTCGGCCTGCTCGATCAGGGTGTCGCGATAGACTTCCCAAGTCAGGTCCTCGGCGATGCCGCCGACCTTTTCGAGTGCCTGATAGAGCGGCACGGTGCCGATCGGCACCGGCGAATTGCGCACGATCCATTCGCGGATGTTGTGGATGTTGCGGCCGGTCGACAGATCCATCACCGTGTCGGCGCCCCAGCGGATCGCCCAGACCATCTTTTCGACTTCCTCGGCCATCGAGGAGGTGACGGCGGAATTGCCGATATTGGCATTGATCTTCACCAGGAAATTGCGGCCGATGATCATCGGCTCGCTCTCGGGATGGTTGATGTTGGCGGGGATGATCGCGCGCCCGCGCGCCACCTCGTCGCGCACGAATTCCGGCGTGACGAAATCGGGAAGCTTCGCGCCGAAGGCTTCGCCGTCGCGTTGCAGCTTGCCGTGCAGGATCTCGCGGCCAAGGTTCTCGCGGATGGCGACGAACTCCATTTCGGGCGTGATGATGCCGGCGCGGGCATAGGCAAGCTGGGTCACCGCCTTGCCGGCCTTGCCCTTGAACGGGCGGTTGCGAACGAGGAATTCCGGCGTCAGACGCTCGCCCACGGCGAAGCCGTTGTCTTCCGGCCTGACATGGCGGCCGTCATAAGCTTCGACATCGCCTCGCGCTGCGATCCATTCGTGCCGAAGCCGCGCCAGGCCTTTCTCGATGCTCGTCTCGACCGTCACATCGGTATATGGGCCAGATGGATCGTAGACCGTCACGGGCGGTTCACCCGCCGTCGGATGGACTGAGATTTCGCGCATCGGCACCCTGATCTGTGGATGGAGGACGCCGGATTTGTGGATTTTTCGTGAGGCAGGCAGCGGTCCCGTGGAAACCGCTGGGGTCAAGGCATTCATTTGAGGCTCCTTTGCTCATTGCATTGGAGACCCAGTTCTGTGCCGGAAGGATGAAAAGACGCTTTGGCCGACCTGCTCGAGACAGGTCTTCGGGCATAAACTCCCGCAAAGCGCTTGCACCGTCCCTACGCCAGTATGAACTGGATCAGGTTCAACGGGTCACTGCGCTGCGAAAGCCAGCAGTATCTCAGCCCCTTGTCGGGACCCCCCTGGTGAATGTCTGGAGTTGAACGGGACGGCGCCGCTTTGTCAAGCGCCTGTCGACCGGCCATCCATCTCACTCGGACAGTTTTGGCCCGTGGGCGGCCACCGCTCGGCTATATTCCAACGACGACAGCGCCGCCGCTCAAGCCCGCTCCCGCCGCCGCCAGAAGAACTTTTTCGCCAGGCCGAAATGGCTTCGTCTGGTGGCCAGTGACAGCGTCAGCGGGATCGTCGCGGCGGAAGAATTGCCGTATTCGGCGATCGTCTTGACGACAGCACGATCGGCAAGGCCAAGGTTTTTCCCTACGGCATCAAAAATGCGGGCATTGGCCTGGTGCGGCACGAAGCGGTCGATGTCCTGCGGCTTGTGCGTGAGGCGGCTTCTTCTTCGACAACTCCAGAGGCCCTCATGCAGGTCATCGACGGCGAGCCCGTCGTCGTGGAGATCCGCAGGGGGGGGCAGCGCCGACGGCGTGCCGGAGAAGCAATGCGGCCCTTCTGGCGGCGACGACAGGGTTGCGTTCCACCAACCGGAAAGACCTCCGCCGCAAACCTGAGCTTGGCGGATGATCCAACGAATCAATCTTGCGCGACGAGCGCAGCACTCGATACGCAGCTATGTATCGCGGCTACAAGAGTAAGCGTTCGTTCGATCTATTTGTCTGCGTTACTGCTCTTGCGGGGGGGGTTGAAGTAATTGAGGCTATTATAATCTTGTAACTCAATCACTGCGCAGAATTTTCGCTTCTAACGCCGCCACAACGAAAGCCCGTCTGGCAACCAGCGGGTGGGCTTCGCCACGCAGAACCTGAAGGCATGCATCCATAGCCAGTTTCCGCTTCTTCGTCTGATCATGGAAGCTCCGGAGCAGAATCGTGGCCGCGTCGTTCACATCGAAAATGACGCGCTCACGGTCATGTCGTCCAACTTGCACTACCACCGGTCGGACGAACCTGCTCGACATCCAATTACACCCTCAATACCGAGCTTGGTGCGGTCTGCGCCTGCCATGACGTCGGCTCGTTTCATACATGTATTGCCGAGGGCCGAATAGGGCCAGCAGACCTTGCCGGCCTTCACACTTCGTGCGCCAGCCACCTAGAGCGGTTTTCCCTTAATCGGAGTCGTTTGTTTGCAGTGAACGGCTTGTTCTGATTCCCTGATCGAAGTGATTTGCGGAAGGAGCAGCGGCATGGCACGAGCTTACAGCCTGGATTTGCGGACGCGTGTTATCGAGGCGATAGAGGCAGGCCTGTCGACCCGAGAAGCGGCACGGCGGTTTGCCATCGGGATATCGACGTCTGGTGCATGGTATCGGGCCTGGCGTTCGAGCGGCAATCTGGAACCTGGGCGGCAGGGCAAGCCGAAGGTATCGAAGCTGGACGCGCACGAGACTTTCATTCTCGCCTTGGTCGAGACCGATGAGCGGGACATCACGCTTGCCGAGATCGTCGATCGCCTTGCGGCAGAGCGCGGGGTCAAAGCCAGCCTGACGACGGTCCATGCGTTCTTCGCAAAGCGTGGCATCACGTACAAAAAAAGACAGCGCACGCGGCCGAACAGCAGCGACCGGATGTTTTGGCAGCGCGGGAAGAGTGGTTCGAAGGCCAACTCGATCTCGATCCGAGCCGCCTGATCTTCATCGACGAAAGTGGCCTCAATACCAAGATGGCCCGGCTACGAGGCCGCTCTGCGCGTGGACAGCGTTGCCGGGCGGCTGTTCCTCATGGGCACTGGAAATCCACGACCTTCACGGCCGGCCTGCGCCTCGACGGGATCGTCGCGCCCTGGCTCCTGGACGGCGCCATGGATGGCGAAGCATTCCTGGTCTACTTGCGCCGCGTCCTCGTGCCGACGCTTCAACCCGACGATGTCGTCGTGATGGACAACCTGCCTGCTCATAAAGTGGTCGGTGTCCGCGAAATCATCGAGGCTGCGGGGGCTTCCCTTCGCTATCTTCCGCCCTACTCCCCGGACTTTAACCCCATTGAGATGGCCTTCGCCAAGCTGAAGGCTTTACTGCGAAAGGCAGCAGCCCGGTCCATCCCGGAATTATGGGACGCCGTGGCCGTCGCCATCGATCGTTTCCACCCCAAAGAATGCGAAAACCTGTTCGCCCACGCCGGCTACGATGCCTAACCGTGATTATCCAGAAACTGCTCTAGCGCAAACTCTGCCGCAATGCCGGCGCTTCTGGCGGCGGGCGGGGATGCCGGCAGAGGTAGAGGGCGGGCGGGCCTGCAGCGGCGGGTGAAGGTCCGGGAGAGAGGCTCCCGGCGTCCGCCGCGGAGCAGCAACCATGACACAGATGGAATTTCACACGCCCGTCCGTAACGCGCGTGCCGGTTACAAGGTCGACGTCAGCCGCGGCCAGCGTGTCGGTCGCGTGTCGTCGGAGTGGTTCAATCGGCCGGCCGACGAGCGCTACCTTTCTCTCACCGATCTCCATAATTCGGTGAAATGGCGAACCGAACGCATCAAGACCCGCCTCGTCGAAAGCGAACTGATCCGCGTCGACGCCAGCCGCGACGATCGGGAGCGCCTGTGGCTAATGCTGCCCGATGCGCATGCCCCTGTTGCACCCACGCATTGGAGTTTTGGCCAACTCGCCAGCCTGGTCGGCGCGCCGGCCACCTATCTGCGCCAGCTTCCAGCGCCGCTGGCTGCCATCAATCTGCAGCACGGCCTGCTGTCCCATCGCGAGCTTGTGAAAACCTTGGAGGCAAAAGACGGGCGCAGCGAGCTTCGCGCCGTCACCGGCCCGGATTATAACTGACTGGGGAGAGCGCATCTTCATTCCGTTGCCGGGTGTGGACGGTGGAGTGCCGGTCGAAGACCCGATCGAAGACGTCGAGATTGATGTGCCGGTGAAGCGCAAGGCGGCATAATGTTTAATAGATCGCGGCTTACCGTGGCTCGTAAGCGGGCCGGCCTGACGATGAAAGAACTCGCTGCAAAGACTGGTATCGAACCACGTACGGTCACGGGCTATGAAGCGGGGGAGTATCTTCCGAGCGAGGATGTTGCCAAGAAGCTTGCTCGCACTTTGGGATTTCCCCTTTCCTTTTTTCTGTCGGATGATCTGGACATTCCGCGCGAAGAGGGGGTCAGCTTCCGATCGATGAGCAAAATGACGGCCCGCCAGCGAGACGGGGCGATTGCCGCAGGGGCAATTGCGTTCTTGATGTCTGACTGGTTGGATACAGAGTTTGATCTGCCCGTCTCTGCTGTGCCCGATATGCGAGAAGACACACCTCAAAGTGCTGCAGCCGGCCTCCGTGATTTTTGGGGCCTTGGCAACCGGTCCATCAAGAACATGGTGCACCTTCTGGAGTTGAGGGGGGGGCGCGTCTTTTCCCTAGGCGAGGATGGAAAGGAGGTTGATGCCTTTTCAGTCTGGCGTGGGGAAAAACCTTACGTATTTCTCATTTCCCAAAAGTCTGCCGAGCGAAGCCGTTTCGACGCTGCCCATGAGTTAGGGCATCTTGTCTTGCACAAGCACGCGGCGCCAAATGGTCTTGAGGCCGAAAAACAAGCGAACGAATTCGCTGCGGCTTTCCTTATGCCAGAAGGTCCTCTACGGGCGGAAGGTCGCATCGCGGGGCTGCCAAAAGTTGTCGAACTTAAGCGAGCGTGGTCGGTTTCAGTGGCCGCAATGACGTATCGGCTTCATGAACTCGGTTTGGTATCGAAGTGGACCTATCAGCAGTTGTTTATGGAGATTTCTCGGCGGGGTTGGCGAACGGATGAACCAATGCAGATGTGCCGTGAGCAGCCGCAGGTGTGGAAGAAGGTCCTTGATAATCTCCGTCAGGATGGGGCCGGTGTGGATCGACTTTCGAGCAACCTGTCCGTTCCTGAATCAGAGGTTGTCAAACTTCTTTTTGGCCTTGTGACTATGGGCGTGCCATCCACGCCAAATGCTTTGACAACCCCCAGAAGGGGAAATTTGCGGCTTGTGAAGTGAGGCAGATCGCTCCCTGTAAGGGCAACCGTCCTCGTGACAGCTGTTCGGCGATCCGGCAAGGTCGCTGCCTGCTCTATCCTGTCATAATCCGCAGTGTTTAACCAAGCTTGACTAGTCATGCACCGCGATCGGACAAGCGGTCAGATTTCATTCGCCACGGCTCCATGCAAATGGCGCTGTGACAACCGGCGTTCAACGTCCAGTGCCCGCTGGTGGCTGAAACAGCAAAGCAACACGCAACCGCGAAGTGCGGGCCTTGCTGATTGAAAACTTTCTTGGCGCGACTTTCCAATACCCGATAAGTAAGCAGGAGAGGGGCATCAACTAGGCTGCGGTCGTATCACCTGCTTTGGCGACGGCTGTGCGGCTGGACGAATCTATCAATATAAGTCTGGGCTCCCAGTCACAATGCTAGCCGCGCTCTCGTGCGGCTGATGGAAGTAAATATTAATGGAAACCATAGTGATGGATCACGTCGACCTGATTAACGCTTCCCAGACGCCGTCTGCAAAGGCAGTCTATTTCGTTGGTCCCTTCCACCCTCGCATCACTTTCTATTCGCAACAGGTTCGCGCCCTGCGGCTCGCCCAAGCGATGCACGGGCTAGATCTTGTCAAAGCTAGTCATCAGATCGCGGTCGTAGGCGCTGGCGCTGCTGGTTCGACCCTTGCGTGTGCACTTGCCCTGCTCGACAAGCAGGTGACGCTATACGATCCTGCGTCGCAGATTTTGCAATTACAGAGTGCGTCGTCGCGCCTTCTTCATCCGCACATATATGAATGGCCCACTCGAGGGTCGCTCGACGATCGAGCTGGCCTGCCGGTAATGGATTGGTCGGCAGGGACGGGCGGTATCGTGTGTAACGCACTGCGCGGCGAGTTCTCGAAGATTGACGTGTCGCTGCCCAACCTGACGTTTCGGCCAAGCCACAAGCTGGTCGAAATTGCGCCATCAGGTGCGGCCTGGCAGCTTACTTTTGGAGCTCCCGACGGCCTTCAAAACCGCATCTTTCAGCACGTCGTCCTCGCCATGGGATTCGGAGATGAGCGGTCGTCTGGCGACGTGGTACCCGAAGACTATTGGCGGCCGGGTTCGGTCGGCACGTCGGCAACTGAACCAGTCTCAGGCGCCAGCTATATCGTCAGCGGCAATGGCGACGGCGCGCTGACGGAGACACTGGGACTCCTAGTCGATGGGTTCGAGCATGTCAGCTTTACGCGCTGCTTCCTTGGGCTCTTTCCAGGCGACGAACTTCGCATCGCGGCGGACATCATCTTCACCGGGGCGGCGTTCGAACAAGATATCGAGGTGAGCCTGCGCACTAATCTTCTACCAATCTTGGAGATGCATAGCGTGCTGGATCGGCTGCGCCCCATGCTCCGCAAAGACCGGGTCGTCACAATCAACTCGAGTGGCCCCCTGTTTGCTGCCGGCCGGGCGTCGCAGCTTAACCACTGCATGGTGTTCGCGCTGCTCGAAGCAGCTCGGGGTGAAGGCGTCACAGTCCAACGTACGAGGGGGTCTGTTAAAGATACGAAGAAAACAACGGCTGGTACCGCGCTGGTGGGCATCAGCCTCGGCACCACTCCGTATGTCGGCTCATTCAAGCACGTCGTACTGCGTCATGGGCCTGACATAGAGAACAGGTACGCCCCCGCCGCTACGCTTCTGGCTGACTATAAGGCGCACCTGACTCCACTGCTTGCCGCTACACCTGGTCTGGCGGCCCCCCCAGTACTGGACGAAGCAACCTTCGAACTGTTCGAAGAACTGCGAATTCAGAAAATCGCGGATTACGCATCCAAGCAGCAGCAGCTTGTTCAGGCCGATGAAGCAAAGCGAATTGTAGAAATCCTGGTTGACCCCGCTGCGCATGTTCTGATCGAGCGCGGCAGCCAGAAATTGGCCGAAGTAGCGCTCGCTTGCGAGCAGCTCCCTAAGCGCGTCACGATTGATATTCACGTGCTGCCAAACCAGCTGCCGGAGGCGATAGATCTCGTCCGGCTAACCAGAGGTAGTGCCGGCAAGATTGATCTCCGGGCGTACCCGGCCGTTTCAACCGAGTGGACAAAGCTATTACCCGGGATCGGCACAGCACCCGCTCCTACATCCGTGCGAGCGGCCCAGGACTATGACGGCGCCCAAATAATGCCCAGTGTCGATGCGTGCCTTATGCGGGCGCTGGACGGACGTGTTCAACAGGCCATTGCGCAGGGGCAAACCCCTCCATTGGGGAAATTGTCGGCTCCACTACTTGCTGAAGTCGGCAAGGCCTGGAACTCGTGGCAGCAAATATTGGATGCGAACCACACGCTACGCTTTGATTTTCTTCGCTGGCTCGCTCAAGTCGATCAGCAGGCAATCAGCCCATGGGACGGTGACTATGGTAGTATTCAGCGCATGGCGAACGCGCTCATCATGATCATGGCAGCGCACTGTCAGCAGCCGTTTGCACCTATATCGGTCGAGCGCGGCAATCTTAGCTTTGCAACCGATGCCGTTGCACTGGGCACGGGATGCGAAGTGATCGGTTCTGATCCAATCTCAATCCGGACGGAACCTGACGACTGGGGTGTCGACGCGCTGATTCTTTCGGCCAGCGGCGAGGTTGACGTCCGAAACCCCGCGGGCCGTGTTCTCGACGGGGGCACCATTGGAACAACTATGAGGGCCGCGCGACGTGTTAGCCCGGCAATTATTCAAAATACCGGTTACTGGCGAACGCGTTTGGCTGGTGACCTCGCCCAGTGGAAAGAGGCTGTGGCTGAAGAGTTCGCCGCACTGCGCCAGCGTCAGGACGACCAGCTAAACGGTGTGTCGAAATGACGGCGGAAGAGCTCAATTACCGGCTGATTGAATCCGCCAAGGTTTTAGATTGGACGACGGCGATCGTGCCCGAATTCACGCTTGCTAAGTTCCGTGGCCGGTCGGACGAGACCACGGTTCCGCTTCCCGCTGGGACCTATGGTCTACGACTTGGCGACTATCCGACAATCGTTGCGCCGGTGGTGCTTGGCAGCGTGGAGGAGATGCAAGCGTCGCTCCGCAGGCTGCATAGCCAGATGGTCATTGCGCGGTCATACATGCGCGCCGAGGAAGTCATCAACGCCCACTTGATGCTTTGCGCGACCAATCCTTCGCCTGACGCGGATTGGCGCAGCGTTGTAGATCTTGCGGAGCGGGACGAGACGGTCTGTCGCAAGATCATATGGATTCCGGACACGGTGGCGATGGAAGCCTCGTACAAGGATTTCCTCACCAGGACATTTCTTGCGGCACCGTGGCGCGAGGCCGACGAGAGCCTTAACGCGCCACTGGACAACAACCAAGGATTGGCTCAGCGGACCCTGGTCGCCCGCGGGCTAACAAACGAAGTCGCCCAGCAATGGGTCAGCGCTGTGAGGCGAGTGAAGGATGATCCCGACGCTCTGGTTGTAGAGTTGGTCTCGGCAAGAGAGGCAGCACAATGAGCCAAGTCTATCTCACCGGTATCGAGCTTGTGCAGTTCCGCAGCTTCGCAAGTCTCAAGGTAGAACTGGCGGCACGGCCGAGCGTGCTAATCGTCCACGGAAGCAATGGACTGGGCAAGTCGTCGCTTTTTGATGCACTGGAGTGGACGCTCACCGACAATATCGACCACTTCCGTCCAGCCAATGGGTACGACAAGGTGGGCAAGTACCTCTGCCGCTGGCGTGATGAACCCGGCTCGACATCGGTCGCGATGAGTTTTTCGGACGGCAAGGTGATTGAACGTCAGCTTGCCTCGCCCCAAGCGGTCATCTCCACGCTGGCCGGGGTGGATGACGTCTCGCAGTATCTCAGGACCGATGCGTGGAAACCACAGATTAGCGCTCTCAATCGCTATCTACTCCTTACTCACTTCCTCGGGCAGTCGACGCTTTCTCGGCTGACGCATCGATCGTCTGATGAGCGCTTCGAGATCCTGAAGGAGGCGGCGCAAAGTGCCGAACTTGAAGCAATCGGCATCGCAATGCATGGGAAAGGCAGCAATGCCGCCGCACGCGCATTCACGAAGCGGATCGGTGATCTCGAGCGAGACATCAATGACCTGAGAAACCTCCTCTCCCAAGAGACCGAGCTCTGGAAGGGTGCTCACGCTTCGGGAGCAATCGACGATGGCGCCGCGCGCGACCTTGTTCAACAGATCGCTAGTGCCCTGAGTCGCGTGTCGCCGGTGATTGGAAGCAACGTGCCGGGGTCCATAAGCATTGACCGCTTTAGCGACGATGCATTGCAGACATCAATAGCTACCTCAGCTGGAGCGGTCAGAAACCGTCGTCTAGCGATCGCGCAATCGCGGCTTGTGCTGGAAGAGAAGGGCCGGAACTCGCTCGAAGTAGTGCAGAAGAGAGCGGCGTCGTTGGAGGCGGAGCGCGAACTTGCGACGGCAGCCGCGGCGGCCACGCAAGCCACTACCGATGCTGCTGCCAAGCGCAGGGAGGCCGCGACGAAACTGCAAGCTCTTGCGACCACGCGAAACGCGCATATGCAGCTCGTCCAGCTACGCGAGGCTACAGCGCGCCTTGCGCAGCTGCGCGATGAGCATCGGCGATTTGCAATTTCGCTGACGGACGCGGAGCGGTCGCTCAAAGGCACAGAAAACGAGGTCGAACGAGTTGAGCGCAGGCGCCAGATCATTGCGCGCCTCGAGAGCGAAATCAGTTCAACCGACAACCAAATCGCCTCATTGCGAGAAGAGGTCGACCGGTGTGCCCAATGGATCGCACGATCAAGCAGCTTAGACGTTCAGCGGCGGACGCTGGCGTCGATGGAGCTGAGGAACCCGTCCATCGATCAGGCAGTCGACGCTGCCGCGGACGCTTTAGAAGAAGCACACCGGGTAGCAGATGTACAGGGATCGCTGCTTTCGGAAATGCAGAAGTCAGTTAGTGCGCTGACCGCAGCCGTTTCCACGATTGCCACCCACCTGCCGGTTGATGCTTGTGACTGTCCGGTTTGCGCTACCCGCTTTGACAATGCGGACCTGCTGCACGAACGCGTCGCGCTTGCGGCCGCGCGCCTGGCACCGCTGCTCGTCGAGCAAGAAGAAGCATCACGCCGCGCACAGACCGAACTGAACGCTGCCACGGATCGGCTCAGAACATCGCGAGAACTTCAATCGGAAATCCGGCTGACTCGCCAGCGACTCACTTCCGAACAGTCTCACAATGACCAGTTGCTCGAAAGGATCGCCTGGGTAGGTCCCGCAGACTTGAGTAGCCTTGAGGGCTATCGTCTCGAGCTCGTATCGAAAATCCAGGCGCTCCAGGCAAGACGCGACCGTCGCGGGCGTTGGATCTCTAGCTTGGCACCAGACGATATTTCCTCCTTGCTGGGTGATGCCATCAGAAGGCGCGACGACGCGTTACGCCAGCGGGAAACGCTGGCTCGTCGTCTGTCCGATCTCGCTGCAGCCGAACAAGCCTCTGCTACGGAAGTTTTAACTCGTACGACAGTGATCTTTCCGAGCGAGCCAACACAGCTCCGGGCGGACTGGCTAGAATCCGCTATCGATACTGTCGCCCACGAGCTACAGCGGGCTCAGGAAGCTTCCGACGCGGCTCGTGATGTCTCCACCGAGTTCGATGCGCGTGCAGCGTCGTCACAGCAGGCGGTCGCGAGCGCAGCAGCGCGGGTCGAGGAGCTAGAAAAGCAGCTTGCGCAAGCCGTTTCCGAGGCGCAGCGCATTCAATCGCAATGGCATCAGCTCGGATGGTTGGAGAACGGTCCGACGGTGTTGGATCTAGAAGGTGTCGATCAAGATTTGGCCGCTTCCGAGAGTGCCGTCGAGGAAGCGACGCTGATCCATCGCCGACTTCGTGAAGGTCGTGAGGCATGGGCACGTCAACAGGCCCATCGAGGAACCTTCGAACGCCTGCGCCTGGCGGTCGACTTGGCGCCCAACAGCGAGCGCGATCAGATACGCGACGTGGGTGAAAAGAATTTGGCCGAGAAGCAGCGGCAGTTAGAGGCGACGAAGCAAGCCAAGGAAATCGCCAGTCTCGCAAGCACCGACATTGCACGCGAGGTCGAAGAGTTCAACGCTGAATACATTCAGCCTCTCGACGCGCTGATGAAACAGATCAACAGGGCAATCCTGTGTGACCCTCGCGTTGGCATCGACCTTCATGTCAGGCGTAAGAAAATTGAGCAGAGCGCATCGAGCAATGGAGAGGTGCCGGCCGCCATTGGCCAGATTGACCCGCTGCTCGTGCACAGCGAAGGGCAGATGGCGGCTTTGGCGGTAAGTATGCTATGTGCTGCAAGTCTCACCTACCCATGGGCACGCTGGCGCGCATTGATCCTCGACGATCCGCTTCAGCACAATGACGCCATCCACGCGGCCGCGTTCGCCGACTTCATTGCAAACTTAGTGCAGCAGAAGGACTATCAGGTCCTGCTTTCAACTCACGACTTGGGTCAGGCAGAATTTCTGCAGCGCAAGTTTGATGCGCGTCGTATTCCGTGTGCCACCTTGAGCTTGCTGGGGCGGGGCAAGGAAGGCGTCGAGTGGGTGTTCAAGCATTCGCGGCTGGGACATGGCGTGCTCGCCTCTGCTCCACCTCCGGCCGCCAATGCATGAATCGCTGCCGTGCCGGCCGGGGAGGTGGCCGGCATGGATCCGCAGCGTGCCGGTCCATGCCCTGCGCGGCACGATCCGGGCCTTCTGCGGCCAGCGCTGAGCCTTTCTGGCCTTCAACTCGTGATGGCAGGCACGCGCCACCAGGCGCCGGAGAGTCCGGACAAGGTGTCCAGACCCGATAGGGTTAGAAGTCTTCCGTGTGCTGGCAGTTATGCGGATAACCCGAACAGCCCCAAAATTTTACGTGCGTCGCGTGATTCTCGCGTATCTTCATCGATCGCCCGCAGGCGGAACAGGTCTTGCGCGCGAAGACGCGCTGATCCTTGGCGATCGCCATCACCCGGACCTCGCCGGCCCCGTTGGCGTTAAGAATGCGCACACACTCTCTCGTCGTCTCTCCGGTCGTGTAGACATCGTCGAGCAGCAGAATCTTGGCGCCACCCCAAGTGTAATCCGTGTCAAAGGCACCCTTTATGGCCTCCGCACGCTCCAGCGCGTTCATCTGCTTATAGCCTTCGACCTCCTTGACGGTTTTCAGGCCATTGAGTTCGACCTCAATATCCTCGTCGAAATGGTCGGCAGCGCTTTCGAGCAGTTCCTTGAAGCGGTTGCGCTCCTGCGACGGCTTCATGGGTACGGGGATGATGCAGTCGGGTTTCCAGTCGAAAAGGTCGACGGCGCGGCCAACGCATTCGCCGAGGACTTGCGCCTGGCTGTCATTATTTTTCAAAGACAACACGGCCGCGCTCAAGGCACTCGTCGCATGCCGCGGATCGGAAGCCGTGAAATAGCGGCCGAGTGCATAAACGACGGGCTCGTCGTCGCAATGGAGAATAGAGCCCCAATGGCTGTGGAAGGGCCAATTGCTGGTCAGCGCTTCGCCGATGTAGCCGCGCCCACCGATGCGGTCTCGGCGTAGCAGCGTCGAGGCCTTCGACACGAAAATGTCGGGCGCACTGGACGAAAGCTCGAAGATCGACGTGGGCCCCCAGCGGACTGCTACAGAGGCCAATCCGGCGTGGTAGGCGGCCTCTACGTCTCCGACATCATCGCCGATGTAGAGCGAGTCCCGACTTGCGGCGATGCCAAGGCGCCGGAGTGCTTCCTGGATCGGCGCAGGATCGGGCTTGTGATTCTCGGTGTCGCCGTAGCTGATCAGCACGTCATAAGGGATACGGAACTGTTGAAGAACAGCGGTCGCGTACCATTCAGGCGACGACGTAACGATGCCAACTGCTTGTCCGTCGGCCCGCAGCAGGGCAGGAAGTTCATGCGGCGCGACCCGGCCTTGCGCCGGAAAAGGTCGGATCAGATTCATATTCTGACGAACGGCATCCCACATTTGCGAGCGTCGCAGATGCGCAAGCGCCGAGCTGTCGACGAGCGTCATATCGAGGTCGAAGAGGAAGACGTTCGGCATGGTCAGAGCATCGACATCTGCGCGGGCGACGATGGCCGAACCGGCGCGTCCTGAGCTGCATCACCAGCCACTCGATTTTCCAGCAGCTCTAGCATAGAGGTGTAATCCTCCTTGCTGGCGAGCGGCACAGCCACGGGGTCGTTGCGATATCGTTCAACTAGGATGCGCCGATAGTCGCCTCCGGCGCGCGCGGCGTCAGCGAAGCGGGTCGCCGAAAACTGCGTCATCGCGAGAATGCCCTGGCTCTTGGGTTCTGCGGCATGGCGGCCCTGCGGTACTGGCGCGAACAGCAAGCGGTTCTGCTGGATCGTGAAGCGGACGGTGTGCATCGACCCGCCCTTGATGTCGGTTTGCATGACGAAGGTCGCGATCGAAAGCCCGCTCTGCAGGCGATCGCGCTGAACGAGATTACGCGGCGAAGGCGGCACGCCGAAAGGCTGCTCACTGACCAGTGCGCCGTTCCTCTCCAGGATCTCGTCGGCAAGCTTGGTGTTTTGTTTTGGGTAGATTCCGTCAAGACCGCCTGCCAATACGGCAATGGTCTGCCCGCCATGGCGCAGCGCCGCTTGGTGGCTCAGTGTGTCGACGCCGGTCGCCAGACCGCTAACGATCGCCCAATTCGCAGCAACTAGTGTTTCCACGATCCTGTCGCTGACGATTTCGCCGAACTCGGAGGGCTCGCGAGTACCGATGCAGGCGACGCTCCGACGGGGCGGCAAAGTGCCCTTGACGAAGAGGATGGGCGGACGATCGGAGAGCGAGCGAAGGGCGTCCGGATAGTCGACGTCGAAGATGGAAAGCACACGCACGTCACGACGGTGAGCCTCGTCGAGCACCCGCTGCGCCTTCTCGCCGGCGTTGACGATGGCAGTCGGCTCGTGAAGACTTTCGGCGACGGCAGCCGAGACGACGGATCGAAGCTTCGCAGGCTCGGCGCCGATGATTGCGTCAAGTAGCAAAAATCGCTCCGCAAGGCGTTCAGCCGTGGCGGGCCCGATGCCGCGCAACGCTGTGAGCGTGAGAATGCCTGCTGCGGTTCGTGTTTCGATGCCAATCATGGAATTCAACGCCTTTCAAAATTGCGGCCGGCCTTCAGCGTTCTGTAGCGATAGCTTCGCGGAAGGTTGCGGATTGGTTGGGTCATCCGCGGTGTCCGGCCTTGGCGAGAGAAGTTTTGGGAGGGGCGAGATTTTCGGAGATCGTGGCAGCGATCTCTCCGAGAGCATGGATACGCACGGTCGGCTGCTTCGGCAGCCTGACCGTCAACTCAAGCTTTCCGCCGACGGCTTCGACATAGCTGCGAAGCGTCGAAACGTACATATCAACTTGGTTTTCGATCTTCGAAACAGACGGTTGTTTGATCTTCAGAGCGGCCGCAACATCTGCTTGGGCCTTGCCTGCGATCCGGCGCAGTGCCCGAAGACCTTCTACCTCCTGGATCTCCTCCGTATACCGCGCATCGATGCGATCCCGCGGTCTTTGCGGAAAGGATGCGATGACGCTATCGAGACCGCGTCCCATGAAATTGACTCCGTAATGTTGGCGCCCGCACTTCCGTCTATACGGAAACGTTAGATTTGCGAGAGGGGTCGCGCGATGGCTACGAGGTAAGTCAACAACTCGATTGTGCTATCCCGAACGCTCTATCGAACTATCGGAATGCCGACTCTCTTACCGAATATAGCTCTCAGGCTATGTTGGGTCAACGATAGGTAGCATGGGGATGGATGCAGGACCATGTATCTGAGGCGATTTTTCGGTCGTGCCCCGCTGAGTGGCCCTGTTGAGCGAGCGGCGGCGTGTGAATAATCGGACCGCGAGCCGGGGTCCCGCCACAACGGCGATCTTCGGATCTACCCCTCGCATGTGGGCGCGACACTAGAGCCGCTTCGGCATCCACGCTATGCATTGTTCGAGGCGTGCCAGTCGAACCTTCTGCGAACGAAGCTCGTGACCAACGTTTTGCAACTTGGATTTGCCTTTGGACGCGGCCGCAGAAATCAGTTCGCATTCAAGCCAAGCTATTCGATCTCGCAGGTGCTGAGCCTCAGCCTGCCGTATATCTCTAATCCAACCTGGACCACGCATATTCCACGCTCACCATCTGTGAAGGCTGGGTAGCATCCGAAAACTAACGCCGGCAGATTCGAAAAACTCGAATTTTAACCGTTGCTAAAATTCGCCGCTCTGTCAGCTACCGGCTCGCTGTCGCGACCTTGAACGGCGACAGTTGCGCTTCCTTGCCTTTCGCGTCCGAAATAATCTTAATGGACTTCGTAAGAGCTTGTTCAGCGCCAGTATCTAAAGGAACCGCATGACACCGCGTCGCAGGCGTATTCTGGGCAAATCAATAGTCGTGACGATAATTGCAGTCGTCGCAACCTTCGGTTTGTCTTTTACGGCTCGGCTTGCGCTGCAGATGCCGATCGACTGGCTGAGCTGGGTGGAATGCACCTTCATTCCCATCCTCATCGGGATGCCGGTCAGTGCCTACATTTTCACCCAGGCGGAAACGATCCAGGAAACATGCGACAAGTTGGAGAAGTCTCATGCAGCCCTGAAAGAGACGCATAGCAGGCTCACCTTCGTCACCAGTCATGACCCGATGACAGGACTTCTTAGTCGCGGTGAATTCATCGCAAGGATGGATAGAAGCCGCGATGAAGGGGAATGCGACACCCTTCTCCTCATCGATCCCGATCACTTCTCGTCAATCAACGACAAGCACGGCCATGCCAAGGGTGACGAAGCTCTGGTTCGGATTGCGAAGGCGCTCATCTATACAACGCGCCCAGGAGACGGGATCGGTCGCCTTGGCGGGGAAGAGTTTGGGGTGTTGCTACGCCACATCCGCAAAGAGCAGGCAAAGACCATTGCGGAGAAGATCCGTCGTCATATCGAGCGGGTTCCTGGCGTGAAAGGGCAACAAGACGGCGTGAAGGTGACCGTCAGCATCGGTGGTGCGGAAATCCCTCATGGTGCAGATACTCAGGATGTCCTCCGCACTGCCGCACGATGCCTTTTTGAAGCGAAACAACGTGGGCGGAACCGCGTTTCGTTCGATTATGAAGCAGCCAAGTTGCGAGTCGTGACACCGTAACCAACCCCGTCTGGGAGAGAGGCCGATGGAAAAACACGCCGCGGCCTGGTGGTGCTGATGGATTTTTTTGGTGGACCGGTGGCCGTCGGTGCCACATTCGCTACGTCGGCCCGGCAGCGCTAGGCCTGGATTTGCAATTCCTCGGAGCGATGAGACCGCCCGGGCTTCAGATCGCGGGTCGTTCTGGGCCATGCGCGAGAGCGAGAGCGCAGGACGTGCTTGCTGACAATAGGGTCATTGCAGTGAGCGAGCTGCCGGCCGCCGATCTACCGGGCCTTGCAATTTTTCGTTTTTTGCTGCGCCCAACTCCAAAGTTCGGTTATGAATCGGGACTGGCCGGACGGCCTGCCCACGTTGCAATTGTTACAAAGGAACACGCATATGGCGACTGGAACCGTGAAGTGGTTCAACAGCAGTAAGGGATTTGGATTTATCCAGCCTGACAATGGCGGTCAGGATGTTTTCGTTCACATTTCCGCCGTTGAGCGAGCGGGGCTCTCGACCCTCGCCGATGGCCAGAAGATCAACTATGAAATCGAACAGGACCGCCGCACTGGCAAGTCCTCTGCTGGCAGCCTCAGCAAAGCTGGCTGAATCTTCTCCAGCGTCCTGGCAACAGCCGATGGACAAGGTGCATCCAGGCTGGGAAGCCAAAGCTGTTTGAAAGGGAAGGCGGGGCTGGACCCCGCCTTTTCACATTCCGGGCAGATGCAGATGGTGCCGATGGCAGCTTGCGCGCTCCAGAAAAACCTCGATTTCTGAAATCAAGCTGCGACCTTCTTGCGGGTCCGCTTCGTTGGCGCCGGCGTTTCCGGCTCTTTCGGTTTGCGGCCGAGCCCCATCGTCTTGGCCAACGCCGAACGCGTTGCGGCGTAATTCGGCGCGACCATGGGATAATCCGCCGACAGACCCCATTTGGCGCGATAGTCGTCCGGCGTCAGCCCATAATGCGTCGACAGATGGCGCTTCAGCGATTTGAATTTCTTGCCGTCCTCAAGGCAGATGATGTAGTCCGGTGTCACCGACTTCCTGATCGATACCGCAGGCTTGAGAGCCTCCGCTTCTTCTGCGGAAACGCTGGCGCCGGCAGTGCCTTTGAGTGCCGCGTAGACCTGGCTGATCAGGGCAGGGAGATCAGCTACCGGGACCGGATTGTTGGACACATACGCTGAGACGACATCGGCGGTGAGCTCGATGAGAGTGTCGATGTTGTTTTTGGCTTCTTCCGTCATGAAACTCTCCAGATGGCTTGAAAGACAGTCGGGGAAGCGTCGCTACATAGTGGCGGTTGCCGCGGAAAGCAATAAAGCCCAGGCAAGACTATTGCGATGCTCGTCCTGCACCGCGGTTGGTAGCAACGCTTCCCGCCCATATCACGTTGATGGCGAAGCTGATCGGCACTGCGGCACTGCGGTTGTCGGCGAAAGTACCGCCATAGTGCGGGATCGCCTATCATCCAACTTGATCGTTGCGCTGGAGCTGAATGAATGCGCCTGGCAAGGGTGCAGTCGGGGCTGGGACTGCACCGATGGTCCGTGGGCATGCCTTTCGGCGCCAATCCCGAGAGGTAGCCGTTTTGCTCTTCGCAGTTGCACAAAAATATGCCAAAGGCGACACCCGCGATGGATAACGCTAGGGAAGGAGGCTTCGCTTGAGCATATCTGCTGAGACCAAGGCGATCACGCCGCCGGACATTCGCTTGCTGTAAAGGCCAGGCTCCGCTCGTCTGCCTGACAGCTGACCCCGGTCGCCCGGTTCATCGATCCGCACTGCGATGTTGTGCTGGTGGGCGACAGCGTCGGCATGGTGCTCCACGGCCTGCCTTCGACTCTCGGCGTGACGCTCGACATGATGATCCTGCACGGCAAGGCGGTGCGGCGTGGCCTCAAGCGTGCGCTCATGGTCGTCGACATGCCGTTCGGCTCGTATGAGGAAGGTCCCGGGCAGGCTTTCCGAAACGCAGCCCGGGTGATGGCCGAGACCGGTTGTGCGGCCATCAAGATCGAGGGTGGCGAGGCAATGGCGCAGACGATCCATTTTCTCGCCGCGCGTGGCGTACCGGTCATGGCCCATGTCGGCCTGACCCCGCAGGCGGTCAATACTTTCGGCGGCTATCCTGTGCAGGGCTGGGGCGAGGACGGTGAGCGCATCCGGCGCGATGCCAAGGCAGTGGCGCAGGCCGGTGCTTTTTCGGTCGTTCTGGAAAAGGTGCCTGAGCCGCTCGCCCGGCGGATCACCGAAGAGGTGGCCGTCCCGACGATCGGAATCGGCGCCTCGCCGGCGTGCGACGGGCAGATCCTGGTGGTCGACGACATGCTTGGCCTGTTCGGCGACTTCCGCCCGAAATTCGTCAAGCGTTACGCAGAGCTCGGACAAATTGCCGAAGCGGCGATCGCGGCTTATGCGCAGGATATACGCGAGCGCCATTTTCCTGCGGCCGAGCATGTCTTCGGCGATGCGCCGAAGACCGTCAAAGGAGGAGAGGCAGCGTGAGCATACCGATCGTCCGGACCGTCGCGGAATTGCGCAGCATTGTTTCAGCCTGGCGTCGCGAAGGCCTCAAGGTTGCCGTCGTGCCGACGATGGGCGCGCTGGATGAAGGCCATCTCAGCCTGGTGCGGGCGGCGCTAGAGCGCGTGGATCGGGTGATCGTGACACTCTTCATCAACCCGAGACAGTTCAACAATGAGGCTGACCTTGCCGCCTATCCACGAACGGAGCACGAGGACGCTGCCAAGCTCGCGCCGCTGGGTGCCCATATGCTCTACGCACCCGATGCATCTGAAATGTATCCGGAAGGTTTCGCCACCGCGGTCTCGGTGAGCGGGGTGAGCGATGGGTGTGCGGTGCGTACCGTCCCGGCCATTTCGACGGCGTGGCAACTGTCGTAGCCAAGCTCTTTCTGCAGACGGGCGCCGATCTGGCCTTCTTCGGAGAGAAGGACTTCCAGCAGTTGCACGTCGTGCGCCGGCTGACGCGCGATCTCGATATTCCGATCGAGATCGTCGCTTGCCCGACGGTGCGCGAAGCCGACGGTCTGGCAATGTCGTCGCGCAACCTTCGCCTCTCGTCCGTACAGCGACAGGCGGCGCCGAGCCTCGCGGAAATCCTGTTCGCGTTGGCCGAGCGGCTGGCGACAGGGGCGACAGCCGACGACGTACTCATTGAGGCGCGGCAGGCAATCCTGGCGGCCGGCTACAAAGAAGTCGAGTATCTTGAACTGCGGGCCGACGATGACCTCGCGCCGCTCGACGCCGCGGACAGATCGACACGCATCCTCGTGGCCGCATGGCTGGGGGACATCCGGCTCGTTGACAATGTGTGCGTCCGGCCAAAGCAAAGCACTTCCAAAAGGTTTGCTTCACCTGCAGCCGCTTAAGTCTCTGACGCATCCAAGTCTGCCTCAAAACCCTCGACTCCCTGCGCGGGTGAGCTTGCCACCCCGATAGCACGGATGTTTCCGGCGGTGGCGTACGCAGTTTCCGGCCCCATTCGAAGCGCCTCGCTGGTCCATGTTCCCATCACGGGCTATTTCACCGAGTTCACCGGCTACGTCACCAACAATGCCGGATCATTCCGAATTGGTCGAGCGACCTCGCTATTGCGAAACTATTGCGAAGCGGTTTGGGCCATTCCACGGTTACCCGGATCATCGCCAAGCGTTTCGCCAAAAATGAACGGCGCTTAGCCAACGGCCGAGAAGCTAAAGGAAATTATCGGCGGGAAGGTTCGCAAGCGCGCCTCCACAAGAGCCCAGAGACGTAAGAGCTATCTTGAGATTTTCGAGGCGGCGGTTCCCGACCCGGCGGATATTGGCTTGGCAGGTGAGTGAGGCCCGAACCGTCACTGCAGTCGGGTTTCCTAGGATAGACAAGGTCACGGTTGCCCATGTTCCAACCAGTTTTCGAGTGCCAGTCCAGGCACGAGGGAAAACTCGCGCTCATTGTCTGCGACCGGCGTGGCGTCGATCGCCAACGCTTGCGCGGCAATCCATGTATCGTTGGCCCCAATTGGCGTTCCTTGAAGCTCCAGAAATGCTCGAACCTTCGCATAATGTCGCGTTGTGTCGTAGTCGACTCCGACAAACGGGAGCCGTTGAGCCAGCGCGGCCAAGCGAGCGCGGTTGCGGTCGCCATAAGCGCTGTTCTCGGCGCCGAATTCTAGTTCGCCCAGCACACAATGGCAGAGAGCCGCATGGCGCTCAGTTGCTCGGACTCCAATCGTCCACGCACCTCGATTCGACCTTTCATAGCCGCTATCAGGATATTCGTGTCGAGGAGGTAGAGTGACGTCACAATCTAACCGTCCAACGAAGTCTCATGTTCAGCCTGCTTGTCGTCAGGCGCGACCAGATCGATTTCATCGGCGTCTGCCCAAAAATCACGAAAGGCGTCGGCCGCCACGCGGGGATGGTCGGGAACAAGGCGCGCGATCACCTTGCCGTGCCTGGTGACGGCGATTTCTTCGCCAGCTTCGACTTCCGCCAGCAAAGCTGAGAAGCGGGATTTCGCCTCCACTACGGTGATGCTTTTCATCGGCGTCTCCATAAAATGACCACGTGGCCAGAATATATGTGCAAGAGCACGTCGTCAAACGAACCCTGCACCGTCGGGTCACAGACGTGATTCCGCAGCCTCATGTAAGATTCGTCGAATTGCACCTGCGGACTTCTCGATCACAACTCCGCAAGCCGCCGCTTTCGTGTTGAACCGTCATCGCCTTGACAACACATTCAGCTATCGTGAGCGGGTTCCGGTGATGCATCTGTTCGCACAAATTAGCTGTTCAGCAGATCGGGAGGAAAGAATGAACGCTGAGGCTTTCGGCACCCCGCTGTTCGTGAAACGTGACACATACATCGTACAAGAGATTGCGGACCTCGCGGACGCCATCGATTTCCTCACTGAATGGCCAGACGATCGCAGGGACGGAGTCCACGAGATCGCCCTTAGGACGTGCTATGATGCCTATGATGGGCGAAAGCCTGTGAGTGCTGCCCGCAACGCCTTTTTTGGCTTTGCGAAACGGGTCGCCATATTGGAGGATGAAACTTCCGCGATGCAGTGGCTCGCCGCCTGCAAGTCGGGCACCGGAAAGGTGCAAGCATAGGTTTTGGCCACTTCTGCTGCTGGGACTTCGTGGATGGCTAGAGGCGCGTTGAGGGAGGTTCGCCATGCCGCATAACAGTTTTGCTCGTCCAGAGCAATTGGCAATGCTCAGCAAGGCCCTCGCGGAGCTAGGCGGCCATTTCCCGCCGGACAGCCCCGAACGCGAGGCCTTGGCCGCGAAGATCATGGCGCTGTTCGAAAGCGGGGCCGGCACGCTGAAAGAGATCAAGAAGGCGCTGAGCGACCGAGACGCTGCTCCTTGAACCTCACTGGCCTTGTCCGGTCCCAAGGGGTGAAAGCGGCTCGCCCGTAGCAGCAGGCGGTTTCCGTTCTTGCTGCGGATCCAGCCGATGGGCGCTGCCAGCCTGCGGCCGTTTGACAAGCCGGCCATCGGGGCGCTAGCACCATCCAAAGCTGAGAGTCGCAGGGCAGAACTGACCGCATCCATCGGGCTGCGCGACCTCGACCGGCTTACACCCAACTGGACTTATCGCGCATCAGCATGGTGATGCGACATCTCCTGTGTTGAGAGCGCGATGACGGAGCTTGGTTGTGACGCAGCTGTGCGCGAAGCGCCCAGCTGTCGGCAGGTGAGCGAAGAACGACTTGGTGGAGGTGAGATAGTCATGCGGCGTGAAGATTCCCCGCCCTTTGCGGCAACCACACTGATGCCTCTTCAGAACCCGGTCTTTCGCTCGATCTGGACAGCCACGCAGATTTCCAGCCTCGGCTGGCTCGTCCAGAGCGTGGCTATCGGCTGGCTCATGGCGACGATTTCAGCCTCCGACCTGATGGTGGCACTCGTTCAGGCTGCATCTACACTGCCCGCCTTCTTCTTGTCGATCCTTGCTGGAGCCATTGCAGACAGTTTTAGCCGCCGCGGGGTGATGCTTGCCGGACATTGCCTGATCGCACTGGCGTCCACGACGCTGGCTCTCGCTGTCGGTCTGGGCTTTGTCAGTCCGTGGTTGATCCTCGGATTGGGTTTTCTGGCCGGATGCGGCTTTGCCTTGAATGATCCAGCCTGGCACGCCTCCGTCGGTGATATCCTGGAAAAGCGCGAGATACCCGCTGCGGTGACACTGATGTCGGTGGGATATAATATTGTCCGAAGCGTAGGTCCCGCACTGGGCGGTGTTATTTTGGCCTTCCTTGGCCCGCTGGCAGCATTTGCATTGGCGGCGCTGAGCGACCTGGTCCCGTTGAGCGCTGTCCTGCGCACCAAGTGGCAGGTTCGCTCTTCGCCTCTTCCGCGCGAGCGCATGGCGACCGCCATTCATGATGGCATGCGCTTCACCGCGATCTCCTCGGAGATCAGAGTGGCGATTGTGCGTGCAACCCTGTTCGGGCTGTCGAGCATCTCGATCCTTGCTCTCCTTCCCCTCCTCGTCCGCGATCAGCTGGCGGGTGGGCCACTTGTTTACGGCGTCCTGTTGGCCGGCTTCGGCACAGGTGCCTTTGTCGCAGGCATTAGCAATGGTTACTTGAGACGCATTGCGACCCAAGAGCGATTGGTCACGCTGGCGTCCGTTGCCTGCGCAACGTGTTGCCTTTTGCTGGCCGTCACATCATCCGTGACGGTGGCGGCGATCGCGCTTGCAATCGGTGGCGCAGGCTGGGTCGTCACCTGGACCGGAACCGACGTGTGTGTGCAGTTGGCAAGCCCAAGGTGGGTCGTTGGTCGCACTCTGTCGATCTATTACGCTTTGACCTACGGCGGTATGGCAGCCGGCAGCTGGATCTGGGGAGCTGTCGCGCAGAACTATTCCCTGACGTGGGCTTTGGAAGGTGCTGCAGTGGCACTGTTGCTGGTTGCAGCAGCGGGAAAGGTATTGCCGATACGACTATGGGAAGAATCGGATCAAGGGGCTGCCGACTTCATCCCACCAGAACTGGCCCTTACTCTCCGGCCGAGGAGCGGTCCAATCGTGGTCAAGGTGGAGTACTCGATCCCCGAACCTAATATCGAGGCGTTTCTGCGCTGCATGCGCGAAAGGCGGCGCGTTCAGACCCGTGCCGGTGCGCGCAATTGGACGCTGCAGCGAAATCTTCAGAATCCGACTCTTTGGACTGAGACATTCCGCACTCCGACATGGACGGATTACCTTCGTCTAAATCATCGCCTGACTTTGGCTGACAGGGAGGTAGCCGAGCGCCTAGCCGCTCTGCAGGCTGATGGGTCTTCTCCTCATCTCGCACTTTCGATCGAACGGTCGACAAGCCCTGCCTCTGGCAGCGAAGTTCAGCCTGTGCCCTTTGTATCGCGCCCGTAGCTGACGTTTGAAACGGCGCTCGGCGGGCACTCTCGCAGTTTTTGGGAAACCTGATTCGCAATTGACGCGAGCAGTTGTTGATCTACGTCACGATCTAGCTATTGCCTTGGCAGGCTGTGCAGCCTGCCGCTCGCTCCTCCTGGAATGGTGAATGCACAATCCTTACGGTTTGACCCTCGTGGGTGGCCGTCAGCAACGCGAGCACTGACACTGACTACAGAAGGGATGAACCATGATGCTCTCCGGCGTTCCCAGTCCATGGCCAAAGCATTGCGAAAAGCTTTGGCCATGCGGCAGATCGATTTGTCGGCAGCGAATGCCCATGAAGTAGTCCCTCAGCAGCATGGCATTTCAGACGGGAACGTTCTCAAGTCGGTTTGCGGTGTTGGGATATCACTCTCACTGACGATTTTTGTGGAGCATGGTGGGCAGCAGGGAGCTGCGTCGTTCTATCAAGCCGCATTCGGAGCAGTGCAAACCAATGCGCATTTTCAAAAGAGACGAAGTGAGCTGATGGCCGTCGACATGCGGCTTGGGGATCGGACGATCTCTGTTTGCGGCGCTAACCCTCGTCGTGAAACTGAGCCACTTCGGGGCGGCCCATTTTTCCCGAAAGAACTTGGCTCGGTCAGCACGACGGCCTCGGGAGGCCGCGAAATCAGTGCCGTATGCGTATCCGCCTGAACATGAGGCAGGCCCTTAGTGGGTCTGGCCGCAGGAGTCGATCGGTTCTTTGACCGGGGGTTAACGAAAAGTAGCGGGCGAGCGCATCACTGCCACTTTCCCAGCTTTCCGCCGACGGTAACACTGAAATCGGAGGAGACTGGAAATGGATGCCAACGTCCCCGGCCTATAAGAGGTCAGTATGGACCGCGCACCTGTTTCGGAAATTTTTGGAAGAATTTCGGCAAATGGCACGACAAGGCGCGCCAGGCGTCACGGCAGAGCTCATTTCGGCCGACGACCCTATCGTGAGGGTCGCCGCCTCATACATAGCTTGTCATCGACCTGGATGACGTGAAATGTCCATCGCCGCTGCACTCGAATTTCTAAGGCCGCGTCCTCGGCTATGAATAAAACGCCTGTAAATAGTCAATAATAATCATATGTTTGGCCGTTCCGTCGGTGGCTTGATGAATGGTGAATAAAACATACTAAGTGCCATGGGTTTTGGATCTGCCGCTGATGTAGGCGACTACCCTGTCAGGGTCGACGTTCCATGCCCTCGCGTTTTCCGGTGTGATCGCCGTGATTATCTCGGCCACTAACCCAACGAGGTGGTCCCGGTCTTCATCATTCAGGTTCTGGAAATAATCCGAAGCGAACGACCGCACGTCGTCTTCCGGGAGGCCATCCTCCACGATGGTACGGACAGCCTCGTCGATGCGCCTCCGCTCACGCAGTTCGACAGACTTCGGCACCCGCCTGGTCGCCACCGCAGCCGTGTAGTTTTTCGACGTCTCCTCATAGGCGTCGGCCACGGCGCCGGCCATCAATGACGCGTCGCCCAGTTCGTAGAAGAGGATGAGTCCGGACAGGTATGCGCTGCGGTTGATGCCGATGAACGAGATCGGCGGCAGGCCCTGCCATAGCAATGGCACGTTGGCCATGAGCCGCCCCATCCGCTTGTCGCCGTCAATGAAAGCCTGCAGGTAGGAGAACTCGGTCAGCAGCAGGAAGCTTGCCTCGAACGGGTCCTCGACTTGTTCCGCTTTCCAGAGCAGCTGGCCCAGGTCCTGCGTGAGCTGGGTGCGATCGCCGCTCGGCTGGTAGCTGGAGCCTTGAATCTTGACCGGGTTTCCCCGCACCCGCCCAAGGTCTTCGGGCGAGATCAGGTCGCGAAGGAGCATCGCGTGGATTCGGGCGGCGAACTGGGGGTTGAGGACGGGCCTCCCCACGCTATCGAGCAGCTCGGAAATCGCGTGCTTGTGGTTGAGGATCATGGTTGCCTCCGCCAGTTCGTGGCCGCTCGCTTTCTGGCCGTATTGAAGGAGGACTTCCGTGTCGAGATAGGTGTACGTGTTCCCTTCAAGGTTCGATGATGCCCAGGCGAGGTCAATCAGGAAGCGTTCCGCGATCGCCCTGCTATATGTCGATGCATCCAGGGCCTGGTTTACGCCTTCCGCGGCGGCCCTGATGCGCGCCAACTGTTCCGCTGGAAGCCATGTTGTTGTGTTCGGGACGTAACCTCCGATCCGCTCAGGGTCATACGGAACCTCGGGGCGGTAGTGCGGTGCCTTCGAGAACCAAGACGCTGCTGGGGACAAATCGAACGATGCGCCGCGGGTTTCTCCCGTTTTGATGACGATTCCGTCGGCGACGAGCCTGGCCATCGCCCGGGACACGGTTGGCTGGCTGGCGCGGCTAGTCAGTTTCGCTACGATGCCAGTCTGCGACATGCCGATCCCGGCGCGGGAAAGGATGCTGACGATCTCCTTCTGAAGAGTGTCCAAATTTCGAAGTGCCATCACGGGATGCATGGGATTCACCATTCACAAGTTCACGCAGGGACGACTAAGCGCCCGCCGCCCTGCAAAAATCAAATGAGAATATCGCCATTCATGAATAAATAGAAGCATAAAACGATTTGTTTACAACGATATAAAAACTACCGGAAGGTGTCTGAATGAATGAAGAATAAATCGTTCACCTCGGACCGACCGCAGATGTAGCCTCAGTTCTCGGTGAGCTAAGCCGAGTGGCCAGTGAGCGCGCCTCCGCCTTGACAAGGCGACGCGCGTCTAACTTTGGATGCCTTGTACGGACCTGGAGCTCCATAGGATCGACTGATCGCGACAAGGGCGAACGGCGTCTCGATGCGCTCTGGAGAAGCCTGACTCCCTTACGGGAACGGGGCGACGGGCGCTGGTCTTTCTGGAGTAAGGTCCAGGTTGAAGCGTTAATTTGGGAGTTGGTGGCGGTTGCTACCGAATTAGCGCAAAATTGCCTGAAACTGCATTGTCAGGAGAGGGTTCTGGGGGATGCGGATCATGCTCATACCGGGGGTGCCGTCATGCGCTCCTGTGTGGTTGGCCGCGACGGCGTGGCCGGAAGAAAGCCGCGCCAACATGCAGGGGATGAGAAAATCCAACAGCCCCATATCGGTAAGAATTGCACGTTGATTTTTTTGGACATTGCTCCAACGTGGGGGTAGTTCGATTCCGGCCTGGAGTGCGGCTAATGGTCGACCAGGAGGCCGCTGTCATCGCCAAAGAACTCGTTCGATTGCCGCTCCAAACCGCCGAGCTTGGCGATAAGATCTCCATCAAGGCAACCGTCGCGGCAGATCGCAACCGCGGTCCGGACCTGAGCGGAACGGACTGTGAGCTTACCGAACGCATCGTCTTGGAGACCCATGTTTCTCGCCGCGTTCGTTATTTTCGATCTACATGAATGACGCCCCCGGTGTCCCTTCATAGGTTTTCGCCACCTGTCGTGATAAATATCAGCACCCCAGGTATTCGCTACGAGTGCAGCAGCGTCGAAGATGCAGCCGATCAGCTGCTCCAGTGGACTAAGCACGGTCCCAGATGGAACGAGGCCGTACGCGTCTGTTTGTCCGCCTTGGCCGGAGAACTGACGCCTGACGATGCCCGCATCGCCTTCAAGGCAGCCGCCAGAGAGGAAGGCCTGCTTGTCTAGCAATCTCTATCATGGATCGAGCGGAGGCCCGGAGAGCGCCCGAGAAATTCGAGGCCGGCGCCGGTCCGATCTGAAACCGTTCTCGGCAAAGGGAAGGTCGGCACGCGCCATGACGGCACGTCATTACCCGTAACCCATTCGATCACTGGCACGTCCGCGCGAAGCCGATCTGCAGCGGCCGAGCCGGCACGCCGCACCAGATTGGTGCAGTGCACATACCACTGTCACACATCAGCCCCAATGTGCTGTCGCGGGCGGGAAACCATCTTCAAGCGGAGGTTCAAGAAATGTCCAAACCCACTGACAAGTCCAGCGCAACCGAAGCCACCGAATTTGCGGCATTCAATCCCGACAAGGCTACCGATCAACTTCGCGCCGTCGCTGACAAGGGCATGGAGCAAACGAACGAGGTGCTTCAAAAATTCAAATCAGGCGCTGAAGAGACCCAGAAGGCGCTCGAGTCGAGCGCCGAAACCGTGAAGTCGGCCGGCAACGAGTTATCGCTGAAGATGATCGCGGCATTGCGCGCGAACGCCGAAGCTGACTTCTCGCACCTTGAGGCTCTGGTCCGTGTGAAGTCGCTGTCCGAAGTTTTTGAGTTGCAAAGGATCTTTCTGCGCAAGCGCGTTGAAATGGGTGTCGAGCAAGTCAAGGACATCCAGGCGCTCACCGCCAGGGCGGCGGCCGACGTTTCCAAGCCGGTCAAGGACGCCTTCGCGAAGGCCCTGAAGGGCCTCGAGGCCGCCTAGTTTTCTAGATGATCCAATCAATGCGGGAGCACTCCTCGATTTCAGGCTACCCGTCATTTGCCGGTCAGGGGCCTGTCGTGCAACGCGGGTTTCTGGCCGGAGCCCGATTTGGAATGGTGGTCCATCATGGTCGACCACTCCCCCCGCAACCGGGACTTGCCAAACAGTCGCTCGCCTGGACCGGCAACGTCCAGCGCCGGAACTCGACGGCGCGATGTGCTCATCTGCCGGCGGGACACCGAAACAGTCGCGACGGTCATCAAGCGCCCGAGGTCCGCTCGTGGCCGGATCGGGTGGCAAGGCCGCGGCCTCGTCGACCGTGACCCACATCGACGACCTGGTCGGCACACCAGCTCCTTGTCGAGGCGGCGCCGAACGGCCGTCCCAGAGCGTAGACCAGGGACAAGGTGGATCTTGTCTGTGCCCAAGAGAGTCCGAACCCTGTTTCTTCTTCGGCCAAGTGGTCAAAGGCCTTGCGATTTGGCGATCTTGCTGCGTTATCTCCTGGCGCAATGTAAACCGGCCTGGCTTTTGGCCAGGCCATTCTGCAGTTGTTATGAAGGAATAAGAAGATGGCGACTGGAACCGTGAAGTGGTTCAACAGCACCAAGGGCTTCGGCTTCATCCAGCCCGATGGCGGCGGTCAGGACGTGTTCGTCCACATTTCGGCTGTCGAGCGTGCCGGTCTTTCGACCCTCGTCGATGGTCAGAAGATCAAATATGAAATCGAGAAGGACCGCCGCACCGGCAAGTCTTCAGCTGGCAGTCTGAGCAAGGCAGGCTGACTGTCTTGCGCGCCGCGCAAACGTGACGGAGCCAAAAGGCCAGGGCAGCTTTTTCTCAGCCTTCACGAATTACAGGCCAAGCCAGACAATTTGCAAGGAAAGGCGGGGTGTTTCCCGCCTTTCTCAAAATACCGGCCGGAAGGTGCGTCTGAAGGCGCCGTTCGCCACCTGCCTCATCCAAAGCCTGGTGGTTTATCCCACACACCGACAAGCTGATGCCCCTGGTGAGAATACCGGCGAAAAGTTCGGAGAGGCGGCCCGCAGCTATCTGGCCCCGCGCCACCGAGACTCGCACAGCGCCTACAGGCTGACACTCACACCGTCGGCCGTCGCCAGCAGTCTGCTGCCGACGGCTCCTTGTCATTGATTCCACATAGGCGCGCAGCAGCACGTTTGGGTCAGCGGCCCCCGGCCGCAGCGCTATCCTCGATGGCGGCTGGCACCTTTTGTGGCGCCGCTCCAGCCGGCGGATCGTCCTCGGTCCTCAAGTCCAACTGCCCCAGATCGACGTCTTCCGTGGGCCGGATTTCGGCTTCCGTGAGGGTTTGACCTCGATGATGAACGGTTTTGTCTGCTTGCGCATTGATCCTCCAGCCGATTCGCGGCGCAACGATACTTCGCTTATCGGCAAAGGCAACTGTGCCGGGCATTGGGAAGTGCTCAGGAGACATACCCAGCAAGGTCCGGTGGCTCAGGTGCCGCGACCCTATTGCCCGGTGTGTATATCCGCGAGTGCGGAGCGCCCGGCGAGAGCCGCCAATCACATTGCCATTCCTTTTGGAGGACATTGACTTTTTTATTCACAAGGCCGCTTCGTGGTAAAAAAGATCTCCCTCGATATAAACAACGCGCTCTGCCGTCACTTTGCGGCGCGGCGCCAATGCCAACGACATGCCTATGTGATTTTCGTCCCGCCAATCCCTGTGAATGTCATTCGGGCTTGGCGACGCAAGGATCCGGGCGGTGTTGTCAATCGGATGGCACCAAGTTTTCGCGAGCGCCGGCTGCGCAAGCAGTAGCGACAACGCCGCAAGCACAAGTTGGCGATGGAGCCTGAGCATCGTGCCGGGCCATCGCCCGATATTGAAAGGCGACAGTTGCCTTCTTCTAAGCTCGTGCCTTTCGCTTGTCAGGCGCCTTCGCAGCAACCTTGCGGCCGAGACCGCTCGCTTTCGCCAATTGCGATCGCGAGGCCGAAGAGTTCGGGGCGACCATCGGATAGTTGTCGATGGCGGTTGAGAACCGCGTATAGATGGCGCCGAGAGGGAATTGATGCGGAATTCGGCTCGGAGTGGTGCTGAATGACGCTGATGATCTGATTTGGTTGGGGATGAGAGCGCGGGATGCACCGACAGGAGCCCGGAGGGCGACTGAGGCGCATCCCGCGCTGCGTCCGCGCATGCTACATGTGCGGAGCGCCGCAATCAGACATCGACCCACTACCACGTAAACTCGATGTCCTATCCCAACGGCCCGTGTGAGGGGACTTGCAGGTCCCCGGGCACTGATGCCGACTGGTTCACGGTATGCGCCAGCATAATGGCATTGGCGCATTCCGTCGAGCTTTTCCCCGCAATCCCGACGGCGTTCCGAGAGGTTCGCCGCCGCAATGCAAACCGGTCGTTTCTTTCTCTGCGCACGGTGCCGCTCACAGGTCTTGCTTTGCCGGCATTGCGATCGGGGTCAGCGCTTCTGTGGTTCTGACTGCGCCCATGAAGCCCGCCGTGACAGTCTGCGTGCGGCGGGGCTGCGCTACCAGAACACCCGCCGGGGCCGCTTTGCCCACGCCGACCGCTCCCGCCGATATCGCCAGCGCTGCAAAAACAACGTGACGCATCAGTCTGCACCTTGTCTGCCGGATGGTTCACGACTGAACGCGCCCCTGATCGACGGCACCGTCGCACTGGACGACGTCACCGCTGAAGCGGTGCCATCGATCCCTCCGGCTCCGTGCTGCCGGCGCTGCAGTTGTCGGCTGCCGCCGTTCTTTCGCGGCGGCTTCGTGCGTCGCCGAGGGGCCTATGTCCGTCAACACGACTATGGAGACCCAACCGATGACCATATCCGCCGAGAAGGAAGCGATGATCCTGCGCCTGTACCACGTTGAGAGGTGGCGCTGTGGAACGATCGCAACGCAATTGCATTGCCACCATACGACGGTCTTCCGGGTTCTGAAGGAGGCCGGTCTGCCCCGCCACAGGCCGGTGATACGTCCCGCCGAGATCGACCAGTATCTGCCGTTCGTCCAGCGGACGCTTGAGACATATCCAGACCTGGCCGCCAGCCGCCTGTACGGGATGGTGCAGGAGCGCGGCTACAAGGGCTCGTCCTCCCACTTCCGGCATATGATCGCGCTCCACCGTCCGCGCAAGGCTGCGGAAGCGTTCCTGCGTCTGCGCACCCTGCCGGGCGAGCAAGGCCAGGTCGACTGGGCGCATTTTGGTCACATCGAAATCGGCAAGGCTCGCCGCCCGCTGATGGCCTTCGTCATGGTGTTGTCCTACTCGCGCGACATCTATCTGCGCTTCTTTCTTGATGCCCGCATGGAAAACTTCCTGCGCGGCCACGCCGGTGCGTTCAACGCCTGGAATGGTTTGCCCAGGGTGCTGCTCTATGACAACCTTAAGAGCGCTGTGCTTGAGCGTCACGGCGATGCCATCCGGTTCCATCCGACACTTCTGGCCTTCGCGGGCCATTATCGCTTCGAGCCCCGTCCCGTCGCCGTGGCGCGGGGCAACGAAAAGGGCCGCGTCGAGCGCGCCATTCGCCACATCCGGGAAGCCTTCTTCATCGCCCGCAAGTTCAAGGACCTCGACGATCTGAATGCCCAGGCCGAACAATGGTGCCGCAACCAGGCCGCCGACCGGCCATGCCCCGAGGACCGGACGATGACGGTTCGTCAGGTGTTTGCGCAGGAGCAGCCCATGCTTCTGCCATTGCCCACCAACCCGTACCCCATCGAGGAGCAGATCGCCGCGAAGGTCGGAAAGACACCCTATGTCCGCTTCGACCTGAACGATTACTCGGTTCCCCATACTCATGTCCGGCGCACGCTCACCGTGCGCGCCGATCTCGCCCAGGTCCGGATATTCGATGCCGCCACGATGATCGCCAGCCACCGCCGCAGCTACGACCGGGGCCAGCAGATCGAAGACCCCCGGCACCTCAAGGCGCTCGTCGCCGTCAAGCGCGAAGCGCGCCAGCATCGGGGCCTCAACAGTTTGACGCGCGCCGTGCCGGCCTGCCAGAAACTGATGATCCACGCCGCCGAGCGCGGCGCCAATATCGGCGCGATCACCAATGCCATGCTCAAACTGCTCGACCTCTACGGCGCCACCGAACTCCAGGCCGCCGTCGAAGATGCCTTGCAGGCCGGGGCCTCTCATTCGAGATCGGTTCACGTCGCGCTCGAACGCCGCCGGATCGCGCGTGGCGCTCCACCGCCGGTCGAAACAAGGCTGCCGGAGCATGTCCGCAAAAAGGATACGGTCGTACAGCCCCACAAGCTCGACCGTTACGATCAACTCACTTGCGCAGGCAACGACGATGAATAATCCCGGCATCCTGTTCAACCGCGCCAGGGCGCTGCGCCTCAATGGCCTGATCGCCCACTGGGACGAAATCGCCGACGCGCCGTGGCTGGCCGCCGTGCTTCAATGGGAGGAAGAAGAGCGCTCCGACCGCTCATTGCGGCGACGCATGCGCGCCGCCAGGCTTGGCCACTTCAGGCAACTGGCCGATTACGACTGGAAATGGCCGCGTCGTATCGATCGCGCCGCCATCGAGGAACTGATGACGCTGTCCTTCGTCAAGGAGGCCGCCAACATCGTCCTTATTGGCCCTAACGGCGTCGGCAAGTCCACGCTCGCTCTTAACGTCGCCTACCAGGCGCTGGTCGCCGGCCATTCGGTCCTCTTCCGCACCGCCAGCGAAATGCTCGGCGAGCTCGCCGCCATCGACAGCGATTCCATGCTCCGCCGAAAGCTGCAGTACTATGCGGCGCCCGATATCCTGGTCATCGACGAGGTCGGATATCTCTCCTATTCCAACCGTCATGCCGATCTGCTGTTCGATCTCATCAGCCGCCGATACGAGAAACGCTCGACCATCGTCACCACCAACAAGCCCTTCGCGCAATGGTCGGAGGTCTTCCCCAATGCCGCCTGCGTCGTCAGTCTGGTCGATCGCCTTTTGCACCATTGTGAGGTCATTCCCATCGAAGGCGATTCTTACCGCTTCAAGGAAGCCTCCGAGCGCTCGAAGGCGCAGCGTCAACAACGCACCAGCCACGCCGCTGACGAAAAGGAGCCTGCAGCATGACCGGAAATCCTCATCAGCCGTCCGGTCTCGGGCGTGGAATCCAGTTCATCGTCAATGCCGAATGGACACCCGAGCAAGCAGCCGCCGTCTTCGAACTCCTCGACGATCTGCGAGACTGCATCTGGAGCCGTTACGCTCCCCACATCCAGCAGTTTGTCCGTCACCAACAAGCCCCTGACGATCAGCACCCTTCCAGCGACGAGCAGACAGGGCAAAAGCCCCATCCTCTCGATCCCTCCTGGTAAAAAATACAAAGCGGCCCCATCGGGCCGCTTTCTCCTCCACAATCCTCGGCACCATTTGCCCGCGCTTTCTCGCAGCCGTTAACAGATAGTCGGCGGGCAGGCCCCATTTGGATCGGTATTCGTCCGGTGTCAGCCCATAATGGACGTTTAGATGGCGCTTCAGCGATTTGAACTTCTTCCCGTCCTCCAGGCAAATGATGTGGTCCGGGAACACCGACCGCTTCGGGTTGACTGCGGGAGCCTGCGCCGGCTTCTCGGGTTCGGCGGGCTGTCCGAGTTTCGACAGCGATTGATTCACGCTGTGAATAAGATCCGGCAGAGAGGAAATCGGCGGCGCGTTCTTGCTGACGTAAGCGGAAACAATGTCAGTTGTTTCAGCCCGAGCATGTTAGTCATGTCCTCAGCCAAAGCAGGTTCTCCTTTCGAAACATTCATCTTTCTAACTTCCAAACACAATCAACGGGAAAATAGCATGTTCATCCGTAACTCAACGCGTCAGCGGTGACTGCAGGATTCCACATAGTGGATTTGCCGACGGGACTTTCGGAACACCGGCAAGCGTCGCTGCATTTCCCCAGGGTAATCTACCAATCAGGTGATTCGCGCGGCTCGCCGTTCGGCCAATACGGTCCGAAACGTCTCCGGATCCAACGGAAGCAACATCTCCACTTCACTAGAGTAATATCAGCGCCAGCGGTTAGCTACACGCGACAGCGAAGCTGGTGTTCCATCGTGCGGACCAGCATTACAATTGGCGCCCCATCAAGACGGGGCCTGTCTGATGGCGTCCCGCCATGTCGGCGCTACCCAGCCGCTCGCCGATTGCGGGGACTGCTACGGCCGAGCCGGTCCCTGAATATGATTGATCGACGCGGTTGGCGGCGAACCCATCGGGCCGCACCCGCTGTCGCGGTTCGGATCGCGGCGGCAATAGCTTACATGAAACAAAAGGGCCGCCCGAAGGCGGCAAAATCGGGAGTGCCCGAATCTGCAATGGGATTGACGATCCAGGACGGGCCAAGCTTACCCCACGTCAGCGCAATTGCAATCGGTGCGTCGCCAGCCTTCCTGTTTACGGAATATTAGGCCTGTTTTCGCATCATCGATCCGGGCGGCTGAGTAGTGCGTTCCGCCCGCACCCCATTTCAGTCATGGGGCTGCCAAGCCGCCGGGGCGGTTTACTGCTTCGCAGAAGCGCCGTTTTTCGACCGATCTGTGACGCCAAGACCTTTCAGTGATCTCAGTGATCTCGGTCTCGAGCTGACCGGCAGCTACGGGCTCGCCGAACGATGGCCACTGCTGGGCGCTGCGGTCGCCTCGGCGGCAATAGGACAGCCGGCCAAATCATCATACCGGCTGTCTGCAATCGCCTCACGAGCGTCTTGACTCTCCTATGCCAGGAGCCTATCCCCCGCGGTGTTAGCACTCGCCATTGATGAGTGCTAACTAATGTCCGGAACCGCCGGGCGTACTGGTTTGTCCGGCTTCGCCGGATAGAGGGACCGTTCTCATCGAGGAAGAAAAAATGGCAAAGTCGAAGTTCCGCCCGCTTCATGACCGCGTGGTCGTTCGCCGGGTCGAATCCGAATCCAAGACCGCCGGCGGGATCATCATCCCCGACACGGCAAAGGAAAAGCCGCAGGAAGGCGAGATCATCGCTGTCGGCTCCGGCGCTCGTGACGAAGCCGGCAAACTGGTTCCGCTGGACGTCAAGGCTGGCGACCGCATCCTGTTCGGCAAGTGGTCGGGCACTGAAGTCAAGCTCAATGGCGAAGACCTTCTGATCATGAAGGAATCCGACATCATGGGCATCATCGGCTGAATATCGGCCTCTCTTTCACCTGAATCTTCATCTTCGGGCTCTCTGCGAGCCCCTGCCAGGAGCTAAACATGGCTGCCAAGGACGTAAAATTCTCCCGTGATGCCCGCGAGCGCATGCTGCGCGGCGTCAACATCCTCGCCGACGCGGTGAAGGTCACGCTCGGCCCCAAGGGCCGCAACGTCGTCATCGACAAGTCGTTCGGCGCCCCGCGCATCACCAAGGACGGCGTCACCGTCGCCAAGGAAATCGAGCTCGAGGACAAGTTCGAAAACATGGGCGCGCAGATGGTCCGCGAAGTTGCTTCGAAGACCAATGACATCGCCGGCGACGGCACCACGACCGCGACCGTTCTGGCGCAGTCGATCGTCCAGGAAGGCCACAAGGCGGTTGCCGCCGGCATGAACCCGATGGACCTGAAGCGCGGCATCGATCTCGCCGTCACCGAAGTCGTCGCCCACCTCACCAAGAACGCCAAGAAGATCAAGACCTCCGAGGAAGTCGCCCAGGTCGGCACCATCGCCGGCAATGGCGACGAGTCGGTCGGCAAGATGATCGCCGAAGCGATGCAGAAGGTCGGCAACGAAGGCGTCATCACGGTTGAGGAAGCCAAGACCGCCGAGACCGAACTCGAAGTCGTCGAAGGCATGCAGTTCGACCGCGGCTACCTCTCGCCCTACTTCGTCACCAACGCCGACAAGATGGTTGCCGAGCTCGAGGACGTCTACATCCTCCTGCACGAGAAGAAGCTCTCCAACCTCCAGGCCATGCTGCCGGTTCTCGAAGCCGTCGTCCAGACCTCGAAGCCGCTGCTCATCATCTCGGAAGACGTCGAAGGCGAGGCTCTGGCCACGCTGGTCGTCAACAAGCTGCGTGGCGGCCTGAAGATCGCCGCCGTCAAGGCGCCGGGCTTCGGTGATCGCCGCAAGGCCATGCTGGAAGACATCGCCATCCTCACCGGTGGCCAGGTCATCTCGGAAGACCTCGGCATCAAGCTCGAGAACGTCGGCCTCAACATGCTCGGCCGCGCCAAGAAGGTGTCGATCTCCAAGGAGAACACCACCATCGTCGACGGCGCCGGCAAGAAGGCCGAGATCCAGGGCCGCGTCGCCCAGATCAAGCAGCAGATCGAAGAGACCACTTCGGACTACGACAAGGAGAAGCTGCAGGAACGTCTGGCGAAGCTCGCCGGCGGCGTTGCGGTGATCCGCGTCGGCGGTGCGACGGAAGTCGAAGTCAAGGAAAAGAAGGACCGCGTCGATGACGCCCTCAACGCGACCCGCGCGGCCGTGGAAGAAGGCATCGTTGCTGGCGGCGGCGTCGCCCTGCTGCGCGCTTCGCTGAGCATCAAGGCGGTCGGCGCCAACTCCGACCAGACCGCTGGCATCGCCATCGTGCGCCGTGCGCTGCAGGCTCCGGCCCGCCAGATCGCGGCCAACGCCGGAGCTGAAGCCTCGATCGTTGCCGGCAAGATCCTCGAGAACAAGGACGCGACCTTCGGCTACAACGCCCAGACCGGCGAATACGGCGACATGATCGCCATGGGTATCGTCGATCCGATGAAGGTCGTGCGCACCGCTCTCCAGGACGCGGCCTCGGTCGCCGGCCTGCTCGTCACCACCGAAGCCATGATCGCGGAGGCTCCGAAGAAGGAGTCGGCTGGCGGCGGCATGCCTGGCGGCATGGGCGGCGGCGGCATGGGCGGCATGGGTGGCATGGGTGGCATGGACTTCTAATTGACGAATGTTCCCGAAAAGTTGCAGACTTTTCGGATAAGATCATTCGCAATGAGAACTCCATAAAGCACGCCATCAACTGACAATGCTCAACCCGCAAGCGGGTTTGAGGGGCAGCCTGGATTTCTAATCGAACCCATTCAGCCTTCAGATACGAAAAAGGGCGGCAGCGATGCCGCCCTTTTTCGTTCTGCAAGGCCCATGCCGCGCGATGCTTGCGTCGAGCGCCCCTGTCAGCCAGCGCCAGCTGGCACCGAAGCGTGACGAAATGCGCCGAACACGCCGTGAATGACGAAACCGAGAGCGGATTTCCTTCATGCAGGATTTCTGCCCACGCGACCGCGCTCCAAGGCGCCTCAACTGATCGAACCAGGCCTTGTCCGTAACACCGACGAAGAGACGGGCCATGGCCTAACCTCTCAGCTCCGCCCTGTTCTGAAGCGCCGACCCCTGGCACTCCACATGGCCAGCTCCGCAGTCTGCGAACCAACCACTGCGGAGCACAATTCCATGTCGTCGCCCTCGCCCCGCTCCGTTCACTTCGACGTCCCTACGCATCCCACTTCTGTCATTTCGCGAGCGCCCGCTCGAGATCTGATAGCAGCTTTTCGCGCCGGCCCTTGGAAAGTTTGGCCAAGTTGTCGACCTTCCAGCGCACTGCCGGCAGTTCCGCGGCTCCGGGCACACCAAACAAGCTCCAGTCAGGTTCGCCGGCCTTGAAGGATAGGAGAAGACGCCGGTGCTCGGCAGGCATCTTGCCAACGACCTCGGCGATTAGAGCTTCACGAGCATCGTACAACGCTTCCAGGGTCACGGGCTCTTCCGTCATGCCAGCAAATCCAGCGTCAAACTCCCGGCGCAGGTCTTTGCGCGTCGGCGCCAAAACCTCCGCCAGCGGCCTGTTGTGGCTCAGCATGTACACAATGAAGGCGCGCCGCAGCTCATCGGACACGCCCTCATTCGCGAGCAGATCCCTGACGTCAAACAGATCTCGCGGATGCTGCCGATCCAAGGCCGCGACTATCTTGCCGGCATAGAGGTCCGGGAAGGACACAACAGGCACCTCGGCATAGCCGAAGAGCTCTTCAACTCGGTCGCAAACCGCCCGCGTTTCGGGCGCGTAAACGCAGCCACGAATGACAGGCGTCACCTCGATCTTGATCTGTACACTGTCGGAGGCAATCAGCACCTTTGTGGCAGCGCCATCACTGTGCAGCGGCACTACCTGGGTGCGGCTACGCGGCACATTCTTCCCTATTCGACCAGCAATGCGTCGTATCGCAGCGTCGATATTGGCGAGGGAAGTCGCGCGATCCTCGACCGGCAGATAGGCCAGATCGATATCGACCGACAGGCGCGGAAGGTTTCTGACGAAGAGATTAATGGCCGTGCCACCCTTCAATGCAAAGACAGCCTCCTCAGCAACGAGTGGCAGGACCCGAACGAGGAGGCTGACTTGCGCGCGGTAAGCCTCAGACGCCGGCATCGAGTGTCTCCGGCACAGTGATCTGATACTTGCTGTCCAGCCGACCCCCGACCACGATCTGGCGCTTGCCACGACCAAGGTCGATACGTTTGAGATCGAGCCGGCCGAACCACGGATGGGCGTGCCGCTCGGCGAACCAGAGAAACAGTCTCTTCACCTTCACGGAGCCGCATGCTTCCAGCACTGCCTGAACCCGCTTCGGGCTCAGAGTGCGAACCGACTCCATTAGAACGTCCGCTTGATGGAAGGTCTCCCGGAATGGGAGAAGGTCAAGAAGCTCGCAAAGTGCTCGCTCCGGCGCGGAGACATCGAGCTCCCATCCCCAATGTCCCCATACAATGCGCGTCCTTCCAGGTGCGTCGGCATCGAAGAGCTTGTCTGCCTTGTGTTCGACGAACTGAGCGTCGGTCTGTATCCGCTGGACCCAGCCAGGCAGGCTGCCATAGGCATAGAGGTGGATTTTAGGCTTGCCCGAAAAGCGGTGGTAGTGGGTCAGGCCCTGCAGTTCGAGGGCGCTGCGGCCGCCGACATGCACGGCTTTGTCGAGAAGTCGCTGGAGCGAGATCATCACGCGCTGCCAGGCCATGGTCTGCTCGACGTTGCCGATCGGTCGCTGATAGACGCCGCGGACGACACCTTCGAGCCAACCCTGCGCCACGTATTTTTCACGCCACTGCCGACGGTAGCCGTATTCATCCAGCCAAGCAGTATCGACCACTAGCCCCTCGGGGAGCAGGCGATGAAGCTGGTTTATTTTTTCGTTTTTTCGACCTATCATTGGTAGGGGAAAATAACACGAGTCCAAACCGCCAGGCAAGTTCGGAGGTTCGTATTTTCGACCCATCAACGGTAGGCATAAAGGCGCAATATTCAAACCACCAGGGCAAAACGCATCTGGAGGAGGAAATGCCGACCTTTGAACATGATGCGATCCAGCAAAGACGGAGACGACCTATTGACGCGACCGGCCTGTCGTTCCACCGCCTTAAAGCTCATCGGCGGCCAGGTCGCTGATTGGAGGGGAGCCCAGCCACTGAAACGTCTGCCACACACCCGGATCCTGCAGGCCGACAAGCGTTATGATTCGGACGCGACCCGCCGCCTGATCGAAGCCCCGCGGCCATCGCGCCAAAGGCGGCCGGCGATGGCAGAACTGCCTCTCGCCTGTCCTCTACCACGACCGAAACGCCGTCGAACGCATGTTCTGCCGGCTCATTGCGATACGATGCGAGCCTCTTGCCGTCAAATTACCCAGCGGCGGTCTGCACCGCTGCGATCGTCGGCCTTGGTTATGAGTCCGGGCCCTGGATCTAGGCCCTGAAACCCGTCTGAACCTATCAGGGGAGTGAATGACGACCATAATTACAATCAATTTTACCTCTGTCGCGCTATGGCGAAGCTTGCTCGGCGATCCCAACGTTCCGAGGAACGGCAGGCGCGGCCAGCGGCGGAATGGTGTTGATCTGTTTGGCGTACGCTATGGCGATCCGTCGCATCATGTTGGAATTCAGTGCAAGCTCAGGGCGATGGACAAGTTCTCACGGAGGATGAGGTCCGCGACGGCATTCGCAAGCCACGTGGGGGTTGTCGGGACACCCTTTCTGCCCCTTTCGCACGTTTTGCATCTTGAATGTCAGAAAAAGATAGCCTATTTTCTGACGCATGAAAACGGCCATGACATCAGTTCCCGATCGGGTCATGCGCCGCGCCCGCGCCGGCGGGCGTGGCGGTGTTTTCACGCCCAGCGACTTCCTCGACGTCGCGAGGCGCGCTGCTCTCGATCAGGCCCTCTCCCGCTTGGTCAAGAGTGGAAAGCTGCGCCGCCTGGCGCGTGGCCTCTATGACTATCCGAAGGTCCATCCGAAGCTGGGCCAGCTTTCACCGGCTCCCGACGATGTCGCGCGTGCGCTCGCGCGGGAGACTGGTTCAAAGGCGCAGATCGCCGGCGCGCACGCCGCCAATGCGCTCGGCCTCTCGACGCAGGTTCCCGCAAAGAGCCTTTATTTGACGGACGGGCCCTCGCGCCGGATCGTGCTGGGTAAGCGCGTGGTCGATTTGCGTCACGCTTCGCCCAAGCATCTGATCGCACCGGGCAGTCCTGCCGGAACAGTCGTCCAAGCACTTCGCCACGTCGGGCCGGTGCGGGCCGCCGATGTGGCTCAGCTCGCCGCGCGCCGGCTGTCGGCCAGCGACAAGAGGCTACTCGCGTCCAACGCAGTTCAGGCTCCCGCCTGGATGCGTCCGACACTGATCTCGATCGGCAACACAGCGTCGAACGCAGCGAATGGATAAGGTCGCCCTTCTACCGCCGAGTGATCGGGCAGCGCTTTTTGGCGAAACTGGTGCCGGGCGCGGCGTCGCCAACACGATCATCGAGAAGGACTTCTGGGTCTGCTGGACCTTGAAACGATTGTTCGGTCTTCCGGAGGACGCCGCAGCCAGCCTAGTCTTCAAAGGCGGAACGTCCCTGTCCAAGGCCTTTGGCATCATCCGCCGTTTCTCCGAGGACATCGATTTGTCCTTCGACCGGGCCGATCTCGGCTACACAGGTGATCGCGATCCAGAAAAGGAGGGCATCAGCCGGAAGAAATCAGGTCAACTCATCGACGACCTGGTGGGAGATGTTGAGAAGCATATAGCCGACAAGCTGCTTCTTGCCCTTCGTTCCGCGATCGTCCAAGAACTCGGCGAACCGCAGCACGACGAGTGGTCGTTAGCGATCGATGAAGCCGACGCGCAGACACTGAACTTCCACTACCCAGTAGTGCTTCCGACGGCCGAGTATCAAGGCATGGCGTACATCACGCCACGGGTTAAGCTTGAGCTCGGCGCCCGCGGCGATCCATGGCCCGCCGAGAAGAAGGTCATTCGCCCCTACGCGGCCGACGATTTTCCCGATTTCTTCGAACATCCGGATACGACCGTCACGGTCCTGTCTGGATGGCGCACCTTCTGGGAAAAAGCCACTGCCTTGCACGCGGAAGCCCATCGTCCGGCAGAGTGGGCGACCCCGCAATATTTCTCGCGCCACTACTATGACCTCGCCATGATGCTCGACTCCGACGAGGGCAAGGCTGCCGCCGCTGATCTCGAGCTGCTGGCAACCGTGGCAAAGCAGAAGGCGACATTCTTTCGCTCGGGCTGGGCCAATTACGATACGGCGCGCCCAGGCACTTTGCGGCTGATGCCAAGCGAAGCCCGGATCAACCGTCTCAGAGCGGATTATCGGGCAATGGCGCCGATGATGTTCGATGACACCTCGCCGTCATTCGACGACATTCTTTCCAGAATTGAGAAATTCCAGGGGACCATCAACAGGTAGGCGCACGATTTGCCGAGAACTCCAAACTGACTGTGCGCGAGAAACCATTCAGCCGACACGATCATCGCTGCCAACGAGCTCATCAGGCCTGGAGCGTCGCCTGTTAGCCGCAATATGGAAAACCGAAGACGAAGATCCTGCTAGCGTGGAATCTGCGCTCGCGGCCTTCCTCACGAGGCTTCTGCCCTGACTCGAAGACATCACCTGGAAAGCAAGCTATGTACAATCTTTTTGTCTCGGGATGGTCAGACCAGTGGAAAGGCGATCCCTGTGTGCTTGATGCCAGCCGCTGCGTCCGCCACCATGAATATACGGACGAGCAGATCGCCGATCAGTATGGCTCGCTCGACCAAGTGGCGCTGAAGGAGCTGAAGCGCCTGCCCTCTATCTTCGCCTACGAGGCTGGCTGTAAGCTCGACCCGAAATTTGGCCTCATTCGCGAGGTCACCGTGCGCCGCGGCCAGGTGCGGATCGAATACGAGATCATCCCGGTCGATCCGTTCCTCGCGGCGGCCGATTTCGATTCCCTTAGTTTTGAGCTGGACATCGGCAACTGGGAAATGAACCGCACCCATTGGGCAGTCAAGGACGTGAACCTGCCCAAGGAACTGCACGCCGCACGCGGCATCATGCTGCCGTCATGGACCCGGCAGGCAGGGCGGGCCGTGGACATTACCCGGCACAATTTCGATGTCGGCCTCTCCTTCCCCGGTGAGGCGCGTCGGCTGGTGGAAGAGGTCGCCCGCGAGCTTGAGGCGCGCATCGGCCCCAACGCCTATTTCTACGACAACAATTACGTGTCCCAGCTCGCGCGGCCCTCGCTCGACACCCTGCTCCAGGACATCTACCGCAACCGGTCCAAACTGATCGTCGTCTTCCTCGGTGAGGACTATCAGCGCAAGGATTGGTGCGGCGTCGAGTTCAGGGCCATCCGCGAGATCATCATGGCGCGCGAGGATCAGCGCGTCATGTTCGTGCGCGTCGACGACGGCGCCGTCGACGGCGTGTTCCGCACCGACGGCTATGTCGATGCGCGCCGCTTTTCGCCCGCCCAGATCGCCCAGTTCATCGCCGAACGCGCGGCCCTCATTGCCTAGCCGTCCAGCGCGGTTGCCGGCAGCGCGACGCAGCAGCGGTCGACTAGGACATGGCGGCGCTTGGGCGCGCCGGGATCGGTGAGCCGCGGCGTCGCCGAGATAATGGCCACCTTCCAGCCCGACAGTCCCGGCTGCGGCGCCTGCATGACGACCGACAATACGGAGCCCGCGACGCTCGAGCTCGGCCACGCACTTCAGAATGTCGTTGTAGAGATCGCGCCGCCCGCGATCCGATCGCCTGCGCAATCCGATCGAGCGCCTCGTCGCTGACCTTGTCACCGCGTTCGACACGTTCGAATGTGGACAGGGACACGCGCGCGAAGTCGGCCAGCGTCGTGGCCTTCCACTGCTTGAGATGCCGACCCCAGCGCATCATCATCGCGACGAGTTCGATGGCCGGGGCCGTGGGGACAGAGCTGGCTCCGCAAAATCGGACAGTGGCATAAGTGGATTTTCTGCCTGAGATTGGCGAGGATTCTCGCCGGGAATCCGGAGTTGAGATGACGAAGAGAAGCCGCCGGACGCATCACCGGCATTCAAGGCGAAGGTGGCGTTGGCCGCGGTAAAGGGGGAGAAGACGCTTTCGGAGCTGGCGCAGCAGTTCGACGTTCACCCGAACCAGATTACGACCTGGAAGACCCAATTGCTCGAAGGCGCCGCGGGCGTGTTCGGGCAGGACAAGGCGGGTTCGAGCGAGGCGCCGGTCGATTTGAAGGCGTTGCACGCCAAGATCGGTGAGCTGGCGCTGGAGAATGATTCTTTGTCCGGCGCGCTCAGCAAGGCCGGCCTGCTGAGCGCAAAGCGATGATCGACCGCGACCACACTCTGCCTGTGGTGCGTCAGGCGAAGGTGCTGAAGCTGGCCTGAGTAGTTCCATTCAGGATGGAACTGATCGCTTGTGATGTCGAGGCGCTTCATCTCGGCATTGCTGACCTTGACACCCTTCTGGTAGCTGCGCGTGTTGAGTGCGCTCTCGACTTTGAGACCGGCCTTTGTCGAGGTGGCGCCGATCAGTTCGACCACTGCTATGCGATCCGTGAGTGGCCGGCCGCGCCAGTTCTGCGTGATGTGGCAGAACAGCAAACAGCCGATGCTCGACCTTGTTCCACTTCGATGTGCCCGGCGGATAGAGGTGGACGCGGATCACCAGCCCCGTCTCGTCGGCAAGCCTTTGCAGCCCGACGTTCCAGAGCCGCACGCGCGCACCGTTCGAGCCAGCAACGGATCGACTGCACGGCGAACTCGGCCATATCGCTCGTGAGCCCGACGCTGACGAAGCCGGCGTTGGCGCTCACGTCGTCCTTGCCGAGCTTCTTGTCCTCGAAGTCGTGCACGTTCACGCGGTGCGGGTCGCCTTTCGGGCGATAATCGGTTCCGCCATTCTTGAAGTTGCCGACGAGCTCATTCTTCTTGGTTTCGACCGAGATGACGGGCTGGCCCGCCGCTTGCGCCGCGATGACCTTGGCGTTGATGTGCTCGAACTGGGCGTTGCAGTGGGGATGCTTGGAGCCTTCTTCCGCCTTGCGGTTGGACTGGCGCGAGAAACCGAGCTCGGTGAGCAGTTTGCGCACGCTGTTGGGGCTGATCGCGTGGCCCATGTCAACGAGCGCCGACGCCAGCTTGTCGCGGCTCTTCGACACCCACAGCAGCGGACGCTCCGGATCGCCCTGCGTCGCGGGGCTCGACGAGGCGCGCGAGGTCGGCGAGCAACGTCACATCACGCTCGCTCAGCGGCCGCGGGCCGCCGCCTTGCCGATCGACAAACCTATCCCCTTGGCCCAGCCAGAAGTACTCGTGTGGAAAGGCGATTACCGGTTTCGTTCAAAACAGAAGACCCCAGCTGCTGCCGGCAATGGCTCAACTCACGTCGTCAGCGCGGACCGCTGCATCCATTGTTTCGCCTTGAGCGGAGGAACGCTCCCTTCTAATCGCGTCACAGGATTCGGTGAAGGCGACGTCCAGTAGAAAACTGAGTGTTTCCAGCCCGTGGGAGGCCGCCATCTGGCGCAGTTCGTCGAGCCGGCATATGATAGAGCCAAGTACGTCCACGCAGTCTTTTGTTTGCTCCTGGCCCGTCACTCCCGCCTCGCCGGTTTAACTGTGTGGTCGTGCAGCTAGCAGGCTTGCGTCGACGGTCGGTGGAACTGGGGACGTGCTGGCGCAAGTTAGTCTGCGGCCAAAGGAGTTCCTGCGGTTCCGGTTCATGTCCTCTCCCTCAGTTCAGATGCCTGCTACAATTCCGGTTGGCTGGCATGTCCAGGCCAATGTCGAGGATGGGAGCGCTGTGGGTAAGCCAGCCGACCGAGATAAGGTCGACGCCGGTCGCCGCAATTGCCGAAGCCGTTTTCGGTGTCACCCGACCCGACGCCTCGGTGATAGCCCGGCCGCCGACCATCGCCACGGCCTGGCCAAGATCCTCGAGGGACATGTTATCGAGCAGTACGGCGTCGACGCTCGCCTGAAGCGCCATCTCGAGTTGGTCAAGCGTGTCGACCTCGACCTCGATCTTCACCATGTGGCCAATCGCGCCGCGCGCGCGCTCGATTGCGGTGCGGATGTCGCCGGCAACGGCGATGTGGTTGTCCTTGATGAGCACGGCGTCGTCGAGTGCGAAGCGGTGATTGGCGCCGCCGCCAGCGCGCACCGCATATTTTTCCAGAGCACGTAGGCCGGGTGTCGTCTTTCGTGTGCACACGATCTTTGCGTTATGACCGCGTACCGCATCCACCAGCGCGGCGGTAGCCGTCGCAATGCCGCTCAGCCTGGAGAGGAAATTGAGCGCCGTCCGCTCGGCCGTTAGCAGGCTGCGCGCCGGCCCGTTTACCATCGCGATGGTTTCTCCGGCCGACACTTTGCCACCCTCGGGACACCGCAACTGTATGCTGATCCCAGGATCGACCAGTAGGAAGGCAAACATGACCAGATCGAGCCCGGCAACAACGCCAGCCTGCCTGGCATTCAACGCAAACGTCGCCTTGCAATCGGCTGGGATGATTGCGTCGCTCGTAATGTCGCCAGCTCTGCCCAGATCTTCCAGGAGGGCACTGCGCACGATGGGTTCCATGATGATCTGGGGAAGCGGTGCAAGTGAAGTCATATCAACAGCTCCGTTCGGATGCTTGCCAGCTGAGCGCGACGGCATTCTCAAAGGCTGTGCAGAGCGTCAGTCGCGAGGGGAGGGCGGCAGCACCGCGCCCGGGGAAATCGGATCGGTGGTGCGAGCCGCGGCTCTCCTCACGTCGAAGCGCCGCAATCGAGATCAACATCGCCACTAGTCCCGGGTCGGCCGCCGCCGTCTCGCCAACGGCGATCGGCAGCAGAGCCGCCACGGCCTGGCGTAGCCCCTTGCCATTGCGGATGATACCAAGCGCATTCGAGACGACTTGGCGTAGGGGTGAAGGGTCAGGTCGCAAGGGACCGGCTGAAGGAAGCCTGGGCCACTGCCAGCCGGCGCAAGTGCCACCGACGCTTGCCGCTACCCACGCGGCTGTTGCGACCGCCTCGGCAAGCGAGTTGCTGGCCAGCCGGTTGGCGCCGTGCAGCCCGGTGCATGCAACTTCGCCGCATGCCCACAGGCCGGAGACGGAACTGCGCCCTTCAGCGTCAACGGCCACGCCACCCATGTGATAGTGCGCGGCCGGGCGTACCGGGATCGGCTCGATGGCGGGATCGATGCCGGCCTGCCGGCAAGCCGCGTCGATCGCCGGAAAGCGTCTGGCGAATTTCTGGCCGAGGCATTGCCGGGCGTCGAGATAGACACGACGTCCCACGGTGAGCTGACAGGAGATGGCCCGCGCGACCACGTCACGCGAGGCGAGCTCGGCGCCGGGCGTATTGGCAAGGAAGCGCTGACCGTGTTCGTCGACGAGCACTGCACCTTCGCCGCGTACGGCTTCGCTTACAAGCGGCATTGGTCGGCGGGGGCTGTCGAGGGCGGTCGGATGGAACTGCACGAATTCAAGATCGGCAAGCTCGGCGCCTGCGCAGGCAGCCAGCGCCAGACCATGCCCGAATGAGCCAAGTGGGTTCGTTGTATCGTTGAATAGGCCGCCGATGCCGCCGGTCGCAAGCACCACGCGTCGCGTCGGCAGTGCGAAGGTACCGCTATGTCGGGCCGCCAACACGCCCACAATGCCGCCCTCCGCAACCACGAGGCGAAGGGCTGTCACGCCTTCCAGGATCGTGATCGAACGTGTCCGCCGGATCGCGGCGAGGAGCGTGCGGAACAACTCGCGGCCGGTGGCGTCGCCGGCGGCGTGCACGATCCGGCGGCGCGAATGCGCCGCCTCGAGGCCGAGCCGCAGTTTCCCATCCAACGCACGGTTGAAAGGAGCACCCAGACGAATGAGATGGTCGATTGCGTTAGGTAGGGCCTCGACCACCCGCCTGGCCATCGTTTCGTCGCAAAGCCCATCGCCGGCGGCAAGCGTATCGGTGAGGTGCAGTTCGGGGCTGTCGTCTTCGCCGACGCTCGCCGCGAGCCCGCCCTGGGCCAGCGTGCTGGAGGCGTCCGTTCCAAGCGGGGTCGTGGAGAGAAGGACGACTGGTTGCGGCGCCAGATGAAGCGCCGTCACCAGGCCGGCAACGCCCGCGCCGATGATTACTGGCGCCCCGCCAATGTCACGCATCTCTTGCGTCATACGAAGAGCATGCGCTCCACAGCCCAACGGGCCCGCTCAGCAACATGGGGATCGATCGTGACGACGTGACGGTTTTCTTCGAGCGCGCTGCGGATGTTGGCGAGCGTGATGCGCTTCATGTGCGGGCACAGGTTGCAGGGGCGTACAAACTCGATTTCCGGATGTTCGACGGCAATGTTGTCACTCATCGAGCACTCCGTCATGAGCATCACACGCGCTGGCTTGTGCTGTCCGACGTAGTCCGACATCGCCGCCGTCGAGCCAGCGAAGTCTGCCTCCGCCACGACCTCCGGTGGACATTCAGGGTGAGCAAGCACCGTTACGCCGGGATAGGCCTCGCGCAGCTCTTGAATGTCGGACGCTGCGAAGCGCTCATGCACCTCGCACCGTCCCTTCCAGGCAATGATCTCGACTTTTGTCTGCGCGGCGATGTTTCTCGCCAGATATTCGTCGGGCAACATGATCACGCGAGGCGCGCCGAGCGACTTCACCACCGCCAGCGCATTCCCCGAGGTGCAGCAAATGTCGGACTCAGCCTTCACGGCGGCGGACGTATTTACATAGGTGACAACCGGAACTCCCGGATAACGCTCACGCATCAACCGCACGTCCCATGCCGTGATCGAGTCGGCCAGCGAGCAGCCGGCGCCGAGATCCGGGATGAGTACTGTCTTGTCGGGATTGAGCAGCTTGGCCGTCTCAGCCATGAAATGCACGCCTGCGAGCACGATGACTTGCGCCTCGACCGTCATTGCCTTGCGGGCGAGAGCCAGGCTGTCGCCGACGATGTCGGCCACGCAATGAAAGATCTCCGGCGTCTGATAGTTGTGGGCCAGGATGACGGCGTTGCGTTGGCGCTTCAGCCCCAGGATTGCGTCGATGTCGTCGCTGAAGGCCGACCATTCGATTGACGGAATCACGCGGCTGACGCGATCGTATAGGGAGGTGGCCGTAGGTAACGCCCGCGTCATCGGCGCCTCCAATTATAGTCAATCTGGTTATAAGGGGATATTTCTACACCGACTATAAGGATGTCAAGACCGCGCCAGCGGCAATTTTGTCCCAGCTATGACCGTCTCGTCGAGAATGGCATGACGGAAGCGATAAAGCTTGGCGGGCCGCCCGCCGGTTTCCGTGGTGGTCTCGCCTGTTTCCTCGACTAGCTCCTGCTGCTCGATCAGGCGGCGGAAATTCGGCTTGTTAACGAGCCTGCCGGCGAGCGCCTCCACGGTTCGCTGCAGCTGTAGAAGCGTGAAAACCGGCGCCATCAGCTCGAACACGACGGGCCTGTATTTGATTTTGGAGCGCAACCGCGCAATACCTGTTGCCAGGATGCGGCGATGATCGGCGACCATCGATCTGCCCGGCATCGGGGCGAGGGCACCCGCATGCTGCCCGCCGCGAGCCGCCTCTTCAATCAACGCAGCCTCATAGAGCAGCTCATAGCGTTGAAGAACGAGCTCCTCGTTCCAGCCCAGATCGTCGAAGCCGAAAGCGACTGCTGCCCGCCGCTGGCGCTCGCGACGCGCCTCGACCTCTGGCGCGCCTTGCGCCCATTCGATCAGACGGGGGCGCAGAACATCCAGCACCACCGGCGGCGTGCCGGAGCGATGGTCCTCCCACGGGAAGTAATCGTACCAGCTCCCCCAGCAGGGCTTGGCCGAGTCTCTGGCATATTCTTGCCGGGTGAGTGCGAGATAGCTGATCGAAATCACACGTTGCGGGTTTTCGGCGCCGATCCTGTCGCGGTCGGCGAATGTGTAGAGCTGCTCGATGTAACCAAGCGGCTGACCGGTTTGCTGTTCGACCCATGCCCGAAGGCCCGATTGCAGCGAGCGGTGATCGAACTCGAACGGGTCCGACGGAAGTGCATTGGCCTGCCCGATGGTGAGAACGGAAGGGTGCCCATCGGTGACCGCGACCACGACAGCGATCAGATCCGCCTTGACGTCGTTGGCCTTGCGTCCGGCGCGGGCTTTTCTGGTGTCTTTTGCGTCCATGTTCCCCAAAATGGTCGCAACCCCGCCGCGAAGGAACTCAATCGATTTAATCAATCTTTATCATGCCTGCCGGAGCGTCAACACCACCAATTGCGTGATTTTAGCTCTTCCCAGCTGCACCAATGGGCTTCAAACACGACACCGGCCGGCGGTAACGTGAGGGAAGGCACCTTCGAGCGCGGTCGGGACGCAATGCCATCACACCTCCGGATATTCGTTCCCGCAGGCGCGGAACGCCACTGGTTGGCCTGCGGGCAGGGCGAGCGCGAAGCTGGTTGATTGCGCGCCGCGAGACATCGTTCTTGTCGGTGACAGCGTCGGCATCGTGCTGCTTGGCCCGCCAGCCACCCTCGGCGTTACGCCGTAACATGATGATCATGCATGCCTGGCGCCGGGAGCAGGCTAAAAACGAGCACTGACGGCAGTCGACTTGCCTTTCGACCCCCAGCACGAGGTGCCAAGCATGCTTTCCATAATGCTGCCCGGCTGATGGCGGGGACCGGCTGCGCGGCCGTCCAGCTCGAGCGCTGGCGAGCCGATGGCCCATCCGCTTGCTCGGTGCGCGGAAAACTGCGATCACGGCGATGCCGGCTTGACGTTGGTCAACGCGCTCTGGTCGCTTTCCGCGCGCCGACCCGGACGGTTCGCTTCGCCTCAACCACCAGCTCCCGAACAGCCGACCGCTGCGGTGTGACCATTGCGATTGTCGAACGCCGGGGCGGTGTCGCGGCCGTGACCTTTGCCGCTGACGAACCCAATCGCTCGTTCCTGCTCGCCGCCGAGCGCTATGAACAGGCGCTTCAACTCATGGCGACCTGTTTCCATATTCACATTCGTCGCAAGCTTGTTACCGATCGAGTGATAAGTGGTATTGCGCTGACGCTGCGGGAATATGAGTGCATGCAATGGGCGGCGCGCCGCAAGTCAGCGTGGGAGACCGGCCGTATCCTGGGCGTCAAGCGCCGTTCAGCCGCGTATCATCTGGACAATGCCAGGAAGAAGCTCGGCGTGCGCACAGTCATGCAAGCCGTGATGCAGCTTTCGGCTTCCAACAACGATCTTTTCTGACAAGCAGCTTTACCCTGTACAGTTGCACAGGATGCTTCGTGCCGAAGGTTCGCCTCCAATGCCAGGGTGATCCCTTTAAGGAGGCCCAGCGTGATTCAGCTTGTTACACCCGATTGCTATGGCGACTTTGTCGACGAACTTCATGAAATGCACCGCTTGCGTTACCGCGTCTTCAAGGAGCGGCTGGACTGGCAGGTGCCGACGAACGGCCGCTACGAGATCGATTGCTTCGATTCCTTGAAACCGAACTATCTCCTTTTGCGCGGTTTCGGCGGTGCTGTCGAGGGATGCGCGCGGCTGCTTCCGTCGACCGGACCCACCATGCTGGGCAACACTTTTGCCGAGCTGTTGGAAGGCAAGGCAGCGCCCAGCGAGCCGGATATCTGGGAAAGCAGCCGCTTTGCCCTCGATCTTCAGCCATCGACCCCCAAGGGCGCCGGCGGCGTGGCTGTCGCCACCTACGAACTCTTCGCCGGCATCATCGAATTCGGCCTGTCATGCAGTCTCGAGCGAATTGTCACGGTCACCGATCTGCGCATGGAGCGCATCCTGCGCCGCGCCGGCTGGCCGCTTGAGCGGATCGGCGAACCGCACGCGATCGGCCTAACCCGCGCGGTGGCCGGATATCTCGACGTCTCGGCCGAGACGCTTGGTTCCGTTCGGCGCAATGGCGGTTTCCATGGGCCGGTTCTGTGGGCGCCAATAGCCTGCGGCGCGATGTGATGCCTGGTCGGTTTGTCCGTGGGGCTTGTCCATGAGGTCGGTGGAGGACACCGGAGCCGACTGGCCGGACTGGTGCGATGATAGGGCGTACCAGCATACGTTTCGTCTGACGCGGCGAGAGTGGGCCTGGGAGTTCTTGCGGCGCAATCCGGCATTCCGCAACGATCTGGCCAAGGCACTGGAGGGGGCCGAATGGCTGGGCAGTCCAAGGTCGCTCGACATCATCGCGTCGCGCGCCGACCTGACGCGGTGGGGCGTTTTGTTTCGCGGACTCCTTGCGGCCTGATGCGCGTGTATTCTGGTGTCCACGCCAATGTCCCTACGTCTTGCCGATCACCGCCGAACCGGCATCTTCCTCGGCCGCGCCGCCCGCTTTCGATCTGACGGCGCCGCCATGTCGTGCCACGGTGCTTTTGGCAGGCAACGGCCGCCAGCACGTTCTGTTGCGCCCTGCTGAGCGACATCTTCAGCTCGCGGTTTCAGGTGCGACAGTCGCTCAGCGCGTGCGCCTGCAGGTCGACGCGATCTGGCCGGCCGGGCAGGCGAAGCATCGGCTATGGGCACTTGAATGCCTCAACAGCCTGGCGATGCGCGGACGGCTGCCGAATACCCTGTTTCGTGCGGAGGCGCGTGGCCGACGTCTCCGCTTCGTCCTTCGTGCGCTCGATGGGTCGCTGTCGGGGGCAACGCACCGGGTCATCGCCGAAGCCCTGCTTGGCCAAGCGCGCGTCAGGGCCGATTGGGCAGATCCGCGCGATCATCTGCGCGACCTGATCCGTCGCGCCATACGCCGCGGCCATGCCCTCATGAACGATGGATACAAGGACCTGCTCACTTGAAAATGCGGTGTGGCGCACCCGAGCAAATGGTCAGCTGCCGAACATTGCCTTGTAGCCCGTCCTCACCATCCAGTTTGCACGTCGCAGATGACTGTCAAGCGACTTTAGGGCTCGCTCCGGTTCGCATACCGGATCGAGGCCGAGAATGACTTGCGCCATCTCTTCCTTGCTTGCGTTGTCGGCCGATGCGTCCAGCAGCCGCATGTAGATCGTGAAATGCTCCCTGTCGTAGGCCGTGAGACTGTCCGACCAGGGGACTTCGTCGATAACGGGTTCATTAGGCTCGAGGCGCGATCTGTTTCCCAATTCTCTCTCTCGGTTTGTACGATCGCGCGTCCGCCCTGACGCCCGGTCAATATCCTAAAATGGGATACTCCGAAACTGGGATTAGTCGGCGAGCCGGTTCCTTCATGGCCGGTTCGCAAAATGCCGAAATCCCTTCGATCATCTCGCCAGCGCCAGATGCTGAAACAGCTGATTGCGGCGCGAAAGAACAAGGGCCTGACCCAGCTCCAGGTTGCGCAGGCGCTGGGCCGCCCACAGTCCTTCGTCGCAAAGTATGAGGGCGGTGAACGTCGTTTGGACGTCATTGAGTTTTTAGAACTAGCGGAGATTCTGGAGGTCGATCCCTGCCAGCTGCTGGCACAGGTTCCTCGTTCTCGCCACCGATAGGTCACGATAAGGGGAGCTTCAGCGAGAAACGTCCTCAAGTCGAATCCTTCAACAAGGCGTCCGGCGGGCCGAGACCGCAGGATCTGCTTCGCGATGGACCGAGCCCGATCTGCTTTGCCGGCTCCGGGCGGTCTCGGCCGCCCACCTTCCCCTCGCGGCCATGAGCAGGACCTGACGCAAGAGGAACTGGCTGCGCGCGCGCTGAGTTTGACCCAGGTTGACGATCTGAGCCGTTCGCTCGTCCCGTTTGATCAAAATAGCAGCGTAATCGTCGTTGTTGAAATGAGTGAATCGAGTTGGTTGGCGGCGGGACAGGTTCCCGGCATTGAACGCTTGCCTCTGAAAAAGTTGGAGCCTGATCCTATTGCTTTGCTGCGGCTGGTGGAGCGGTGGCGTGACGAGGCGGTCAAGGTGGGCAATGCAATCGAACGGATTGCGCTGGCCTTCGAGGCCGGGCGCGATGGGTTCTGGCTGGCGCGGTGGCTGGAGAGGCGCGGCATCGAGGTGCACGTCGTCCATTCGACTAGCGTCGCGGTGTCGCGCGAACATCGTCGGGCGAAGACCGATCGGTTGGACACGGCGATGCTGATGCGCGTCTTCCTGGGCTGGCTACGCGGCGAGCGTGGGCATTGCGGGATGGTCGCAGTTCCGACGCTCGAGGAAGAGGATGCCAGGCGTCCAAGCCGTGAGCGGGAAAGTCTGGTCAGCGAGCGCACGCGGATCATCAACCGCATGAAGGCGATCCTGGCGTGGCTCGGGATCCGCAGCTTCAATCCCAAATTGCGAAAGGCAGTACAGCGCCTTGACGGGCTGCGGACACCGGACGGTCTGCCACTGCTACCCAATACGATCGATGAACTCCGGCGCGACATGGCCCGGCTCGCCATGGTCTGCGAGCAAATCAAAGCGATCGAGAAGGCCCGCCTTGCGCGTCTCGAACAGGAGCCGGCGGCGGGGCCGCACGCGATGGTGCGTCTCATCGCCAGCATTATCGGCATCGGCATCGAGACAGCAGACATGCTGGTTCAGGAGGTGCTCTCCCGCAATCTTCGCGACCGGCGGGCTGTGGCGCGCTATGCCGGCCTGACCGGCGCGCCCGACGAAAGTGGCTCTAAGCGGCGCCAGAAGGGACTGGCGAAGGCAGGTAACGCCCGCGTCCGTCGCGGCCTGATCCAGCTTGCTTGGCGCTTTCTGCGGTTCCAGAAGGATAGCGCTCTGGCCCAATGGTACCGGGCGCGAACGGAAGGTCCGACCGCCGCACGCAAAACGAAGATGATCGTAGCGCTCGCCCGCAAGTTGCTCATAGCCTTGTGTTTAGTCCCGGCATTTTGCTGGAGCGGATTTAGCTTGAAGCGTTGTTGTTCTGTGGCCCAAGCTTCGCAGATGAACTGGTAAGGCGTGAGGCCGTTGAGGGTCTTCAGCCTACGAGCGAAGTTGTAGGCGGAGACGAAGTCTGCAAGGTGCTGGCGAAGCTGATCGTGGCTCTCGTAGTAGGTGGCATCCTTGATAGTCCGGTTCATTCTTTCGACCTGGCCGTTATCCGGTATGTGATCTGCGGTGCCTATTCGTCCTGCTGTTTCTTTGTTTGGAACGGCCTTATGGTGAGCCCATCCGGGACCTGGGGCACCGGGAGCACGAAGGTGCGGGCAGGCCGTCTTTAGACCGTTGGCTGAGAGCCCGAGCTCGTTACATGGCCGCCCCTCGCGACTTTCCCGGATGCGCTGCGAGCGCGGATCAGTAGATGTCGTGTTGCCCGCCAGCTCCCGTTCTTGACCGAGCCAGAAAGGAGGCAACAGGCATGTGCATCATCGGACTGGATATCCACCGCGCCTTCGCCGAGGCGGTGGCGTGGGAGGACGGCAGGCTCAGGCGGCTGGGCCGTGTCGACATGCGGCGCGACTGCTAGAGGCGTTTGCCGCAAAGCTGGCGCCGAGCGACATCGTGGTGATAGAGGCCACTGCCAACGCGTCCTCGGCCGCCGCGGTTGTCGCGCCGCACGTACAGAAGTGGTGATCGCAAACCCGAAGCAGGTGCGCATCATTGCCTATGCCAAGATCAAGACGGATACGATCGATGCCGGCGTTCTGGCGACAGCAGGCTTCCTGCCAGAAGTCTGGATTCCGGACGAGCCGACACAGGCGCTGCGCCGGCAAGTGACGCGGCGCAATCAGATCGTCAGGCAAAGATCGCGGTTGAAGAATGTCATCCAGTCGATCCTTCATAGCCACCTCATCCCGTCCTGCCCGCATGCCGACCTGTGAGGCGCCAGTGGCGGTTGCCGCGCAAAGCAATAAATCTCTCGCCAGGTTATTGCGATACTCGTCCAACATGAGGTCTAGTCAGGCTTCCGTCAGATACCACGAGTATGATGATACCCTCAGCGTGCAATGCGACAGGAATGACCGTGCGCAATTGTATTTTCATTTGCACTCGGGGTTGGCTATGACGGGTATTGGTCGACGTGGTGGCTTGTACAGTGGGCAAGTCAGAGCTGGGGGCGCGCAGGACATAGGGGGGGCCCGCGGTCCTGCCTCTGGACAAGGTGGCCAACAGTTCAATTCACTCATGGAGCGGATGCGTTCCGACCATGAAAATCCAGAGGGCGGACCCGTCCGCACCAGTGATATCCTGCGGGACGCGTCTCCTCATCCATCAGTTGGCGCACGCGGGAGGCGGCGCGGGTTGGATAGGGAGGAAGGCTGGTCGCATTTCGAGGATGAACCCTGGCGCGGCGATCAGGTGGCGGAGGGCTCGCAAAGGGGCGAGCGCCCGCCTCAGCGACAGGATCGTGGCGCATTCAATCGGGAAGAAGGCCCCTCGCGTTTCGGGGATGAGCCCTGGCGCCGCGAGCGCCCGCCCCAGCGACAGGATCGTGGCGCACCCTATCGGGAAGAAAGCTCTTCCCGCTCTGATGGCGAGCATTGGCGCGGCGATCGGGCGGCCGGAGACTCGCAAAGGGGCGAGCTCCCGCCCCAGCGACAGGATCGTGGCGCACCCTATCGGGAAGAAAGCTCTTCCCGCTCTGATGGCGAGCATTGGCGCGGCGATCGGGCGGCCGGAGACTCGCAAAGGGGCGAGCTCCCGCCCCAGCGACAGGATCGTGGCGTACCCTATCGGGAAGAAAGCTCTTCCCGCTCTGATAGCGAGCATTGGCGCGGCGATCGGGCGGCCGAGGGCTCGCAAAGGGGCGAGCGCCCGCCTCAGCGACAGGATCGTGGCGCATTCAATCGGGAAGAAAGCTCCTCCCGCTCTGGTGGCGAGCATTGGCGCGGCGATCGGGCGGCCGAGGGCTCGCAATGGGCTGAGCGCCCGCCCCAGCGACAGGATCGTGGCGCACCCTATCGGGAAGAAGGCTCCTCGCGCTCTGATAGCGAGCATTGGCGCGGCGATCGGGCGGCCGGAGACTCGCAAGCAAGCATGCGCCAGCGCAATCAGGCGGCCGAGAGCTCGCAATCGGGCGCGCTTCCGCAGCCAAGGCAATCCGCAAGCGACCTGGGTCCTGGACTTGGAAAGCGGCGCGTAGACGACGTAGCCGCGCAGAGCCACGCCAGCTTTGAGCGACCTGATCCACAGTATTCAGGCGAGTTGCATGCAGCACTAAGAGGAATTGCTAACGCGCGTGACATCGGGGGGTTCTCAAGAGAGGTGGTGAAGCATTCCAAGCGCCTGCGGATGCCGGATCAAGCAACGTTCATGCAAAAGGCCTCCGTCGATTTTGAACGCAAATTTGTCCCGCGCTTGGAGGAAGATATCGACGCCCGGCAATCATGGGGGTACGCCACTACGTGCAATGCGGTGAGCCGGTATGCGGGAGGGCAGGCAGGGATAGAAGCTTGCAGGGCTGTCGCAGCTCGGCTGTCGCAGCTTGATCTCGCGTTAATGAAGAAGATTGAACCGAGAGCGCTTTCGCTCTTCGCATCATCATTCGGTCGGGACCCATTGTCGACGAAATGTCGCGATGGAGCGATGAGAATCGCCCGAATTTGTCAGGATCAAAGGGGCGTACTAGGTGAGCTGGGCAGCCAAAATCTCTCGTTGCTGGCCAATGGTTTCAGCAAGTGGCCGGAAGCACCGGACTGTCGCAAGGCCACAGCCGCGATCGCCGATGAGGTCCTTCGCCGCGCCGAAAGCGAGGTCGGGCTCTCTGACTTTATGCAGGAGCATCTGACGTGCCTGGTAAATGGTTTCAGTAAGTGGGCGGAAGTGCCGGACTGCCGCGAAGCCACAGTGGCGATCGCCAGTGAGGTCCTTCGCCGCGCTAAACGCGACGTCCGGCTCTTTGACTTTACTCAGCAGGGGCTGGCGACCCTGGTGAACGGTTTCAGCAAGTGGCCGCAAGCACCGGACTGTCGCAAGGCCACAGTCGCTATCGCCGAGGCGGTCCTTCGTCGCTCCGGAAGCGGCGCCTTGATCTCTGATTTTACTCCGCAGGACCTGGCGAACCTGGTGAATGGTTTCAGCAAGTGGCCGCAAGCGCCTGGCTGCCGCGAGGCCACAGTCGCGATCGCCAGCCAGGTCTCTCGCTTTGCCAAACGCGAAGCCCAGCTCTCTGACGTTACTCCGCAGCACCTGGCGAACCTGGTGAACGGTTTCAGCAAGTGGCCGGAAGCGCCGCACTGCCGCGAGGCCATAGTCGCGATCGCCAGCGAGGTCTCTCGCCGCGCCAAACGCGACGTCCGGCTCTTTGACTTTACCCAGCAGGGGCTGGCGAATCTGGTGAACGGTTTCAGCAAGTGGCCGGAAGCGCCGGACTGCCGCGAGGCCACAGTCACGATCGCCGGCGAGGTCTCTCGCCTTGCCAAACGCGAAGCCCAGCTCTCTGACTTTAATGCGCAGGACGTGGCAAACCTGGCGAACGGTTTCAGCAAGTGGCCGGAAGCGCCGCACTGCCGCGAGGCCACAATCGCGATCGCCGGCGAGGTCTCTCGCTTTGCCAAACGCGAAGCCCAGCTCTCTGACGTTACTGCGCAGCACCTGGCGAACCTGGTGAACGGTTTCAGCAAGTGGTCGGAAGCGCCGGACTGCCGCGAGGCAACAGTCGCGATCGCCGGCGAGGTCTCTCGCCTTGCCAAACGCGAAGCCCAGCTCTCTGATTTTAATGCGCAGGACGTGGCAAACCTGGCGAACGGTTTTAGCAAGTGGCCGGACGGAGGGGCCTGTCGCGAGGCCACAGTCGCTATTGCCGAGGCGGTCCTTCGTCGCTCCGAAAGCGCCTTGATCTCTGATTTTACTCCCCAGAACCTGGCCAACCTGGTCAACGGTTTCAGCAAGTGGCCGGACGAGACGGGCTGCAGCAAGGCCACGGTCGCAATCGCCGGTGAGGTGCTTCGCCGTGACAACCGGCTCTCTGATTTTAGTCCGCAGGGATTGGCGAACCTTGTGAACGGCTTCAGCAAGTGGCCGGAAGCAGCGGCGTGCCACCAGGCAGTCCTGGACATCGTGCGCAAACTGGGCTCCGGAGGCCAACGATTCGGAACGTTCACCACACTTGAGCTCGGCATGATGGCCAATGCTCTGGGGCGAAGTGTCACCAGGGGAGAGGACACAGGAGAGATCATAGAGACCGCTCTGCTGAAGGATCGGCTACACCAGCTGGCCCGCTACCTTCACTATGCCAGTGATCGTCTGGAGCAGACCCACGTTCTGAACATCGCCGTGATTTTCAAGGCGCTGGCCAAGGCTCGATTGTTTGACGATCTCGGTTTGCTCGCACGGCCGGCGTTGGATCGGCTTACGGAATTGCATCGTGCCCCTGGTTTTGCCGCTGAGAACAACCTCGAAACCATGGGCAATCTCTGCCTCGCCGTGCTGCCGCTGGCGCGCAGCCCGCGCAAGAGCCTGCGCTGGCATCGGAGGCAGGCTCTGAATTTGCTGAACGACATTCAACCGATCGTCGAGCATAAGATTGAGGCGCATCTCAAAGCAGGCGATGGCGAGCGGACCCGTGGCCCGTACTCGAGCCGTCGCCCCGCCTTGTCGATCTATCAAGTGCTCAAGACCCGCACGGTTCTGGCGACATTGTTCCGCCGGCCGTATGTCGAGGGCAAGAAGTCCGATTTGCGGGTGAGGCAAGAAGAGCTGCAGTTCAAGACCAAGGAGATTTTGGAGAAAACGGCCGGCCTCATCGAAGGCGACCTTTCCACCATGAGTTGGAACCTGATCGCGGAGATCGCGGCAGAGACCCCGCTTGATGGGCTGGACACGTTCATGGCGCAGAATGTGGCGACGGTCCAGGCCCAACATCCAGCGTCGGTGTTCGACGTCCATCAGGTGTTGCGAGCAATGGACCACGAGCCCAGACCGCCGCAAGGTGAGGCGGGACTGATGCAGTTGCCGGTGGTGGACATGCAGGGCCGGCCAGTGGCCACGGAGCCCGAGACACGCTATTCGATTTTTCATCGCCTGACCTCGGGAGCTTTGCCAGTCGTCGCGGTGCAGCTGCCAGGAAAGCCCAGCCCCTTCATGCTGGCGCGTACGGTTACCGTCGAGGGTGTGCCATACCGCATGGACCTGTTCGGCGGAAGCAAGTTAAAACCACCGAAACCGACCCTCTCGCAGCTCGCCGCCCGCGCCCCGGACGCCGCGGCAGCCATGTCTCCTGGCGGAAAGCTGCTGGCCATTCCGTATGCCGATACCGCATCGGGCACGGCGTTCGAGCAGCTATTGCGCGCATGGGCCCCTTTCAAGGAGGCATATTATTATACGCAGCGCAGGGGTTTTGCCGCGCCTCCAGCAATCAAGGGGCTGGGCCCTCACGACTACGCGCTGGAGGGCGCCTTCAAACTGTCGCTGCTGCCGGATCGCCCTGCGAACCAGGAACATCCCTTCAAGCTAACTGGGCCGGAAGGCCCGATCGCCTTGCGATCGCATGATGGCTGCGGTTTCATCAAGGCCTCGCTGGCCAACCGCATGCCGGCTGTTCATCGCGCCCGCCGGCAGGAAGGTCCTGATCGGGTGCCTGCCTTTGCTGAGGGACGCAGATCGTCCCTGCCTGCCTCGGCGCTGCAACATTATCCACGCAGCGAGTCGGTGGCCGATGAGGCGCAGGAGAAGGCCAAGACCTGGCTCGAGAGCCGACAGGGGCAAAGGCTGTCGGCCGAGGAGCTGTTTCGAACCGTGACTGGCGGACATATCGACGGTCCTGGCGCGGTTGCCATACCCTCCAGCGACGAGTGTCTCCATGTGCCGACGCTCAAGAGCGAGACGTTGACGGGGACGAGCGGCGTGCTGATCGGGCGCTCGCCCTATGACAAGCCCAACCTGCGCCCGTTTGCCCCAGAAGGAGTCAAGTCGGCCCTCGAGGGGGATCCGACCGCTGTGTTTCTCGACAACTGCACGGCCATCCAATACAGCTTCAACGTCGCCCAGAAGTCGGGGAGGGAACTGGCGGCCAACGATCCGACCTTTTTTGCCAAAGGCATTCTGATCGTTGTCCCGGATAAGATGTGGCCGGCCGCCTACGCCGACCGTGGGCTGGTGATGTCTGCCGAGGACGTCAAATGCCATGCGAGCTGGACCTCGAGCAAGGACCGCGTCAAGGTGGACACGCCGCTCGACTGCCTCGGCATCCTGCAGGCGACCGAGGTGTTTGCCCCGGGCTCGTTGGTGGCTGTCCCGACCGGTGAGCAGAAAAAACTTGACGGCGACTTCGACGGCGACACCGTCATCATCCTCGGCGACCGGCCGCAGCTTTATGAGCATTTGCGCGCGTTCGATCACCGGGAGCAAGCTCTGGGACTTCCGTCGCTGAAGCCGCCAAAGTCCCATACCCCGGCGCTTGAGGGCGACGATTACCAGTTCAGTCGCGCCCGCCAGATCCTCTCTGCCACGCAGAATGTTCTGGAAACTTATACCTGTCTGCAGCGAAGCTTTCTGGCTCAATCCCATGAAGCACGACGCTGGTTTGCCGAGCGTGCCGTCTTTGGCACCTATGAGGGCGTTCACAAGGAGCTCCGGCGAGATATCGGTCAGCTGTTGAACCAGGAAGAGGTGAGTGGCCAGGATATCCAGAACACGTTTGCGAGGGCGAGGCGCGAGATTGAGGTCGCCAAACATCCGGTTGCCCGCGAAATGGCCGAGTTGCTCGTCTCCGACCTTGTGGCATGGGCAGTCAAGCAGGGTGGACAACTCCTGCCCGAAACAATCGAAAGCGCGAACGCCGCAAACCCGAGCTTCAGCGCAAGGCTGTGCGAGCTTTTCCCGGGTCTGACCGAGACCTATCCGGCAACGCCTCAGCCACGAGACCGCATCCAGCTTTTGCTCGACCACTATCCTGCTCGCATCGATTCTCGCCCAGATGGTTACAATCCGGACGACCTCGTACAAAGCGCAACCAACTTGCTGAGCCTCGGCATCAAGGTCGGCACCGACGCCTATAAATCCGATACTGGCGCCAACCTTTTCTTCAAGAAGGGCAGCTACCTTCAGCGGCTCCTCCACCAGACACCGGGCTTGAAGTCCGTGCCCTATGTCAAGGGCGTTGCGGCGACCCTCGCCCAGGGAAGGTTTGACGTCGATGCGACCTTGGATGATCTGAAAGACAACCCCACGCTGGCCGCTGGCATCATGGAGGCCTCGATCAAATTCGCTGCGGAGCAAGGCATTCTGCCGAAACCTTCTGGCCTCCGGCCCACCGCCGAGGATGCCGACATGATGATTGCGCTGACCCGCGCGGAGGCTTCAGAGCGCGCCCAGATCGAGGCTGCCCGCGCTAGAGCCGAAGAGAGCAAAATCACCGAGGCCGCGCTCGGCGTCGCCGAAAGCCTCTGGAAAGCGGACTTCCAGATGAAGATGCCCCATCTGGAGCGCCGCTTGAAATCGCATGCCTCCATAACAGATGAACTCACCGGCATGAGCGTCCCGCCCGGCAGCGCTCCACAGCTCCTCACCAATGCTGTACGCCATGTCTTCGAAATCCCTGACGAGCATTTTATAAACGCTTTCAAGAAAGCCATGCTGGCCTTCGATGACCGGGGCTACACCGAGGTCAGCGTGGTCAACTGGTTCAGTAAGCAGACTCGAAATTTCTTGGGCATCAAGGTAGTGCTCGCCACGCCCGAAGCCTATCGCTTCGAGGTCGAGTTTCACACGCCAGGCAGCTACAGGGCCAAACTGGCCAATCACGACACTTATAAGATCCTTGGCAAGCTTCGGCAGCAGCATTCAAGCGGGGATGCTCCGCAAGCCAAGGCCGAGGAACTGATGCAACGCGCCATCGAGGTCTGTGCCGAGGTTGCGATCCCCAAAGGCGCCCATAGCATACCAAACTGGAAAGCCGAAGAGGATCCTAGATGGAGCGCTGCTGCGGCATTTGGAATGCGAGTTGGCGAAAAATCAAGAATGTCCGAGATCGCCAGGTCGCCGGAAGCAAGCCAGATTGCGCCGGCCCTCGGCGTGCGGCCGATAGCGCTCGTCGGCATGTCGGGCGTCGGTAAATCCACCATTGGCGAGCGGCTTGCAAAAGGGTTGGGGTTGAAATTCATCGACTCCGATGCCGAGATCAGGAAAGAGGCCGGCATGTCGATAAAAAAACTTTGCGAAACCCATGGCGAGGAGCATTTCAGGGAGCTTGAGGCGAGAGTGATTGCGCGTGTGCTGAAGCAAGGACCGGCAGTGCTCGCGACCGGTGACAGTTCCTTCATCCATCAGCAGACCCATGGGCTCATCCAGGACAAGGCGGTCTCGATCTGGCTCAAGGCCGATGCCGACCTGATAATGCGACGGCTCGGGAGACGACGCGGTCGCCGGCTGCAGCAGGCCTCGGACCTGCTCGGCACTATCACGCAACAGATCGCTGAGCGTGAGCCGATCTATCAAAATGCTCATCTCACGATCGCTTCGCGCAATGTGTCGCATGAGAGGCAGATGGATGAATGCGTCAGGGCGCTGCACGCCTATCTGCGTCCCGAGCCGGCCGCCGCTCAGCCGGGCGTCTAATAAATCCCGTTAATGAGTTTCCCGCTCCCGACGCGGATAAGAACCCAGGAGCATGCTCGCCCCAGTATTTCATACAAAGTGAACGAGAACCCAAGCAGCCCTCCCAGGAGTATTTGCGCCATGAAGAAAGCTGAGGCTCAGCCAGACCGGAGAGCCTGACGACACCCGAACGACGTCTCGGGTTCGCCCCGTTGTCCCAGCTGCTCCATGAACTTCGATGTAGTCGGCATCCAGCTTCTCCGCGATCATTTAATCTAGCCTTTGCATTTTGTAATCTCTCCCGTGACTCCGCCGCTTTGTCGAGAATACTCCGTGGTGAAATGCTCGATAAGAAGCTGGCCTCTCATGCATTGAGATTCGAAAGGTCTTTGCCCGCAATCTTCGCCGGCACCGACACAAAAAGAAACTGTCCCAGGAGGCGCTGGCGCATGAGGCCGGCGTCGACCGCACCTACATCAGCGCCCAGGAACGCGGCGTTTACGGTGCCAGTATCGATATGGTCCAGAAGCTCGCCAAGGTGCTTGAGGTTGATCCGGCAGCCTTGCTGGATCCTCGATCGGAATAGAGTTGTTCAACAAGGGGTCGGGCGGGTCCGGCACTACAGGATCTGCTTCCCGATGATCCTGTTGCAAATCGTTCCGAGCCTGGCGCGCAAGGGTTCTCGCGGACCGAGCCCGATCTGCTTTGCCGGCCCCAGGCGGTCTCGGCCGTCCATTTTTCCTCGCGGTCACGAGCAGCACTTGACGCAAGAGGAACTGGCGGCGCGCGCTGAGCTTGATCATGCGCTAGGTGGGCGCGATCGAACGCGCCAGCGTGAATGTGCTGGGGCGATTGGCGATCGCTTTGATCCCTGCGATTTGATCAGGCCGTCGAAGAAATAGGGTTTGAGCTTGGCGACTTGATCTCCCAAACCTGGGCGCCAGCGCGCCTTTGGCGCGCACCGGGTGCTCGTGAACCGAGCCCGCTTTTCTTCGGCAGGCTCAGGCGGTCTCGGCCATCCGGCTTCGCCCCCTGGCGCAAAAGCAGCCTTGCGGCTGCCGATGGTCGCCGTCCTTTGGCCGGCGCGGTCTTGGGTTAGCTGCCTTTCCCGGCGGCGCGGGGTGGGCGGCACTCCCTTCTAGGCCCGCCGCGGCAATCCGCAACCCTTCGCTGTCGCTCCGGGTCCTCCACTTCGTTCCGGTCCTTCGGATGCGGTTCGCCTCCGACGGCGGGCCTTTCCGGTCGCGTTTCGCCGCCCACCCCGCTTCCGGGGAAAGGCGTGCGATTGAAGAGCGGAGGATAAAACGATGCGTTCAAACAGTAAGCGTTGCGCCAACGCAAGGGCAGGCGGGCGCCCGGGCGCCAGCCTTTATCAGGAGATCACCGACCGCATTGTCGCCGAGCTGGAACGCGGCACCGTGCCATGGGTCAAGCCTTGGGGCAGGGCCAATGCCGGGCTCGGCCTGCCCAAGAACGCCGCCACCGGGCGCTGCTATTCCGGCATCAACATCCTGATCCTGTGGGGCGCCGTCATCGAGCGCGGCTATCCCTGCCAGAACTGGCTGACCTTCCGGCAGGCGCTGATCCTTGGCGGCAATGTCCGCAAGGGCGAGCGCGGCACGACCATCGTGCATGCCGACCGCTTTGTTCCCAAAGACGAAAAAGAACGCGCCGGCGACGATGGCGAGGAGCCGCGGGCAATTGCCTATCTCAAGCGCTTCACCGTCTTCAATGTCGCTCAGTGCGACGGCCTGCCCGAGCATGTTCGCGCCGCCGCCGAGCCGCTACCCGAACGCGAAATCATCCCGCAGGCCGAAGCGCTCATCCGCTCCAGCGGCGCCGATTTGCGCATCGGCGGCGAACGCGCCTTCTACATGCCCGGTAGCGACTGCATTCAGGTCCCGCCGCAGCCGGCATTTTTCAAGCAGATCGACTATTACAGGACCTGCTTTCACGAGCTTGGCCACTGGACCGGCCACCCCTCGCGCCTTGCCCGCGATCTCTCCGGCTCGTTCGGCTCCAAGGTCTATGCTCGCGAGGAACTGGTCGCCGAAATCGCCGCAGCCTTTGTCTGCAGCAGTCTCGGCATCGAGCCGACCGTGCGCCACGCCGGCTATATCGGCTCATGGCTGAAGGTGCTGCGCGAGGACAATCGCGCCATCTTCAGCGCTGCCAGCCGCGCCTCGAAAGCCGCCGATTTGCTGCTCGCTTTCCACCACGATGAAGCCGAGCCGCCGCAGGAGGGGATCGCGGCATGAGCGCCGTGCGCTTCCCATCCCCTCCAGAGCGAGACGACGCCGCAAGACGAGCAAACGCTCGTCCCCGGTGTCCGCCCGATCACCGCGCGACTGGCTCGACCGCCTCATGGAGGCGGCCGCGTGCCGCGCAAAAGCCGCTCGATATCGGCCTCTGGTGAGGAGGATCAGGGAAAGGTCCAGCGAACCTTTCTCCCGCCGAATGCCCGCAATCAACTCGACCTGTTCTGAAAAAGGAGTTTTTGCCATGATCCTGATCACCGACGACCTTTGCGCCCGGCTTCTCGCCAACGGCGCGGCGCAAGTTGAAACCGACCATCAGCCGGTCGTGAAGCTGTTTGATCCGGCAGGCGCGGCGACCTGGCTGTTGACCGAACTCGACCCCGACGGCGACACGCTGTTCGGCCTTTGCGACCTCGGGTTCGGGTACTCCGAACTCGGCAGCGTCAGCCTTGCCGAGCTTCAAACCGTCAAAGGTCCGCTTGGCCTCGGCATCGAGCGCGACCTCCATTTCGAGGGCCGCTTCCCGCTCTCGGTCCATGCGCAGGCCGCGCGCCTCGCCGGCCATATCACCGAGGCCGAACAGCTTCTTCGACAGGCAGCAAGCGTACTCTCGAAGCGCCATTTTGAGCTTTCGCCCGACGTGGCGAGAGAGCGCCGCTAGGCGCAAAACCGTCCCTGCCGCGCCGCTTGTCGCGCCTCGCGTCAGGACAATCCCAACCGAAGAAAAGGAGAAAAACCATGCAGCTTGCCCACATTGCAATCGACCGGCTCAACATTTCCGCCGTCAACATGCGCCATGCCAGACGCGCCCCGGACGTGTCCGGCATTCTGCCGTCCGTTCGCGCGCGCGGCGTTCTCGTGCCGCTTCTGATGCGGCCCAACGGCGCGCCCGACATGTTCGAAATCGTCGCCGGACGCCGGCGTTACTTCGCCGCGAAATCCATTGCCAACGAGCGTGGCGAAGCCGAACCGTTGCCCTGCGCCATCATGGAAGACGGCGACGACGCCGATGCGCTCGAAGCCTCGCTGATCGAAAACATCGCCCGCCTCGACCCGGATGAAGTATCGCAGTGGGAGACGTTTTCGCGGCTGATCAAGCAGGGCCGCACCGTTCCAGACATCGCCGCCACCTTCGGCATCACCGAGCTTGCCGTCAAACGCATCCTGACGCTTGGCGACCTGCTGCCGAAACTCCGCGAGGCCTATTCGACGCCGAGACCGCGCGCTATCTCACCATGGCCTCGAAGGCGCAGCAACAGGACTGGCTGGCGCTTCTTGCCGATTCCGAGCACCACGCGCCGCCCGGCTTCCAGTTGAAGCAATGGCTGTTCGGCGGCCAGTCGATTTCCACCAAGGTGGCGCTGTTTCCAATCGAGGATTACCCCGGTCTGATGGTGTGCGACCTGTTCGGCGAGGATAGCTATTTCGCCGATGCCGATCTGTTCTGGGAAAAGCAGAACGCGGCAATTGCCGCCAGACGCGACGCCTATCTGGAAGCCGGCTGGGCCGAAGTGGTGGTGCTGGAACCCGGCCAGTATTTCCACTCATGGGACTACGAAAAGACGCCGAAGAAAAAAGGCGGCAAGGTCGTCATCACCGTCTCGCATCGCCACGCCGCCGTGCGCGCCGCCATGCTCGATCATGCGGGCACAGCACTGCGCCTGATGGTGGCCCATGCCATCAGCGGTTCGGGTCTCTGGCACGTGCGGCCCGAACCGCAACGCGCCGCCAACGAGGCGGTGGCCGCGAGCCTCGCGAACGGCAAGGCCGAAGCCGCCTTCGCCGAAAAACGCCGCGCGGTCCTGGCCCTGTTGAACATGGCCGATGAGAACAGAACCGTCGCCGGGGGAAAAAGCGACGATCATGCCACGGCGAGCGTCTTTGGCCGCCTCCTGGCGCTTCCCGACGAAGACGTGATGCGCGCGCGCTCGCCATCGTCATGGGCGAGACTTTTCAGGCGGGAAGTGCTGTGGTCGAGGCGCTCGGCAACCATCTGAATGTCGATATCGGCGCCTGCTGGCAGCCGGACGAGGCCTTCTTCGAACTCATTCGCGAAAGGGAAATCGCCAACGCCATGCTGGCCGATATAGCCGGCAAGCACGTCGCGGACGGCAATGTTTCGGAGAAGGTCAAGACGCAAAAGAAGATCATCCGCGACTTCCTTTGCGGCGAGAACGGCCGCCACAAGGTCGACCAATGGCTGCCGCGCTGGATGAAAGTCCCTGCCGAAACCTATACCGGTCGCGGCGGCTTCCGCACCGCCGATCAGTGGGCGAAAGTCCGCGCGTTGTTCGGCTCCGAATGACCCCTCTCGCTCGGGCGGCGGCACCTCCCTTTACCGCCGCCCACGCGACGTTCCGGTCGGGTGGATTTCCGCATTCAGCCGTCCCTGGCGGTTCGCAACCGCAGTAAGATCCGACCGTCAAACTCCTCGCCATCGGCCAATGATCACCACACCCGCATGGCTGGCAGAGCGCCAGCGCTGATCGGCCCCAGCTGTCGTCGGCACGGCCTCCGAGCGTCCACGGCCCCACCTTGCCGTCGTCTGCTTGTTGCATGCAGCGCGGTCAGCGCGACCTGTCTCCATGTGTCTTCAGGGACCATTTCCCTGCGGCTGGCTTGTCGACCTATGGGCGATCCGGCCCGCCCGAAACCCTCGCCGCCAGCTTTTTTCCCCGCCGCCTGCGGCGGCTTCCTCGCGCCGCTTCGCTTCAAAAAAAGCCGTCCGCTCGGGTCCTTCGCTGTCGCTGCGGCCCTGAAGGGTTCAGGCGTTCCTGACGCGCCCATCACGGTCCGCCATCGCAGGGGAATGGTCCCCGGCGAACAGCAAAAGGAGACTAACATGCCCGCGATCGGCTACGTCACCAAGCAGGACAACGGCGGCTACAAGGGCCAGCTCAAGACGCTCAGCGTCCGCGCCGACATCGACATCGTGCCCAACCAGGCCAAGGGTGCCGAAAACCATCCCGACTTCCGGGTGCTGACGCAGGGCGTCGAGGTCGGCGCGGGCTGGATCCGCACCGGCGAGACCTCCGGCAAGGACTATGTGAGCCTGTCAATCGCCGCCCCTGAGTTCGGCCCGCGCAAGCTCTACGCCAATCTCGGCCGCGCCGCCGGGCAGGATGACGACGAAACCTACGCCATCATCTGGAACCCGGTCGACTGATCGGCAAGCCCCAGGCCCTCGCGCCCCAGCCGGCGCGGGGGCTCCTCTCAAGGGGCGGCGAAAACCCATGGTCCGACTCTTCGCCCGTCCCTGAAGCGCCCTCACGCGATCATCCTCGCCTCGCTTCTCCCACGCGAACGAGGATGATCATGGACGACGAAAACGAGCGCGCGGCCCGCGCCAAGAAGGGCAGCCCGTTCCTCAATACAGCGCAGGCTGCTTTCTATATCGGGCTGTCCCAGCGCACCCTGGAAAAGATGCGGCTCACCGGCGGTGGCCCGAAATTCCGCAAGCACGGCCGCTATGTCCGCTACCACATCGACGAACTCGATGAGTGGTCAAAAGGACGCCAGCAGGACTCCGACGCTCAGCATGGAGGCCGGTCATGAGTCGTCCCCCCATCCGTCGGATCGGCAGCCGTTTGCGGCGAATTCGGGTCCGTAAGGCAATCGCCATAGCTGCGATTGGCGTCGGCCTCATCGGCTTCACCGCCTTCGAAAAACCATCGCCCTGGCTGGTCTGGAACGCCTCGGCCAGCGCGCCGCTAGGCCTTTATTTGGTCGATTCGGCAGCACCGGCGCGCGGCGATCTGGTGCTTGTACGGACCGCGCAAGCGGTCGCCGATCGCGCCGAAAAACGCGGCTATCTGCCCCGCAACGTGCCGCTGGTCAAGCGCATCGCTGCACTGCCGCACGAGCATGTCTGTACCTTCAACGAAGCCATAATCATCGGCGGCGCGATCGTCGCGCGCCGCCTCGCAACCGACGTTCAAGGCCGCGCGCTGCCATGGTGGAACGCGTGTCGAAAGCTCGTCGATGACGAGGTCTTCCTGCTCAATGGCGAGACGCCCCGCTCCTTCGACAGCCGCTATTTCGGGCCGGTCCCGGCCTCGAATGTCATCGGGAGGCTGGTGCCGCTATGGACCGACTGACCCTCCTGATGCTGGGCATGATCGCCCTTGCGCCATGCGCCTGTTCCGCCTCGACCGGCGCTGAGCCGGTCGCCATCTCCCATAGTCCGCAGCTTCAAAAGTGGCAGAAGTTCGTATCGGAAGCAAGCAGGCGCTTCCGTATTCCTGAAACCTGGATCTACGCCGTCGTCGATGCCGAGAGCGACGGCAAGACCAGGCTCGATGGCCGTCCCATCACTTCGCGCGCCGGCGCCATGGGCCTCATGCAGGTCATGCCTGGCACCTATCAGGACATGCGGGCCGCGCACGGTCTGGGCACCGATCCGCACGATCCGCACGACAATATCCTGGCCGGCACCGCCTATCTGCGCGCCATGTATGACCGCTTCGGCTTCCCCGGCCTGTTCGCCGCCTACAACGCTGGACCGGTACGCTATGCGGCGCATTTGAAACGCGGAACACCGCTTCCAAATGAGACGGTTGCTTATCTGAAAGGGCTAACGGCGGCCGGGGTTTCGGCCGCCGACATGGATCAGTTCAAGGGCAAATCACCGCGTGCAAAGGCACCAGAAGCTCCCTCCGGAGGATCGCTGTTTTTTCTGCGGAACGGCGAGCTGGCGCGCAAATCGAACGGCAAAATTCTGGTGCCGCTCGGGAAGGATCACCTTGGGACAAGCAAGCCGGACAGCCGGTGAGGGCTGGCGGCTGCGGGTCGGTGAGGGCGGCTGGGCGGGGGCAGAAGCAGGGTCGGCGGAAGGCAAGATAAAGGTACCGCCTCCAGGCGGCAGTCAAGTCTTTGTCTGCACATCGTTTTTCCAAGAGGCTGCTACCGACCGCAGGAGGCTGGGGCGCATAAGCGCTTGATCTCACTCTTGATTAGCTGGAGGCCGGCATGCAGGACGATGAGTTCACGCCGAAGCTAGGCAAAATCCGGTCTAACGGCTCGAAGGCAGGCAAAGGCTACGCTGGACAGGTCAGGGCGGCGATCAACAGAGCAGGCGGCAAGCCCATGCGCGGCGGCCGCTTTACCGGAAGCCGGGCAGGGCGAGGCGGGGCGGCTGCTGCATTACTCAGATCGCGCGATCGATACGCTGCCTTCCGCCAGCGCCGGGTGATGGTCAAGGCGCGCATCGTCAGGCTAGCCGGCAAGGGGCAGGACGGGGCGCGTGCTCATCTGCGTTACATCCAGCGCGACGGTGTCACCCGCGAGGGTGAGCCGGGCGAGCTCTACGGCGCAGACAAGGATCGCGTTGACGGAAAAGAGTTCCTCGATCGCGCGGATGGAGACCGCCATCAGTTTCGCTTTATCGTGGCGCCCGAAGACGGCATTGAGGACGACGACCTGAAGCCGCTCACGCGGCGGCTCATGGCGCAGATGGAAAAGGACCTCGGCACTAGGCTCGATTGGGTCGCCGTCGATCATTTCAACACCGGCCATCCGCACACCCACATCATCGTTCGCGGGAAGGATGACCGCGACGAAAACCTCGTCATCGCGCGGGAATATGTTTCGAGCGGAATCCGCGAGCGGGCGGCCGAGCTGGTCAGCCTCGATCTTGGTCCCCGCACCGACCGCGAGATCGAGCAGCGCTTGCGCCAGGAAATGGACCAGGAACGCTTCACCAGCATCGACCGGCAGCTGCTGCGCATGCGCGACGATGACGGTTTCGTCTCGGCGGCCGGCCGCGACGCGTTTCGCCAAACGTTGCACCAGGGCCGCCTGCGCAAACTGGAGCGCATGGGACTTGCCCAGGAGACCCCTCCGGGCCGTTGGCGCCTGGACGATGAGCTTGAAGTGACGCTGCGCCGCATCGGCGAGCGCGGCGATATCATCAAGACCATGCATCGCGAGCTGACCGGAAAGGGGCTCGCCCGCAGTGCCGCAGACTATGTCGTCCACGATGCGGAACTGAAGACCGAGCCTGTGGTCGGCCGTGTTGTCGCTCGCGGCCTGGCCGACGAAATCAACGACCGGCACTACTTGATCCTCGATGGGATGGAGGGCAAAAGCCATTACATCGATATCGGCAAAGGCGAGGCGACGGAACCGACGCCCGACGGGTACATCGTGCGTGTCACGCCGAGGAACACCGAACCTAGGCAGGTCGACCGCACCGTTGCCGATATCGCCGCGACCAGTGGCGGGCGCTACAGTATTGATATCCATCTCAAGCACGATCGATCGGCCACCGAGCGTTTCGCCGAAACGCATGTCCGTCGACTGGAGGCGATCCGGCGTGCTACCGGCGGCGTGGAGCGTGAGCCGGATGGCACTTGGATCATCGCGCCGGACCATCTGGACCGTGTCGCGGATTACGAGCGCCAGCGGGCCAGAGCCGAGCCTGTGATCGTTGAAAAGCTGTCATCGATCCCGTTGGCGCGACAGGTTAGCTTCGACGGCGCCACCTGGCTCGACCGCGAGCTGGTTTCGGATGCGCCGGAGCCCTTGCGCAATACCGGCTTCGGCCACGAGGTCGGGGAGGCGCAGGCCCGCCGGCGGCAGTGGCTGATCGCTCAAGCGCTCGCGGACGAAGAGCAAGGGCGTATCGTCTACCGCGCCAACATGATTTCGGTCTTGCGTCAGCGAGAGTTGAACCGTGTTGCCGGTCAACTGTCGGGCGAGCTCGGTCTGCCCTATGTCGAAGCCCGGGCAGGAGATCGGATAGAGGGCACATTGCGCCGATCAGTTGAGTTAGCCAGCGGCAAATATGCCGTCGTGGAGAAATCGCGCGAATTCACCCTCGTACCGTGGCGGCCGGTGCTCGAACGATACTTCGGCAAGGAGGTTTCCGGTATCGTGCGCGGGGAGGGGATTTCCTGGACCATCGGCCGGCAGAGGAGCGGGCCGAGCGTTTCGTGACATGGCGGCACGGATTCATTGCCTGTGCGCCAGAATGGGTGCCCTGCCGGAAGGAGTACGCCAGTCGTTGGTGGCGGCATAGATGCCGCAGCATCTAAAAGACTGATAATGCAACATTATCGTTCATTTTATCCATGCGACAGGCTGTGCGTTGTGGCGCCAAAATCATAGCGCAAACCGCACGGACGCTTTATCCTCCAAAACCATGATTCGCCTTGATCCCGCGACCGCCAGCCCTGCCACGCCGCCTGCCGTTCCGGCCTGGGCGATCACAAGCGCCGGCGCGCCAAGCGACGGCGACGCCGCCTTCCGGGCCGGCGCGGCCCTGGGTGTCCTCGATACGCTCGCCCGCGCGCAGCCTGCCTGGGCCGGCGCCTGGCGGCAGCGGCTGGCGCTTAGCTGCGCCGCCGCCAGCATGCTGCTCGCCGGCCGCCCCGAGGACGCGGCCGCCTTGCGCGACGCCTGGTATCTGCGCCAGGCCGGGGCCGACCCCGGACCGGCCGGCACCATCTTTGGCGCCTGGCGGCAGTTGGTCGGGCAGCCGTCCGTCGTTACCCCTGACCGGCTCGGGAAGATACTCGACCAGCTTGGCCTCCATTGGGATGTCGAGGCGCTGGCCGCGCTTTGTGAACACATCGACGACCTGGCGCGCTCGGGGCGGCCGGCGCCGTTCGCCGCCGCGGCGATCGCCGCTCACGTCGTCGCCATGCGTCCCGATGCCGAGCTTTTGGCCTGGTGGCTCGCCGACCTGGTGCTGGCGCAAAGCCTGCGCTGGCCGCGACCGCTGCCGCTCCTGATGGCGCAAGCCTTTGGCCCGTCCTTCCGCGCCCAGGCCGGCGGCGGCAAGCGCATCCGACCCGCGGAGAGAGATTTTGAGCGCGCGGTCTGCGTGGCGTTTGTTCACGCGGCGGCGGAGGCCTGCCGGCTGGCTGACGAGTTGTCGCGCCGCGCCGCAAAACTCCTGGCGGTGGCGCCGAAATTGCGCGCCAAGGGTGCCGGCGAGGCGATTTTTTTGCTCCTGAATGAAGACGCCGTCTCCGGTTCGCTGACGACGAAGAACCTGTCGCGCTTTGGATCGCGGCGGCTGTTCGAGCGGCTGCAGCAACTCGATGCCGTGCGCGAGCTGTCCGGCCGCGCCACCTTCCGGCTGTTTGGGCTGTAGCGATGAGCGAAGCGTCTGCCCGCCGCAAGCCATACGATCAGCCAGCCTTGCTGGACACCGAGCTCGAGCACCTGCCGCCGGAACTGCGCTGGCGCGAGTGGATGGGCCGCCTCGAAGCGGTGATCTTTGCCGCCAGCGAACCGGTGACACGTAGTGTCCTCGCGCGGGTGATCGGAAGAAGCTGCAACCTCGACCTTGTCATCGACGACATTCGCGCCGAGCTCGCCGGTCGCCCTTATGAACTGGTCGCGGTCGCCGGCGGCTGGCAGCACCGGACCAAGAGGGTTTTTGGCGACGCCATCCGGGCCGCCTTCGGGACAACCGCGGGGCAGGGGACAAAAGACTTGTCGCAGGCGGAGGCTCTAGGAGGTGTGGACTCTTGGGATTCCCAAGGGCTTGCAAATCAGATTCAAGACTGTCTTTTGGAGGCAGTCATGGGAGTGCTGGACCGTCTGATCCTTCGGGATGATCAGTGGGAGCGGATGTCGCAACACATTATTGGCGACGAGCGCACACGCGGTTCGTCGGGTCGCGACAACCGCATGTTCGTTGAAGCGGTTCTGTGGATCGTGCGAACGGGCTCGCCCTGGCGTGATCTGCCCGAGATGTTCGGCGATTGGAACAGTGTCTTTCGCCGTTTCAGCCGCTGGAGCCACAAAGGTATCTGGTGGCGCATCTTCGCCGCGATCGCGGACGATCCGGACTTTGAATACCTGATCGTCGATTCCACCATCATCCGCGCCCATCAGCACGCCTCGGGCGCAAAAAGATCCCATGAGGCGACGGGCGGCGGAACTCAGGTAAGGTTTCGGGGTCCGACATCCTAACCCTGGAGACGTCTCATGAATCTCTCATCCGTTGCTCCGCCGCCCGCCGGCGAGAAGACTGCCACGATTTTCGTTGCACTGGAATTGAGCAAGTCGACCTGGCTTGTGGCGCTGCACTCGCCGGCGGTCGACAAGATCAGCCTGCATCGCCTGCAAGGAGGTGACACCGAAGGGCTTATGGCTCTCATTGAACACCGGCGCGAACAGGCGCAGGCCGCCTTGACGCGTCCGGTTCGGGTAATGTCGTGCTACGAGGCCGGCTACGACGGTTTCTGGCTGCATCGTTTCCTGTGCGACCGCGGCATCGACAATCAGGTTCTGGACGCGGCCAGCATCCTGGTCGACCGCCGGTCACGCCGCGCCAAGACGGACCGCCTCGATGCGGCGGCGCTGCTGCGCACGCTGATGGCGCTGGAACGTGGCGAGCCGAGGGTCTGCCGGGTTGTGCGGGTGCCGAGCCTCGAGCAGGAGAACGATCGCCGTCGCAGCCGGGAACGGGCTCGGCTCGTCAACGAACGCGGCCAGCATTCCAGCCGCGTCAAGGGGCTTTTGATGACCCAGGGCATCCGCGACTTCAAGCCAGCCAGACGGGACTGGCGTGAGCAGCTCGAGACGCTGCGCACGGCTGACGGGCGGGATCTGCCGTCCTGCCTGAAGAACGAGATCAAGCGCGAGTGCCACCGCTTGTGGCAAGTGATTGAGATGATCATGGAGGTCGAGGCTGAGCAGCGTCAGGCCGCCGAGATCACAGCTCCCGGGATCATCCAACTGAGTCATCTGCGTGGCATTGGCCTGACGATCGCAAGCGTAATGACGAACGAGGTGTTCTTCCGCGACTTCCAGAATCGGCGTGAGGTCGCCGGTTATCTCGGTCTTGCATCCAGCCCTTGGAGCAGCGGCGCGGTCAGCCGCGATCAAGGCATCCAGAGATCGGGCAATCCGCGAGCGCGTCGAACCGCCATTGAACTTGCCTGGCTGTGGCTGCGCCATCAGCCCGATAGCGGTCTCGCGCGCTGGTTTCATGAGCGCGTCGGCGCCGGCAAAGGACGCATCCGCCGCACCATGATCGTCGCCTTGGCGCGCAAGCTGATAATCGCCTTGTGGCGGTATCTGACCCAGGGCCTGCTGCCGGAGGGCGCCATGACCAAGGCCTGACGAAAGAGTTCGACGCGAGGGGCGGCCAACGTCACTTGCGACGAAGCGGGATGGATGTGGACCGGCGCCCCCCAGGGCTGTTAACGCCGTCAAAAAGATGGGTCCCATCCTGCCCCGGCCTCGCCAAACTTGCCCGTGCATGCGGGATATGGGTGCAGGCTCCACCAGAGCCGACCGGATATGAGGTGATGTGGACTTGTTCCGCAATTCGCCGCGAGGCCGATCCCGACAGCGTCCGAAGGTGATTAAGCCGCCGCCGCTACTATTGACACAACGAGCCTCATATGAGGGGGCTCAAGATCAGGCCCTTGGCCGTTCCCGTGGCGGCCTGAGCACCAAGATCCACATGGCCGTGCGTGGTCTGGGGTGCCCGGTCCGCTTCACGCTCACGGCTGGCCAAAAGGGGGACGCCCCGCAGGCCGATGCCCTGATCGAAGGCTTGCCAGCCGATGTCGTGCTGGCCGATACAGCCTACGACAGCGACCGTCTGCGCAAGGCCATCGCTGACAAGGGGGCTGTCGCGGTCATCCCCAACAATCCCTCTCGGGCTCGCAAACATCCGATCGACAAGCACCTCTATGCCCAGCGCCATCTCATCGAATGCTGCTTCTCAAAGCTCAAGCAGTTCCGCCGCGTCGCAACACGCTTCGAGAAGACCGCAAGGCACTACCTTGCAATCGTAACCCTTGCCGCAACCATCCTATGGCTCAGATAAGTGTCCACACTTCCTAGTCCTGATGTGCATTGCCTATTTCCAGCCGATCACCCGCGGCGAGCTTTCAAGCTTCTTCGGCAAGGAGGTGTCGCGCGATCTCATCGGCGTGCTGCGCGCGCAGGACCTCATCGCCTCGGGGCCGCGCAGCCCCACTCAAGGCGCGCCCTACACTTATGTGACGACCAAAACCTTCCTGTCGCAATTCGGGCTCGACACGCTGCGCCAGCTACCGGATTTCGAGGCGCTCGAGGATGCTGGCCTGCTGTCAAAAGAGAAGTTGTTGGCGGGCGACGTCATGCCCGACTTTTTCGGCAGCCAGCAGGACGTCGCCGTCGAGATAGAGGAATAGGTTCGTCGGAGGGGGAGGGGATCGATGACTGGGAAGTGGTCGCGATCGGGAATTCCGCATAAGGGCTGGACCTGCGTCAATGTGGAGGATCTCGATGAACCGTCTGAGATTTGCGAAATGTGCGAAACCCAAGAGATCAGATACATCCATTACATGACTCATCCTGACCATGCCGAAATGCTCGGCGTGGGATGTGTCTGTGCGGAGAAGATGGAGCAGGACTACGAGGCACCGCGAATGCGCGAACGTGCGCTCCGCAGTGCTGCACACCGCCGACGCAATTGGCTCCAGCGCAAGTGGCGCGTCTCGCACGCTGGCAACAGCTATCTGAATACCGACGGGCTGAACATTTCGATATACCGAAAAGGATCGGACAGTTGGGGCGGCCGGATCCTGGAGCGCTCATCCGGCCGATCCGTGGAGTCTCGAAGGCGCTATGTTACCGAAGCCGCGGCAAAACTCGGCGCATTCGATGGAATGATCTTCTTGAAAACGAAAGGCTGGCCAAAGACATAGAGCTCCTCAGCATTCGGCTAGTGTCACACTAGATTTGAGAATACGTCATCCGGATCGGGTACGAGCGGGGCGAGTCGGATGTTCGCTCGGCGACCTTCCTCGTGGAACCAGAGATCAACTATTTTGGTGTCGTCGCTGGATGGCCGAGGAGACGCGTCCCTGACGCGGAACGTCGTCGGCAAATTCACGGATGTTCCGAACACCAACGCGTGCTGCTTGGGGAGGGATGGCAACCGTTTGAGAACCGCGTCGGAGATAAATGGAGTCATCTGACGGATTTGCGACAGGTCGTCTGGGTTCTGAATGCGGTGAACGACAAAGTTGGAGCATTGAGACAACACGGTTTTTGAAAGCTCGCTTGGCCTCTGTGATGCTACCATGAGGAACATACCGTACTTGCGGCCCTCCTTGGCTATCCGCTCAAAAACCTTCGCTGCGTCCAACGCATAACGAGAGGGTGTGGAGGCAATATAGCGATGAGCTTCTTCAAGCAGCAAGTGAACTGGGAAGCGGTTGCGCGGATCGGCTTGCCGCAGCAGCCTAAACGTCATGCGTGCGAGAACCGAGCAGAAAAGCTCGACAACGTCATCCGATACGGCGTTCATATCGACGATCACGACCTGACTGGTCTTAGTCAGGCCATTGCCCTTCGCGGTCAGCCCGAGGATTCGGGCGAGGAATTCGCTCTGACCTTCACCGGCTTGCACCCCGACTGGCAGTGAGTGGCGTAGAAATTCATACTCCCGACGCTCCTCAAGCGATTTGAGGCGGGTGACCATCTGCGAGCAGTAGTCGCGAATCTGACGGTTGCCGTGTGCCTCCTCGTAAAGGATGGCCAGATCCATTGCCTCTCCTAGTGAGCGGAAATCGAAAGGGATGTTTTCGTAATCCGGCAGCTTCAACTCGTCGATAACAAAGGCATTCTCGCCGACGAGAAAGTCGTCCAAACCTTGGGCATCAGCCAGCTGGCCGTAGCTAATTGCAATGAAAGGTTGGATGGATTGCAGATTGATTTCACCAGTGTTGAATCGCTGGAGGATGCCAACTATCCGGTCATGCTTTGACGGACTACTGGAATCGTCGCGCACGATCTGCGTGATACATTTGGCAAGGATGTGGTTCTTCACGCCGCCGAGATCGTCTGCACCAGCTTCTGAGAACATCGTTGAAAGGCCAAGCGCCATACGCAGTATGGGGACCTGCGTGCGTTCGCTCGCCTGGAGCAGAAGTTCCCATTCTGAGAGGTCCAGAAACCAATGGGGCAAGCGGAAACCAGTTGCTGTTCCATCGAGTATAACTCGGTCGACCCCAATACCGCCGGGCTTTGCCAGCGGTTCGAGCGCCTGCCGATACTCGCCGTTGACGTCGAACACCACAAACGTGGCACCTCGGGCATGATGTTCGTCCGGTTTTTCAAAAAGCTCCTGTAAAATCGAAGTGACTGTGCACGACTTTCCGCTGCCCGTGTTGCCAAGCACTGCGACGTGACCACCGAAGAAATCGTCGAGGCGGACCTTCACCGCATAGTCCTCGAACACGACAGACTGACCGATGCTTAAAACACGAAAGCGGGTGGCATTCGCCGGCACACAGATTTGCCCGTCAGGCCCGATGCCGGCCTCAGCCTCGGTTTTCGTCTCAAATATCCTGTCGAGTTCGCTATCGAGAGCATACAATGCGTCGGCATAGAGCGAAGGGAAGACCGACACACCGAACCGGAACTTTCCGTCCCCCGAAGCAGGCAGCATGCCTACGGGCACCACGTCGAGGAATTTCGCCGATCCGGTCCTGTCGAGGTCGCCTCTAGAGGAGGCCGCAACATCACGTTCGCGCAGCCCCACAACTTCAGCGACAACATATTCGGCGTGAGTCGGTATCATCAGGAACGAGCCCAAACGTGCGACGTAATGCACGTCGTCAAAGCCCACGACCGTGAAGTTGTCGGTCCCCGCGTGCATCTCGACCACGAACCTGTCTGCTGCCACTGATGTGACCTTACCGACGGCGCGTTTGCGATCGTCGTGACTCATTCGGTATCGTCCTTGTCCGGAGCCAATTCCTTCATCACCTTGCGAACGGCGTCGTCGATACGCTCGCTTGGCCGCTGAGGCATGAACCGATCGACCATCGTGTCGAAATAATGTGCTCTTGTACCTGGCTCGGGACCGTCGCCACCGATTATCCAGATCCGCGGATCACCAAGGGCGCGCAGTTTGGCAATCTCTCCGGGTGCGTCCGGTGACGCAAAGATAATCAACCGAAAGGTCGGTATTGTCAGCGCCTGGTAAATGATGTTGTTCAGGTGCTCATCCCCGAACCCGTAGCCCGAAGTCACAAGCACGCTTTGCTCGCGGACGATGCGCGACTGGAATTCGCGAAAGAGGTCGGCATACGGTGACCCTAGACTCGAGTTCTGTTTTGCCGGCGTGGGAAAGATCATCATCTTGGCGCTGCCGTCGGCCGGCCACTTCTCACGGATTGGGAACAGGCCGTGATCGTCTTCGGTCCAGCTGATCGATCCGTGTAACTTGCATAGGTAGACAAACGCATCGACCGCCGACCATTTGCGGTTTGAAAGATCGAGCTGCTCAGCCAAGGCGTAGCGAAATGTGGAGGGATTGAAACGCCGCTCTATGATGCCGGAGAAACCGTTGGCATAAGGAATGCCGAGGCGGTCCATCGCAGTTTCATTGAACAGATCATAATTCGTGGTGAACACCCATGGCCGGGGTAGGCTTCGGTCGCGCAGCACTAATTTTCGGTAGAACTTCTCATAGAGGTCGCGGACAGATGTATCCCCCTGCGCGAAAGCACCGTCGGTGCACCGCTCCCAGAGGAATGCCTGGACCTTGTTGATTACCTCCGTCAGATCTTTGGCTCGCGCCCAATGGGATGATTTCGCGCTGCGTTGGGAGACGAAACGAAGACTGTGCAATACCTCCATCAAGCGCTCAAGGTTGCGCGCGTACTCATCTTCCAGTTCGACGCCCGCCTCTTGTAGAATGGCTACTTCTTCTTTGGTTAGAAGCCAGTCAGGCGGCTCTACAGGGAGCACGTCGGTGCTGCCTTCGCCTAATAGATCCTCGTCTTCCGCACGCTGCTGTGCGGCTGCCAACGCTTGGGTGGTAGTGTTGCAAAATATCTCAGCGAGGGGCTGCATGGTTGAGATGCCACGCTCCTCTCCGTCGACACGCAACGAGGAGCAGCCAGCGCCCAACAGGAACGCCACGTTGCGCGCGTTCAGGGCATCGGCGATGCCCTTTTGAACTGTCTCGACTCCTTGGGACCAATCTATGTTGGCCGGTGTCGAATCGCCGTTACGGACAATCTGGAATTGGCGCTGCGGCGCCACATCCTCGTCAGCCATTCCCCATTCTTCCCCCATATATGCGAGCACCAAGAATATGCCGCAGTATTGGCCCATCGTTCAAATTAAAGCAAAGATGATTTGTAACGACCGGCAGGTCAGCACCTGCAAATTAAGCTGCTTTGAAGCGATCGGCTGCTGAAAGCCGTTGTGTGAGCGGCTCCGCTTCGGGCCAACGATAGATGTCCTCGCGCAGAAACCGAAGTTCTTCGTCAAGGTTCTCCTCAGCAATTTCTGCCCACCAGGCCTTTGGTCGACCGTCGCTGCCATCCGACCATCGATATCCACGCGCCTTCAGATGATCCTTCGTCTCGAAGGGGCTGTTCTCAGCCCACACCCGGACCCGGAGTCGTTGGCTTGCAGCATAGAGTTCGGCGAATGGCGTTACGCCGCTGCCGGCGAGCGGTCTTGCAAGAATTTCGAGGACGGCATGGCAATCATCGGTCGCGCGGTGTCCGTCATGGAACAGGCCTGATTGCCCGACGAGATAACCGAGTTTGTTGCCTTCAAAGCCGTGGTCCGCCCAACGGATTTCCGTCACCGAGCAGGCCCACGGTTTTGGGATGAACGATGGCGACAGACGCTCGCAAAACGGCCTGTCGAAACCGGCATTGTGGGCAATGACGAGATCGGCCGGCTCGATAAGTGCGTCGAGTGCGCCGAGATCCACAGACTGTCCAGCCACCATCTCGTCGGTAATGCCGGTGAGGCGGGTGATCTCTGCCGGTATCGGGCCTGATGGTTGCCGCAACGCGCTTAATACGCCGACGACATCGCCGATCATTCCTGCATCGTCATAAGTGAAGGCGACAGCGCCGATTTCAATCACCTCGTCGCGGGCATGATTGAGACCAGTCGTCTCGACATCGACCAGGACGGCTAACCTCTGAAATCTGCTGCTGGCGCGATCGATGATCGGGCGGGGCACCAGCTTTCGCAAAACCTTGAATCGCCCAGTGTCTTCTAAGAGTTGCACCAGCTCATCCTCAGTTCCCGGCGCAACAATGGGATGTTTCCGCGCAGGCCGAGCCGGAGCAACGCGTCGCGGTGTTTCCCTATAGCCGGGATCAAGGTCGAACAGATCGAACTGTCCAGAAAGTGCTTTCATCAAATCGTCCGGCCAGGAGAGTAACAACCAATTCCGACAGGGTAAGATGGCATCGTTGACCGCTCTCCATGCATTTGGGGCGACTCAAGCCCAGCCTTGCAACGCTATTTTGCGATTATACGCTGTCTGCTACCGGGGCGTGATCGACGGTCGATGAGTATGGTTCCGTCCGGACCAGCCGAAACGTTCCGCTCTCTCCGGCCCTCGTAAGATTGCAACCTGTCGGCAATAATTGCGAATATCTCGGCTGTCCGGCGGCGGCGTTCTTGTTCACCATCAGGCCGCTCCTGTATGGCAGCGAAGACTTTCTTGTCGAGGCCGAAATAGACACCATCTTCAATCTCGCGACCAAAGTATCCGTCGGAAACGTCTGCCGGCAGATTCGTCGTTGGTTCGTCCAGGAAGAAGGAATATGCCTTGGCGAGCGCGTCGAGAACGTCGAAGTTGACGCCGCTGCCCTTGCCGTCAACGGGAGGGTCGGACACGAACCCTTCGGTGCCGGCGCTCCTGAGCATGAAGAAACTTGCACACCTGGTCTTTGGCGCCTTGCCATTGACTGAATGGAGGGCGGACACTTGCCCGAGCGCCTTGCTCACAGCAGTTGCCGCCGGACGCCGACTCCGCCCCTTGCTTTCGAAGACATGACTCTCCGTGCGGCGTATGCCGATGAAATCGGGACGGCTCTTTGCGGCTGGCGGGGACGCGCCCGTCTTCGGGGCAAGTGAAGTTGTCGGTGAAGTCCACGAGCAACTCGACAGCCCACCCACATGGACGAGATATTCAATCTTCATCCTGTCCTGCGCGTATCAATGGGTGAATGCCTCGCCGAGCAGGAAGGAAACACCGACCTTCTCCGACTGCTCGAGATTGCGGAAGTAAAGCGTCGTGTTTAGCGCATTGTCGAGATAGCCAGTCGCCATCGCGACCAGCATTCGTTCCCTCCACCTACCCACGACGCGCACGGCCGCCCTTCGGCTCGGATACCCCACGGTCAGCAGTGACCGGATAATGTCCGCACGCGTTGCGGTCAGCGCGACGGTTCCGTTCAGCTTCTTGAAACGTCCCGAGAAATTCACCGACGTAACGTTCCCGGCCATCGTCAGGCACCTCTCTGAAGGGAGACACCAATAGACTGCAGAGCTGCTATCAGGTCCGGGTGCCGCACTAGATTTGTTGATGGCGATGCGTCCAGCTTTCCCTCAATGGCTCTATCGTAAACGGCCACACACTCGGCGGATGTGAGACGGGATGTATAAAGCAGACCGTCAATCGCGAAGGCGCCATGAATCGCCGCGCTGAGTTGCCGCCCCTGCCGGTGCTTCTTGGCTCGAGCGGCGTCAGTGCTGACTCCCAACCTGAGGAGGCCCGTGGTCCGCAGATCGAGTACCGTGAGCGGAGAAGTCGCAGTAATCTCCGCTACGGCCCACTCTTCGATCTCGCTTTGATCAAGGACACGCTTCATCCTGCCTTCGAACCTGTCCCGGACGATGGTCTCGGCAATTGCCGTTGCAAGGTCGCGGGCGATGTAGAGGAGTTGAAACGTCCTATCCGGACTTGAGAAGCGTGTGTGTCCAAAACCCATCCCCAACGGCGTCGCCATATGCGCGGCGCGCATCACGCGGAGGTATGAACGCGGTTGAAATCCGAGAGCGAGGTCCGCGACTGTCTTGGGATCAAGCTTCACGATCAGCTGAAGTCACGCTCGGCGGCCGCAAGAACCTCATTCACCTGCCCAGCCTTGAGAAGGTCGAGGGGAGCGCCCCCGATGCTAGGCTTCGGCTGGATCAGCCATTGCCAGGCCGCGCGAGAATTACGGATGATGCTGGTGACTTCAGACATCCCCTTGACCGGCCGGCCGTCCACAAACTGTGCCAAGGGAAAGACATGCTTTCGTTCACCCTTCAGCAAGCCGATGACGGCACCCCGTTTTTGCCAATCATGGAGCGTGGATCTTCTTGTTCCAAAGGCCTTCTCAATATCACTCGGCCCTGCAATCGGCCCTGCCCAGTCTTCGAGGCGAACCGCTGTTGCATATTCCGTGACCCTTCGCCGACCTTCCTCGAGATCTACTACGTTGCCGAGTCCCGCGCCGTGACTGACCTCAATGGGCCTTTCAACGTCGAGCTTGATCAGCCTGCTGTCGCCTCGACCAGCGAGATCCGCGACCACCGTCTCCATTGCCTGGGCAAGATCCTTTTCATGGACCAGAATCTGGCGCTGGTTCTCCTCCGAAAGCCGGACAGCTGCCGCAGTGACCGCAGCTACCATTTTGCTCTTGCCCTTTAGCGCCGATCGGGAGATTCCTGGGTTGTGCCGTGCCAACACTTCAAGAATGTCGGCGACGGCCGCGCTGCTCACATTAACGTGCACGCCTGTTCCAGATTTTCGAACTGTTGCGACCATGGCGGCCTCCATTTCTGTGACACACATATAGTCCGGATAGTCCGGATTGTCCAGATCGTTCGAACAGGCGAGGTGGTTCTTTAGGCTGAAAGGGGGCTTTCTTCTCGGCGTGCGGCGCTACCTGGTCGCGCGGGACACGGCGAAGAAGACCGACGCACCGCTGCAGCATTACCGGGTCGAGGAGATCTACTCGGCCGAGGTACTCGACGAGAGCTTCGATCTTGATCCTGACTTCAACATCCGCGCGCACGCCGACAAGGGCTTCGGGTCATATGAGAGCGCAGCCGAGCACGGCGACGTCGTATGGCGCTTCTCGCCGGACGCCGCGCCGCACGCTCGTCGGTTTGTGTTCCATCCAACACAGACCATTGAGGAAGAGTCGGACGGATCGCTGCTTGTGCGCTTCAAGGCGTCCGGCCACCTCGAGATGTGCTGGCACCTCTACTCTTGGGGAAAGTCGGTGGAAGTGCTCCAGCCTGCGCGGTTGCGCGAGATGGTGAAGGGACATCAGCGCAAGTTCGACGCGCTGCCTTGAGTGGATGCCGGCAAATGTGCCAAATTCGACGTCGTGTATCCGACCAATCAGCCGAGAAGCGCTAGCTTTATTGGGTCTTTAGTCGCCAAGCCAGGGGCGCATCCGCTCTGCCATTTTGGTGCCTACAACCGAGCTTCAGCCCACGCCCTATGATCGATTGATGCGGACGCCGTGCGCATATTCGTCGCTTTGCACATACGACGCGGGCGCTTTGTCATCTAGATGCCGGTGAGCATCCTGGCGACCCGCACAGCATATCGATCGGTCATGCCCGACGTGAAGTCTGCAAGAGCGTGTAGCGCTTGCTCGGCATCGGCTACACTCCGTAAATCTAGATCAAGGGCCCTGACGAGCTGCCGGTTGTGCCCTGAGAGCTTTTCCTGATCCCACTTAGCCTTAGCAAGATCCTCGAATACGGGAAGCACACCTGACATCACGTTGCCAATCACGCGCCGACCAGACACTTCCAGCTCGGTTTTTCTCCGGGCGGTGAAGACCTGGTCCCGAGAAAGGGCATTCATCTTAGCGAAGGTGGGAGCCATGGGGCCAGCATCGGTCAGGGAAGCAGAGAACGTCCCGGTCATGATGGCGTCATAGTTGGCCTTGAAGGCCGCGACACAGCTCTCGACTGCGACATTGATGCTCAAAGCTCGCAGCAATGCGATGTGCTCGGCCTGGTTGAGGCCGCTCACGTCGCGGTTAGGGTTGTTGGCAGCCTCGTGTAGCAGGTCCCTGACCGTGTCGAACGGGAGCTCCCCGGTCGTGAAGGCATCCTCAAGATCTACGATGTTGTAGCAGATGTCGTCTGCGGCCTCGACGATGAAGACCAAGGGATGGCGCCGCCACCAATTCCCGGCCTGGTCCACTTCCTGGGGCAGCCCCAGTGAATCAGCCGCCTCCTTAAACAGCTCGATCTCGGAGCGGAAGACGCCAAACTTCTTGACGCCGACATATGGTGCAGTTCCTTTGCCGACGATGCTTTCGCGGTCGGCAGAAGTGACAGGGTATTTCGTGAACGCGCCCAATGTCGCCTTAGATAGTCGCATGCCGCCCTCGTTGCGGTACATCTCGAGACGAGTAACTATCCGAAATCCTTGCGCGTTTCCTTCGAACTCTATGAACTCCAAGCGGTGCCGCTCCTCGAGCTCTGCCATGACCCCTTTGGCGTCGTCGAATTTCTCCGCGAACCAGTCGCCCATCGCCGCTTCGCCTGAGTGACCGAAAGGAGGGTTGCCGATATCGTGGGCGACGCATGCCGCCTGAACGATGTTCGCCAAGCTGTTCGACTCGCCGTCGGCGATCCGATGCGTCTCCTCGAGCCAGTTACCGATTCGCATTGCCAACGATCGTCCGACGCTGCTGACCTCAACGGAATGGATCAAACGGTGATGGACATGATCGTGCTCGTAGAGAGGCTGCACTTGGGTCTTGTTGGCTAGTCGCCGAAATGGCGCCGAGAATACGATCCGGTCATGATCCTGAACGAAGATCGAGCGGTTCGGCTTGGGCTCGTAGTGCTTGTCGCCAAGTCGTTCGCTGCACAGCAGCTTTTCCCATTCCATTTTGATCCCCCAAATTCCAATGCGCTTCGATGCCAATCAGTAGCTCGTGCTGAAAGGGTCGCCAAGCGAATGTCTTGATCCCGCGGTTGTTGGACGATCGCCTACACTCCAATGCGGTCATTTCGGAACATGCAAGCGTACTAAGTGGCGATTGGAAATTAATACCACGCCGCCGCAGTGTTCATGGTTTGTGCCTCGAAAGTCGCATAATGGCAGTCTGGTATGGCGTCCGGAATTATCTGTCGTCGGTAGAGGCTAGAGTCCAGGATTATCTGTCGTTGCCTGGACTGCTAAGTGGATGACTTCCCGCTGCTTTCGTGCCGAAGAGGTTACCAATGCCTTTCGGACAACAGGTTACCAATGTGCCTCAACGACAATCAATTCCCGACTGGCCTTAAGGAGATGTTTTGATTGAGCTTATTACGGCCAAGATTGGGAACCTAAGGCCACCCAACACGCACATTGGTAACCCCCAGCGACAGGTTTGGTAACCCTCATCGAGCGAGTGGCGCTCGCACCTTTCGGCGAATTCGCTTCAGTTCAGCTGCGGTCAGCAGATTCCCGTCCCAGTGCGCATGACGTTTCGTCGATGCGCTCTGCCTCATCGAGCTTTACGATTTCCTGGAATATCCGAAGGTGGTTATGAGCGACCCAACTGGCCCAGTCCCTAGCGGAGGCGTCATCGAGCTCACGAACCCAGCGCTATTGCAGCGCTTAATAGTATCTCCCCGCCGGGGGGCCGACATTGATATTGCCTCCGCGAGGTGGTCTCGGACGATCTTCAAATAGCCTACACGTTCGCGATGTAGCATATCCCACAAAATTCTCAGGAATTGCCCCGCGTCGACGCCAGGTGCTAGCTAGTTTCCGTCCATAAACAGCAAGCGATTGATTCTATTGAGTGAATCGTAGCTTTGCGCGAGCAAGGCCCGGCGGTTTCAGGTATCTTGGATCATGCCACTGATTCCAAAGTCCTGCCACCGCCGGAGCCGACAATGCGCCAAGAACGCACCGTCCAAGCGAGCATATTCGATGTTTTCGCCACACACGAGATCGGCCACGAGCTGAAGGCGATGTCGCAATGGCTGGATGAGCATTGCGATCTGCTTGGCTTGGTGGCCCGAGACTTGGTTCGCCTCGGCGTCAAGGCCACCGGACGGCAGGGCCTGCCCGCCGAAGCGGTGCTGCGTTGCGCGTTGCTCAAGCAATGCCGGCAGCTGAGTTATCAGGAGTTGGCGTTCCATCTTGAGGACTCCGCCTCGTTTCGCGCCTTTGCCCGCCTGCCATGGTCATGGAGCCCACAGAAGTCGGTGCTGCAAAAGACGATCAGCGCGATCCGGCCCGAGACCTGGGAAGAGATCAATCGGGTACTGCTGTCGAGCGCTCGACAGGCGAAGCTCGAAGACGGCGCGGTGGTGCGGTTGGACAGCACCGTGACCTCGGCACTCATGCACGAACCGAGTGACAGCAGCCTGCTTTGGGATGCCGTGCGGGTCATGGTGCGCCTTCTGAATCGAGCTGATGTCTTGATTGGCGGCACCGGTATGGCATGGCGCGATCACTGCCGCGCAGCCAAGAACCGGGCTCGCAAAATCCAGTTCACGCGCGGTCGACCCAACCGGGTCCAACTCTACCGCGAGCTGATCGCAATCACCCGTGCGACCCTGGCCCTATCTGGAGCAGGCGAGCGAGCGTTTGGCCGTGGCGAGCACACCGTCCATAGCCCTGTGGCAGGCCCAGGTTCGCCATTATCGGCCGCTGGTGGAACGCATCATCCGACAGAGCGAACGGCGGGTGTTGGCCGGCGAGCCGGTGCCCGCCGGCGAGAAGTTGGTCAGCCTGTTCGAAGAGCATGCCGATATCATCGTCAAAGGCAGCCGCGATACCGAATACGGCCACAAGCTCAACCTCACCACCGGCAGGAGCGGCATGATCCTCGATCTGATGATCGAAGCAGGCAACCCGGCCGACAGCGACCGCTTGCTGCCGATGCTGAGGCGCCATATCGCCTTTTATGGTCAGGCACCGCGGCAGGCGGCCGCCGATGGAGGCTTCGCCACTCGCGCCAACTTGGCCACAGCGAAAGCGTGGGGCGTTTCCGACATGGCCTTCCACAAGAAAGCTGGCCTCAGGATCGAAGACATGGTCAGAAGCAAGTGGGTCTATCGCAAGCTGCGCAACTTCCGCGCCGGCATCGAGGCCGGCATCTCATGCCTCAAGCGCGCCTACGGTTTGGCGTGTTGCACCTGGCGCGGCCTCGATCACTTCAAGACCTACGTCTGGTCCTCGGTCGTGGCCTACAACCTCGTCATCTTCACCCGCCTCAAGCCGACCTGAACTGCCCCCGGGATCGCAGGTTGCCCCGCGCCGACCCATGCCGGCCGCCACCGCACGCGCCGGTGACACTATTTTGGCGACAAACAACACTCTTCGACCCGTTCGCGCCCGTAAACGCGCTTTCAATCGCGCGCAACTCATTGTAAACGCACTGAAATACGCACGTTTATGGACGGAAACTAGCCTAGTTGGCGGGCCAGGTGTTCAATACGGCTGTCGTGCAACCGCCGTTCCGTTTTCATGCGCGGGCTGCAGGATCCTGGCAAGCCCGGTGCCGCCCAAGCCGGGGCCAACCCACGCCGGTACCTCCGAGCGGCATTGCTGCGGAGTTTTTCCATGGATGGCCTTGAAACATTTCGAGAAATGCGACGAAGAAACGAAACCACACGCAATGGCGATCTCGACCAACGGCATTCTCGTACCCTGAATCAGCCGCTTGGCCTGATCTACTCTAATTTTCAGGTAGTGTTTAGCTGGCGTGGTGCCGACGTGGGTGACGAACAGCCGTTCGAGTTGTCGCCTTGAAATACCCGCATGCTTGGCTATCGCATTCATCGACAGCGTGTCGTCAAGATTTGCTTCCATGGTCTGCACTGCAGAAACCAGCTTTTCGCTGACGTTTGCGTAAGAAATCCCCGCCGGGGCAGTCTGGCGATTTGCACCGGCGCGTTGCCCGTCGACAATGGCATGTCGGCAAACTTCTTGCGCGACGGTCGCGCCGGCGCGGCTTGCGATGAGGTCCACTGCCAAGTCGAAAGCTGCGAGCTCGCCGGCGCATGTGGAATACTGCCCATCCTTGACAAAAAGTGTTTCTCTTATGCGCGGCTTACGAAACACCTCGGAAAAAGCAGCAAGTCTCGACCAATGGATCGTACAAGGAGTGTCGGCCAGTAGACCAGTTTCGGCTAGCAGCCACGTGGCCGTTCCTAAAGCCGATATGGGAATGCCTCGCCTTGCCACACGTCGTAGGAAGGTCTGCAATTGAGGCGTGGACTGCTGCTCAACTTGCTCGCCCGCGATGATCACCAGCTGATTGAAATGCGCCTTGATCCCGCTAATTTCTTCTGCGGTGACGTCTACTGAAATTGAGATGCCGTTCGCTCCGTATACGGGCTTCTTGTAGACTCCTACGACTTGCCAGGTGAATAGACGTGCCTTCGACAGCATGTTTGCGATGCGCAACGGCTCGATATAGGCATGGAACGACAGGTGCGAAAACCCCGGCAATACCAGAACGCCAATGTGCAGCGACTGATCAAGCGACAGGCCATACGGCCGCTCGATGGGCTTCACTGCGTGGATGGTAGCCGGGGCGTTCATCAGCGACTGTATGTGGCGACCGCAGCACCTAACGTTTCTGGGTCGGGTTTGACTCCGAGCCCGGGCCGCTGGGGCACCTCGATATGGCCGTCCCTTATCACTATCGGGTTCACAGGGTCATAATGTCCCTCAATATACTCCTGTGCTATCCATGCGCCTTCGAACCGCCTCGGCTCGACCGTGGAGGCGAGATGGACACATGCCGCCGCGATAATGTCGCCACCCCACGCGTCGTCGCAGGTATGGGGCAGGGACCTGATCGCGCACATGTCTCGCACAGTGGTCATCTTGCTGAGACCGCCCAAGCGCGTCACTTTGAATCCAAAACCATCAGCAATGTTCAAGGAAATCGCGCGGAGGACCGCGTTCAAGTCTTCCGTGTTCTCATCGAGGTAAACGGGATGCGTTAGCCTGCCCTTGAGGGTCGCGATCTCGTCCATCGTATTGCAAGGCTGTTCGAATGCGAACGGGATCGACTCGCAAAGTCGATCAAGATGCATCGCGGTCGCAACGGTAAGGCCGCGGTTGCCGTCAACCGCAATTCTGGCTTTATAGCCGACGGCTTCCCAAACCTTGTGAACCGTCGCGACATCCTGTTCGAGATCGCGACCGCCAATCTTGATCTGCAGTCGAGGATATCCTGCTTTGACCTTGTCGGCAGCAATGCGGGCGGTTTCCTCAGGTGTCCCGACGATTGTGGAATAGTAAGAGGGTACCCGGTCGGTGAGGGCGCCGCCGAGCAGAGACGATATCGGCACTCCTAGGCTCTGACCAAGCACATCCAGGAAAGCTATGTCGAAGGCTGCTTTGGCGTAGCCATGCCGGTTCAGCCGGTCGTCCACTACCTTAGCGATACGCCGCATCGAGGACACCTCTTGGCCAATCAGACCAGGTGCGATTTCGGCAATCGCGGCGCGGGCGCCAAGCGCGTGATGCGGCTGATAGATCGGGCCTACAGGGCAGGTCTCGCCCCAGCCTTTGAGGCCCTCATCGGTAACGACCTCAAGGAGCGTACTGTCAAGCAACTGCACGTTATCGCTGGCCATCCGGTAGCCGCTACCACCCTTGACCGGCAATAGACATTTGTAGACGTTGATAACTTCTATTCGCATAGATGGTCTCAAAATTCGTCGTTCAGAGCATCCACCGCAGGGATCTCCCGTGAGCGGCGATCAATATAGGCCCGCAATTCCTCGTCCTTTGCCTGATCCAGTTTGGGCTCCTGATACTCACTCAATAGATGACGAGCATGGTCAAGTGCTCGTTCCTTGATATCTTTTGAGCCGTCGACCTTCCACTGCTCGATTGAATTATTGTCAAACAGCTTCGGGATGAAGAATGCACGTTCGAAGTTCGCCTGCGTATGCGGGTGTCCGAGGTAATGCCCCCCCGGCCCGACGTCACGAATGGCAGCCAAGGCTTCATCGAAATCGTCCCACTGAATACCCTTGGTCATGCGGTAGCCCATATCGCAGACCTCGGCATCGACAACAAATTTGGCGATCGAGCAATGCATGCCGGCCTCGTTCCAGCCTGCCGAATGCCAGATGTAGTTTGCGCCCGACATCAGCACGGCCATCATCGTCATCGCGCTTTCGTATCCTGACTGCGCGTCGAAGACCTTTGCGCCGCCGAGCAGGTTCGAAGTACGCCAAGGAACGTTGTATCGACGCGCCATCTGGCCGATCATGAAATTCATGAGCGAAATCTCCGGCGTTCCCGCCATCGGCGCTCCCGACTGCATCGACACGGTCGACAGATAATGTCCATAGATCGCGGGGCAGCCCTTTCGGATCACCTGGGTATAAGCGAGGGCGGAAAGAGCCTCGGCATTGAGCTGCGCGACGGCCGCGGCTGTTGATGCAGGAGTATTCGCCCCGCCGAGGACGAACGGCGAGCACAGCACCGGTTGGTTGCGCCGGCAGAAGGCCCGCATGGCGCCGAGCATCACTTGATCCCAGACCAGCGGTGAGTTGCCGTTGCAATTACCAGTCGTCACCGCATGCGTTTCAAGAAACCCTTCGCCAAAAAGGACCTCGCACATGTCAAGGACGTCTTCGGCGTTCTTCGGCGACGTCGTCATGCCCATGAATATCTTATCGGAATGCTTCATCGACGAATAAGTGATGTGTAGATGGCGGTGTGCGACCACAATGTCCATCGGCTCTACGATGTGATGCGCTGATGAATGCAGCGCAGGCATCATATGAGCGAGCTTATGGAAGGTGCCGAGGTCCGCGATAGTCGGCCCTCGCCTGACATCATCCAGGTCGCGCATGTAAGGTGCGCCGGTCATCGGCACGAAGATCGACTTGCCGCCACCTAGCTCGACGTTCTTCGCCGGGTCGCGCGCGACATATTCGATCTCGGGAGGAATCGTCTTGATGAGTTCCATGACCAGGCCACGATCGAGGTGGACCCGGTCACCCGCTCGGACGTCGGCGCCGGCCCTCTTCCAGTCCTCAATCGCGATCGGATCGCGAAACACCACGCCGACCTCTTCCAGGATCGCAAGCGAGGCTTCGTGAATGCGCTCAACCTGCTCGGCATCCATAGGCTCCACCACCGGTAGACCGCGCTTGAGCGTGGGAAGCATGTCGAATTTGGGAGCGGTCCGGATTGTACGCCGAGCTTCCCGTCCGCCTCTTCGCGCGACTCTAGCGTCAGCAGTCATCCTAGCCTCCAGAACAATAAGAAAAGCGGCGCACGCCGATAGCGCCTCATTTGCGACTATTGCCTAATCCCGGGGAATTGACCTAATGCAAAAGTCTCACCCCGGTGTTGATTAAAGTGCTGCTCGGGTTCACGCGGTCAGGTGGTTGCCAGATGGTTCGTCGCTACTATGATCTCCCGTCCTTAACTGCGCTCGCGGTCTTCGAGGCGTCTGCGAGGCACCTGTCTTTTAAGCTTGCGGCTTCCGAGCTCAACGTCACGCCAGGCGCTGTCAGTCGGCAGATCAAAGCCATCGAGGAAGAGATCGGCGTCCCTTTATTCGTACGGCTCGGAACCGGCGTCATGCTGACCAGCGCTGGCGATGATCTGTATGCTGTGCTGGCAAGTGGCTTTTCCAAAGCCTCGGAAGTCGTCAGAACCGTCAAGCGAGGCGATCGAACTAAAAATGTGACCGTCGCGTGCTCAGACGCATTTGCAACTATGTGGCTGATACCGCGCATGCCTCGCTTCTGGAATCGCCACCCTGAAATTGCGGTGGATCATCTGATTTCTGACAATTCGCGAGACTACCGGCGCGCTGAAGTAGAGTTGCGCATCCGCTACGGGTTTGGTTCCTGGCCAGACGAAACCGCCGAATCGCTTTTTGATGATATCATCTATCCTGTCTGCAGCCCTGGCTTCGCCCAAGTGCATCGGGATGCTACGGCCCAGTCACTGCCGGAACTTCCACTTCTTCACGTCAACTGGGTTGATCCTGAATGGGCTGACTGGGACGAAGTTCTGCGTCGCGCTGGAATCCCGCACGGAGCTCCGCGTGGCCGTAGATTCGGCAAGTTCTTTGTGACCTTGCAGGCTGCCCAGGCCGATCAGGGTGTCGCGGTGGGTTGGCATCGCCTCGTTCGGCCCCTCATCGAAGAAGGCAAGCTTGTAAAGATCACCGATCTCGAAATGCCTGCTCCTGGAGGATATCACCTTAGCTGGAATGACAATCGAACGCTCTCGCCTGCTGCTGAGCTTTTTCGGAAGTGGTTGAGAGAGGTCGCGGCCGAAGAGCGGGCGACGTGATTGCTAGAGTTCGCGCCCAGCGCGCTTTTGCATAGCCCAGAGCTTCAGTGGCGCACCAATCGCCACTAAAGGCTCTGGGTAGAGCCGATTTGGCGACGGTTCTTTGAGAGCATCGGCAACCATTGGCTCCCCTGTGCCGACTGCCAAGTCGGCGACCAGCATTCCGTAGAGCGTGCCCTTGACCGTACCTAGCCCGTTGCAGCAGCCAGCCACATAGACCCGGTCGTCGATTTCACCGAATGCCGGCGCCGAGTTTAGTGACAGGCATAAGTGGCCTCCCCATCGAAACTCCATCGATATTTCGCCCAGCATCGGGAAGCGAGCCCGGAACGATCGATCGTGCGCCTGCCCGATCTGGTTGATCTGCTTTTCACTGGTGGACATGCCCGGGTTGTAAGTGAAGGTGTTGCGGACGACGATACGATCCCCGACGCGACGGATGGTCGACCCCATCGGATCAGCCGGAATCAAGCCCCAATGTGGTTCGCCACCCAGGGTAGCCTGTTCGGTCCTGGAGAGTGACCTCGTCATGCTGGCGTAGGTGAAGACGTGCAGCAGGCGCTTTTTGAAGAAACCAAAGCTTTCAAGTTGGCCATTAACAGTGAGGATCAGCCGTGGCGCGGATATCTCTCCCTGGGCGGTTTTCACCGTATGCAATCGGCCAGTCTGCACAGTTGTGACCGGAGAATTCTCGAATATTTGCACGCGGCTCGACAAACCTTCAGCCAGGCCCCCGATGAAGCCGGCTGGCTGCGCCATCACTGTCCCTGGCGTGAAGGTGCCGCCAACGAAGAATTCCGTTCCGGTGATTTTCTTCATTTGCGGCCCATCCAGCCGCTCGAATGGCTCTGTCAGGCCGGACAGGTGGTTTTCGAACTCGCGCAGGACAGCAAGGCCGTGATCGGTTGCGGCGCCATGAAATTTGCCCGCACGCACGAAAAACCGCTGCAACCCATACTCCTCGGCCGCAGATCCGGAAAATTCGATCGCAGCTCGGTTCATGCGTATTTGCTTTAGATCGTGCTCGGCACCGCCGCCATAGTTTTCGCTACCTAGCTCATGGGGCAGGTCTATCATGAAGCCCGAATTTCGACCCGCTGCACCCCAGCCGATGCGCTGGGCGTCGACGACAGCGATACGGTCGTTTGGAACCAATTGTGATAGGCGCCGCGCGGCCGCGAGGCCGGCGAAGCCGCCCCCGACAATGACCCAGTCGGCCTCGTAGTGGCCGCGCAGCGCCTCATGCGCCTTGGGAGGCGGTAGAATTCCATACCAGCCGGGCATGTTGATGTCGGCGGGCGTCCTTACGGCCCTATGCACGCTCATGGCTTTCCGGCTCAGTCCACCGCGCGCGACGCTCTGGGATCGGAAATGTCCGCCCAGATGGTCTTGAGTTCCGTATACTGATCGTGGGCGTGAAGTGACTTGTCCCGTCCGCCGAAGCCCGACAGCTTGAAACCGCCGAACGGGGTCGAAATGTCCCCTTCGCCGTAGCAGTTGATGGTCACCGTGCCGGCGCGGATGTCGCGCGCGATGCGATGTGCTTGGCCGAGGTTGGCGGTGAAGATAGAGGCAGCGAGCCCGTATTGCGTATCATTGGCGACGCGGACTGCCTCGTCTGCGTTGGCCACCTTTATGACGGACAGCACCGGGCCGAAGATTTCTTCGCGCGCAATCGTCATTTCCGGCGTGACATCGTCGAAGACGGTGGGCTCGATGAAATAGCCCTTGCCGTGCTTGTGCGCGTTGCCGCCCGTCACGATCCTGGCGCCTTCAGTACGTCCCTTCTTGATGTAGCCGATGATGCGGTCGAACTGTTCCTTCGACACGATGGCGCCCAGGCGGTTTCCGGGGTCCAGAGGCTCGCCCAAGGGCCATTCCTTGAGTTTGTGAAGCACCATTTCGACCAGGCGGTCCTTGATCTTTTCATGGACGATGAGTCGGGAGCTGGCCGAACAGTTCTCGCCCATGTTCCAGAATACTGCTTGGGTGACGTGCTGCGCGACAACATCGAGATTCTCTGCATCGTCCAGCACGATGCATGGGTTCTTACCGCCACATTCAAGCACGATGCGCTTCAGGTTGGATCTAGCGGAATATTCCAGGAATTTCCGGCCGACATCGGTCGAGCCCGTGAAGGCGACCATGTCGATATCCGGATGCATGCCGAGCGCCTTGCCGGTGATCTCGCCCGGACCGGTGACGACCTGAAGGACGCCTGACGGCAACCCGGCCTCGTGCGCCAGCTCGGCAATCCGCAAGGTCGACATATTGGTCTGCTCGGCCGGCTTGACGACGACGGAGTTGCCGGTAGCAAGCGCCGGGCCGATCTTCCAGGCCAGCATCAGGATCGGGAAATTCCACGGCAGGACGCAGGCGACCACGCCAAGCGGCTGGCGCACGATCATCGACACGACGTCGTCGCCCGAAGGCGATGTCTGGCCGTAGAGCTTGTCGGTAGCCTCCGCGTGCCATTCCAGGCAATGCAGCGCCTCGGGGATGTCTATGGTTTCGACGTCGTAGATCGGCTTGCCGCTTTCGAGCGTCTCAAGCACCGCAAGCTCATGGGCATCGCGCTCCATCAGCTTGACGAGGCGCCGCAGCACCCGCTTGCGCTCGCTCGGATGCGCGCGCGCCCAGGCGCCCGATTCAAACGCCAGACGCGCCTTCTCGACCGCGAAATCGACGTCGGCCTGACCACAGGACGCGATCCTTGCGATGACCTGCCCCGTCGCTGGATTGATGGTCTCGAACGTTTCCGCGGATTGTGCCGCCCGCGCCTTACCGTCGATCACCGCGTTGGTCGGCAGCGGCAGGCTGTCCGCCAGGTTCTGGTACTCATCACGCGTTAATAGCGATGACATTTTCGGCAGCCCTCTTCTGGGATTTTGCAGTAATGGAAGCGATGACTGCTTTGAGCGTGCGGATCGTCGTCTCGAGCTCACGCTTCTGCGCGTCGTCGAGCGACCGCATCGGCCGCCGCACCGGGCCCGCCGGCAACCCGGCCAGCTCGCAGCCGAACTTGATGCTCTGGACGAACTTGCCGCCCTGTTCGAGAACGCGCATCAACGGCAGCAGCGCCGACATGATCTGCCGGCCCTTGGTGAAATCCTTCTCGACGACGCACGCTTCGTAGAGCGCGATGTGTTCCGCCGGCAGGCAGTTGCCGGCGCCGCACACCCAGCCCTTGGCGCCCCAAGCGAGGAATTCCAGCGCCTGATCGTCCATGCCGCAGAACAGGTCGATGTGCGGATAGTCGCGCGCCAGCGCGTGCAGCTGGTTCATGCTGCCGCTGGATTCCTTGATGGCGCAGAAATTGGTGCTTCGGCCGACCCGGTCGAGAAACTCAAGGTCCATCATCGTGCCGGTGCGTCCAGGGTAGTTATAGAGCATGATCGGCAGGTTCGCCGCCTTGTCGATCGCCAGCGCATGATTGGCCAGTTCGAGTTGTGTCGGGACAGCGTAGTACGGCGCTCCAATCAGTATTCCGTCATACTTCAAGTCCTTCGCGATCAGCGCATATTCGATGCAGTCCTCGGTCCGGATGGCGCCAACGCCCGCGATCAGGGGCACCTTGCTCTTCACGACGGTCTTGGCAAGCTTCAGTAGGCCAACACGTTCATCGCGCGATTGGGCATAGTACTCGCCGGTCGTGCCGCCGACGATGATGCCGTGCACTCCAGACGCCACCAGATGCTCGATCATCAGGCAGAAGCCGTCACGGTCTATCGATCCATCGGCTTGAAAGGGCGTGGTTACGGGGGGGATAATACCTCTGAACGACATGGGCCGACTCCATTCAGCTTAGACGCCGATTTATAGACGAGTATCCCTGACGAAGCAGCCGAAACAAAATCACCAGCCGCTTTACTTTTTTGCGGATTCCAACCTTGGAAAGAGAGCGTAGTGCTGGTCAAACTCAACCTGGAGGAGCGGAACGAACTCAAGACCTCATTTCGTTGGAAAAGATTTATACGACAATATCCATCTCTCAAGCACTTCTCGTCTATTGCAGTTAACAGCACGCTATGCTCGCGCAGGCGGGTCAATGACCGCTGCTGGTCGAAACTAGGCGGCTTTGATTATGGTTTGTGCGTTGGTTATTGTTTTTAGCCATATATGATAGACATTGATTGACGATCTTTTCGGAAAAGCTCGCCGACTATAGCTGGACACCTCAAAGAACCTGGCGATCTTGGGACATTTCTGATTGACTCGGACGATGATTTGCCGCGAGCAGATGGATGCGGGGACAAGCTGGGGAATGGCTGGAGAAGAACGGCTACGTCTCCGACATCCACCACAAGAAGCCCGAGGGCCGACCGATGAGCGAAGCGACGTCGCGAGCCAACGGTCGGCGCTCCAAGATCCGCGCCTTCGTCGAGTACGTCTTCGCGCGTATGAAGGCACAGATGAAACTCTTCGTTCACATCATCGCGATCGCGCGCGCTCGGACGAAGATCGCCCTGACCAATCTCGCCTACAATCTGATGCGCTTCGTCTGGCGGCGAAGTGCGTCCGCATGACAAAAGAAAATGGCCGGCAGTCCCGCCGCGACCCGGAAATTGGCGCCCAGCATCAATCTCAACGACCAAAACTGAAGCGATCGCCGCGCATCTGACAGTGCTCAACCCTCATCACGAGTTACCAGCCTCCGAAATGCCGGTAGTTTGAGGTGTCCAGCCCAGCCGAGCTTCTTCGGCCGGGTCGGAGGTCGATGAGGAATACGCTTTTGCCACCTCGGAGTCAGCCGCCGACCACGGGCTTCGGAAGCGCATCGGGCCACAACGGTCGCGCTTGTCGAGAGCTTCCTCGTAATTACCCACCCTTTCGATGCGGCACGGTGCGTCGTCACTCGTGGTCGATGTCCGGGTACTGCGGGGGAGCCTTGCCGATCTTGCTGACGATCCTCGGGTAATTGGCATCGGGCTGCGCCTGCCCTGTTCCAATAAGTTCAACGCGGAAGCGCCACTCGTCACCGTAGTCGTACAAGAAGGTCATTGCCGAGCCCACCTTCTGGAAGGCTGTGCTGACGCGCGTGCCCTTCACGCTGCGAGAGCCGCTCCCCTCTATGTCGGCGAAGAGTTCGAACCGCAGGGGCGAGTCGAACAGCTTTCCCGTCAGCTTTGAATAGAAGCCGTAGGCGTGGTCCAAGTCGAAGCCAAATGCCGCTACGATGGCTTCGGCCAGATCCGCCAGCGTGCTCGAACTCGACACCTCGATGTCCCGACAAAGCCGTGCCCGAAGAGAGGCTCGGAAGATCAAGGTCGCGGGCTCAGTCATCGCAGATTTCAGGCGCTGACGGTTTGAAGGATGATTTTGAAGGAGTTCGTGCCTGGCGCGAGACGAGCCGTGTCGACGACGGTTCGAATGTCGGCTTCGCCCTGGGCGGCCCACATGGCGCGATAGCCGTTGGTGATCTTCCGTTGAACGACGGCGGGTCTCAGCGCCCGTTCGCAGGCGTTGTTCGTCGCGTCGACCATTCCTGGCCATTGGGCAAAGGTCAAAAGTTGATCACGAGCTCGCCTGAACTTGTTTTGGATGTCGCGGGCCAGATCGCACGACGTTGTGGTGGCGAAGATATCGTCCAGACTTCGCTCCAGGGCGCGACGCTTGCCGGCGATGGTCGAGGCGGCGAAGGTTTCCATACCGTCGGCTAGGGCGAAGGCCCTTTGCAGCCAACGTTTGAGCCGTGAGGGCAGCATGTCCTCACTTGCCTCGTCCGCATAGGCGACGTCGCGGGCGAGATGCGCCAGGCAGGTCTGATGCGCATTTGCGTGACCTTGTTGTGCGGCATAGCGATCGGAACACCAGACGTCGGGCCGATGGCCGTCCATCAGGGTCCGGACCACGACAGCGCCGCGCGTTGGCGCCGCTTGATGAACAACCGCTTCGGCGCAGCGAAACACCCAGTGGTAGGCGTTGCTTCCTTCGATCCGCACGCCGGTCTCATCGGAGGCGATGACCTTGGCCCGGCGCAACGCCGCGACGGCCTTGTCGCACTCGGCCGCGAACGCGCCCTGCGCACGGCGCAACATGTTCATCAGTCCGCCCTGGCTAATGTTGAGACCGAAAAAGGTTCGCGAACGCGCCCTGCAGCCGCTCGTAGGACAGGGCCTGGAAAGTCTTGAGATAGGTCGCTACGGCGTGCACGCGTGGCCCGAACGGCGTCCCCTTCGCCGCATCTGGCACAGCCGCGACGACCAGCGTGCCGCAGGACGGGCAACGGACTGCCAGGCGCCGATGGCGCTCAATCAAAGGCCTGATCGCAGGAAGCTCAATCTTGTCGTGCTCGCTGACGGTTTCGGCAGCAAGATCGCTCGACAGGCTGGCGCGGCAGCAAAGGCATTGGTCGGGATGATGATCGATGATGCGATCGGCATCCTCACTCATGGCGCGGCTGTGACCTTTATGACCCGCCTTGGCGCCGCCAGGCTTTGCCCTGTCCCGACGCGCCTTGCGATCGCTCGAAGGTGGCCTGGACGACGTGCGCGATGTCTTCTCTGGCCGCTGTATCCGCAGCACCAGATCGATCAACTCTTCCTTCGTCAGACGCTGCAAATCAGTGCGATCCATATCCACATAGATTCAGGGATTCTTGCCCCTGACAAGGGCGTGAGTAATTACGCTTCCTCTGTCCAGGTTTCGAAAAAGTTCATACTAGCCGGCGGGGAATTGAACGATCCCAAGTTTTAGCGAAGACTTCCTTGTCGTTCTCAAAGGCCTTGATCTGACCCATAAACAAAAAGTTCTCAGCAGTCAGCGTCAAACGCAGCTGACTTTGAACACTGACGTCCCAGTCACCGCGCTTCATCGTCTCGACGTATTGAGACTCTACCTTGGCACTGGTCGGATCGTCGTCGTGGATTTCCGTGACTTCGCTGGCTGTGGTCGACAATTCTGTGCCAGTGGCCTCAATCCTGTAGCGTCCGCTTCCCTGAACGGTACGCGTCGTAAGTTTGTTGGCTGCCACGTCCCATTCGTGGGTCCTTGTCGTCGCTGGCGCTTCTTCCAGGACCGTGCGACCCGAAGTGGGTTCCGGCACGAAAGCCGGACCAAACGGGCTAAGCTTCGCGTCCTCAGCGCGTGCTGACCGGATCGGTAGCTCAAGCTCCGACCGCCCGGCATAAACGGTCAGCGTCACGGGCTCCGGCGATGGCCAGAAAGCTGGCCAATAAGTAGTGGAGATCGCGATACGAATACGTCTGCCGGACTTGAAGACATGGGCGCAATCCTGGAGCGGAATGCGAATACGATAGCGGCTCCCGGGGTCCAGCGGTTCAGGAAACTCATGACTGTTCATATGAGTCAGATTTAGTACCTCATACGTGACTCGCTTGGACAGGCCGTCTGGTTCGATTTCATTAAGTCTGACGGCGAGAGCAGCAACGGGCTTGTCGATCGCCAGATCGAGAGTCACGACGGGCTGGCCCAGGATCTCGAAATCCTCCTCGATCGGCTCCGAATCGAATGTCAGTGAGCGGGCATCGTCAATTCGTTGATCGCCAGGCACCTCCGTGTCGATATCTCTAGCATGCCAGCGCGGAGCAGTTATTCCGACGGTCTGCAAAGGCTTGAGAACATGTGCCGTTTCGGTAGCGGTGTCGCCTCCTAACCCCTCTTCGGTGAGATAGAACTTGCGCGGCATGATCCGCGGCGACGGCCAGCTTTCCTCGGCCACCCATCGCCCGGGGATCTCGTGCACACCTCGCATCATCGGCTCTTGCTGCATCCATACCCGGTACATCGGCTCGGCCATGATTCCGGTATCGATATCCTTGAGCCAGTAGTCCCACCACCGCAATGACTCGGCCAGCCAGTCTATCGCGGGACCCGGATTGCCGGTATGCGGATAGTCGTGACCCCAAGGACCTATCAACCCCTTGCGCGGGCATTCGAGCTCGGCGAGCATGCTAGGGATCGCGCGGTTCAAGCAATCTTTCCAGCCGCCCACAGCATAGACGGGGCATTGAATGGCGCCATAGTCTTCACTGATTGACCCATGCTTCCAGAATGCATCCCGGTGCTGATGGGCAAGCCAATCGGCAGTGTAGTAATCCAGGTTATTCAGGCGCTGCATCCACATGTCACGCCAGCGGTCCCCGACGATCGCGGGATCAGGCGAGCGTGCACAATAAGCAGGCCAAACAAGGCCCCACTCGAAAAACGTTGCATCATTGATCAGACCCCCCGTGTACAGTTCCTTGGAATACCGGTCGTCGATCGAGCACACGGTGATGACCGCCTTGAGCTCAGGTGGGCGGCGGGCAGCTATCTGCAGCGCGTTGAAACCGCCCCAAGATTTTCCGAACATTCCGACCTTGCCGGTACACCAGCTCTGTCTAGCGAGCCACGCAATGATCTCGATCCCGTCGTCCTGCTCCTGCTGAACATATTCGTCCTGCGGCAACCCTTCTGAATCGCCAGACCCCCGAATGTCGGCCCGCACACAAGCGTATCCATGGGATGCCACGTACGGATGTATGGTCTCATCGCGAAAGCGCGTTCCGTCGCGCTTACGGTACGGAATATACTCAATGATGACCGGAACCGGCTCACGCTCGGCGTCGTCCGGCAACCACATGCGCGCGGCAATTTTGGTGCCGTCGGACATGGGGATCCAGATATTCTCGACCACAGCAATTGGTCGCGGTCCCATCGCAACTCTCATTGTTCACCGTCCAGGGTTAATTCCACGTTTCAGTTTTATGCTTGCCCTGCGAACTCTTGTTCGGGGCGTCACGAATGTACGGCCGCGAGTCTGGCCAAGTTAATGTCGCAGATCTAGCAGACCAGCTGACAGCCTCGGTTGGTTATTGCATGCGGGCTTGGCAGCGGAATGCCACTGACATAGCGAACCGAAGCCGATCACCCGAGTCGAAATAATCTCAACTGCCGCACTATTTTTTTTCATTCGGCTAGGAAGCCGTTGCGCCCAGCGGAGGTAGACTAGATGAAATTCCACTAAGAACTGCCCTTCTCCGGCGAAACTTGGGACGCTTCGCCGATTCGGAGCCGCCAAATTCCCACACACCCCACCCTCGCTGTCCAAGCATGAGCCAGCGCACATTGGCAGCCCATAAACCCTGATCCAACCATGGGCTTATCGGCGGCTAAGGCGGGAGAGCTATCTGGATCCAGTGAGATCGCGCTGCGCGGAAAAAAATGAACCCGGCAGTTGAGATTATTTCGACCGCGAGTGGCCCAGACGCTTGCTATGGGTATGTGACATCGAAAGCGGCCAAGAGGAGCCGCTCAAAATGAAGGGAGGAACAGACAATGAATACTGTCATTGGTAATCTCAATCGTCGCGCTCTACTCAAATCTGGGGCGACACTCGGTGGAGGACTGATTGCGTCGGGGATGCCGCTGTCGCAGGCCATCTGGGCAGCCGAAGGCAAGGTGCTTAAGGTCTGCTCGACTTCCAACCTCACCAAACTCGATCCTGCGTTTGCTGGTCAAGGCGTCGAGGTCGACGTGATGAATTGCATCTATTCGAAGCTGACCCGCTACAAGCCTGGATCAGAATGGGGATGGGAGCTGGAGGCGGCAGACAAAATCGAGCAAGTGGATCCCACCCACATTCGCTTCGAGTTGAAGAAAGGCATCAAGTTCAGCGGCGGTCACGGCGAGTTGACGGCCAGCGACGTCAAATTTTCCTTCGAGCGGATGATTAATCAAAAAGGCGCAACCAACAAAGCCGATTGGGGGCCGCTCGATCATGTCGAAATCGAGAATGATCATGCCGGCGTGATCGTATTCAAAACACCCTATGCGCCTGTCTGGCTCGTTCCACTGCCGTATGTCGCAGGCCAAATCCTATCTGAGGAGGCGGTCATGAAGGCAACCAAGGACGGCGGCGATTTCGGCATGAAACCGCCCGCGTTCTCTGGTCCATATGTGCTGGCCGACTGGAAACCCAACCAATATGCGCTACTGACCCGCAATCCTGACTGGTCGGGACCGAAGGCTGGTTTCGATGAAATCCGCATTCTGCCAATCACCGACATCAAGGCAGCGGAACGAGCTTATCAGGCGGGCGACGTCGACTTCACCACCGTCAGTCTTGACTCGTTCGGGGCGTTCAAGAGCGATCCGCCCGCCAACACGAAGGTCGAGGAACATTCGTCGCTTCGTTACGCATGGATCGGCATGAATATGGACCACCCGAAACTGAAGGACATCAATGTCCGTCAGGCGATCCAATGGGCCATCAACGTGCCGCAGATTTTGGATGCTGCTTATGCCGGCCAGGCGCAAGTGGCGACGGGCACTATCCCTCCCGGTGTCGTGGGGCATCGCGACAAGGCGCTTGTGCCGCCGGAAGGGGATCTCGCCAAGGCCAAGGAGTTCCTGGAAAAAGCTGGTGCCTCAGATCTGAGATTCACCATGGATTGTTCAAACGACAGCGTCAGTTCAGCGATTGCCCAAACGGTGCAGGCGCAACTGTCACAGATTGGCGTTTCCGTCGAGGTAAACACGAGCGATTCCAGCACATTCTGGACGCTTGGTCTGGAATCGGAGGGCGAGCGCTGGAAGGATGTGCAGCTTTTCCTCATGGATTTTTCAAGTCTGCCGGATCCCTACTACGACACATGCTGGTTTGTTAAAGATCAAGTCGGCGTCTGGAACTGGCAGCGCTTCCGCAGCGATCGCTTTGACGAGCTCAGCGCTAAGGCGATCACCATCAGCGAGCCTGATGAGCGCGCGAAGCTCTACCGCGAGATGCAGGACATTTTGGAGCAGTCCGGCTCTGTCCGGTTCCTGACCCATGGGGCCACGCCGGTCATGTATCGCACGACGCAAATGGAACCAGCCATGCGCCCGGATGGCAACCCGTTGTATACGCAGTTCAAGCCAGTCTGATGTGGCTGTATCTCTCCCAGCGGGTCGTCCTCGCGGTCACAGTCGTTGTGATCGCGATGACGCTTCTGTTCCTCATGATCCATGCTGTACCAGGCGACCCTGCAGTGGCTCTGCTCGGCCCCCGGGCAACTCCGGAGATGATAGCTCAGCTTCATCAGCAGATGGGGCTCGACAAACCTTTGGTCGTGCAGATCGCCACGTTTTTTGGCAGGGTGCTGCATGGAGATCTCGGATATGACGCGTTCAGCCAAAGGCCTGTCAGCGACATTGTTTTCGAGCAGCTGCCCTACACGATCAAAATGATCCTGGGCTCGATCCTGTGGGCTGTCGCAATCGCAGTGCCTTTGGGCTGTATCTCTGCCGTTCGTCGCAATTCCATGCTTGACCACGTGATAGGTGTCATGGCGGTCGCCACGATCGGCATTCCTTCTTTTGTGATGGCAGTCTACTTGCTGCTGATCTTCGCTGTCGCGCTACGCTGGCTGCCAGCCATCGGTGTCGGCAATGGATTCTGGGATAGCCTCGTCCATCTTGTCCTGCCCGGATTGGCCATCGGCATCGGCTGGGTTGGCTATATCGCCCGGCTGGTGCGTGCATCCATGCTTGAGATCCTGGGGGAGAACCACATCCGCATGGCGCGTTCCTTCGGCATCTCGCAATGGCGCATCATTTCGCGCTACGCGCTGCCGCTGGCAATCCTGCCGACTGTGACCATCCTCGGCGCGGGGATCGCATGGCTGCTCTCCGCAGCCGTGTTTGTTGAAGTGGTTTTCGCCAGGCCGGGGATCGGGGCGCTCATCGTGCAGGCTGTCAACATGCGCAATTATCCAATCGTCATGGGGGTTGTGCTTGTCACAACGGTCCTGATTGTTGTCGCGACGACGATCTCGGATCTGATCAATGCGGTCCTCGACCCGCGAACCCGAGAAAAGCTTTGACTATGGCCAGTGTTGAATCGGTGGAAGTCGACGAAGGCCGAAGTCTCGGCGCTATTCGCACATACTTGCGGCAGTTCGGCAGGAACCGTCTGGGCGTGCTTGGCGCGGTGCTTGTACTGCTGGTGCTGGCAAGCGCTATCTTTGGCCCGTTGCTCATCACACATGATCCAATTCGCATCATGGTTGGGCCCCGCCTGGCACCGCCTTCAGCAAACTTTCTTCTCGGCACGGATCAACTCGGCCGCGATACCTTTTCGCGGATCATTATTGGTGGCCAGATCCCGCTTCTGGTCGCCTCTGCATCGCTCGCCAGTTCGCTTGTCGTGGGCCTCTTGCTAGGCCTGATCGCGGGGTTCGGTCCGCGCTGGCTCGACAATCTGCTTCTGCTTATTTTCGATACGATCCGGTCCTTTCCCGGGATCATATTTGCGTTGGCTGTCATCGCACTTTTGGGACCTAGTCTGTTCAGCGTGATTTTGGTGATCGCAATTACATCCATGCCGATCTATGCGCGTGTCGTGCGCACCCAGACGCAAGCCCTGCGCAACAGCGACTACATCGATGCGGAGCGAAGCATGGGCGCCAGCACCGCGCGCATCCTCACCGTACATATTCTACCCAATGTGATCGGTCCGCTTCTCATCCTGGTAAGCATGGACGTGCCGGCCGTCATCGCTGTGGAAGCGGGTCTCAGCTTCCTTGGCATGGGTGTGCGTCCTCCCACGCCCGATTGGGGAGCGATCCTCAATGATGGCTATGCCTACATCCATCAATCGGGATGGCTGGTGTTTGCCGGCGGTATTCCAATCGTCGTCGCCACGCTGGGCTTCACATTCCTGGGCGAAGCATTGCGCGACATATTCGATCCCAAGCTGCGGAAAGACCTATGAGACGAGAGAACCGAATACCGCAGATATCTGCCGATGCGCTTCTCGAGATACGCAACCTCAGCATCGATTTCGGCTCGCCGCGTGGAAATATCCATGCACTGCGCAATGTCTCGCTCGAACTGCCAGCCGGACAGGTGCTGGGGATCGTCGGCGAAAGCGGATCAGGGAAATCAACGCTCGCGTCCGCTGTAATGGGGCTGCTTGCAGAAAACGCTCAGGTTACAGCCGGCAGCATTGTCTTTGAGCGACGCAACCTGCTCACACTGACACACCGGGCGCGACGTAGTCTGATGGGAGATCGCCTCTCCATGATCTTCCAGGACCCAATGACCGCACTCAATCCGGTGCGGACAATCGAAAGCCAGATGATCGATATCCAACACCACGAAGAAAGAAGACGGAGTGCCAAACGCTCTCGTGCGGTCGACATGCTCAAGCGCGTCGGAATTCCAGATCCGCAAAGCCGCATCGGGAATTATCCGCATCAGTTCTCTGGTGGCATGCGCCAGCGCATCTGCATTGCCATGGCACTTCTGGTGAAACCGGCGCTCCTTATCGCCGACGAGCCGACCACAGCGCTAGACGCAACCTTGGAAGTCCAGATCATCCACCTTCTCAAGGACCTGCAACGGGAGATCGACTGCTCCATCCTGTTTGTTTCCCATCATCTTGGCGTCGTTGCCGAACTGTGCGACCGAGTAGCCGTCATGTATGCCGGCGAGGTGGTGGAGCAGGGCGCCGTGCGCGACATCTTCCACAAGCCCGGCCATCCCTACACTCGGGCACTGCTTGATTGCGACCCAGGACGGATCAAACAACGGACGCGCAATTTGCCGACCATTCCGGGAGAGGTCCCCAGCCTGCTGGGGACCAAAGAGGGATGTATCTTCCGCCCGCGGTGTCCTCACGCCTTCGATCGTTGCGTGCATGAGACGCCTGGCGAATACCGTGTCGCTGCGGATCAGATCGCGCGATGCCATCTGCTCGATCGAGTTGGTATGGTTGCGGCATGAGTGCGCTGCTGAATGTCCAGGACCTGCGCGTCCGCTTCCGCACCATGGGGTCACTGAAGGCGCTCACCACGGGCACGGCAGATCCTTTCATTGACGCTGTGTGCGGCGTCTCCTTCGAAATCCGCAAGGGCGAGACGCTTGCCCTCGTCGGCGAAAGCGGCTCTGGCAAATCCACCATCGCGCGCACGATCATCGGCCTCCAGCCGGCTGTTAGCGGCGGCATTCGTTTCGACGGGGAGGAACTGATCGGCCTCAAGGCGGCCGAACGAAAGTCTTACCTGCGCCGCATGACGATGATGTTCCAGGACCCCGTGGGCTCCCTCTCGCCGAGGCTGACAGTGCAGTCGCTCCTGATCGAGCCATCCCGTATCCATGGCGTGAGCACTCGCGATCGCGGTGCCGAAGCGGAGCGCCTGTTGCGTATGGTCGGCTTGCCGGCTGACTTTGGGCGCCGCTATCCCCACCAGCTCTCTGGCGGACAGGCCCGGCGCGTCGGCGTCGCTCGTGCCCTTGCACTCAACCCAGACCTGATCATCGCCGACGAGCCCACAGCAGGCCTCGACGTATCCGTCCAGGGCGAGGTGCTTAATCTGCTTGCTCGCCTCCAGGATGAACTCGGGATCGCGATCCTCATCATCACCCACAACCTCAATGTTGTGCGCCACATGGCCGATCGTATGGCGATCATGTATCTCGGCCGCATTGTCGAGATTGGCTCAACGCAAGACATCTTCGATCAGCCGCGCCACCCTTACACTCAAGCCTTGATTTCGGCCAATCCAGTGCCGGATCCGGACGCCGTTCTCAATCGCATCGAAATCAAGGGCGAGGTGCCGAGCATGTTGCGACGGCCCTCCGGCTGCGAGTTCCATACACGGTGCCAGTACGCGCAGGACATCTGTAGCCGCGTCTTTCCCAGGGATGCAGACAGCTCGGATGACCCGGCACATAGCTTCAAATGCCACTTCCCGCTGAAGCGCATATCGGCAGACAAGATGGAGGACCGCCCGTAAGTCTCGATAGACCTTCCGAATTCAACACGGCTGGACTGGTGTTCACCTATCCTACAAGCAGAAGTCGACTGTGGGAGCGCCGCATCTCAGGCAAGCCAATCCCGGACCAGACATCTCGCAGCGACATTTCAGGAGTTCGACGCTGGCGATCGTGTCTTTGAAATTGGTGTAACTCGTTTTAGCTGGGCTCTTCCAGAGCGAGGGAGCCGATCTCGCCGCCGATGCCGATCACAGGTTGGAAAGCGGGTGGACCAGACGAGCAACGTTGCAAATGCACCTGATCGCCGTGTCGGCTGCTCTGAATGTTCCTTTTTCGGAATTAGATATCAGACAAGCAAGCGCGGGATCGCACGATTCCAGGTTTTTGTGAAGACTTCCTGGTCGTGGTCGAAGGCCTTAATCTGGCCGACAAACAAAAAGTTCTCCTTGGTGAGGGTCAAACGCAGGTGGCTATCAACACGGACGTCCCAGTCACCGCGCTTCATCGTCTCTACGTATTGCGCCTCGACTTTGGCGCTTGTCGGATCGTGGTCCAGGATCTCCGTTACTTCACTAGTGGTCGATGATATTTCCGTGCCAGTTGCGTCGATCCTGTAACGCCCGCCGCCCTGATCGGTACGCGTCGTAAGTTTATTTGTTGCGATATCCCATTCGTGCACCCTGGTCGGCGCTGGCGCTTCCTCCAGGACCGTTCGACCAGAGGTGGGTTCCGGCACGAAAGCCGGACCAAAGGGCTTCAAGTTCTCATCCTCGGCGCGTGACGTTCGTACTGGGAGTTCAAGCTCCGACCGACCGGCATAAACCGTCAGCGTCACCGGCTCCGGCGACGGCCAGAAGGCTGGCCAATAGGTAGTCGACACTGCAACACGAATGCGCCCGCCGGATTTGAAGACATGAGCACAATCCTGCAGCGGCATGCGGATACGATAGCGTTGGCCGGGCTCCAGCGGTTCAGGAAACTCATGACTGTTCCGGTGAGTCAGATTCAGGACCTCATAAGTGACTCGCTTCGACAGGCCGTCGGGCTCGACTTCATTGAGCCTGACGGCCAAGGCGGCAACCGGCCTGTCGACCGTCAGGTCGAGAGTGACCACCGGCTGGCCCAGGATCTCGAAATCCCCGCCGAGCGGCTCGGAATCGAACGTCAGTGAGCGTCCGTCGTCAACTCGCTGATCGCTCGGCACCTCCGTGTCGATGTCTCTTGCATGCCATCGCGGCGCCGTTGTTCCGACCGTCTGCAAAGACTTGAGAACATGGGCCGTTTCGGCACCGGCATTGCCGCCCAATCCATCCTTGGTCAGATAGAGCTTGCGCGGACCGATGCGCGGCGACGGCCAGCTGTCCTCGGCCACCCAGCGTCCAGGTGTCTGGTGTATGCCGCGCATTGCTGGCTCTCGCTGCATCCATACCCGGTACATTGGCTCGGCCATGATGCCCGTATCAATATCCTTGAGCCAGTAATCCCACCAGCGCAGTGCCTCCGTCAGCCAGTCGATCGCCGGACCCGGACCGGTGGTGTCTGGATATCCGTGACCCCAGGGGCCCATCAGCCCTTTGCGCGGGCAGTTGAGCCTGGCGAGCATGCTGGGAATCGCGCGGTTCAAAGCATCCTTCCAACCGCCCACGGCGTAGACGGGGCATTGAATGGCACCGTAGTCTTCGCAGATCGACCCGTGCTTCCAGAATGCATCGCGGTGCTGGTGGATAACCCAGTCGGCAGTGTAGTATTCCAGGTGATTCAGACGCTGCATCCACATGTCACGCCAGCGGTCCCCGACGATCGCGGGATCAGGCGAGCGTGCACAATAAGCAGGCCAACGCAAACCCCATTCGAAGAACATAGCATCATTGATCAAACCACCGGTGTAGAGCTCTTGGGCGTAGCGGTCGTCAATCGCACCAACCGCGATGATTGCCTTGAGCTCAGGGGGTCGGCGGGCAGCCATTTGCAGAGCGCTGAAACCACCCCAGGAAAGCCCGAACATACCGACCTTGCCGGTACACCAGGGCCGCCTGGCGAGCCACGCGATGATCTCTACTCCGTCGTCCTGCTCCTGCTTAACATACTCGTCCTGCGGCAATCCCTCGGAATCACCCGATCCCCGGATGTCCGGCCGCACACAAGCGTATCCGTAAGAAGCCAGGTAGGGGTACATGCCGCTAGTATCCTCACGCTTGCGGTAAGGGATGTAATCCATGAGTACTGGCACGGGGCTATGTTCGGCATCCTCCGGCAACCAGATGCGCGCCGCTATCTTGGTGCCGTCAGACATCGGAATCCAGATGTTCTCGATTTCACGCACCTTGCGCGGACCTGTTCGCGCCGTAGATCCACTATCGTTTTCAGTCGTATTGCTCATTCAAGTCAGCTCCTCTTCACTTTTTGCGCGGTGATTCCTGTTCGGGTGCGGGACAGCCATTCAGGCCGCTGATCCCGGCTAGCAGATATCCCCTCCGAAAGAACGGGCAGATTAGTGGCTAGAATTTCGGCTGAGCCAGAATGCCGCCAACCATAAGGCTCGACTCTGACTATCGCACCGGAGATACTGGTTGAAGGTGAAAGGCTGTGTGAAGTGCCTTGATCCGCGTGAATATTATCGTGTCCTTCCTCGGACAGATCAAAGCAGGGCGCGCGGAATGGTTTCGGACCATTCTCTTGCGAACACCTCGATTTCGTCCAAGCCCTCGGTAGCACGCACCTTGCGGTGCAGATAGAAGTATTTAGAATCGCAGCTCATGCTTTGTTCGGTCTCGATCGCGACATGCCATTGGTCACGTTTGAACGTGAAATGCCACCCGCTTAGGTATCGGGCCGACGCTGGATCGTCCGGATGGATACTGCAGTGCATCCGAACATCGCTGCCTACAGTCATTCCGTGATGCGGATTGATCTTCTGACCGAAGTTGTCGAACGTATCCAGCACTATCGTGCCATCCTCCAACACATCCCGCTTCGAGGTGTTGCTAGCCGGACGCAGCTGCTGGGCTTGTAGCTTGGGATACTCCCGTGGTGGACCGGGGTTCAATGGCGGGATTTCCTCAGTTACTGTTCGAATTGGCAGGTGCAGCGTGCTGTTTTCCAGGTGCAGCGTGACCAACGCATTCTCAGGCGCTGGCCAGACCAATGGCCAGTAAGAGGTCGACAGCGCCAACCGGAGGAAATGTCCGGTTCTCAGTCGATGGGCGCACTCGTTCAGGTCTATCTCGGCTTCGTAGTCCTGCCCCGGCACCAGTGCTTGCGGGCTCTCATGGCTGGCAAAATGGGTCAGGTTCAGCGGGCGAAAGGTAATCCGCTGCGAAACGCCCTCGGGTGAGACGTCGCACAGGCGCGCCACGATCTGGGCCACTGGTCTGTCAACTGAAAAGGCAAACTTCAGTTTGGGACGACCGAGCAGTTCCATCGGCTCTGTCAGCGGTGCCGTGTCAAAGCAGGTCGACAGAGCATCGTCGGCTGCCTGGTCCTCGGCCAGGTCATTGTCGATGCGCATGCCTGGGCAGTAGTACCCTCCTGTCTGACCGATGTGCGCAGGGCTTGAGACAGCTATAGTCCCAACGGTCGCATTGTCCTTCAAACCGTCTGACCCCAGGAAAAGAACCCGGTCATTCACGTGGGCTGAGGGCCAGCTCTGCTCCGCCACCCAACGTCCTACGCGCGGACCGTAGGCCTTGGTCGGGTTAAAATGCTCCTGCATGTAAATCCGGTAAGCGGGCAGATTCTCCGCACCGTTGCGATCTCCCTTCAGCCAGCGGTCTAACCAGCGAAATGCTTCTGAATGAAAATCGGCTGGATCGAGCCGCGAAAGGTGGGGATAACTATGCTCCCAAGGCCCGATCATGGCTTTGCACGGAACCTGGAGGTTCGCTGCCAACGCGGGCGGCGCGTTGACATACGGATCCGCCCAACCGGTGATCGCCAGCACCGGCGCCTCTATGCGCGACCACTCCTCGCAGACTGAGCCGTGCTTCCAGAAATCATCCCGCGTGGGATGACTCATCCAATCAAGGGCAGAGAATGGCACCGTTTCCAGCCGTCGGATCCAGTCCTTTCGCCAATCCTCACGCAGTTGAGGATCGGCCGGACGGGTGAGATAAGCACACAGTTGGGTGGCCCAATCAACATTCGCAACTAGCAGGCAGCCGCCCATAAAGTGACAATCGTCCGCGTAGCGATCGACCGTCGAGCCCATACTGATCACCGCCTTCAGCGCGGGGGGCCGGCGATAGGCCAGTTGCAACCCGTTGAAACCGCCCCACGAGATGCCAATCATTCCAACGTTGCCATCGCACCATTCCTGCGCTGCGATCCATGCCAGAACTGTCTCGCCGTCACTCAGCTCCTGCTCGGAATACTCGTCGTCGAACTGCCCCTCGCTCTCGCCGGTACCGGCGATGTCGACGCGCACGCACGCATAGCCCGCTTCAGCAAAAACGCGATGCGTCGTCTCATCGCGCCCCGCGGTGCCGTCGCGCTTGCGGTAGGGTAGGTATTCAAAAACAGCAGGGGCCGGCCCCTCGGAGGCGGGAAGCCAAATCCTAGCCGCCAAGCTGCGCCCGTCGGGCATCTGTATCCATTCGTTCTCAATTACTTTCGCCAACATATGCGCTCTGCGGCCTTCGCTTCTGCGTGAAACTCTGATGATGATGATGGGGCAACGCTAGCACGACTGTTCCCGTTGGAGGTCGCGCAAAAAAGTAACCTGTCCGATGATCTTATTTCGCTATCCGGTTTCCTTGGGCCGCCGGTCCAACAGCCGAAGAACCCGCGTATTCGGCTCTACAGTGGCGTCTCGAAGCCCTTCACGGGCTCAGGTTCAGCCGCCGCATGGTGGCGTCGCCTTAACTTGGGTTGGGCACGGGATGCCCCCCGATGTGGCCTCTTCACGCGGCTGTCGACAAAGCGATTTGCCTCCAGACCGCCATAGTGGCGGCTCGAATGTCGCGGTGATCGGCGGCTATCAGATGTTTCCGGTGAAGATTGAAGAGGTTGGCGATCGGGCCATGGATGGAAACGAAGCGCTGGCATTGTCGTGCCGACTTGAACCGGATCATACCTCGTTCTCGCCGTCGAACAGCCAGATGAGAATTCTCCGCTCGGTTATTCAGCCCCTTATGCGATCGATGCTCGACACCTGGCATGATTTCCCTTTTGGCCGCATCGTAGGATCTGAGCTTGTCGGTGATCATGACGCGCGGCGTGATGCCTTGCCCTTTCAGCAGCTTTCGCATCAGCTTCAAGGCCGCCTTCTTGTTCCGGCGGCTCTGGATCAAGGCATCGAGAACATAGCCATCGGCATCGACGGCCCGCCACAGCCAGAATTTCTTGCCCTTGATAGCAACGACCATTTCGTCGAGATGCCACTTGTCGGCAAAACTACCCCTGGACCGCCGCTGGACGGAGCGGGCATATCCGCGGCCGAACTTGGCAGCCCATTCCGCGACAGTCTGGAACGAGACTTCGATGCCGCGCTCGGCCAGAATATCTTCCACATGACGCAGGCTCAGTGGAAATCGGAAGTAGAGCCACACCGCATGCGCTATGATCTCGGCAGGAAAACGATGACGCTTGTATCGGAGCGTCATAATATCGGTGGGCGGGTGCGGGCTCATGCCCGTAAAGTCCGCCGAAAATGTTAAGGCGACGCTACCCCGCGCGCTGTCCATTGCTGGCACTCATATTCGCGGGTGTCAGCAAACGCCGTCGACCATTCGATTGCCCGAGAGTTTAGGGCGAACATGTATGTGAAAGCACGTCGCCTGAGTTGGAGCGCCTGCTCATGCTTCTCGGCAGCGCGCATGAACGCCGGTTTTCCAGAAGGAGACGCCTCCGTTAGCAGGTCAGTTCATAGACGCCGCTCCTTCGGCTTCTCGGCCACGCGGAGCGCCCAGTAGTGGGCATCCTCTTCTTCGAGGTATCTGCCATCATTTAAGCACTGTACGGGCACAAACACCCCTGCCTGCTGCAAGCTCAGCACTTCGTCTTCGAAGGATGTCGCCTCCGCATAGCTCTTGCGGGTACTTACGATCACGAATCCCTTCGGACGCGTGACGCGCGCCAGTTCTCGCAGCCCATCGGGTCGAACATGTCCAAGGGTGAAGACCCCGCAGCAGACAGTCATGTCATAGCTCGCGTCGGGGTAGCACGTGAGCGAACTGTTGAGGTCAACATCGCCTTGGACGTGGCGGTAAGATCCTGTTTCCACTGCCTTCTCGACCATCGCTTCAGAGAGATCGAAGCCATCGATAGACCGGAAGCCGAGGCGTTCCAATTCCATGCCGACCAGACCCGTTCCGCAGCCGGCGTCCAGAATCGTTGTGGCCGCTCGTGGTCCGTCGACGTAGGCTGCCTGCAGTGCGCCCGTGAGTTCCGCCACGATTACTGGACCGCAATATTGCTCGCGTTCGACATCCAGCTCGTAGGAATCGGCCCATCCACGGTAGTACTTGGCCAAACGATCGGCGTCACCGTTAAGGGAATGTGACTCTTTGATCCGCTTTTGCGCGGCCTCCTCGAGTGCAGTCTGTTCGGTCAACGTATTCATGCGTTTTCTCCGTGGCGATGAAATGTCACCACCCGCCTTGAGCAGCGACTATGACGATCTAGAACTTCTATCAGCATCAGCCTGATTTCAGCCCGTTTGTCTGAGCCACGATGGGATTCGGCTCTCGATCGGAAGTCGACGGACCTGATCCGAGTGACCTAAGCTGCCTTGAGCAGAGTGACAGCTTTGGAGAATATTATAAGTTCTTATTTGTGAACTTATGTTTCCAGTGTAAGACGTTAATTGCTTTATCGTGACGAGACAGCGATCTCTGTAATAAACGTAAACAATTATTTCTTGGAAACACCCGTTGATTATTTATCGCCGCCTGTCACACTGTTTGCAGCGTCTGCCTAAGATGGGCCTCTGAATTCAGGGCAGCACGACACCGACGAGTGCTCTTGCGAACGTTGTTCAGTTCGTCCGGGCAGCGTCGTTCCACGCTGCAACCGAGCGGCGCTTTGATTGCGCAAAGGTCTCTGGCGCTTCAAATCTTTCACAACTGAACGCCGACACCACTCAAATGGGATGAAATACAATGACCAAATCGAACGTCGCACAACTCGACGACAGGCTTCACGCAGAGCGGCAGTCCTTCGACAAAGTTCCACTGGTCGACCTGGCTCCCCTTCTTGACGGAAGCGACCCGGAACGGCTTGCGAGGGAAATCCGATGGGCGCTGGCCAATGCAGGTTTCATGTATGTCAAGAATCACGGTGTGTCTGTGCGGTTGGTAGACGAGACCTTCGCCCGGGCTCGAGCGTTTTTCGATCTGCCAACCAGCGAGAAGCTGAAACTGCATATCAGCAATTCAGGCGTGGCGTTACGAGGGTACATTGAAGTGTTCGGAGAGAACACCAACCCGGCCAAAACCAAGGACCTGAAGGAGTGCTTCGACGTCGGCCCCGAGTGGCCGACCATTGAGGGCCCCTTCTTTGGTCCTAATCAGTGGCCGACGGCCATGCCCGAATTTCAGGAGACCGTTTTGTTATATCACGAGGCCATGAAGGCACTCTCGATCAAGATATTGAGTGGCATCGCACTCAGCCTTGAGCTCCCTGCAGACTTCTTCCAACCTAAGATGAAGAACCCGATCTCCATCCAGCGATTACTCCATTATCCGCCTCAAAGTGGAGTAGTCGACGAAAGGATCATCGGCATTGGAGCGCATACCGATTACGGTAGCCTTACCATTTTAGCCCAGGACAGCGTCGGCGGGCTCCAGGTGATGAATCGCGACGGTGTGTGGATTGAGGGCAATCCCATCCCCGACACGTTTGTCATCAATATAGGGGACCTGATTCAAAAACTGACCAACGACCGCTACCTCGCCAATCTGCATAGGGTGGTGAACACTTCCGGACGGGAACGCTATTCGCTTGCGTTTTTCATCGATGGCGACTGTGACGCCGTGATCACACCTCTGGACAGTTGCATCTCGGACGATAGGCCGCCGCGTTATCCGCCAATTACCTGCGGCGCGCACAAGTTCGCACGATTCCTAGAGAGTTTTCCGCATTTGCAACGAGAACACACTGACGTCGCCACTCAGCAGACAGGGCCTGCAGTTCTCTAGAAGAGGCAGCAAGCAGACTTTGGCTCGACCGTCATGGTGCGGGCTCCGGGATGGAAGCCGTACGAAGTATCCATCATTGGCCCCTCGCACCTTTGGCAAAAAGTTGCGATAGCGGTGCCTACGTGGCGCTTGTCATAGTCCAGCGCGTAAAGGGCTGGTTCTGTTTCAAGAGCATCGCTCATCAGCCGAGATCTCACGCAACCATTTGCTCAGCGATCCGGCCGCTGGAGATGGCATTCGGCCGACATCCGACGTCACATAATATCCTCTCCGCGCGGGTAGCTCGAGATCTGTAATTATGACAGCTTTGAACAGGCAATCGTAGATCTCTTACGGCGATCGCCTCATCTTGATCCTGTACACGATATCGGATGCACTCGAAAACATGCTTTCGAGCACGTTATAAAGATCCTCGCCAGGTCGAGTAAGCGCAATGTTGGCCCCGAACTTAGTGACGAGTGAGGCGCCGAGTTGCTTTTCAATGACTTTGATCCGTCTGCTGACCGTGGCAGGCGTGATGTTGAGTTCAGAGGCGGCGGGCTTCAACGAGAGATGCCGTCCCACCGCCTCGAAGGTCTCCAGATCGCCCAGGCACGGAAGATCGTAATGGGGGTGCTTCATGAGATCCTCAATCAGATCAGCGGGCCGTCGGCGGCGCGTACGTTGCCCTTCGGAAGAGCACTATTCGGGATTATCAAGACGGAAAATGGAGACCGACCCGCCCGCGCATGCGGAGGTTAGCCGCACATAGATGATCGACTCCTAAGGAGGTTCGCCCACTGCGGACGTATCGAACGCCGGCCGTAAGCCAGAAGGACATGTCTGTGTCCTTGAGGCCGATGGCGATCGCTGGCCGCGCCCCGCTCACTGCGACGGATTCGCAGCCCCGCTGGACCGCTAGCCGGCGTCTTTACTCCAGCCGACGTTGGCCGACCCGACGTCGCGAGCGTTAAAGAGACGGGTGTGTGCATCGGCATTCTCTTCCTTTCGCTTTCGATTCATGAGGGGCCTCTGCCTAAGATCAGCAATGTTCATGCCAGTGGAAGAATGCCGGACCCAAGGGCCAAGCCGAATGATCTTTGTCTTGTTTGAGACATTATCGTTGCAGATCGCACTACATGAGGGCATCGCGTTGAAAGTACGCTAAACAACGCGAATGGAGAACAAAGCGGGATTTTGGCTCAAGCTGGACGGCTGACGCCCAATCTTCTCATCTCCCGATAGATTGTTGAGCGTCCGAGCCCAAGTTGCCGTGCGGCTTCGGCGGGTGATGTCTTTGCCTCGACCAGCTTGATAGCCGCCTCGACCTTTTTGAGGTCAAGCGGTTGTCGCCCGGGCCGCTTGCCCCTGGCCCTTGCCGCGGCGACGCCGTCTTTCGTGCGCTCGGAGATGAGGCGCCGCTCGAAATGAGCGATGGCGCCGAACACATGGAAGACAAGTTCGCCGGCGGCCGAGGACGTGTCGATCTTTTCCTCGAGGCTGAGAAGTGCGATCTGCCGCTCCCGCAGCATGTTTACCGTTTGAAGCAGTTCCGCCAGTGATCGGCCGAGGCGGTCGAGGCGCACGATGGCGAGCGTGTCGCCAGGACGTGCATAGGCGAGAAGGTCGGCGATGCCCGGCCGGTCCATGCTCTTTCCCGATTTGATGTCGGTGAACACCTTGATTGCGCCGGCCTGCTCGAGGCGCAGCGTCTGGCCTGCGACATCCTGATCGCCGGTCGAGACGCGGGCGTAGCCGAGAATCTGCGCCATTTTCGTGTCTCCCAAACGGACGTTCTGTGGACGGATTCTGCGTGACCTGTCGCATGAAACGAAATTCGTCCACAGAATATGTCTCTTTATTGAGCGTTGTCCATGGAATTGAATGGCCTTTTGTGGACGGCCGGAGGGGGCAAAAATGGCGAAACACGAGTTGCTGAGCGACGCCGAGCGGGAGCAGTTGCTGGGTATCCCGCCGGAGCGCTTTCCTGATCGACCTGGAGGAGCGTCTGACCGACGCGGTGATCGAAATGGCCGACAAGCTGATCGGCGGCATGTTCACCCGGGCCAAGAACACGCACGCCCGGCGCTATGTCGCGACGTCGAAGGATGTGTCACGTCTCATGCGGCTGTTTCGCGGCACGATCGACGCGCTCTCCGCAGCGCAGGAAAATGATGTCGACCCGATTGAGGCGATCGATGAATCCGTCGGATGGGCGACCTTGCTCAAGGTCAGGCACGAAGTCGCGGCAATCGCCGAAACGGCTAGCGAGGATCCGCTCATAGTGGCGGTTGACCGTTATTCGACGCTCAGGAAATTCGCTCCGGCGTTGATCGAGGCACTTGAGTTCAAGGCCGGGGGTGGCGTCGCCTTAACTTGGGTTGGGCACGGGATGCCCCCCGATGTGGCCTCTTCACGCGGCTGTCGACAAAGCGATTTGCCTCCAGACCGCCATAGTGGCGGCTCGAATGTCGCGGTGATCGGCGGCTATCAGATGTTTCCGGTGAAGATTGAAGAGGTTGGCGATCGGGCCATGGATGGAAACGAAGCGCTGGCATTGTCGTGCCGACTTGAACCGGATCATACCTCGTTCTCGCCGTCGAACAGCCAGATGAGAATTCTCCGCTCGGTTATTCAGCCCCTTATGCGATCGATGCTCGACACCTGGCATGATTTCCCTTTTGGCCGCATCGTAGGATCTGAGCTTGTCGGTGATCATGACGCGCGGCGTGATGCCTTGCCCTTTCAGCAGCTTTCGCATCAGCTTCAAGGCCGCCTTCTTGTTCCGGCGGCTCTGGATCAAGGCATCGAGAACATAGCCATCGGCATCGACGGCCCGCCACAGCCAGAATTTCTTGCCCTTGATAGCAACGACCATTTCGTCGAGATGCCACTTGTCGGCAAAACTACCCCTGGACCGCCGCTGGATGGAGCGGGCATATCCGCGGCCGAACTTGGCAGCCCATTCCGCGACAGTCTGGAACGAGACTTCGATGCCGCGCTCGGCCAGAATATCTTCCACATGACGCAGGCTCAGTGGAAATCGGAAGTAGAGCCACACCGCATGCGCTATGATCTCGGCAGGAAAACGATGACGCTTGTATCGGAGCGTCATAATATCGGTGGGCGGGTGCGGGCTCATGCCCGTAAAGTCCGCCGAAAATGTTAAGGCGACGCTACCGCCGTCCTGCCTGAAGAACGAGATCAAGCGCGAGTGCCACCGCTTGTGGCAAGTGATTGAGATGATCATGGAGGTCGAGGCTGAGCAGCGTCAGGCCGCCGAGATCACAGCTCCCGGGATCATCCAACTGAGTCATCTGCGTGGCATTGGCCTGACGATCGCAAGCGTAATGACGAACGAGGTGTTCTTCCGCGACTTCCAGAATCGGCGTGAGGTCGCCGGTTATCTCGGTCTTGCATCCAGCCCTTGGAGCAGCGGCGCGGTCAGCCGCGATCAAGGCATCCAGAGATCGGGCAATCCGCGAGCGCGTCGAACCGCCATTGAACTTGCCTGGCTGTGGCTGCGCCATCAGCCCGATAGCGGTCTCGCGCGCTGGTTTCATGAGCGCGTCGGCGCCGGCAAAGGACGCATCCGCCGCACCATGATCGTCGCCTTGGCGCGCAAGCTGATAATCGCCTTGTGGCGGTATCTGACCCAGGGCCTGCTGCCGGAGGGCGCCATGACCAAGGCCTGACGAAAGAGTTCGACGCGAGGGGCGGCCAACGTCACTTGCGACGAAGCGGGATGGATGTGGACCGGCGCCCCCCAGGGCTGTTAACGCCGTCAAAAAGATGGGTCCCATCCTGCCCGGCCTCGCCAAACTTGCCCGTGCATGCGGGATATGGGTGCAGGCTCCACCAGAGCCGACCGGATATGAGGTGATGTGGACTTGTTCCGCAATTCGCCGCGAGGCCGATCCCGACAGCGTCCGAAGGTGATTAAGCCGCCGCCGCTACTATTGACACAACGAGCCTCATATGAGGGGGACTCAGAGCCAGGCCATTGGCCGCTCCAAGGGCGGCATGACGACCAAAATCCTGGCGCTGACCGACGCCCTCGGCAACCTCGTCCGCTTTGTCTTGCTGCCGGGGCAGCGGTTCGACACGGTCGGCATTGAACCACTCGTCGACGGTCTCTCCTTCGACGCTCTGATCGCCGACAAGGCCTTCGACAGCAACTCCATCATCGCCGACCTCGACCAACGTGGTGCCAAGATCGTCATTTCCCAGCATCCGCGACGAACCAAGCCGCTTCCCTTCGATGCCGAGATGTACAAGTGGCGTCATCTGATCGAGAATTTCTTCTGCAAACTCAAAGAGTTCAAACGCATCGCCATGCGTGCCGACAAAACCGACAAGAGCTTTGCCGCGTTCATTCACCTCGCCGCCGCCATCATAAGCTCCAGATGAATATCAACAGCCCTTAGTGCTGGGGTTCCTTTGGACACCGTGTCAGCGGTATGCCGGGTGGGCTACGGCCCAGTAAAGTTCGTGATTGGCTATCCAGCATCCGGCCTCAGCTATCCCGATTGCCTGAATTTGTCGCAAGTTATTATGGATTTGGCTCGCGAAAAGACTGGCCCAGTATGACCGGACAGACCCCTGCTCATCACGCTTCATCAAGGCGCAACAAACCAAGCTCATGCAATAAAGCAGCGCCGGTACGAATTCCGCTGTAGAAGCAATCAAGCGTTAGATTTTCATTCGGAGCGTGATTTGCTTCGTCATGGTTTGCGTAAGGCGTATCGAAAGCAGGAATGCCGAGAATCTTGGTGAAGACGTAGTTAGGCAAAGAGCCAAAGCCCGCTGGGATCAGTAATGGCTCCTCGCCCTGAGCAGCAAGGAAGGCACGACGCAGCGGCGCGGTGAAGGAGGAGGCGATAGGCGTCTTTGAGGGGGACATGTTTTCCAGCGCGATGAGTTCCACCTCAGGAGCATGTTGCTTCACATGCGCGGAGACCTTGCGCAGGATGTCGTGGGGGTCCTGCGCCTCCACCAGCCGGATGTCGCATTTTACAACGGCTTCGCTGGGCAGGACGGTCTTGCTTCCGGGGCCGCTATAGCCGCCATGGAATCCATTGATCGTCAGCGTCGGGCGGAAGCAGAGACGCTCGTAGAACGACCGTTCCGCCGGCGCGTCGAGCCGAGAAAGATCGAGCTTCCGCGTGAATGTCTCGAGATCAAGCGGCAGACGCTCGACCGCGGCCAGTTCTTCCGACGAGGGCGGCTCGATGCCATCGTGGAAGCCGTCGATGGTAATCTCGCCGTCGGCATTCTTCATGGTGCCGAGCAGATGCACCAACGTCCAGATGGGGTTCGGCACCACGCCGCCATAGTTGCCCGAATGCAGATCGCTGTTGGCGTGGCGGCAACGAAGCTCGAAGGAGAGCACGCCGCGGGAGCGAAACTTTATCATAGGTGCGCCGCTGGCATGGCGCGGGCCATCGGCCGTGACGGCGAGATCGGCCTCCAGTTTGTCCTTGTTAGCCCGCACAAACGCCGCAATATGCGGGCTGCCGATCTCTTCCTCACCCTCCAACAACAGGATGACGTTGCAGGGCAGCGCGCTATGGACCTTGATGTGGGACTCGATCGCGAGAATCTGGGCGAAATGCTGGCCCTTGTTGTCGCCGACGCCGCGTGCATAAAGACGGCCGGCGCGAATAGTTGGCTCGAAGGGCGGCGAGAGCCATTTGTCGATCGGGTCGGCCGGCTGTACGTCGTAATGGCCATAGAGCAGCACGGTTGGCTTGCCCGGCGCCTTCTCCCAGCGCGCGACCACCATAGGATGTCCCTCTGTCTGCATTAGGCTGGTCTCAAGCCCAATGCTGCTCAGCATTTCGACCAGGAGGGCACCCACTTGTTCAATACCTACGTTCTCGGCACTGATGCTGGGATGGCGAACGTAATCAATCAGACGCTCGAGGAAAGGCGAGCGGTTCGCGTCGATATGCTCGAAAACGGCGATCAATGTATCAGATGTAGTCATATATTTTCCTATGAAAGGAGAATACTGCTATTCAGGGGACCTACTAGCAAGCCGCTGCTGCAAGTCTTGAGTATCGCGACATCGAATTGAGCGGAAACCTGCAAATCAGGGGTTTCGACCCGATCAGCAATAATTCTGTAGGGCAGGCTGGCGTTTGATTTGACGTGAGGCACTGACGCTTCAAGCAGGTCGGTAGTTTGCACGCCGACGTGATCTGCGCTGGGATTACAATGCGATTGATCCTTCGGCGCGGCGAACCCGCATGAGCACCGCTATCCGCGACGGCGATTACGTCGAAGTCGTCATGCAATGCGATGACCGTTGCGCCGACGAGAGCTTCCTTTGAGCCTTGCATGGTGGCGTCGCCTTAACTTGGGTTGGGCACGGGATGCCCCCCGATGTGGCCTCTTCACGCGGCTGTCGACAAAGCGATTTGCCTCCAGACCGCCATAGTGGCGGCTCGAATGTCGCGGTGATCGGCGGCTATCAGATGTTTCCGGTGAAGATTGAAGAGGTTGGCGATCGGGCCATGGATGGAAACGAAGCGCTGGCATTGTCGTGCCGACTTGAACCGGATCATACCTCGTTCTCGCCGTCGAACAGCCAGATGAGAATTCTCCGCTCGGTTATTCAGCCCCTTATGCGATCGATGCTCGACACCTGGCATGATTTCCCTTTTGGCCGCATCGTAGGATCTGAGCTTGTCGGTGATCATGACGCGCGGCGTGATGCCTTGCCCTTTCAGCAGCTTTCGCATCAGCTTCAAGGCCGCCTTCTTGTTCCGGCGGCTCTGGATCAAGGCATCGAGAACATAGCCATCGGCATCGACGGCCCGCCACAGCCAGAATTTCTTGCCCTTGATAGCAACGACCATTTCGTCGAGATGCCACTTGTCGGCAAAACTACCCCTGGACCGCCGCTGGACGGAGCGGGCATATCCGCGGCCGAACTTGGCAGCCCATTCCGCGACAGTCTGGAACGAGACTTCGATGCCGCGCTCGGCCAGAATATCTTCCACATGACGCAGGCTCAGTGGAAATCGGAAGTAGAGCCACACCGCATGCGCTATGATCTCGGCAGGAAAACGATGACGCTTGTATCGGAGCGTCATAATATCGGTGGGCGGGTGCGGGCTCATGCCCGTAAAGTCCGCCGAAAATGTTAAGGCAACGCTACCCTCGGGCCTAACAATCCGTGCTCAACCCCAGAGAAATTACCGGTCTCATCTTGATCCAGCCGACCTGTTGCAATCGGGCGATGTCGCGCCATAATCAAAGACTGGCATCCGTTCAAGTCCCGATCCACGCACCAACGCCCTTGTCCATGGGAACGCCAAACATCTTCGGAAATCTCAACGTTAAAGTAATGTAACATAAAATTCTCAAAACTTACCCTTTGCCCCTGCATATTGCTGGTAAAGTCGCGCTTGACAGGCAGAGCCACACCCATCTGGCTACACGGAGGAACTATATGCACACCCTGCATCAGCACACAGCACCGGAGCAAGCCGCACGAGAGCGCATGAAGGCATCCCATGCCCTTGATGGCGACGCCGGTCGCTTGGCCCACTTATATCGCGGATGGGCGAGTGCCTTCGATCTGGATCAGGCCCGCGTCGGGTACTGCGGGCCGATGATCGTGGGCGAACTGGCAGGCGCCATGCAGACGGCCTATTTGGCCGGGGAGCGAAGTGCCATCACAATCCTGGATGCTGGCTGCGGAACGGGACTCGTCGGCGTGGAACTGGAACGCCTCGGTTTCCGGTTGATTGACGGGTTCGATCTCTCCGAAGAGATGGCCGAAAAGGCCCGGCAAACCGGCGTCTACCGACATGCCCGAGGCCATGTCGACCTTAACGGGCAGCTCTCCGACTACTCCAGCGCGACCTATGACCTGACCGTCTGCTGCGGCGTCCTCACGCTGGGACACGTCCAGCCGGATGGGTTGCGGGAGCTGGCTCGCGTCACCCGCCCGAACGGCTTTGTCATTGCAAGCACCCGCAAGAGCTACGCGGAGAAGACAGTCTTTGAAGACCAGGTGCGCAGTTTGCAGGATGAGGGCGTCCTTATATCGGCGCAATGTCTAAGGAACGGCAGATACGTCGCCGAGGAGGACGCGCACTATTGGGTCTTCCGTGTGCCTGAGAAGGTCAGCGCGCCGACGGAGGCGGCCTTCAAATGAGAAATAATCGCGTGCTGGATAACCAAGGAGCATGACCATGTTCAAGGTCCCGTCAACTCCGTCGGAGCCGCTTACGAAAGAGGAAAGGAACTACCGGTATGCGGGGCACAGATCATTGACCAGGCCGCCGAAGATACGCGCAAGGGCTCATCACTTCTGAAGGACAACCGCTACCATGACCCATTCCAAGAAGATGGTTAGGCGTAGAAGCGCCATCGAAACATCAGATGATGATTTGCGTCAGACTTTCCAGGCCAATGTCGACGGTGACGTCTATTTTAGCCGCGCTGCCGTGAAAGCAATGAGGGCGACTGGCGGCGGCAGCATTGTTAATATAGCCTCGAATGTCGGATTCGTTGGCTGTCCCAGGCTGGCTGCCTACTGTGCCTCAAAGGGCGCCGTCGTTCTGTTGACACGCGCCATGACGCTCGGTCATGCCAAAGAGCAAATCAGCATCAATGCGGTCTGCCACGGTGCCGTGGACACGCCCATGCTTGTGTCAGCCCACAGCAAGTCTGTTACTGCCACCGATGGCGGCTTCACGGCAGGATAGGGGGGATTCATGGGGACCCGGCTATCAGGCAAGGTTGCCATCGTGACCGGTGGGAATCGAGGCATAGGGCGTGCAATTGCGGAGACGCTCGCTTGTGAAGACGCCACGGTCGTCATCGGCGACTTGCGTGAGGATCGCTTCGCTGATTGTGCCAGCCTGGAGAGGCTCGCGTTTGTCTCTCTCGATGTCACGAACGAAGCCTCAATTCGCGCATTTGTTGACGAGGTCCTCGAGAAATTTGGCAGGATCGATATCCTGGTCAACAATGCTGGTAAAGTTATTCATAAGTCCATCGACGATCAGACCGCCGAGGATTGGGACTGGCTTATGGCGGTCAACCTTCGTGGTCCGTTTCTGATGGCCAAGTATGTGGTCCCGGAGATGAGGCGTATCGGCGCGGGCACGATCGTTAACATCGGGTCGGTCGAGGGCTATATGGTCAACCCTTGGCATACTGCCTACGCTGCCACCAAGGCCGGCGTACATGGGCTCACGCTGGGCCTGGCAGTTGATCTTGGGCCCGATGGCATACGTTGCAATACCGTTTGCCCCGGTTGGATCGATACCGAGCTCAATCGGGCCTACATTGAGATGTACCCAGACCGCAGCTCGATCGAGCGGGAATTGGGACAACTTCACCCGGTGGGACGGATTGGCGCGCCGAGGGAAGTAGCCAACGCGGTGCTTTGGTTGGCCAGTGAGGAATCCAGTTTCGTTAGTGGTGAAATGATTTCCGTCGACGGCGCGCGAACTAAAAAGATCTCCCTACCCGCCATTGTGGACGAGGAGTATCGGGTCAAGCTGACGAAGCTACAGCTATAGTCCTGGATTGGGGTTTAGGCAATGAACGGCGTTGGTGCGTGGATCGGGACTTGAACGGATGCCAGTCTTTGATGGAGCTGTCTACGCGGTGGCTCCATTACGGCGGACGGATTTCGGGCGTGCGCATTCGAGCATGCGGTTGAGGACTGTGCAGCCGATGGCGATTTTCGTCTGCTGAGCATGAAACGACCGGGCCCGCAGACGCCGCCCGATGAGCGCCTTGTATCGCCCGATGGCGCTCGACCAGCGCGCGCTTACCAGAGCCGGTGGTGGCCTGCCATTTCATTCGACCGTCTCTGCCGATTGCTGTGATATGCAGATCCCCTTTGGCCGGGAGGTTCGGTGTCGGCGCGCTGGACCGCGTTAGCACGCGACGGAATAACGATCACAGCGCCGGCGCTGTGGTTGATGACAGCGTCGTAGGTCGGCTTTCCATCATAGGCGCCGTCGGCGGTGAACTGTCCGACCGGGCGACTGATCTGGTCGAGCAACGGGGCCACCTGCGAGGCATCTCCTGTGTCCCATTCGGTCGCGCGGGCGATGATCTTGCCGCTATCGGCATCCAGAGCCAGCTGGGCACCTCGAACTACGGCATTTCCGAGACCTGTGGGGCGGCAAAGCGGTTCGGCCCGGGCTGATGGCGGGAAGTGGCTTCGGTTTTGGTCGTTGAGGTTGATGCTGGGTGCCGAGTTTGGCGTCGCGGCGGCGTTTTCCGCCGCTTTTGGCGTCATGCAGGCGCAGTTCGCCCCTGGTGCCAGACGTAGCGCATCAGATTGTAGGCGAGGTTCGTCATGCCGATCTTGGTCCTGGCGCGGGCGATGCCGATCGTGCGGATGAAGAGTTTCATCTGCGCCTTCTGACGGGCGAAGACGTGCTCGACGAAGGCTCGGGTCTTTGAGCGCCGGCCGTTGGCCCGCGACGTCGCTTCGCTCATAGGCCGGCCCTTCGGCTTCTTGTGGTGGATTTCGGAGACATATCCGTTCCGGTCGAGCCACTCCTCGTTCTTCTTCGAGCGATAGGCGGTGTCGGCCCAGACCGTAGACCCGGTATTGGCGCGGTTGAGCACGTTGCGAAGCTGCGCGCCGTCATAGGCGGATGCGCTCGTGACGTTCCAGCCGCGGATGAAGCCGTGCCGGCGGTCGATGGCGGCATGGTTCTTGTAGCCGAAAGCGGGAATGGCGATGTCGCGCTGCTGCGCCTTTCCCTCCTCGGCGACCTTGGCCTTGGAGAACTTCACCGTCCAGCGGGCATCGCGATCCTTCTGGCGCAGCTTGGCCGGCTTCTCCTTCCATGCGTCCGGCACCTTGCCCGCCTTGATGTCGGCCTTCTCGGCGTCGGTGTTGCGCTGCTTCGGCGCCGCCACGATGGTGGCGTCGACGATCTGCCCGCCCATCGCCAGATAGCCGGCCTTGGCGAGGTGCTTGTCGAAGCGGGCAAACAGGTTCTCCACCGCGCAGGCCTGCGTCAGATGCTCGCGAAACAGCCAAATCGTCTTGGCGTCTGGCACTCTGTCGCCGAGCCCCAGTCCGAGGAAGCGCATGAAGGACAGCCGGTCCTGGATCTGGAACTCGGCCTGGTCGTCGGACAGCCCGTAGAGCGCCTGCAGCACCATGATCTTGAACATCATCACCGGGTCGTAGGCAGGACGACCGCCCCTGGCGCCGTCCGAGCGCTTCAGCACCTTGGCCAAAGGCTTGCGGAAAACCTCCCACGGCACAACGGCGTTCAACTTCTCCAGGGGATCGCCGGCTTCGCTTAGCCGAGCATAGCGCTCATCGATATCCCAGAACCCGGCCTGTCCCCGCATCCAATCCCTCCTTCCAAATCGCAACGGCAGTGAATCACAAACCGGTCAAAATGGGGAGGTTTTTCGAGACCTCCAGATGGAGTTTGCGCCAACCGCGGCGGGATCTGGCGCCATGCTTCTCTTCAAGCCATTGGCCTGCGCCGTAAACCTGAAGGCCAGTGCTCTCGACAAGAACATGTACCGGGCCGTCCGGCGCAACCTGGCGATCATGCCGGCTGTTGACAGATCGCCATGTCCGCGCTCGCCGGCTCAGGGTGGTATGATCGGGGACGGAGAGATCCAGACCCATCAATTGCAGACACCGATCCCAGCAATCCTTCTGTCTGGCGCAGACGCAGCCCGAATACCAGGCCCAACGTCAGTAATTACTCACGCCCTTGTCAGGGGCAAGAATCCCTGAATCTATGTGGATATGGATCGCACTGATTTGCAGCGTCTGACGAAGGAAGAGTTGATCGATCTGGTGCTGCGGATACAGCGGCCAGAGAAGACATCGCGCACGTCGTCCAGGCCACCTTCGAGCGATCGCAAGGCGCGTCGGGACAGGGCAAAGCCTGGCGGCGCCAAGGCGGGTCATAAAGGTCACAGCCGCGCCATGAGTGAGGATGCCGATCGCATCATCGATCATCATCCCGACCAATGCCTTTGCTGCCGCGCCAGCCTGTCGAGCGATCTTGCTGCCGAAACCGTCAGCGAGCACGACAAGATTGAGCTTCCTGCGATCAGGCCTTTGATTGAGCGCCATCGGCGCCTGGCAGTCCGTTGCCCGTCCTGCGGCACGCTGGTCGTCGCGGCTGTGCCAGATGCGGCGAAGGGGACGCCGTTCGGGCCACGCGTGCACGCCGTAGCGACCTATCTCAAGACTTTCAAGGCCCTGTCCTACGAGCGGCTGCAGGGCGCGTTCGCGGCCGAGTGCGACAAGGCCGTCGCGGCGTTGCGCCGGGCCAAGGTCATCGCCTCCGATGAGACCGGCGTGCGGATCGAAGGAAGCAACGCCTACCACTGGGTGTTTCGCTGCGCCGAAGCGGTTGTTCATCAAGCGGCGCCAACGCGCGGCGCTGTCGTGGTCCGGACCCTGATGGACGGCCATCGGCCCGACGTCTGGTGTTCCGATCGCTATGCCGCACAACAAGGTCACGCAAATGCGCATCAGACCTGCCTGGCGCATCTCGCCCGCGACGTCGCCTATGCGGACGAGGCAAGTGAGGACATGCTGCCCTCACGGCTCAAGCGTTGGCTGCAAAGGGCCTTCGCCCTAGCCGACGGTATGGAAACCTTCGCCGCCTCGACCATCGCCGGCAAGCGTCGCGCCCTGGAGCGAAGTCTGGACGATATCTTCGCCACCACAACGTCGTGCGATCTGGCCCGCGACATCCAAAACAAGTTCAGGCGAGCTCGTGATCAACTTTTGACCTTTGCCCAATGGCCAGGAATGGTCGACGCGACGAACAACGCCTGCGAACGGGCGCTGAGACCCGCCGTCGTTCAACGGAAGATCACCAACGGCTATCGCGCCATGTGGGCCGCCCAGGGCGAAGCCGACATTCGAACCGTCGTCGACACGGCTCGTCTCGCGCCAGGCACGAACCCCTTCAAAATCATCCTTCAAACCGTCAGCGCCTGAAATCTGCGATGACTGAGCCCGCGACCTTGATCTTCCGAGCCTCTCTTCGGGCACGGCTTTGTCGGGACATCGAGGTGTCGAGTTCGAGCACGCTGGCGGATCTGGCCGAAGCCATCGTAGCGGCATTTGGCTTCGACTTGGACCACGCCTACGGCTTCTATTCAAAGCTGACGGGAAAGCTGTTCGACTCGCCCCTGCGGTTCGAACTCTTCGCCGACATAGAGGGGAGCGGCTCTCGCAGCGTGAAGGGCACGCGCGTCAGCACAGCCTTCCAGAAGGTGGGCTCGGCAATGACCTTCTTGTACGACTACGGTGACGAGTGGCGCTTCCGCGTTGAACTTATTGGAACAGGGCAGGCGCAGCCCGATGCCAATTACCCGAGGATCGTCAGCAAGATCGGCAAGGCTCCCCCGCAGTACCCGGACATCGACCACGAGTGACGACGCACCGTGCCGCATCGAAAGGGTGGGTAATTACCAACGTCAAGGCGGTTTCGATCGCCAGATCGGAATAGCGGGGCTGCCCACCTCTTTGTCTTGCGTCTTGGCGCTTGCCACGACACAAGGGCTTCCGGCGTCAGCCACAGGGTCAAGCTACCGCGTCGGCAGAGCCCCGCCTCATACTCTTGCCAGTTCCTCACCCTGAACTTCATCTTGCCGATGTGATGGCGGCGGGGGGCATTGTGTTTGAAAGGCATGGCTGCGACAGACCGATTAGTGAGCTTCCCGCCCGCCTACGCCAATGCGATTAATGATCCGCGCACCAACGTCGGATTGTACCACTTGTCGAAATAGACTTGGTGGAAGCCGATCCAAATGGTCGCTTTCGTCTATTCCTCCCGCGACCGCGTCGCTTGGTGAGGCCGGCACTGGATGGCACCGAGCCATGGCTCAATCTGAACAAGTCGGCGACAGAGTTGTCCTGAATTCGACATAACAGCACAACCGACGTAATATAAGTCGGGGTATCATATTGTTTTAAAAGTATTCTTTCGCTTGGCATGGTACATGCTTAGCCCGGAAAATTCATGGGGGTTGGCGGATGTGGTGCAAGCCGTTGAAATGACGTAGGATTTGGTTGCTTAAGCCGATCCGAACCATTTCCCGGAGACCACACCCGCCATGAATGATCTTACGCTGCCGTTGAGCGGTTTGTCATCAGTCGGCGGCAAGTCCGTCGTCGCCCGTTTTGACGGCGGCATGTTGTCCTCGAACAGTGGTGTTCTGGCTCTGGCCGAGGTGGAAAAGCGGCTGCGTGTGGCCGACCGTGTGGCGCGTTGCATCGACGATCCGCGCCGCCCGGACCAGATCATCCACAGCCTGGCGGACATGATCGGCTTTCGCATGAAGATGATCGCCGCCGGTTATGAGGATGGCAACGACGCCAACCGGCTGCGCTGCGATCCGGTCTTCAAGATGGCCCAGGATGCGCTGCCTTCGGGTCGGGATCTGGCCTCGCAATCGACGATGTGCCGGCTGGAGAACCTGCCTGGCGTGCGGGAACTGGTCGTTATGGGCCGTGCGATGGTCGACCTCTATTGCGCTTCCTTCCGCCAGGTTCCGAAGCGGATCGTGCTCGACATTGACGACACTTTTGACGCCGTGCATGGCGGCCAGCAGCTCCGCCTGTTCAATGCCCATCACGACGAATACGGCTTCCAGCCGATTGTTGTGTTCGATGGCGACGGCCGGTTCGTCGGTGCGGTCCTGCGACCAGCGAAGCGGCCGAGCGGGGCAGAAATCCGCCCCCACCTGCGCCGCCTGGTGCGGGCGATCCGCAGCAATTGGCCGAACACCCGGATCCTGATCCGGGCCAACAGCCACTATTGTAGTCCGCAGGTCATCGACTGGTGCCGCGCCAACGATGTCGACTTCATCCTCGGCGTGGCGCCCACCACGACCCTGCGCAAGCATGTCGCGGACCTGGAGAGCAGCACGATGGCGCGTTTTGAAGTGTCATCGAAGACGAACAAGGTCCGCCGCTTCAAGGAGTTTTTTGACGGCGCCGCCAGTTGGAGCCGCGTCGAGCGCATCATCGCCCGCGTCGAGGTCGGCGCCCAAGGTGCCGATACCCGCTTCATCGTCACCAACCTTGCAAGTGGCAAGGCCAAGGCGCTCTACGAGGATGTCTACTGCCGGCGCGGCGCTGCCGAGAACCACATCAAGTCGTGGAAGACGCATCTCGCCGCCGACCGCACCTCCTGCACAAGAGCGACGGCCAACCAGTTCCGGCTGTTCCTGCATGCCGGCGCCTACTGGCTGATGTGGGGCCTGCGGGCCGCGATGCCGAAACGCTCGAGCTTTGCCGTCGCCCAATTCGACACGCTGCGATTGCGCCTCATCAAGATCGCCGCCCGCGTGGTCGAGATGAAAACCCAGATCCGTCTGCACCTGCCGACATCCTGCCCCGACCAGCGTATTCTGCGCATCGTCCTCAGCCGCATCCCGCAACTCGCGATATAAACGATGGGGCGCAGACGTCCCGAAACAAACCCGCCGACCTCAACCCGCACCCCCCGCCTTCCATCACGACGGATCATCGCCGGCGCCCGACGAGGCTTGTCAAAATGCACCCCAAGGGCGGCCAGATCGCCATGCAGGCCGCCGAAAGCCGACCGCCGTGCATCAAGCGGGCTAGAGCAGTTTCTGGATAATCACGGTTAGGCATCGTAGCCGGCGTGGGCGAACAGGTTTTCGCATTCTTTGGGGTGGAAACGATCGATGGCGACGGCCACGGCGTCCCATAATTCCGGGATGGACCGGGCTGCTGCCTTTCGCAGTAAAGCCTTCAGCTTGGCGAAGGCCATCTCAATGGGGTTAAAGTCCGGGGAGTAGGGCGGAAGATAGCGAAGGGAAGCCCCCGCAGCCTCGATGATTTCGCGGACACCGACCACTTTATGAGCAGGCAGGTTGTCCATCACGACGACATCGTCGGGTTGAAGCGTCGGCACGAGGACGCGGCGCAAGTAGACCAGGAATGCTTCGCCATCCATGGCGCCGTCCAGGAGCCAGGGCGCGACGATCCCGTCGAGGCGCAGGCCGGCCGTGAAGGTCGTGGATTTCCAGTGCCCATGAGGAACAGCCGCCCGGCAACGCTGTCCACGCGCAGAGCGGCCTCGTAGCCGGGCCATCTTGGTATTGAGGCCACTTTCGTCGATGAAGATCAGGCGGCTCGGATCGAGATCGAGTTGGCCTTCGAACCACTCTTCCCGCGCTGCCAAAACATCCGGTCGCTGCTGTTCGGCCGCGTGCGCTGTCTTTTTTTGTACGTGATGCCACGCTTTGCGAAGAACGCATGGACCGTCGTCAGGCTGGCTTTGACCCCGCGCTCTGCCGCAAGGCGATCGACGATCTCGGCAAGCGTGATGTCCCGCTCATCGGTCTCGACCAAGGCGAGAATGAAAGTCTCGTGCGCGTCCAGCTTCGATACCTTCGGCTTGCCCTGCCGCCCAGGTTCCAGATTGCCGCTCGAACGCCAGGCCCGATACCATGCACCAGACGTCGATATCCCGATGGCAAACCGCCGTGCCGCTTCTCGGGTCGACAGGCCTGCCTCTATCGCCTCGATAACACGCGTCCGCAAATCCAGGCTGTAAGCTCGTGCCATGCCGCTGCTCCTTCCGCAAATCACTTCGATCAGGGAATCAGAACAAGCCGTTCACTGCAAACAAACGACTCCGATTAAGGGAAAACCGCTCTAGCTGATGCAGCTGAGCGAGGCGATGCAGTTCCTTGCGACGCGCCATTTATTATTCCGAAACAGTCGATCTCAATCCCACACACGCCTGGATTGGAGCGCATGAGGCGATGTTCCGCAATACGAGAACCCGCCCCTCTTGGGATTTGCATCACGCTGTCTCGCCGGTGGCGTCGCCTTAACTTGGGTTGGGCACGGGATGCCCCCCGATGTGGCCTCTTCACGCGGCTGTCGACAAAGCGATTTGCCTCCAGACCGCCATAGTGGCGGCTCGAATGTCGCGGTGATCGGCGGCTATCAGATGTTTCCGGTGAAGATTGAAGAGGTTGGCGATCGGGCCATGGATGGAAACGAAGCGCTGGCATTGTCGTGCCGACTTGAACCGGATCATACCTCGTTCTCGCCGTCGAACAGCCAGATGAGAATTCTCCGCTCGGTTATTCAGCCCCTTATGCGATCGATGCTCGACACCTGGCATGATTTCCCTTTTGGCCGCATCGTAGGATCTGAGCTTGTCGGTGATCATGACGCGCGGCGTGATGCCTTGCCCTTTCAGCAGCTTTCGCATCAGCTTCAAGGCCGCCTTCTTGTTCCGGCGGCTCTGGATCAAGGCATCGAGAACATAGCCATCGGCATCGACGGCCCGCCACAGCCAGAATTTCTTGCCCTTGATAGCAACGACCATTTCGTCGAGATGCCACTTGTCGGCAAAACTACCCCTGGACCGCCGCTGGACGGAGCGGGCATATCCGCGGCCGAACTTGGCAGCCCATTCCGCGACAGTCTGGAACGAGACTTCGATGCCGCGCTCGGCCAGAATATCTTCCACATGACGCAGGCTCAGTGGAAATCGGAAGTAGAGCCACACCGCATGCGCTATGATCTCGGCAGGAAAACGATGACGCTTGTATCGGAGCGTCATAATATCGGTGGGCGGGTGCGGGCTCATGCCCGTAAAGTCCGCCGAAAATGTTAAGGCGACGCTACCCCCGGTCCGCACGCTTCGAACGGAATACGTGAAGCGCCCCCGAGAACGGGTCCAGGCCGCCGTCTCTGACCAGCGCCATCAAAGATGCCGCGCCCTTGCGGAAGTCGACAGGCTGGCACGACACGTAAACCACCACACCGGAAGCGATCATGCCTTGCGAACCGCGCGGATGATCCTCGCCAGGCGATCGGAATCAACATCGCCGCCGGCGCGCACCACGGCATCGCCAATGACGATTTCCACCGTGCCGCTGCCCACCGCTTCAAAGCGCGTGAACTTCGCCGGCTTGCTCGCTGCCTCCGTCAGTGGCGCAACCATGCCCGACGAAAGCGCCTTGCGGCGCCACCCATAGAGCTGCGAGGGATCCAGCCCCTCGGAACGCGCAACCGCCGACACATTGCCCCCTGGCGAGAACGCTTCGGCGACAAGCCGTGCCTTCTCGTCTTCCGACCGATGGCGCGGCTTGCGTCGGGACGGCACAGGCTCCGCCGTCAAAATCTCGAATGTTCGATGATGGCTCATACTGTCGCTCACAGGATTCTCCGCATGATTCATGCTGAAAATGAGCGATCAACCGCCTGCACGCTACGTGGGGATGCCTACGCGCTTACAAATCACCTCGGGAGAGGCAGCGATGTTCTGGCCGCGGCCATCGCGCTTGCGGGCAAACAGTTCGGCACCGAGGCGGGCGGCGGTGGCATCCCAATTGGCCTGCTTGCCCAGCACATGGGCGGCGTCCGACGGCGTGAAGCCGGAAATATGCACCAGCCCGCGCGACACCAGCCGGTTCAGCGTGGCGTTCTGGGCATTCGAGGCCAAAAGCCTGTCGAGCGCGAGCGGCGTCAGAGCAGGTCAAGCCGCGAGCCGTGGCCGTGCCCTTGGTCCCATTCTCTTCGTTTGAGCTTCGACATTCATGTCCTGTTTCGAACGAAAGAAGGTTTGCGGATTTGTTCCATCGAGGGCTCTTCGCTCAAAACCAATGTGATTCCATAGCTAAGTTCAAATGGCGTGGCTCTTGCTCCAGCCTCTCTAGGCCCCACAGAAAGTGTGGCTAAAAAATAGGACCACGGCCGTTGTTGACACCGAGAACCTTCGTACAAGCGCTTAAGAAAACCGTCCCTATTTATCGGGACGTGGTCCACTGCACAGGTCTGCGCTCGATAGCTGTATTGGGTATGATTGGTGTGAGTCACCGACGAGGCGTTCGCCGATTTGCCGTTGACCGATCTTCATCCGAGTGCGCATGCCAAAAAAACCATCACAGATTCGCCAAGGCAAGGTCAGAGTCTCACCAGCACCTTTTACAATGCGCAGAACCAATTCTGCGAGACTAGGCTTCCGAAGGCACCCACATCACCCAAATCACAGGTTGTGGAGGACGAAGACGAGGAGCCAAGACCTCCCTTGCAACGAAAATCCCACGAGGTGGAAGGCGCAAAGCCTTAATTTATTACTCGGACTGATAGTTCGTGGCCAAGCTTTTTTACTCATGATTTTAAGAGAGCCAAAAAGGGTGATGAACAAACCCATTAGAATTTACAAGACGTGGGCTCTTCCATCCCATGCCGGATCTTTACTTGGACATTGGAGTAACGAATCATGCAGTTAAACGGTGGTCAGAGATTAGAGGCATATCGGAGGATGCTTCGCATCCGTCGATTCGAAGAAGAAGGTATGCGCCAGTTTGAAGATAGCAAAGTTCCTGGTTGGTTCCACTCGAGCGTGGGTCAGGAAGCCGCTATCGTAGGGGCATGTCTCGCCCTCCGGGACAATGACGCCATGACCGGAACGCATCGTTCGCACGGCCATCCAATCGGGAAGGGTGCGCATCTGGACGCGCTCATGGCCGAGCTGATGGGAAAGGAGCGCGGCATTTGCAAGGGGCGCGGCGGTTCGATGCACTTTGCAGACAATTCGGCCGGGATCATCAGCGAATCGGCTATCGTCGGAGGGGGCATTCCTCTTGCTACAGGGTCGGCGTTCAGCGCCAGGGTGCGGGGCGTCGATCAAGTCACCCTTTGCTTCTTCGGCGATGGAGCGGTGAACCAAGGCACCTTCCATGAGAGTCTCAACATGGCGTCGCTGTGGAAGCTTCCGGTCATCTATCATTGCGAGAACAACGGCTATGCAATGACCACGTCGGTAGCCCAAAGTCACGGGCAGCCGGACATCGCGCTGCGGGCGTCGGGCTACGGAATGCCAGGGGTAACGGTTGACGGGCAAGACGTGAGTGCCGTCTATGAAGCTGCGGCACAGGCCGTCACGCAGGCACGCGCGGGCGAGGGGCCTACGCTGATAGTGGCCAACACCTATCGGTTCGATGAGCACAATTTCGGCTTGGTGGTTCCGGGGCAGCCCTATCGATCGGTTGAAGAAGTCGAGTCTCATAGACGCGACCGGGATCCGATCCTACTGTATCGCACTGCGCTCCTCCATGAGGGCATAAATGAAAAGTCTCTGAGAGCAATCGAGGACGAAACCGTCGAAGCCGTGAAGCAGGCTGTAAAATTTGCTTTGGCCAGCCCCCTGCCTCGGCCCGCTACCCTAGCCGATTACATGTTCAGTTCGCCCCCTACAGGCCATCATCATGGCTTCGTGGCTGGCCTGGAGAGGAGTTAATCGACATGCAAACTGATACTCAGAAACTTGCCGCGACGCCTGGCACCCATGTCCCGATGACCTATCTTGAAGCACTCGTGCAGGCACAGATAGAGGAAATGGATCGTGATGAGCGCATCGTCATAATGGGAGAGGACAACGCGGCCCATGGCGGCGCCAAACTCATTGAGCGGTTCGGTAAAAACCGGATTTGGAACATGCCGATTTCAGAAGGCAGTTTTACCGGCCTCGGAATCGGGGCTGCCATCAACGGATTGAGACCCATCGTAGACCTCGCAGCTGCCAGTTTGGTCTATCTCGCCTCGGACCAGATCATCAACCAGGCCTCAAAATTGCGGTATATGACTGGAGGCCAGATCGACATTCCGATCGTGTTTCGTTGCTGTATGTTCTCAGTGGGGTCCGAGGCCGCGCAACATGCCGACCGGCCTTATCCATTTTTCATGAATGTGCCGGGCCTCAAAATCATCAGCCCGACAAGCGCCGCCGGCATCAAAGGACTTATGAAATCGGCCATTCGCGACGGCGATCCTGTACTGGTCTTCGAAGACGTTCGCCTGTGGCCGGTCAAGGGTAATGTACCCACAGATCCGGACCATGTAATCCCGATTGGCAAAGCGGAAGTGAAGCGTGAGGGAACAGACGTAACCCTTCTCGCTATTGCCGGCGCAATTGGGCCGACGATGGAAGCTGTCGACGCGCTCGCCAAGGAGGGCATTTTGGTCGAAGTGATCGATCCACGTACGTTGAAGCCGCTCGATCATAAGGCCATCAAGATCTCAATCGCGAAGACCCGACGGCTTGTGATCGTCGAGAACGCGCACCGGGTCTGCAACGTCGGAAGTGAAATCGCCGCGGTGATGGCCGAAGAGGCGTTCGATCTATTAGAGCGGCCAATTCTGCGCCTGAGCGCTCCGGACATTCACGTCCCATTCAGTCCGGCCCTCGAGAAGGATTTCTTCCCGACGAAAGATCACATCATCGCCGCCGTACGGCGGCTGCTCTGACATCCCCAAAAGACTCCGACAGAAAGCCAGGATGACAATCGATATCAACTTACCTTCCAGAGGATGAGGAAAGCTGCTTCGCTGGCTGAAAAGCGTCGGAGATGCGGTCGGGTGTGCTCGAAGCCGAGACAGCCACGGCCACTACAGAAGTGGAAGCGCATGCGAGCGGTATTTGACGACAAAACGTTGCACCGCAAAGTGAGACCGTCGAGAGGGAGAACAGCTATGAGACTTGGGGGACGCACATCATTCAGTAGCAAGTTCGATTTAACCGGGAAAACTGCGTTGATAACGGGCGGAGGGCGCGGAATCGGTTTGCAGATCGCCCTGACCTTGCAAGAAGCTGGCGCCGATATAATCCTCATTGGCACGGTGGCGTCGCCTTAACTTGGGTTGGGCACGGGATGCCCCCCGATGTGGCCTCTTCACGCGGCTGTCGACAAAGCGATTTGCCTCCAGACCGCCATAGTGGCGGCTCGAATGTCGCGGTGATCGGCGGCTATCAGATGTTTCCGGTGAAGATTGAAGAGGTTGGCGATCGGGCCATGGATGGAAACGAAGCGCTGGCATTGTCGTGCCGACTTGAACCGGATCATACCTCGTTCTCGCCGTCGAACAGCCAGATGAGAATTCTCCGCTCGGTTATTCAGCCCCTTATGCGATCGATGCTCGACACCTGGCATGATTTCCCTTTTGGCCGCATCGTAGGATCTGAGCTTGTCGGTGATCATGACGCGCGGCGTGATGCCTTGCCCTTTCAGCAGCTTTCGCATCAGCTTCAAGGCCGCCTTCTTGTTCCGGCGGCTCTGGATCAAGGCATCGAGAACATAGCCATCGGCATCGACGGCCCGCCACAGCCAGAATTTCTTGCCCTTGATAGCAACGACCATTTCGTCGAGATGCCACTTGTCGGCAAAACTACCCCTGGACCGCCGCTGGACGGAGCGGGCATATCCGCGGCCGAACTTGGCAGCCCATTCCGCGACAGTCTGGAACGAGACTTCGATGCCGCGCTCGGCCAGAATATCTTCCACATGACGCAGGCTCAGTGGAAATCGGAAGTAGAGCCACACCGCATGCGCTATGATCTCGGCAGGAAAACGATGACGCTTGTATCGGAGCGTCATAATATCGGTGGGCGGGTGCGGGCTCATGCCCGTAAAGTCCGCCGAAAATGTTAAGGCGACGCTACCAACCCGGGGGCAACTGCGTTCACGCGCACCCCGGATCTTGCCCACTCGCACGCAAGTGTCTTGGTTACCATGTTCACTCCGGCCTTGCTTGCGTTATAGGCCGTCACGACGGATTGTTGTCGGGTAACGATCTCACCGCACATGGAACTAATGTTTACGATCGCCCCAGAACCGCGCTCCGCCATCAGGGATCCGAACGTGCGACTACAATAGAAGACGCCGTCCAAATTGACTGAGAGCACCGCCCGCCAATCCTCATCGGTGGTCTGATTGGTCGGCGCGGCACGAGACACGCCGGCATTGTTCACGAGGATGTCTGGGCAAAGGTCGATTCTACCGGCGACATCGTGCACCGCCTTCGAATCCGTGACATCCAGCTGATGGACCTGCGGTTTGACGGGGAACTGGTCTGCAGCCTCCGCCAAGCGGATCCCGTCAGTGCCAATGGTAGCGTCGCCTTAACATTTTCGGCGGACTTTACGGGCATGAGCCCGCACCCGCCCACCGATATTATGACGCTCCGATACAAGCGTCATCGTTTTCCTGCCGAGATCATAGCGCATGCGGTGTGGCTCTACTTCCGATTTCCACTGAGCCTGCGTCATGTGGAAGATATTCTGGCCGAGCGCGGCATCGAAGTCTCGTTCCAGACTGTCGCGGAATGGGCTGCCAAGTTCGGCCGCGGATATGCCCGCTCCGTCCAGCGGCGGTCCAGGGGTAGTTTTGCCGACAAGTGGCATCTCGACGAAATGGTCGTTGCTATCAAGGGCAAGAAATTCTGGCTGTGGCGGGCCGTCGATGCCGATGGCTATGTTCTCGATGCCTTGATCCAGAGCCGCCGGAACAAGAAGGCGGCCTTGAAGCTGATGCGAAAGCTGCTGAAAGGGCAAGGCATCACGCCGCGCGTCATGATCACCGACAAGCTCAGATCCTACGATGCGGCCAAAAGGGAAATCATGCCAGGTGTCGAGCATCGATCGCATAAGGGGCTGAATAACCGAGCGGAGAATTCTCATCTGGCTGTTCGACGGCGAGAACGAGGTATGATCCGGTTCAAGTCGGCACGACAATGCCAGCGCTTCGTTTCCATCCATGGCCCGATCGCCAACCTCTTCAATCTTCACCGGAAACATCTGATAGCCGCCGATCACCGCGACATTCGAGCCGCCACTATGGCGGTCTGGAGGCAAATCGCTTTGTCGACAGCCGCGTGAAGAGGCCACATCGGGGGGCATCCCGTGCCCAACCCAAGTTAAGGCGACGCCACCCCTGGATGCACCAAACAGCGACTTCCCTGCCCTGTTGCGAGAAGAATGCCGCGACTTGCTGGAGCAGATTGCCGAGAAAACGGTCCGCATCAATGCCAAGACTGACAAGATCAAGGCGCTAGCGGCTGAGGCTGACACAGCGCGGCGACTGCAGACCATGCCCGGCGTTGGTCCCTTGACCGCCTTGGCATTCGAAGCCTTTGCCCCGCCAATGACGAGCTTCAAGTGTGGGCGCGACTTCGCTGCCTGGCTCGGCCTGGTTCCGCGTCAATTCTCCTCCGGGGGCAAAGAGCGGCTCGGGCGCATTTCCAAGGCAGGGCAAGCTGATCTGCGTAGATTGTTGATTATCGGCGCAATGTCCCGTCTGAACTGGCTGGGTCGTAAATCGATCCCGGAAGGTTCCTGGCTGGCGCAGATGATGGCGCGCAAACCACGGATGCTGGTTGCGATCGCGCTTGCTAACAAGATGGCCCGGACAATTTGGGCCATGCTGACAAAGCAGGAGGATTACCGGGTTCCGGCAGCAGCCACAGTAGCTTGATCAACAGGCTGCGCAAGGCTGACGCCGGCAACGGGGAGACAAGAAGGCGACGTCCCGAATGGGCAAAATGATCGAACAGATCTGGATCGGGAAAACCAGATAATTTGTCCGAGCCTGCGAGCTCGTCCCAGAGATATGGACCCGATCCGCAGATCACCATACCGGCCAGCGGCTTCTGAAAGCGCCGCATTCAAAGGCCTTACAGAAGACCGCGCTCGATCACCACCCATAGGATCAGAAACTTCTTGCATCACAGGCGGCAACCACAGAAGAAATTACCCGTCTCCGCGCCGTCGATATAGGCGACAGTGCCGAACGCATCCTTCGCGATAGCGATCGGTGAGCGAGGCGGGGATCGCGGATGATCTTACGCGCCGTCAGTCCTGCCCCTGAGCACGTCGCCAAAATCACCTGACAGATGAGGATTTTGCAGTTCCCATAGTTCTCTTCTTGAGCTCCAATGAACAGTGAGCGGGCGACCGATACCATAGAACAGGACGCGACGGCTTAGGCACCGGCTAGTAGCTTCGAACCTCGACAGGGAGAACGAGATCCAGTGGAATGCCAAAGCAGAGTTGCAGGGAACGGTTCTGCTGATTCTAAGTGAGCTGGCTTTGACGGCAACTACCGCGAACGCGCATCAGCTAGGCGCGGAGCATGACCAAGGTCGGAAAGCGGGAACTTCCGCGGTTTTAAACAATATCGTTCACATCGTAGAGGCGGGCGCCCATCCAGTCGCTGAGTAGCCTAGGACGGGTTGGGGTTCGCCCGGCAAGGGTTTCCGAGATCGTGGATGCCACGGAGCGGGAGAGCTCTCTAGAGACGCGAAGCCGTTGCAAGAGGATTCAATGACCAAAAGACTTTCAGGAAAAGTGGCCATTATCACTGGCGGCGGTCGCGGGATCGGAGCCGGCATCGCCGGGTGCTTTGTGGAGGCGGGGGCAAAGGTCGCTATTGTACAGAGGAACCCGCCCCCCGATGCCATACTCAGCGAGCGCGTCGTTTATGTACAGGCGGATCTTTCCAACGCTCATGATATTACCGCGGCTGTGCAGACGGTCGTCGAGCGGTTCGGCGGCTTGGACATCCTGGTCAACAACGCCGGGATCATGTTCGAAAAGACAGTCGACGAAATGACCGAGGAGGATTGGGATCAGATGATGGATATCAATCTGAAAGCCCCTTTCCTGTTGACGAAGGCGGCAATGCCGCACCTTCGCAAACGCGGCAAGGGAAGCATCGTCAATATTGGCTCCATCGAAGGACTGGCGTCGAACCCGGGTCATCCGGCCTACTCGGCTTCCAAGGCGGGCATTCACGGCTTCACCGCAGGGGTCGCCGTGGACCACGGACACGAGGGCATCCGCTGTAATGCCATCGCACCGGGTTGGATCAATTCCGATCTCAGTGAGGCCTACATCGACAGCATGGCCGACAGCGCCCGCGTCCGCAAAGAACTGCTGATCATGCATCCGGTGGGGCGTCTTGGCGAGCCGAGGGATGTCGGCAATCTCGCTGTGTGGCTTGCTTCTGAAGAAAGCGCATTCGTCACCGGGCAGGTCTACATCGTCGACGGCGGCCGCACTAAGAAGCTGCCGCTGCCGGTTGAGTAAAGAAAGGCTCGGCCGATGGCCGAGTATCGATTCCTCAGACGATCGACTCAACTTTCTCGCAGGCCAGCCTGTCGCTTCGATCGATGAACAATAAGGCCCCAACGAACGGGCCATGTCGGCGAATCTGAAGCGCTGTTAAGCGGGAGAAAGGATTCAGGAGGCTCGTCGGTCCAAAACACGCTAAAGGGGCTGAAATAAAATCACCCCTCAGACGACTTTTTTGCGCCCCCTCCCGGGGGGAAATCCATGCTATCCCTTGTGGCTGACTCAGGTCAAAATCCGGAGGAAATAACAATGAACGGATGTGGCGTTTTGAATCCGTTTGATTGCGCTAAATTGCCGTTGGCTGCATGGATAAGCGACGGATTACGGTGGATGGTCGAAAATTATCGACCTTTCTTCCAAACTGTTAAGGCGCCCTTTGACGCGGTCTTGCAGTCGCTCACCCACTTTATGACCTCGGCACCACCGACGTTGGTCATCTTGGCCATCATGCTGCTGGCTTGGCAACTTTCCAGCTGGCGGCTTGCCGCCTCACTTACGGCTATTCTCGTTTTCATTGGATTTATCGGGGTCTGGCCCGACACCATGACAACACTGGCAATCGTGCTTACCGCACTGTTTTTCTCGTTGGCAATTGGCATCCCCCTTGGTGTGCTTTCGACCAGATCTCAGCTGTTGTACACGGTCATGAGGCCGATCCTGGATGGCATGCAAACGATCCCAGCTTTCGTCTATCTGGTTCCCGTTGTCATGCTTTTCGGCATCGGCAATGTGCCCGGTGTAATTGTCACCGTGATCTTCGCAGTCGCGCCGGTTATCCGGTTGACCTATTTGGGCATCCGCCAGGTACCTGAAGAAGTGACCGAAGCTATGCGCGCTTTTGGCGCGACCGATCGTCAGCTGCTGTGGAAAGCTCAACTGCCTCTGGCGCTGCCGACAATCATGGCGGGCGTCAACCAAACCCTGATGATGTCCCTTTCTATGGTGGTCATCGCCTCAATGATTGCAGTGGGCGGCCTCGGCCAGATGGTGCTTCGCGGCATTGGCCGACTTGATGTTGGGCTCGCCAGCATAGGCGGTCTCGGCATTGTAGCGCTGGCGATTATTCTCGATCGGATAACGCAAGCTCTCGCTCGGCCTCGTGGGCGTCCAGGAGAGGTCTGGGCGCACGGCCCAGCTGCAGCGATTGGGTACGCAATGCGATTCTTTCGATCCACTCGCAACCAGCCGCAGGTAGCTGGATCTGAGTAAATAGAGGTATCCAATGAACAACCCCGTCGTTCACTGTTCAGGCGTCTGGAAGATTTTCGGAAACAGGGCGAAAGATGCTCTTCAGGCTATCCGGAAGGAAGGGCTTTCTAAGTCTGAAATACTAAAGCAGTACGGCGCGGTCACTGCAGTTGCCGACGTATCCTTCTCAGTCGGCCAGGGTGAAATTTTCTGCATAATGGGGCTGTCTGGATCAGGCAAATCCACTCTAATCAGGCACATTAACCGGTTGGTGGAGCCCACGGACGGCGAGATTATCGTGGCGGGCCGCAATGTAAGTGCATTGAGCAATTCTGCGCTCCGCGCGCTGCGGGCAACAAGCGTCGGCATGGTCTTTCAGAACATGGCGTTGTTGCCTCATCGCAGCGTTCAGGACAACGTCGCGCTGAGCCTAGAACTACGAGGTATCGGCCGCGCCCAGCGCCTCCAGACTGCACGAGAGAAGCTTGAGCTCGTGGGCTTGGAGGAATGGGCCTTTCGCTTCCCCGATGAATTGTCTGGCGGCATGAAACAGCGCGTCGGGTTGGCTCGAGCCATGGCGGCCGATCCCGAAATATTGTTGATGGACGAACCTTTTTCGGCTCTCGATCCATTGATCCGTCGGCAACTTCAGCAACAGTTCCTTGAACTCTCGAAGCTTGTCAAAAAGACGACCATTTTCATCACCCACGACTTGGACGAGGCGATCCGGCTTGGCACTCATATTGCAATCATGAAGGACGGCAGGTTCGTCCAGGTCGGAACACCGGAGGAAATTGTCACAGAGCCGGCGGACGAGTATGTGGCAGACTTCGTCAAGGGCATTTCGCGACTTGAACTTGTAACAGCCCGAAAGATCATGAAACCATTGCCTGATGCTCCTGCTGGGACCTCTTACAACGGCGCCACGGTTGCAGCTACAGACAAACTAGGCGCCATAATCGATCTGGCGACCCATCATAATGGCGACATAACTGTGATCGAGGACAACAAGCCTGTAGGTGTGATTTCGCGGCTTGAGCTTCTGCGCGGGATAAGAGGCTGACCGGACAGTCCAGCCCGAGGCGCGCCCCCGAGGGGCCTTAAGAAATCCCATCTTGGACCGGGCCGCTAACCATAAGTCCATGGTTCTTCGTTGGCCGATGCAGATCGGACCTGAATAACAGCAAAGGAGATAGCAATGCCATCTGCGGAGGGCTCGTCTGCCCATAGCAAGTTCGATCTGGCCGGAAAGACCGCGCTGATAACCGGCGCAGGGCGCGGCATCGGTTTACAAATCGCCCTAACCTTGCAGGGAGCCGGTGCCGAGATAATCCTGACCGACGCGGACGGCAACCGTGCCGCCGAAGCTGCAGATCGGTTCGCAGTCAGGCCGAAGGTCCATCCGCTCGACGTCACGAATTCGGCGGCGGTGCGTGATCTCGCCAATAGGATCGCACTTTGCCCCGACATCCTCGTCAACAATGCCGGCGTGTCTCGTGCGGCCCCGACGAAGGATACAACTGATGAGGATTGGCGCGCGGTTCTTTCTGTGAACTTGGACGGCGTTTTCTATTGCAGCCGCACATTCGGCTCGCTTATGGCGAAGCGGGGTTCTGGCGCGATTGTGAATGTCAGTTCGATGTGCGCAGAGATCGTGACCCGGCAGGAGTCCGTCGTTACCTCCTACAACGCAAGCAAGGCCGGGGTGAACATGGTGACAAAGACACTTGCGTGCGAATGGGCAAGAACCGGCGTTCGCGTAAACGCAGTTGCTCCCGGATTCGTTCGATCTGAAATGACCGACAGATATCCCGAAGCCGTGGTGACTGCTTGGTGTGAACAGACGCCGATGCGTCGCATGGGGCGACCTGATGAGATTGCATCCGCAGTGCAATTCCTAGCGAGCGACGCGGCGAGCTACATCACGGGGACTGTTCTCTTGGTGGATGGGGGCTACACCTGCTGGTAAAGCGCAGCGGCTGTCGTCGAGAGTCGACGACAGCCGCTATCCGCTCGTTGCCCTTCGGGCCTGCAATGCAGGGTCCGCCTAAATGCAAGCAGGGACATTGGGATGGGAGCTTTTAGCCACCCATGTATGATCCGCCATTCACATGAATGGTTTGACCCATAATGTAGCTAGAGGCCTTGCTACAAAGGAAGGCCACTGCGTCGCCTACTTCCTCACCAGTACCAAAGCGACCTGCGGGCGTAATGGACAGGAACTTGTCGCCTTTCTGTCGCAGGAGCTCCGCTACCATTGGAGTGTCAATGGTTCCGGGAGACACCGCGTTGACCCGAATGGTCGGTGAAAGCTCCCTCGCCAGTGATTTGGTGAATGCTAAGATACCGCCTTTGGACGCTCCATAGTGAACGTGCTCGGGCGAACAGCCCTCATGTGCGGCGGAAGATGCGATGGTGACGATCGTCCCGCCAGGCCTGATATGAGGGATGGAGCGTCTGCAGATGTAGAACACTCCATCCAAATTTATCGACATCGTTCGCCGCCACTGTTCGTCCGTCATGGTCGAGAATGGCTGATCTTCGAAGATTGCCGCTGCTGGAACCACATGGTCGATATGGCCGAAGCGGGCAACGCAGGTCGATACTACAGCGTCGGCATCGGATGGATTGCTTGCATTGTAGGCGATCCCTACCGCCCGTTCGCCGGCCGGGTCGAGCGAGGAGGCTAGGTCCAATACGCTTTGCTCATCATAGTCAGCTAGCAATAAGCGCGCGCCTAACCGATGAAAAGTCCGAGCGATGGCGCTGCCGATACCGCCGGCAGCGCCCGTCAGAATGACGACTTGATCCACGAGGCTGTCATCAACCAACTGCATTTCTCCTGCTTCAAGCTATCCGTCACCAAATCCGCTAGTGCGCAGCCTTCGCCTCGGCGATCCACCCGTCCCACTTCGTCTTGTTTGCCGCGACCCAGTTCAAAGCGGCCTGTTTGATCTGATCGTTCGAGTTCTCGCCCTTGTAAATCCGAAGATCTTCTGCATTGAGATCGTCGATCGGGATTGCAACTAGCTCAAAGAATTTTTTGGCCGAGGGGTTATCCTTGACAAACGACGTCGCCGCGACGACCCGCTGCTGGATCATGGGGAAACCAAGATTGCCTATGCCTGGGATCGGGGTAGCCGTCTGACCCGCCGGCAGGGCCGTCTTCTTCACATTCAGAAAAACAACGTCCTTTCCCGGCTGCAGGATGCTGGATACCCAAAGCGGGGTCCATGTGTAGTAAAGCGTGGGTTTTCCTTCCTTAATACGTTCTATCGCGTCAGGTATAATTGCGAAATACCCGCCCTGCTTTTCTTCGACGGTATCGCGCAAGCCGTAGGCATCAAGATGGTGCTCAATGATCACCTCGCAACCCCACCCTGGCTCACATCCATAAAGATCGGCTTTGCCGTTGCCGTCGATGTCAAATAGTTTGGCCTTCTCCGGGTCCTTCAAGTCCTCAATATACTTGATACCGGTGGAATCAGCCGTCTTCTTATCAATCAAATAGCCCTGGATGTTATCTGCTGAAATATGCCCTAGTCGCGTCAAGACAGCGTCACCGCCGTTCTCTTTCACGTACTGGTCGTGTATCGGCTCTGCATAGGCAGCAAAGAACGTGGCGTCGCCTTTTGCAACTGCGACATACGCAAGCTGTATCTGGAGTTGAATAGGGTCGGCGACATCATATCCAAGCTGCCGTAGACCCTCATCGACGATGTAAGTCTGCATGAGATTTTCCGTGATGCCATCCCATGCCGGTATTACTTTTTCACCGGCGAGCGCGGGGCATGCGCAAAGAACCGAGCCAAGCAGAATAGAGCGAAACAGTGACTTCATGACCATTACTCCTCCTTCTATTTTTATTTGGTTGTTTCGTCGGTCTCCCGACGTTGAATGCCACGATATATGACTTCGACTCGTCGACCTGATAATCTCTTGATGCGGCTTTGCCGACGGAAGGGTCCTACAGCGCGATCGTGGATCGAACACACGTGTCATGTCGGATTTCTGCCGAGCCACTCGTTGGGTCTGAAAAGTCTCTTCCCTGGCCATCGTCTTAGCACCCCGTTTTGAAAACCGGTCCGGAAAAAAACGTACCGGGCGGTTGAGTTTTTAGCGCGTGCTTATGGGGGGATTTTTTGGCAGCCTAAAGACAAACCTACTCAGCGACGAAGGAAGCAGCTCGTGCAGCATACTGAAGCTTTGGACGATCAAGCCGGCGGCGAGGCGGTGGCGTGTGACGTTGTCATTGTTGGTGCCGGGTTTGCGGGGATGTACATGCTGCATCTGGCTCGCGGTCTCGGCCTATCGGCTGTCGTGCTTGATGCGGCCTACGGGGTTGGCGGCACCTGGTTCTGGAACCGTTACCCGGGAGCGCGCTGCGACGTTGAAAGCATGCAGTACTCTTACTCGTTCTCGGAGGAGCTTCAGCAAGAGTGGCACTGGACGGAGCGGTATGCGTCGCAGCCCGAGATCCTGGCCTATGCGAACTACGTGGCGAAGAAGTTCGATCTTCTACGCGACATAGAATTCAACACACGTGTCGTAAGGGCGTCCTTCCAGGACGAAGACTGCCGTTGGCTGGTCTCGACCGATCGAGGAACGCGGTATCGGGCCAAGTGGTGCATAATGGCAACCGGATGTCTGTCGGCTGCCCAGACCCCCGACATCCGCGGCCTGGATACCTTCAAGGGGCGGGTTTATCACACGGGCAACTGGCCGCATGAGGCTGTCAACTTATCCGGGCAGAATGTTGGAGCCATCGGCACGGGCTCTTCCGGCATCCAGGTGATACCGGAGCTGGCGGCACAGGCGAAGCACTTGTACGTGTTTCAGCGCACACCAAATTTTAGCATCCCAGCACGAAATCGGCCTATGGATGCCGAATACGAGAACTGGTGGAAAAGCAATTATGCCGAACGGCGTGCGCAAGCGCGGACGATGCCTGCGGGGATTTTGTGTGACTTGGGAGACAAATCTGCATTGGCTGTCGCTCCAGAACAGCGGCTCCAAGAATACGAAAGACGATGGGCTGCGGGAGGAACTGCTTTTACCGCGGCATATTCCGATTTGTTGAGAAATGGGCAATCAAACGAAACCGCTGCTCAATTCGTCCGCGAAAAGATCCGCCGAGTCGTCGAAGATCCGCAAGTAGCTGAGCTGTTGACCCCGGTCGACCACCCTATCGGTGCGAAGCGCATATGCGCTGACACGAAATACTTCGAGACCTTCAATCGCGAAAACGTCACCCTCGTTGACCTTCGGGCCAACTCGATCCGCGAGATATCTTCCAACGGAATAACCGTAGGCTCTGAGTTCTACGAGCTGGACACTCTGGTGTTAGCGACTGGTTTTGATGCGATGACCGGCGCCCTCAACAAAATCGACATTGTCGGGCGGCAGGGCCTGACCCTCAAGGAAAAGTGGCGGGATGGGCCGAACACATTTCTCGGCTTAATGAGTGCCGGGTTTCCGAACTTATTTATCGTCACAGGGCCAGGAAGCCCATCCGTTCTGACCAACGTAATAGTTGCCATTGAAGACAATGTAGAATGGATAGCTGAGTGCATCGCGCACCTCGTCGACGTCGACGCCGACTATATCGAGGCGACCGCTTCAGGCGAAGAGACCTGGATGGAGCAAGTTAGGCAGGCGGCCGAAGGCACGTTGTACACTCAAGCGAAATCTTGGTACCTCGGCGTCAACATTCCAGGGAAACCGGCCGTGTTCATGCCATATGTCGGTGGTGTGCCCGCGTATCAAAGGGTCTGCCAGGAAGTGGCTGCCGACGGGTACAAAGGGTTCACAATCAGCACGCGATCGAACAGTTTGCACAGGATTCGCGTCCGAGCCATAATTTAAAATGAAGCTGGGAGCGGCCCCGGGGCGACCTACGCCGCGGCACTGAAACGGAGCCGCCGCCTAGTCGAACTTCTAGGGAGGTCGGCAGCCCTTTCGGGCAGTCAGAATCAGTTCGTCTGCTTTGCACGGGCACTTGCAGCTAGCCTAGTTTCCGTCCATAAACAGCAAGCGATTGATTCTATTGAGTGAATCGTAGCTTTGCGCGAGCAAGGCCCGGCGGTTTCAGGTATCTTGGATCATGCCACTGATTCCAAAGTCCTGCCACCGCCGGAGCCGACAATGCGCCAAGAACGCACCGTCCAAGCGAGCATATTCGATGTTTTCGCCACACACGAGATCGGCCACGAGCTGAAGGCGATGTCGCAATGGCTGGATGAGCATTGCGATCTGCTTGGCTTGGTGGCCCGAGACTTGGTTCGCCTCGGCGTCAAGGCCACCGGACGGCAGGGCCTGCCCGCCGAAGCGGTGCTGCGTTGCGCGTTGCTCAAGCAATGCCGGCAGCTGAGTTATCAGGAGTTGGCGTTCCATCTTGAGGACTCCGCCTCGTTTCGCGCCTTTGCCCGCCTGCCATGGTCATGGAGCCCACAGAAGTCGGTGCTGCAAAAGACGATCAGCGCGATCCGGCCCGAGACCTGGGAAGAGATCAATCGGGTAGCCGCTCAGATGGACTTGGCGAAGAGGATCGTCGGATGACGTTTGTCGAAACCCGCGCCGCGCTCACCGTGCGGGCTGCCTTCGATACGGCGGTCAAGATGCGATATCCGGTGCTTGCGGTCGGCAAAGCCGGACTCGGAAAGACTGTGGCGCTTAACTGGATAGCCGCCCAAAGCGGAGCTGCCTACTGTGAGGTTGCGCAGCATACCAAGGCTATCAGGCCGATGTTCCTGATGCTGCACGACGCCTACGGCGTCCAAAAGGACAGCAAGCACACATATGATCTTGCGAAGGATTGCATGAACTTTTTGGGCGCCCGATACGGCCCGCCGCGTCCGTTGCTGGTGGACGAATATCAGAACTTCACACCCACTGTTTTGCGGGAGCTGCTGCACCTTCAGGAGCGCTGCGGTTTCGCTTTACTGCTCGCTGGCAACACTCATCGATTAGCTGGCACCAGGCGTGATACCCACGCCATGGATCAAATCGAAAGCCGTATCGGCATGCGTTTCGAGATCGGGCAGCCGACGCGGGAGGACTGCATGAGGATAGGCGCCGAACACAACATTGAGGGAGCCGACGCCTACGATGCGATTGTCATCTACGGTGAGAACACCTCCCTTCGCGCGCTTTGCCACCTTCTCCAGAACTGCGCTGCCTCTACCAGCGGCATCGGCAGCATTCGTCTTCCCCGGATCGAGACCACGCTTCGCGGCATGTCATGCGGCAGCGGCGCGCTCAAGCTTCTGCACGAGCGCCGAGACGAGCTCCGAAGCCCGGCTTAATTCCCGACAGCGACAGATAATTCTGAACGGCACACCGGCTCTGGATCAGGGCCTTGGCGCGGCGCTGCGGGTCGGTGAAGCTATCGAGGGCATGGATCTGCCGCTCCATGTGGACCCAGCACCGCGCGTGCTCGCCGATTGCGAACTGGCCCGCCCCATCACTGAGGATGACGGTGCCGTCGAGGGCCTTTGCCTCGGTCAGACCGCCCCACAACGCGCCTTCACTGGCGATGCGGAACGGGTCCAGAGGGCCATCCTTGGGCTCCAGGCCATGGGCGAGCAGATGGGCGTCCCATGACGCCGCGTCCTCGAACCCGGACGGCTCGCGCCCGGCTTGCAGAAGATCCGTCGTGATCACCGGCAGCCCGCGCTCCAGCATGTAGGCGCGTGAGGCGGCGTTCAGGATCCACCGGGCCGACCCGCCGTGCAGGAGCCGCAGGAAGTTCAGCCGGCTCTTCGACTTGGTGGTCGTGAACACGGCGAACCGGTCATTGCCGATTTGCGTGCACACGCCATTGACCGCGCCATGGCGGGCCCCGGTGTCGTCGACGCTGACCCAACCGGCCGAAGCGAGCCCGGCCGTCAGAACCTGCTTCGCTTCGGCGACAAAGGCGTCGATCTTGCTGGTCAGGATCCGCACGACCTGGCGCTTGGAGGGTAGCGTCGCCTTAACATTTTCGGCGGACTTTACGGGCATGAGCCCGCACCCGCCCACCGATATTATGACGCTCCGATACAAGCGTCATCGTTTTCCTGCCGAGATCATAGCGCATGCGGTGTGGCTCTACTTCCGATTTCCACTGAGCCTGCGTCATGTGGAAGATATTCTGTAATTACCCACCCTTTCGATGCGGCACGGTGCGTCGTCACTCGTGGTCGATGTCCGGGTACTGCGGGGGAGCCTTGCCGATCTTGCTGACGATCCTCGGGTAATTGGCATCGGGCTGCGCCTGCCCTGTTCCAATAAGTTCAACGCGGAAGCGCCACTCGTCACCGTAGTCGTACAAGAAGGTCATTGCCGAGCCCACCTTCTGGAAGGCTGTGCTGACGCGCGTGCCCTTCACGCTGCGAGAGCCGCTCCCCTCTATGTCGGCGAAGAGTTCGAACCGCAGGGGCGAGTCGAACAGCTTTCCCGTCAGCTTTGAATAGAAGCCGTAGGCGTGGTCCAAGTCGAAGCCAAATGCCGCTACGATGGCTTCGGCCAGATCCGCCAGCGTGCTCGAACTCGACACCTCGATGTCCCGACAAAGCCGTGCCCGAAGAGAGGCTCGGAAGATCAAGGTCGCGGGCTCAGTCATCGCAGATTTCAGGCGCTGACGGTTTGAAGGATGATTTTGAAGGAGTTCGTGCCTGGCGCGAGACGAGCCGTGTCGACGACGGTTCGAATGTCGGCTTCGCCCTGGGCGGCCCACATGGCGCGATAGCCGTTGGTGATCTTCCGTTGAACGACGGCGGGTCTCAGCGCCCGTTCGCAGGCGTTGTTCGTCGCGTCGACCATTCCTGGCCATTGGGCAAAGGTCAAAAGTTGATCACGAGCTCGCCTGAACTTGTTTTGGATGTCGCGGGCCAGATCGCACGACGTTGTGGTGGCGAAGATATCGTCCAGACTTCGCTCCAGGGCGCGACGCTTGCCGGCGATGGTCGAGGCGGCGAAGGTTTCCATACCGTCGGCTAGGGCGAAGGCCCTTTGCAGCCAACGTTTGAGCCGTGAGGGCAGCATGTCCTCACTTGCCTCGTCCGCATAGGCGACGTCGCGGGCGAGATGCGCCAGGCAGGTCTGATGCGCATTTGCGTGACCTTGTTGTGCGGCATAGCGATCGGAACACCAGACGTCGGGCCGATGGCCGTCCATCAGGGTCCGGACCACGACAGCGCCGCGCGTTGGCGCCGCTTGATGAACAACCGCTTCGGCGCAGCGAAACACCCAGTGGTAGGCGTTGCTTCCTTCGATCCGCACGCCGGTCTCATCGGAGGCGATGACCTTGGCCCGGCGCAACGCCGCGACGGCCTTGTCGCACTCGGCCGCGAACGCGCCCTGCAGCCGCTCGTAGGACAGGGCCTGGAAAGTCTTGAGATAGGTCGCTACGGCGTGCACGCGTGGCCCGAACGGCGTCCCCTTCGCCGCATCTGGCACAGCCGCGACGACCAGCGTGCCGCAGGACGGGCAACGGACTGCCAGGCGCCGATGGCGCTCAATCAAAGGCCTGATCGCAGGAAGCTCAATCTTGTCGTGCTCGCTGACGGTTTCGGCAGCAAGATCGCTCGACAGGCTGGCGCGGCAGCAAAGGCATTGGTCGGGATGATGATCGATGATGCGATCGGCATCCTCACTCATGGCGCGGCTGTGACCTTTATGACCCGCCTTGGCGCCGCCAGGCTTTGCCCTGTCCCGACGCGCCTTGCGATCGCTCGAAGGTGGCCTGGACGACGTGCGCGATGTCTTCTCTGGCCGCTGTATCCGCAGCACCAGATCGATCAACTCTTCCTTCGTCAGACGCTGCAAATCAGTGCGATCCATATCCACATAGATTCAGGGATTCTTGCCCCTTGTCGATGGCGGTTGAGAACCGCGTATAGATGGCGCCGAGAGGGAATTGATGCGGAATTCGGCTCGGAGTGGTGCTGAATGACGCTGATGATCTGATTTGGTTGGGGATGAGAGCGCGGGATGCGCCGACAGGAGCCCGGAGGGCGACTGAGGCGCATCCCGCGCTGCGTCCGCGCATGCTACATGTGCGGAGCGCCGCAATCAGACATCGACCCACTACCACGTAAACTCGATGTCCTATCCCAACGGCCCGTGTGAGGGGACTTGCAGGTCCCCGGGCACTGATGCCGACTGGTTCACGGTATGCGCCAGCATAATGGCATTGGCGCATTCCGTCGAGCTTTTCCCCGCAATCCCGACGGCGTTCCGAGAGGTTCGCCGCCGCAATGCAAACCGGTCGTTTCTTTCTCTGCGCACGGTGCCGCTCACAGGTCTTGCTTTGCCGGCATTGCGATCGGGGTCAGCGCTTCTGTGGTTCTGACTGCGCCCATGAAGCCCGCCGTGACAGTCTGCGTGCGGCGGGGCTGCGCTACCAGAACACCCGCCGGGGCCGCTTTGCCCACGCCGACCGCTCCCGCCGATATCGCCAGCGCTGCAAAAACAACGTGACGCATCAGTCTCCACCTTGTCTGCCGGATGGTTCACGACTGAACGCGCCCCTGATCGACGGCACCGTCGCACTGGACGACGTCACCGCTGAAGCGGTGCCATCGATCCCTCCGGCTCCGTGCTGCCGGCGCTGCAGTTGTCGGCTGCCGCCGTTCTTTCGCGGCGGCTTCGTGCGTCGCCGAGGGGCCTATGTCCGTCAACACGACTATGGAGACCCAACCGATGACCATATCCGCCGAGAAGGAAGCGATGATCCTGCGCCTGTACCACGTTGAGAGGTGGCGCTGTGGAACGATCGCAACGCAATTGCATTGCCACCATACGACGGTCTTCCGGGTTCTGAAGGAGGCCGGTCTGCCCCGCCACAGGCCGGTGATACGTCCCGCCGAGGTCGACCAGTATCTGCCGTTCGTCCAGCGGACGCTTGAGACATATCCAGACCTGACCGCCAGCCGCCTGTACGGGATGGTGCAGGAGCGCGGCTACAAGGGCTCGTCCTCCCACTTCCGGCATATGATCGCGCTCCACCGTCCGCGCAAGGCTGCGGAAGCGTTCCTGCGTCTGCGCACCCTGCCGGGCGAGCAAGGCCAGGTCGACTGGGCGCATTTTGGTCACATCGAAATCGGCAAGGCTCGCCGCCCGCTGATGGCCTTCGTCATGGTGTTGTCCTACTCGCGCGACATCTATCTGCGCTTCTTTCTTGATGCCCGCATGGAAAACTTCCTGCGCGGCCACGCCGGTGCGTTCAACGCCTGGAATGGTTTGCCCAGGGTGCTGCTCTATGACAACCTTAAGAGCGCTGTGCTTGAGCGTCACGGCGATGCCATCCGGTTCCATCCGACACTTCTGGCCTTCGCGGGCCATTATCGCTTCGAGCCCCGTCCCGTCGCCGTGGCGCGGGGCAACGAAAAGGGCCGCGTCGAGCGCGCCATTCGCCACATCCGGGAAGCCTTCTTCATCGCCCGCAAGTTCAAGGACCTCGACGATCTGAATGCCCAGGCCGAACAATGGTGCCGCAACCAGGCCGCCGACCGGCCATGCCCCGAGGACCGGACGATGACGGTTCGTCAGGTGTTTGCGCAGGAGCAGCCCATGCTTCTGCCATTGCCCACCAACCCGTACCCCATCGAGGAGCAGATCGCCGCGAAGGTCGGAAAGACACCCTATGTCCGCTTCGACCTGAACGATTACTCGGTTCCCCATACTCATGTCCGGCGCACGCTCACCGTGCGCGCCGATCTCGCCCAGGTCCGGATATTCGATGCCGCCACGATGATCGCCAGCCACCGCCGCAGCTACGACCGGGGCCAGCAGATCGAAGACCCCCGGCACCTCAAGGCGCTCGTCGCCGTCAAGCGCGAAGCGCGCCAGCATCGGGGCCTCAACAGTTTGACGCGCGCCGTGCCGGCCTGCCAGAAACTGATGATCCACGCCGCCGAGCGCGGCGCCAATATCGGCGCGATCACCAATGCCATGCTCAAACTGCTCGACCTCTACGGCGCCACCGAACTCCAGGCCGCCGTCGAAGATGCCTTGCAGGCCGGGGCCTCTCATTCGAGATCGGTTCACGTCGCGCTCGAACGCCGCCGGATCGCGCGTGGCGCTCCACCGCCGGTCGAAACAAGGCTGCCGGAGCATGTCCGCAAAAAGGATACGGTCGTACAGCCCCACAAGCTCGACCGTTACGATCAACTCACTTGCGCAGGCAACGACGATGAATAATCCCGGCATCCTGTTCAACCGCGCCAGGGCGCTGCGCCTCAATGGCCTGATCGCCCACTGGGACGAAATCGCCGACGCGCCGTGGCTGGCCGCCGTGCTTCAATGGGAGGAAGAAGAGCGCTCCGACCGCTCATTGCGGCGACGCATGCGCGCCGCCAGGCTTGGCCACTTCAGGCAACTGGCCGATTACGACTGGAAATGGCCGCGTCGTATCGATCGCGCCGCCATCGAGGAACTGATGACGCTGTCCTTCGTCAAGGAGGCCGCCAACATCGTCCTTATTGGCCCTAACGGCGTCGGCAAGTCCACGCTCGCTCTTAACGTCGCCTACCAGGCGCTGGTCGCCGGCCATTCGGTCCTCTTCCGCACCGCCAGCGAAATGCTCGGCGAGCTCGCCGCCATCGACAGCGATTCCATGCTCCGCCGAAAGCTGCAGTACTATGCGGCGCCCGATATCCTGGTCATCGACGAGGTCGGATATCTCTCCTATTCCAACCGTCATGCCGATCTGCTGTTCGATCTCATCAGCCGCCGATACGAGAAACGCTCGACCATCGTCACCACCAACAAGCCCTTCGCGCAATGGTCGGAGGTCTTCCCCAATGCCGCCTGCGTCGTCAGTCTGGTCGATCGCCTTTTGCACCATTGTGAGGTCATTCCCATCGAAGGCGATTCTTACCGCTTCAAGGAAGCCTCCGAGCGCTCGAAGGCGCAGCGTCAACAACGCACCAGCCACCCCGCTGACGAAAAGGAGCCTGCAGCATGACCGGAAATCCTCATCAGCCGTCCGGTCTCGGGCGTGGAATCCAGTTCATCGTCAATGCCGAATGGACACCCGAGCAAGCAGCCGCCGTCTTCGAACTCCTCGACGATCTGCGAGACTGCATCTGGAGCCGTTACGCTCCCCACATCCAGCAGTTTGTCCGTCACCAACAAGCCCCTGACGATCAGCACCCTTCCAGCGACGAGCAGACAGGGCAAAAGCCCCATCCTCTCGATCCCTCCTGGTAAAAAATACAAAGCGGCCCCATCGGGCCGCTTTCTCCTCCACAATCCTCGGCACCATTTGTCCGCGCTTTCTCGCAGCCGTTAACACCCCTGACAAGGGCGTGAGTAATTACGATATTCTGGCCGAGCGCGGCATCGAAGTCTCGTTCCAGACTGTCGCGGAATGGGCTGCCAAGTTCGGCCGCGGATATGCCCGCTCCATCCAGCGGCGGTCCAGGGGTAGTTTTGCCGACAAGTGGCATCTCGACGAAATGGTCGTTGCTATCAAGGGCAAGAAATTCTGGCTGTGGCGGGCCGTCGATGCCGATGGCTATGTTCTCGATGCCTTGATCCAGAGCCGCCGGAACAAGAAGGCGGCCTTGAAGCCGATGCGAAAGCTGCTGAAAGGGCAAGGCATCACGCCGCGCGTCATGATCACCGACAAGCTCAGATCCTACGATGCGGCCAAAAGGGAAATCATGCCAGGTGTCGAGCATCGATCGCATAAGGGGCTGAATAACCGAGCGGAGAATTCTCATCTGGCTGTTCGACGGCGAGAACGAGGTATGATCCGGTTCAAGTCGGCACGACAATGCCAGCGCTTCGTTTCCATCCATGGCCCGATCGCCAACCTCTTCAATCTTCACCGGAAACATCTGATAGCCGCCGATCACCGCGACATTCGAGCCGCCGCTATGGCGGTCTGGAGGCAAATCGCTTCATCGACAGCCGCGTGAAGAGGCCACATCGGGGGAATCCCGTGCACAACCCAAGTTAAGGCGACGCCACCCGTTGACGAGATCGGGTATCTCCCGGTCATCGCCGGCGGCGGCAATCTGTTCTTCCAGCTCGTCAACGCCCGCTATGAGAAAGGTGCGATGATCCTCACATCAAATCGCGGCTTTGTAGAATGGGGCGATGTCTTTGGAGACGCCGTGGTCGCAACGGCCCTCCTCGACAGACTTTTGCATCATGCCGTCGTCGTTCAGATCGAAGGATCAAGTTACAGACTGCGCCAACATGCCGAATTGATGCCCGAACACGTCCGTTCGAAAGCATTGATAACGCCACCGTCTTTCGCCCCGCCATCACGCGAACGCGGCAGACCCCCGAAAAATGCCCAATTCTCCACGTCGTCCGGAGCGGCATAATTGGGGAATTTTACTTCGGCACTTCTGCGGAAATTTCGCCCGGTATTGACACGCCCGTCGATCGCATCCGCAAGAGAAGTCGCGCGAGGCTCTGCGCAATCTGCTTCTGCGTCTCCCCCGGCAAGTTGAGCCAAGGTCCCGGGAGTGTTGTCATGCCCGGGTTCGGAAGTTCGGTGAAGGTCTGGGACGCTACGCGGTGCAGATTCGACTGGATGTTCATCGCGAATCACCTCCTCGATACGAGAGGCGAATGTGCTGTTCAAATGGTGCATCAATGTGAGCAACGTCCGGGCGTTGATCCGCCCCAACGACTTCGACGCGCCTTGTTCTTCCGGAGACGGCGCTGCGAGGTCGGTCACCGAACGCCGAATTGAGCGACGGCTGTCAGGCAGTCGAACAACGACGAAAGCCGGACCGCGCGCAGAACGGGACGAAACCATCTCCAGACGCTGACCCGCAAGGCCGTGGCGCGGATCCGTGACGGTTAAATGAGATACCACCCCGTCGAGAATGGCGGCACCCTGTAATGTTGGGTTCCGGGAAGACCTTTCCCCACTCTCCGAAGGGCTGGTTGGCGGTGATGAGCATGGAGCGTCGCTCGTAGCGGGCGCTGATGAGCTCGAACAGCACGCTGGTCTCGGCCTGGTCCTTGGTGACGTAGGCGAGGTCGTCAAGGACCAACAGATGGAAGCGGTCGAGCCGGTTAATGGCGGCTTCAAGGCCGAGTTCGCGGCGTGCGACCTGCAGCTTCTGGACGAGGTCGGTGGTGCGGGTGAACATGACCCGCCATCAGTTCTCGATGAGGGCGTGCCTGATGGCGGAGGCGAGATGGCTCCCAGGCGGACCGAACAGCAGCAGGTTCGCTCCCTTCTCGAGCCAGCTGTCGCCGGCGGTGATCGCCATCACCTGCGCCTTGGAGATCATCGGCACGGCCTCGAACTCGAACGTATCGAGGGTCTTTCTCGGCAACAGATGAGCTTCGGCGAGATGGCGCTCGATGCGGCGTCGATCGCGTTCGGCCAGCTCGTGTTCGGTGATCGCGGCAAGGAAGCGGCCGGCGGGCCAGCCTTCCTTGTCGGCCTGTTCGGCGAACTGCGGCCAGGCGGGCAGGTGCTATTCGTTGCTTCTCTTCAAGCCATTGGCCTGCGCCGTAAACCTGAAGGCCAGTGCTCTCGACAAGAACATGTACCGGGCCGTCCGGCGCAACCTGGCGATCATGCCGGCTGTTGACAGATCGCCATGTCCGCGCTCGCCGGCTCAGGGTGGTATGATCGGGGACGGAGAGATCCAGACCCATCAATTGCAGACACCGATCCCAGCAATCCTTCTGTCTGGCGCAGACGCAGCCCGAATACCAGGCCCAACGTCAAGGCGGTTTCGATCGCCAGATCGGAATAGCGGGGCTGCCCACCCTTTGTCTTGCGTCTTGGCGCTTGCCACGACACAAGGGCTTCCGGCGTCAGCCACAGGGTCAAGCTACCGCGTCGGCAGAGCCCCGCCTCATACTCTTGCCAGTTCCTCACCCTGAACTTCATCTTGCCGATGTGATGGCGGCGGGGGGCATTGTGTTTGAAAGGCATGGCTGCGACAGACCGATTAGTGAGCTTCCCGCCCGCCTACGCCAATGCGATTAATGATCCGCGCACCAACGTCATTTTTCGGCTGGAAATGGCGTGATCGACCAGTCGATTAAGTCGGCACCACGCTGAAGTGCGACTGCGGTCTCAGCACGGCTGGGTGATGCGGCGATGATATGCCCGATAAAGTCTCGGCTATCGCCTTTCCTGATGATCGCCGTCTTGGGTTCAACATACAATTTGACCTCGACGACACCTGGTACGGCGGCGGCCCGACTGTCGCCATCGATCCAATCGAGGATGCCATTGCGATCAGGAACTAGGATCCGCGCAGCCGCAGTTTGTGAATGCCATCTGCGTAAATCCCATCCCTCGCCGATGACAAGCTTGATGTGCTGGGTGACGAGATCGACACCGTAGGCCAGCTGAACCAGTTGAGGAACAGGCCAACCCGGCGAACGGGGATTGACTTCAATGATGACTGGGCCACGCATCGTCCACCGGAGCTCAAAGTTCGTTGGCCCCCAGCCAAGGCTGAGGGCTCGCAGACCGCTCAAGGAAATATCGGCGATACGATTATGCTCGTCATCGGTTAGCACGGCCGGATAGGTCAGTTCACGAGCGACGAAATTCGGGTGGGGGCCGAACTCACCGGCGCAAATCGCTATGACCTCATCTCCCATTATGTCGACGTTATAGTAAGGGCCTTGTGCAAATTCTTCGACCAGTATCCTCGGCGACGACGGCCATCTATGCTCCCCGCCCAACAGATAGGTCGTATGTTCGGCCAACTCCTCGGTGTTGCGGCACAGTTGGACACCATAGCTGCCGCCGCTGTTTACGGCTGGCTTAAGAATCACCGGCAGGCCGATCTCTGCGGCAGCACTTTCTATGTCCGCCGCATTCGCTGCCAGTCGATAAGCAGGTATTGGAACGCCGGCTTCCGCGAGGAGTTGACGCTGAAGGAATTTGTCGGCGCACCGTTCAATCGACTCGGGATTCGGTCCCGGTAGATCGAAATACCGGCAGAGTCTGCCAGCTGTCGCGCAGACCCACTCACCGGGGTACGGGAAACCGATAATGCCGGCAATGTCATAGGTCGTACGTAGCCGGGAACATTCGCGGATCAGCGCATCGTGATTGCCTATATCGACCCGGATTGCCTCAAGCCCTTCCGCTGCAAGATAGTTGTACCGAGCTGGATTAGCCGACAGGGTAATTGGATAAAGAGCAAGACGCTGGGCCGCTTGGACGTATTGCAGCATATTACTTGTGCCTTCAACTAGAATAAGCGCTCTTCTTGCCATTTGCTGTTGACCTCTTTTGCGTGCTATGCAGTGGTACGAGCGTAGATAGGGATCAGCTTTTTTGGCCATGCCTGCCACACTTTGCGGTGAAGGTACCATCGTCAATGATTCTGAGGTTGCAAAGATTCTGAGAAGTTATTTGAAATGCTTGTTGCAACCGTTTTGATTACCAGACGGTGTGGCACGGGAGCTTCGGCGCAATTTGGAAGATTGCGATTTTCAAGCAGCGCTGGCGATGTCGAGGCTGCGAAGGTATTGTACTTAGCCCGGAAAATTCAGTGCGCCCCGATGGCGCGTATCACCAGTGGAGGAAGGTTCCACCCAGATAGTAGTCGATTGGTCTGGTAGCTGACGAGCGGCTCGGTCGGGTAACTGGCCGGGTCGAAGCCTCGTGACAAAGGCCGCCTTGGGCGGTTGAGCAATCCGATGGGCCGTAACGTGAGTGAAGCCTGAGCAGGCCTCGAAAGTGATGATGTGGATGCCGACCCGCCTGAATTTCGGGGAAGGCCGCGCGAACGGGGAAGCAATCGACATGTGCACCCGTTCGATCCGCCGGGGTAATGGGCACGGCACGTCGGAAGGGTGATGCGGGTAACGGGGGAGACCCGCTCGGCATGAGGGTAGCGGCCTCAACGCAGCCGTCAGGGCGGCGGTGCCGGTGGGAGTCGGACAGGGTCATAATACCGCTGAAGCCGGGTAATGCCGGTGGAGGGAAGGGCCCTGACTTCTGGTGTGCTTTCGAAGTTGGTTAGGAGGGGGTGATTGGCGATGAGCCTCGAAACACCCGAAAAGATCAGGCACCTGCAGAGGAAGCTGTATCGTAAGGCGAAGGCGGAGCCCGCTTTCCGCTTCTACGTGCTTTACGACAAGATCTGCCGTGAGGACATGCTGCGCCATGCCTATGCGCTGGCCCGCGCCAATGCGGGTTCGCCGGGCGTGGACGGCGTGACATTCGCGAAGATCGAGGCGGAAGGCGCGGAGAGGTGGCTGGCGGGCCTGCGCGAGGAACTTGTCTCGAAGACCTACCGGCCGCAGCCGGTGCGACGGGTGATGATCCCGAAGCCGGGGGGCGGCGAACGTCCGCTCGGCATCCCGACCATTCGGGACCGGGTGGTTCAGACCGCCGCCAAGCTGGTGCTGGAACCGATATTCGAGGCGGACTTCGAGGATGGTGCCTATGGCTATCGGCCCAGACGCAGTGGGACCGACGCAATCAAGGAAGTGCACCGGCTTGTCTGCCGGGGCTACACGGACGTGGTAGACGCCGATTTGTCGAAATACTTCGACACGATTCCGCATTCGGACCTCCTCACATCGGTGGCCCGGCGCATTGTCGAGCGGCACGTGCTGCGGCTGATCAAGCTGTGGCTGAAAGCGCCGATCGAAGAGCGGGACGGTGACGGGAAACGGCACGTGAGCGGTGGTAAGAGCAGCACGCGCGGCACGCCGCAAGGTGGGGTCGCAAGTCCGCTGCTCTCGGTCATCTACATGAACCGGTTCCTGAAACATTGGCGGCTCACCGGACGCGGCGAGGCGTTCCGTGCGCATGTCATCTCCTATGCCGATGACTTCGTCATCCTCAGCCGCGGGCACGCGGACGAGGCGCTGGCGTGGACACGTTCGGTGATGACAAAACTCGGGCTGACGCTGAACGAGGCGAAGACCTCGCTGAAGGATGCCCGCACGGAGCCTTTCGACTTCCTTGGCTATACGTTCGGACCTCACCGCTACCGGAAAGACGGCCATTGGTACCTGGGTGCGAGCCCATCCAAGAAGAGCGTGCAACGGATCAAAACGAAGATTGGCGATCACTTGGTAAACGGCAACAAAGAGCCGTGGCCCGTGGTCTGCACCCAGCTGAACAGGCTTCTGCGCGGCTGGTCAGGCTACTTTGGCTATGGAACACGCTTGCCGGCCTATCGAGCGGTCGACAACCACGTCTATGACCGTGTTCGCGCCTTCCTGCGCAAACGGCACAAGGTGCAAGGACGCGGCACACAGCGTTTCTCCGACGACATTGTCTTCGGAAAACTTGGTGTCCTGCGTCTTCGACGCGTGCACATTGGACCGCCGCCGCGTGCCTCACGATGAAACCAGTCGGAAAGCCGGATGCGGGAAATCCGCACGTCCGGTTTGATGAGCGGGGAAGGGAGACGGAGCGAGGCCAGCACGGCCCAAGCCACCGCGCCCCTCCTCGACTCTACGGGGGGTTGGGGGGATGTGGTGCAAGCCGTTGAAATGGTAGCGTCGCCTTAACATTTTCGGCGGACTTTACGGGCATGAGCCCGCACCCGCCCACCGATATTATGACGCTCCGATACAAGCGTCATCGTTTTCCTGCCGAGATCATAGCGCATGCGGTGTGGCTCTACTTCCGATTTCCACTGAGCCTGCGTCATGTGGAAGATATTCTGGCCGAGCGCGGCATCGAAGTCTCGTTCCAGACTGTCGCGGAATGGGCTGCCAAGTTCGGCCGCGGATATGCCCGCTCCATCCAGCGGCGGTCCAGGGGTAGTTTTGCCGACAAGTGGCATCTCGACGAAATGGTCGTTGCTATCAAGGGCAAGAAATTCTGGCTGTGGCGGGCCGTCGATGCCGATGGCTATGTTCTCGATGCCTTGATCCAGAGCCGCCGGAACAAGAAGGCGGCCTTGAAGCTGATGCGAAAGCTGCTGAAAGGGCAAGGCATCACGCCGCGCGTCATGATCACCGACAAGCTCAGATCCTACGATGCGGCCAAAAGGGAAATCATGCCAGGTGTCGAGCATCGATCGCATAAGGGGCTGAATAACCGAGCGGAGAATTCTCATCTGGCTGTTCGACGGCGAGAACGAGGTATGATCCGGTTCAAGTCGGCACGACAATGCCCCACAACCAGATGGCATTGTTGTGCCGATACGAGATCCTGCGACCGGCCATGTGATCTCGCCGGTAGTCGCCGCTGCCCTCTGCATGAAGCCGCGAAGTATGCTGACGATCAATCAGGCGAGGAAGGTCGATGCCTTGAAGCAGGGATCACATGCCTTTGTCCTGATGCGCAGCCTTGCCATGCGATTTCGCGGCATCCTTCGGAGCCGTGAATCGAGCAAGCTCGACATGTGGATTGACGAAGCTGTCAACTCAGGGCTCTCCTCGATCGTCCGGTTCGCGCGGGTCCTGCGCCGTGACATCGCCGCCGTCCGCAACGCCGTCGAATTACCCTGGAGCAATGGCCAGGCGGAAGGCCAGATCAACCGCCTGATGTCGCGCTGCATTTAATAATGAGACTCCTCGGCGTAATGATATCAAGGCCTTAGCCTTGTACTTAAAATGAGAATTTGCATTTAATTTGAGATTCGCACTTGGGAGACCGGTAACTTCTCTGGGGTTAGGCGGCGCGCAGAAGGGGCGGTTTGGGCTTGAATAATGGAGGCACGTTCGGTTCTGGCTGTCGGAACGGTGCCCGCAGCCGATCGCGAAGTTCGCCATTGATCTCCGCCGTCCTGACCTGCATGAGCATGTGCGCACCGTGGAGAGACCAGCGCATCTGCTGCTTCTTGACCATGCGTTTGCCGACAAGCGAATTCACTGCTGACTCGGCGAGGCTGGTGGCGACACGAAGCCCAGTTCGGTATCGCTTGCCATAGTTGACGATCGCGCCGCGGTTCGATCTGACATAGGTCAGGAGCTGCGAGGCGAGGCTATGAACCGTGCGATCGAGAACTCGCTGTCTCCTTGCGAATCCTTCACTCTCTCCAAGAGTTGCTCCAGGTCGCGGATCGCGCGATCGACGCGCCCATGCCACAGGCGCCACTTCACGGCTCTGATGTCCCTGTGGAGGGTTGGAAGGGGCCTGGCACCGTCCGCGCGAGATCGAACCATGTGGTCGGCGATCTGCTGCATTGGTTGGAGCTTCATGGCGATGTGGAACCAGTCGATGATATGGCTGGTCGGCCTAGGCATCGCGCGGGGCAGGCGCTTCAGGATTTCGGCGCCATCCGAGATCACGGTGACGTCGCCAAAGCCGCAATATCCTTCTTGCTGAAGCGCGTGGAGCGCTCGATCTCGGATTGCGGTTTGGTCGGTGCTGCTGGTCACGAAATAGCGGCCACCGGGTTCGCCCCGACCGCCGCGACCGCATCTGGCTACAACGAGTTCGAAGTTTCGCGCTGCATTGGGGTCGGCGCTGCGCACATGCGCTGTGTCGATGCTGATGATAAACTCTTTGCGCCGATCGCCGGGAAGCTCCATTTCGAGCTGGCGTCGATCATCAGCTTGCGCCCTTGCGCGCCGTTCTTCCTCTGCAACCTGCTCGTCCAGCCGTTCACCGATCCTGATGGTGCGCTTGCGCACGGTCGCATGCGTCTCGGTAGGCTCAATGGGCAGGAATTCGGTGAGCACTCTGGCGGCCTGCCGGTACGGCATCATGCTTCCCAGCCGCGCCGTCAGTTCCATCAGCTCGGGCGTCGCCCGATCCGGGCAGATTTCCTTCAGTGGCGCGAAAGCAACGACCATCCCTGGATGGCAATCCCCACACAGCATCCAGCGGGGATTGCGCACCTCCACCGTGCCGAACACAGTTCGGATCCGGCGCGCCGTATAGTCTTTGACCGGCCGGAACGTGTGGCAGTCCGGGCAAACCCGCCAAAACAGAGCATAGGCATTCACCTCCTGGTTTACGACCGCGCCCTGCAGCGCCGTCATGATCTTCTTGCCGTCTTCGATCGACAGGCCGATTTCGCCGTCGAACAGGCGCTCCCAGCTCTTGTCGACCCGGACCCTCCCGACGCACAAACGTCGCCGAACTCGCTCATTCCCTCGATTGTAATTGTCCACTCAACCGCCATCGTTGCTTCTCCGAAGAGAGCGACGGTGATGAACTGCTCGGGCCTAACAATCCCGTGCTCAACCCCAGAAAAATTACCGGTCTCTTCACCGCTGACTCGGCGAGGGTCGAAGCGACGCGAAGCCCGGCTCGGTATCGCCTTCCATAGTTGATCATCGCGCCGCGGTTCGAACGGACATAGGTCAGGAGCTGCGCGCCGAGGCTGCGAAGTCGCGCGACTGAGAACTCGCCTTCTTCCTGCGAATCCTTCAGTCTCTCCAGGAACTGCTCCAAGTCGCGGATCGCGCGATCGACCCGCCCATGCCACAGACGCCACTTCACGGCTCTGATTTCCCTGTCGATACTTGGAAGCGCTTCAAAGGGGCCGGACCGGGATCGCACGATGTGATCGGCGATTTGCTGCATGGGTTGGATCTTCATGGCAATGTGGAACCAGTCGATGATGTGGGTTGTCGGCTTCGGCATGGCCCGCGGCAGCCGCTTGAGGATTTCGGCGCCGTCCGAGATCACGGTGACGTCGCCGAAGTCGCAATATCCTTCCTGCTGAAGCGCGTGGAGCGCTCGATCTCGGATTGCGGTTTGATCAGTGCTGCTGGTCACGAGATAGCGGCCACCGGGTTCATTCCGACCGCCGCGACCGCATCTGGCCACAACGAGTTCGAAGTTTCGCGCTGAATTGGGATCGGCGCTGCGAACATGAGCCGTGTCGATGCTGATGACGAACTCTTTGCGCCGATCGCCCGGAAGATGCATCTCGATCTGGCGTCGTTCGTCCGTTTGAGACCTTGCGCGCCATGTTTCCTGCACGATCTGGTCGTCGAGCCGTTCGCCGATCCTGATAGTGCGCTTGCGCACGGTTGCATGCGTCTCGGTCGGCTCGATGGGCAGGAAATCGGCCAGCACCTTCGCTGCCCGCCGATACGGCAGCATGCTCCCCAGCCGCGCGGTCAGTTCCATCAGCTCGGGCGTCGCCCGATCAGGGCAGATTTCTTTCAGCGGCGCGAAGGCATCGACCATGCCGGGGTAACAATCCCGGCACAACATCCAGCGAGGATTGCGCACCTCCACAGTGCCGAACACGGTTCGGATCCGGCGTGTCGTATAGTCCTTGACCGGCCGGAACTTGTGGCAATCCGGGCAAACCCGACGAAAGAGGGAATAGGTCTCCGCCTCATGGTTCACGGCCGCGCTCTGCAGCGCTGCCATGATCTTCTTGCCGTCTTCGATCGACAGTCCGATGTCGCCGTCGAATAAGCCCTCCCAGCTCTTGGTGGTCTTCACTTCCCGTCGACAAACATCGCCGAACTCGTTCTTCCCTTCGATCGTGATCGTCCATTCCACCGCCATCGCTTCCTCTCCGAACAAAGCGACACTGATGGACTGCTTGGGCCTAACAACCCGTATTCGACCCCAGAGAAATTAGCGGTCTCACGCGTTCGGCCTGCGGTAATGGATATCGACGAGGTCGCGCATGCAATGGGCAAAGTCTTCCGCGGCGCGCCGCTCGGTGACCTTGACTTTGCGCCAGGAGCGGTGTGCGTCGAGGAAGACGAACAGGTTGGCGGTGCCGTTGCGCTTGTACTCGCAGTCATACCGCTCAAGCCGGCCCGGTTCGGCCGGGATCGGCTGTCGCACCTCGCCGATGAGTTGGGTCGGGCTTTCGTCGAAGCACACCACCGGTCGCTTCGGGTCCGGTGCCTCGGCATAGAGGTCGAGCACGTCCTCCATGCGCGCGACATACTCGGCGTCGACCTTGGGGATGCACCACAGCCGCCGACCACCACCGTCGCGGCAATGGCCTCGTCACCCAAGCCCGCGTCGACGGCGAGCAGGATCTGCGCCCGCTTGAGCTTGCGAGCCGGCTGCTTGCCGCCTGCCAGCATCGCTGTGAGTTCATCGCGTTCGGGTTGGTCGAGATCGACACGATAGCGTAGATTCATCCAGAAAGCCTCCTCGATTGCCAAGGGTTCCGGATGAATCGAAAATTGAATCAATTACTTGACGGGCAAACGCCTGCGGGTCCCAGCTTCACCGAAAAACAGGGCCAGTACCTCGCCTTCATCTGGGCTTATATGCAGATCAACCGCCAGCCGCCGGCCGAACGCGACATGCAACGCTATTTCGGCGTCACCCCGCCGTCCGTCCACCAGATGGTGCTAACCCTCGAACGCTCCGGCCTCATCCGCAGGCAACCAGGTGTCGCGCGCAGCATCCAACTGCTCGTCGACCACGACATCCTACCCAAACTTCAGCCGGTTCAACCCGTCATAACCTCTGTGCAGAGGTACTAGCCCGCTTGATGCACGGCGATCGGCTTTCGGCGGCCTACATCGGCGATCTGGCCGCCCTCGGAGCGCATTTTGACAAGCCTCGTCGGGCGCCGGCGATGATCCGTCGTGATGGAAGGCGGGGGTTTGCGGGTTGAGGTCGGCGGGTTTGTTTCGGGACGTCTGCGTCCCATCGTTTATGTCGCGAGTTGCGGGATGCGGCTGAGGACGATGCGCAGAATACGCTGGTCGGGGCAGGATGTCGGCAGGTGCAGACGGATCTGGGTTTTCATCTCGACCACGCGGGCGGCGATCTTGATGAGGCGCAATCGCAGCGTGTCGAATTGGGCGACGGCAAAGCTCGAGCGTTTCGGCATCGCGGCGCGCAGCCGCCCGCGCGGTCGGCGCTCTGTCGAAGGCATGCGCCCGATGGAATTGGTCGTCGGAGACGTGCACCCGATCGACATCCATCTGACGCGGGCTGAGGGCTCGATTTGTACAGCGAAGTTGATCGCGTTTCTCGATTGGGCGACTGGCCGCGTCTGGTGTGATCTGATCGCATTTGACAAGCGCGGCGGCGTCAACAATCGTGACGTGATCGAAGTCTTCGCGGCCATGGTGGAGCATCCTGCTTTTGGCCTGCCTGAAGCCCTCTACATCGATAGCGGCAAGGAATTTGCATTCGCGACGTACCTGGACGCCGCAAGAACACTGACGGTGCCCGGATTCCATGGGCTGGCTCACACGCTGAGGGTTGTCAACGCCTTGCCTTACAACGCCCCGGCAAAGCCAATCGAACGCTGGTTCGGGGACTTCGAGTCTCGCTATCTAAGCTCAGTACCGGGCTGGATTTCCGGCAACCGTATGAACAAGCGCCAGGAGGCGATCGGCCGGACGGTTGCGCCCTATGGCACCTTCGAAGATTTCGTTCCGGCGTTCTTCGGTCTTCTAAAGGCCTATCACAGCGTGCCCACCGGAAAGCAGAGCGGCCTAAAGGGGCTTTCGCCCAACGCCATTTTTCAACAGCATGTTGCTACAGGGTGGTCAGCTATAACCATGAGCCGGGATGAGGTCCGCGCGTCTGTAGCGCGCCGCGTCGAGCGCACTGTGATTCAAGGCGCGTTTCAGATCCGTGGGCGTCGGTGGTCCTGCGAAGAGCTGTGGCAGTATGCGTACCGTCGGTCCGACATTCGAACGCGTGCGATTGTGGCGCAGCAGAAGACCTGACGACCGTTCAATTCGAATTGATGGCTGATGTGGGAGTTGGAAGGCCGAGCCAATGCGCAAGCAGCAGTGCCGACGGTGGCAACAGATAAAAATCGGAGCAAAATTTTGCACGCCATCACATACTCGTGCATTGAGCTGTTCGGCGCCAGCGTCAGCAAATACAAAAAAATCGATCCTGCATTGTTCTTGCACCGGTAAGAGCCGAGAGGATGTCACGTTAGCTGACGCTCCGCTGACGCCTTCGAGTGCGGACGCAATGGCCCGTTCGCACATCTTGTGAATAGTCCTTCCCCATGCACCTGAAACCGCCTGCCCCTTTTTCCTTTCAGCGCTGCTTCTAACGGCAGGCCTGCGCTGTCAGTCTTTGAACTGCGGGCCTCGTCAGCTTCTCGTCAGCGGATGCGGGCAGGATAGTTCCTCGCTAGATGGATCTCTCAAACCACGGAGGTGAATTATGGATCCGAAGAACTTCAATCCCTTCTCACCAGATTGGCAAAACTCGTACTACGCGATGCTGGCCCAGCAGCAGGCAGGACAGGGGGGCCAGCCGGAGGAGGCCGCGCAGCGCGACTTTGAGGAGCACCTGGAAGAGGCGGGCCAGCAGGACGCTCCCGATCATGGGAGGCGGTACGCCATCGCCCCTGATGACGCGGCCCTCATCCGGAATGCGCGTAATGCGGCTTGCCAGAAGATTGCGTATCGCTCCGCAGTCGTGAACGGTTCGAGTCTCCGCAAGTTATCTGAAGCACTACAGCAGCGTTACAATTTGTCTCTCAATGGACTTAGTGACGTGTCGCTGAAGGATTATGCTAAGCAACTGTTTCCGGGTGAAGCCCGGGTCATTACGGCGTTGGGCATGCTTAGGGCGTACCGCGAGGGTGCCTATGGAGAGGGTGCCTCTGGAGCGGGTACCTCGCGTCAGGGACAGGGAAGGCGGTATGATGTCGTTCCTGAAGATGCGGCGTTAATCCATAATGCGGGTGGTGCGGCTCGCGGGAGGCTTGAGGCTGGGTCTATATCTAACAATTCCACGAGTCTCCGCAGATTGTCTGGAAGGCTCCAGCAGCGTTACAATTTGTCTCTTAATGGACTTAGTGACGAATCGCTGAAGGCTTATGCTAGGGAGCTGTGTCCGGACGACCCCAGGGTCCAGAGTGGGGTGAGCATGCTGAAGAGGTATCGGGAAACCCTTGGAGAGGGCACCTCGCATGCTGCGGAGGGCAGCTCTCGCCAGCCAGTGCAACAGCCATCACCAGAGCATGAGTCATCCCCGTCGCGAGTGTCAAGTTACAATCAAGACCAGCTTTGGGGCGATTATGATGCGGTCCAGGCGGCGCCGGGTGGCGCTTCTCCGCAGTCATCCCCGTCGCGAGTATCAAGTTACAATCAAGATCAGCTTTGGGGCGATTATGATGCGGCCCAGGCGGCGCCGGGCGGCGCTTCTCCGCCGCCCATTTGGCAGGGAATGAATGCGCCTTCGCCAGCGCCAACCGTTAACCAGCCAGGCCCATCGGATCAAGGCGCCGGGGCATGGATTTTTGGGGCAGCACACGTGCCCAACGCGCCTCCGGCGCCGGATCTAGCAATCTACGTCCCCGGCTGGCAACACGGCGATCAGCGCGCGCCTGAGGACCTCATGCGCGGAATGCACTACATGGGCGTGCTGCCGAGCCCGTCGCAGCCGCAGACAAATTTCACCATCGGTGGCGTGCCCTACACAGCGGCGTTGGGGCCATCAGGCAGGCAAAACGACATCATTGTGTTCTACCGCCGAAACTGAACAAGCGATTGCCGCACGACAAACAGGGGTTCTTCCGCATATTTGGTGCAGGTGCCGGGATTCACGGACGGTGCGAATAAGTTCATAGAGTCGGAATCGCGGTCGACGCCGTGATTTGCCCGTGCTCCATGCCTTCCGCTCGCTGATTTCGCCCGAACTTTCGATTGTCCAAATTCTCCCGGAGGCCGACAGGGTAGTGTGTCGCGCTGCATTTAATAATGAGACTCCTCGGCGTAATGATATCGAGACCGGTAATTTCTCTGGGGTCGAACACGGGTTGTTTGGCCCAAGCAGTCCATCACCGTCGCTTCTTCAAGGAGGCAGCGATGGCAGTGGAATGGACGATCACGATCGAGGGCAGGAACGAATTTGGCGACACCTGCCGGAAGGAGGTCCGCATCGACAAGAGCTGGAAGGGCTTGTTCGACGGCGATATCGGCTTCTCGATCGACGATGGAAAGAAAATCATGGCGGCCCTGCAGATCGCGGTCGTCAGCCACGAGGCGGAGACCTACTCGCTCTTTCGCCGCGTCTGCCCTGATTGCCACACGTTCCGGCCGGTCAAGGGCTATACGACGCGCAAAATCCGGACTGTCTTCGGCACGGTGGAGGTTCGCAATCCCCGTTGGATGCTCTGCCGGGATTGCCATCCTGGCATGGTCGCTGCCTTCGCACCACTCAACGAGATCTGCCCTGATCGAGCCACGCCTGAACTGATTGAACTCACGGCACGATTGGGAAGCATGATGCCGTATCGGCAGGCAGCGAAGCTTGGCGAATTTCTGCCGATTGAACACCCCGAGACGTACGTGACCGTGCGCAAGCGGACCATCAGGATCGGTGAACGGCTCGATGAACAGATCGCGAAGGAAGAAAGGCGCGCGCGAGCTCAAAGGCACGATCGAAGCCAGCTTGAAATGCAGCTTCCCGGCGACCGACGCAAAGAGTTCGTCATCAGCATCGATACGGCACATGTTCGCAGCGCCGATCCCAATTCCGCGCGAAACTTCGAGCTCGTTGTAGCTCGATGCGGCCGCGGCGGTCGGGGTGATGTCGGTGGCCGCTACCTCGTGACCAGCAACACCGACCAGGCTGCAATCCGGGATCGAGCCCTCCACGCACTTCAGCAAGAAGGCTATTGCGGCTTTGGCAACGTCACCGTGATCTCGGACGGCGCCGAAATCCTGAAGCGGCTGCCCCGCGCCATGCCGAAGCCGACAGCCCACATCATCGACTGGTTCCACATTGCCATGAAGATCCAGCCCATGCAGCAGATCGCCGATCACATAGTGCGATCCCAGTCCGACCCTTTTGAAGTGCTTCCAACCATCGACAGGGACATCAGAGCCGTGAAGTGGCGTCTCTGGCACGGGCGGGTCGATGGCGCGATCCGCGACCTGGAGCAATTCCTGGCGAGACTGAAAGACTCGCAAAGGGACGGCGAGTTCTCGATCGCACGGCTTTATAGCCTCGCCTCGCAGCTCATCCATTCAAATCGCGGCGCGATCGTCAACTATGGAAAGCGCTATCGGGCTGGGCTTCGCGTTGCCTCCGCTCTGGCCGAGTCGGCGGTGAATTCACTCGTCGGCAAGCGGATGGTCAAAAAGCAGCAGATGCGCTGCTCCCCCCACGGTGCCCACATGCTCATGCAGGTCCGGACGGCGGAGATCAATGGCGAACTTCGCGATCGGCTGCGGGCACCCTTCCGACAGCCAGAGCCAAACGTGCCCCCATTATTCAAGCCCAAACCACCCCTTCTGCGCGCCGCGTAACCCCAGAGAAATTGCCGGTCTCATTGAATCCCGCTCCCTTTGCCAAACGAAATCGGCCGTGGAGCTGACCGATGGCGCTGAAGCTGTCGGCATGGCAAGAACGCGCCGCGACGGGAACGACGCTGTGATCATCACTTGGGGAACCATGGTTGGGCCATCTCTCGCGGCAGCCGAGGCTCTTTCAGCGGAACAGCTCGATGTGGGCGTGCTGGATCTTCGTTGGCTGAACCCACTTGCCGAGAAGGCTATCGTCGACGCCGTGACAGCGGCGAAAGGCAAGGTGCTCATTGTCCACGAGGCGGTGAGGACGGGGGGATTCGCTGCCGAAATCGCCATGCGTATTCGCGAACTCGTTCCGGAAATGGATGTCAGGATTTCACGATTGACGACCCCCGACGTCAGAATGCCATCGAGCCCCGTACTGCAGAAGGCGCTTCTCCCGAATGCCCAGACAATTGCGGAGGCCGTGAGAGCAATAGGGGGCTGACCGCCAGCCTCCGGTGTGGTTTTGGAATCACCGGCTCCATTTTAGCCAGTGCCATCGGTAAAAAAGGCGGACATTGCCTCGATCTGGCCGATCAGCATCCTGTCTCCCGGTGGACATGCGCGCCGGCCCTCTGCGCGGCCTCAAGCAAGGGGGTCATCGCCGGAGCCATAACCACCTCGCAGAAGCAGACTGAAACCATGAAACTCGGAACGTCTTGCATTCGTGAAGGCCGCCTCTGGATAGTGGCATTTACTTTTTGACTCGGCGCTTGGGAAACGGCATGCCGGCGCTGTGGGCGGCGGCTCCGCCATCGACAGGAATGATGGCACCGGAAATATAGGACGCCTCCGGCGAGACCAGGAAGGCGATGAGGTTTGCCACCTCTTCCGGTCGCGCCATGCGTTGCTGCGGCAATTGCAACTGCTGGCTGGACGAGAAGCCTTCCATGACGCCGGACATCATCTCGGTTGCGGTCGGGCCAGGGCAGACGCAGTTCACGCGGATGCCAAAACGCCCATAGTCGACCGACCATGAGCGGGTCAGCGCCACCAGCGCTCCCTTCGAGGCCGTATAGGCATCGGCGAGCGGCATTGCCCTGAGTGCGGCTATGCTCGACAGTAGGACGATGGCGCCATCATTGCGCATCGCCGGGCGGAACGCGCGCACGCTGAGCATCACCCCCGTCAGGTTGACGGCAAGGGTTTTGTTCCATGCGTCGAGCATCAGCTGTTCGGCGCGGTTGTCGTCTGGCCGCAGATTGATCCCAGCGCATGCGATCAGCGCATCCATCCCGCCGATCTCGCTGGCGCAGGAGCGCAGATCATTGTCCGAGATAACGTCGCAGATGTGGCTGGTAATCGCCGGGTCCGGATTAGGCTGGCGGTCAAGCGAATGCACCGTCCAGCCGCGATCTCTGAGGATGCCGGCAGCGGTGCCGCCAATGCCCCTGGCGCCACCCGTGATGACGGCGACCGGTGCCGCCGCGCTCATTGCGACACTCCGGTCTTTTCGAGCCGGAAGACCGGCAGCACCATGTCTCCCGCCGGCTCGAAATCGACGCTGACCCGGTCGCCAATACGGGCCTCCAGCGCGCTGTCGCCGACGATGTTGCTCATCAGCTGCACGCCCTCGTCTAGGCGGATGACGGCGAGCACATAGGGCAAGCGGTCGGCAAAGCCGGTCGGTGGGCCGGCGAGCTGCGTCGTCACCGCGTAGATCTCGCCCTTGCCGGCGGACGCGCGCCAGTTCAGCCTCTCGCCAAGACAGTATGGGCAGACACGCTTAGGGTACATGATCGGCCTGTCGCAGTCGCCGCATTCCTGGACCACGAAGCGCCGTTCGGCGGCGGCCTGCCAGTAGCCGGCCGACCAGTGGCTGGGGTGGGGCAGCGGGCGAGGGGAGTTGGTCATGCTAATGCTCCTTCGACAGGATGGTGACGTGCGAATCCATCCACGTCCCGCCCGAGGCGGTTTCAACCGCGTTGACGAGGTTCGGCACCTGCCGCGCCCCGGCCTTGCCCATCAGTTGCCGGAAGGCCTCGACCAGCACCGCGATGCCGCCGCCGACGGCCGTATGTCCCTGCGAAAGCATGCCGCCATTGGTGGTCATCGGCATCGAGCCGCCGGGCGCGGTCTCGCCAGCCGCGACAAAGGCGCCGGCGCGCTCGCCACGGCAGAGCTTCAGCCCGTCCAGCGCGATCATGGCGAACACCGGATAGGCGTCGTAGAGCTCGGCGATCTGGATATCTTTCGGGCCGATGCCGGCCTTTTCGTAAGCTTGCGCCGCCGCCTGTTCGTAACCGAGCCTGGCGAGGTCGGTATCCTGCGAGGTCGTGTAGTGGGTGACGAGCGAGCCGTGGCCGCGCACATAGACCGGATTTGCCGTGATGTGGCTGGCATCCTCGGCGCGGGCGACGATGAAGGCGGCCGCGCCGTCGGCCAGCATGTTGCAATGCTTGGCCCTGAGCGGCGTCGCCACCATCTTCGAGGCCAGCACCTCCTCGATGGTGAGCGGCGTGCGGAACATCGCGTGCGGGTTGAGCTCGGCCCATTTGCGCAGCGACACGCAAAGTGCCGCCATCTCCTCGTCGGTGGTGCCGGTCTCGTGCATGTAGCGGTTGGAGGCGAGCGCGCCGACGGCGTTCATGTTGTGGCCGTATGGTGCTTCCCATTCCTCGGAGACGCCGGTGGTCGAGAACAGGTCGATGCCGGCCTGCTTGGGCAGCGAGCCGACAGCATCGGAATGGACGCACAGCACGTTGCGGGCAAGGCCGCTGGCGACCAGTCCCTCGGCCAAAGCGAGCATGCTGGCGCTGGTCGCGCCGCCCGACATCACCTGCACGTTCATCCGGGCCGAGCGCAGCATGCCGAGCTCCTCGCAGAGCCTCGAGAACACCAGGTCGACGTTGAAGTGGCGCGACGCCAGCGCGCCGACCGGCATGACCACATCGATGTCACGCGGCGACATGCCGGCGTCGAGGATGGCTTGCCGGCAGGCGAGGATCGCCGCCTCTATCTCGCTGCGTTCGGGAAACCGGCCGGATGGCACTTCGCCAATTCCGACCGCGGCTGCTCTGGCTTTCTGCATTGGCATGGGGCCTCCTGGTATTGCTGGCGCCGCCGTTCAGTGCACGGCGGCGTACATGATCTTTTCTTCGGTGGCGTCCTCGGTGCGGAATTCCTCGACCACACGGCCCTTCTGGCAGACCAGGATGCGGTCGCTGAGGCCGAGGATTTCAGGCAGGTAGGACGAGATGACGATGACCGCGAGGCCGTCTTCGGCGAGGCGTTCGATCAACTGGTGGATCTCGGCGATAGCGCCGACATCGACGCCGCGCGTCGGTTCGTCGAAGATGATGATCCTCGGCTTCTGCACCAGCCCTTTGGCGATGACGACCTTCTGCTGGTTGCCGCCCGACAGTTCAATGACGCGGGCGTCGGCGTTGATCGAACGGATTGCCAGCTTCTGGCTCCAGTCGCGGGCAACCGTCGCGATTTGCGACATCCTCACCACCAGGCCCTTGTTGAAGCCGGCGGCGATGTGACCGACGCCGACATTCTCGGCGATCGACATGGTGTCGAAGAAGCCCTCGACCTTGCGATCCTCGGTGACGTAGACGATGCCGTCGTGGACGGCCTGCCGGGGCACGCGGTAGCGGACGGAGCGTTCGCCGAGCCTGGTCTCGCCGCCATGCAGGAAATTGCGCTTGGCGATGCCGGCGATGATTTTTGCGGTTTCGGTGCGGCCCGAGCCGATCAGCCCGAACATGCCGGTGATCTGGCCGGCATAGACGGTGAAGGAGGTGTTGCGCACGACCTTGCCCATCGACAGGTTCTGCACCGACAGCACACGCTCGCCGGGCTTGCGGCGCGGCTTCCCGCCTTCGCCGTAGAGGTCGCGCGACAGCGCCCGCCCGACCATGGCGGTAACGATGCGCTCGCGGTCGAATTTCGCGCGGTCGTCGCTGATCACCAGCCTGCCGTCGCGCAGGATGGTGATGCGGTCGGAGAGTTCCAGTGCTTCCTCCAGCGCATGGCTGATGAAGACGACCGAGACGCCGTCGTTCTTCAATCGCCGGACCAAAGCGAAGAAATGGTGCTTCTCCTCCGGCGTCAGCGATGCCGTGGGCTCATCGAAGACGATGACGCGGGCGTTCTGGCGCACCGCGCGTGCGATCTCGACCATCTGCTTCTTGGCAACGCCCAAGCCGGCGACGCTCGCCCATGGGTCGACGTTGAAGTTCAGCGATTGAAGGAATTGCTGGGCCGCGATGTAGAGCGGACGCAGTTTGTTGAAGAAGCGTTCGTCGCCGAGGAAGATATTCTGCGCCACCGTCATCGACGGCACCAGGCTGTTTTCCTGATAGACCATGTTGATGCCGCGCCGCATGGCATCGGCCGGCGAGGCGAAGGAGACCGGCACGCCTTCGAGCAGGATCTCGCCCGCGTTCGGTTGGATGACGCCGGCCATCAGCTTGGTCAGCGTCGATTTTCCCGCGCCGTTCTCGCCGAGCAAGGCATGGATTTCGCCTTTGCGAAGCGTGAAGTCGACGGCTTCGACGGCGGCGACGCCGCCATAGCGCTTGGTGATGCCGCGCATCTCGATCAGCACCGGCCTGTCGTTCATGGCAGCATCTCGGGCCCAAGCCGCAGCACTGCATCGCCGCCTTTGGAAGTGATCGATGATGGCGCGGTGGCTGATGACGGCGCCCTTGGGCAGGCCGGTGGTGCCGCTGGTGTAGAGGATCAGCAGCCCATCCTCGGCGCTTGCCGAAATATCCGGCTCCTGCGGCGAGCCTGTGTCCAGCATATGTTCATAGCCGTCGCCGAACAGGGCCAGCGGGTAGGCCAGCCCGAGGCTTGCCGCCGCTTCGGCAAAGCGCGGCGAGGCGAAGATGAAGCGCGGTTCGACAAGCCTGAGGCAATGGGCGAGTTCCGGTGCCGCCTGCCGCCAGTTCTGGCAAGCGGCGATAGCTCCGATCTTGGCGCAAGCAAGCACGATCTCGATGTATTCCGGCCGATTCTCCGAGACGATTGCGACACGATCACCCGCCATCACGCCATCATGCCGCAGCGCCGATGCCAGCCGGTTCACACGCTCGTTGAGCATCCCGTAGCTGATTGTTTTGCCAGCCCCGACGATGGCGGGCGAGGCAGCATTGGCGCGGGCACTGTCGCGAAACAGCGATGCCACCGTTGGTCCCGCCGCCGCGGCACGAACCGCGCTGGATCCGTGAAGACCCATGGGGCGCGGATCGCTCACGCCACTGCTCCGAAGAGGCTGCCGGCGGACAGATGGCGCAGATTTTCGGCACGCGCCAAAACGCGGCGCGACATGGGCTGTCGCATCCATCTCCTCCCGGACAACGACTGATGTTTCCTCGATGTTTCCTACAAGAAAACTTTCATGTCAACACGATTTATGCGATATCCCGTCGACTATGCCGACACGCAGCGTGCGACGCGCCAGCGGTTTTCGTGTGCTCCGATCGATCGGGGGAGGAAAATGGACGTCAGCGCAAAGATGGGAGAAATCGGCGCGTCCCTGCGCCGGCTTCGCAAGACCGCCAACCTGACGATGGAGGCGGCCGCGCGCCAGGCAGAGGTGACCAAGGGCTATCTCTCCAAGGTCGAATCAGGCGTTTCGCAGCCCTCGATCGCGGTGGTCAGCCGGCTGGCCGACGTCTATGGCGTGCCGTTGTCCGATGTCTTCATCTCGCCCGGCGAGAAGGGGCCGATCTCCATCGTCCGTGCCGACGAACGAAGGCCGATCAACCGCAACGGCAGCGAGCTTGGCTATGTCTATGAGGTGGCCTCCTTCAACAAGGCCAATCCGCGATCCGAGATATTCTTCCTGACCTTGCCCTGCATCGAAGACGTCCAGCTGCCGCGTTTCCGGCATGCGGGCGAGGAGATCCTGCTGATGCTGGAGGGGCGCATCCGTTTCGACTTTGCCGGAACCGAGATGATCCTCGGACCGGGAGACTGCATCCAGTTCGAATCCTCTTTCGAGCACAATGGCGTCGCTATCGACGGCAAAGAAGCCAAGGCCTTCGTGGTGATTACGCCTGAACGGTCAACGTAACAGGGTCGATCATATTGCTGTTTTGATCAACGAGCGGCCCATTTTGAATGGGTCAACTCGCTGCGGAGACTCCTTCGGACAAATCCCAGCAATGGGCGCTACCCATCAGGTCCGCCACTTTGCCCGCGCGTCATATGCATCATCACGCCGGCGCCTCGAGATAAGCGAGCAACGACCGGTCTGTCCCATTTGATGGAGAAAACTGGCTCGTCTGCAGGTGGCCGGGTCGGGGCACTCTATTATATGTCGAGTAATTGGTTGAATTCTATCACGTTCCGATCCGGTCGCGTACAAAGCAGTCTGGGATTTGAACGATGCGGATCGAAAGGCCACCAAGTCGCATGACGGCCAAACGATGAGGGCCGCGCTCTTACAAGCCGCATGGAAGCGACGCTAGTCGCCGAACAGGTCGGGACACGCCACGTTGAGCCGCTGCACCGTCCACAGCACTTCGCGCAGATGCGCAGCCATCCGGGCACCGGGCTGTTTTGCCTCGCCGGTTTCAACGGCCTCGAAGATCGCCACATGCTGAGCAAGCTGCGTTTCGAGGTGGCGACGCTCGGGCAAGCTAAGGTAGCGCACACGATCCATCGCAGCTTGACCACCTGGATGACCCGCCAGCTCCGGGGCAGGCCGGCCTCCTCACAGCGTTCTCGATATCGAGGAAAAGCTCGCGGGCGCCCTCGGCAACCGCCTTTGCCTGCCTGGCGAGGTTCGCTTTGCCGTCGGCGATGAAATCACTCGAGTCGTGGCCGGCCAGCCTCTGCACGACAGTGACACTGAGCACTCACTAATGAACTGGGCTTCCTCCACGTCGCTCAGCCGGATCGGCGCGACGAAGCTGCCGCGCTGCGGCAGGATGTCAATCAGGCCTTCATAGGCAAGCCGAATGAGCGCTTCACGCAGGGCGTGCGGCTGACGCTGAGTTGCTGGGCAAGGTCCTGTTCGCTCAAGGCTTCGGATGGCAGCATCACCAGCGTGGTGATGGCGCGGGCCTCGCCCTACGTTTCTATCAATTGGTCGCCATCTCCGGTGACATGCGGTACGGCGGCACTACTAGCCGGCGAATGATCTTGTTCTTATGGCTTTTGGCTACAGACACCGCTAGCCAAGCGAACTGATCAACCCGTCGGCAGCGGTCTCGCTTCTTTCCTGCTGCTCCCGTCTGGAGGGGCCGGCAAGCCCCATTAGCAGGCCGAGCATATGGCTGCCGAGCAGCCGATCGATGAATTGGACGGCGAGTTCGCGTCGGCGCTCCGCACTGAGCGCGCTGGTTTCCTGCTTAAGTCCGAGCGTGAACGCAAGCATGCCTTCGAGATTGCCCACGAGGCTGGTATGCGCCATCCCTGCCAAACCGGGAAAGCGTGTGGCCTCGGCGATAACAGTGCGCATGAGGGCTATGGTGTCTGGGTCCGTCAAACGGGTCTGCGCTGTCATCCCCGCCCAGATCAAGACGTCTCTTAGCGGCTTCTCCAGAAGGGCCGCCCACTCTGCCTGCTCGGCTTCGTCGTCGGGATCGCAGGCATTGGAGATGACGGCCGAGAACAGCTCGTCCTTGCTCTCTGCATGCCGGTAGAGAGTCATGATCGAGACGTTCGCCGTCTTGGCGATGCTTTCCATGCTCGTCCCCTCGTAGCCAGTGTCGAGGAATGATGCCTTTGCGGCCGCGAGGATGTCGGCACGCTTGCTCGCCATCAACTTCGCTTTGGGATGGTCGGGAGCCCAGGATTTCATGCGGCTTGACTCCGATACGATAGTCAATCATATCATTTGAACGATACTGAACCTTATCGTATCTCTGCGTCAAAATACACGAAGGTGCCGACATATGAAAGCTGCCCGTCTCAAAGCGTATGGGGACATTGATCAGTTCGTCATCGATGACGTTCCTATGCCCAAACCGGAAGCCGGCGAGGTGCTGATCAAGATCGAAGCCTCCGCGGTCAATCATTTCGACCTGATTATCCGCCAAGGCTACATGGCCCAATACATCCCTTTGGAACTTCCCGCGGTGTTGGGCGGTGATGCTGCCGGTACCGTTGTCGAGGTCGGCGCGGGCGTGACCGGAATCGTGATCGGCGATCGGGTGATTGCCGACTTCGCGGCGAACGGCAGGGGTGCCCATGCCGAATACGGAGTTGTTCCTGTTACGGCTGCCGCCAAACTTCCTGCCAATCTCACATTCGAACAAGGTGCTGCTCTACCGAAAGCCGGTCTCACTGGACGACAATCCGTGGATGCTCTTGGCGTCACGGCGGGCGACCGCGTCCTGATTTCGGGAGGCATCGGCGCGGTCGGGCGCGCCGCAATCCAATATCTCCAGGAGATTGGGGCAAAGCCGGTGGCCGGTGTCCGTCCCGATCAGCTCGAAGAGGCGCGCCAACTGGCTGGCGAGGCGCTCGATATCACCCAGCCGCCGACTGCCGCGACATTCGACTATGCGATCAGCACCACAGCACCCGCCGCGAGCAATCTCATCAAGCATGTGCGAAACGGTGGTCAGGTTGCCAGCATCGTTCCGGTGCCGGAAGACGGCAACGTTCGCGATCGCGTGACAATCTATGAACTCTACCATCGCGCGGACGCGGCTACGCTGGCCGCAGTGGCTGACGCCGCGTCCCGCGGTCTATTGACCATCCCGGTCGCAAAGACCTTCCCCCTGGATCAAATCGGCGCCGCACAGAACGCCGTCGCCGCTGGCGCCGGGGGCAAAGTCGTGCTGAACCATTGAACGTCCATAGCGTGGTGTCCAGCCACACAGAGCGATGTTTCTGCTGAACCTCCAAATCAGGTCATAGCCGCCATGTCTGTTTCTCAAGCTCACACTGCCTCTCGCTCGTCCTCTCGTCCGTGGCACATCGGGCTGTGGGTCGCCCAGATCGCACTCTTCATCCTGTTCGGCATGCCGGGCATCATGAAGACATTCATGGATCCGTCGGCTCTTGCGCCGATGGGTATTGCCTGGGCAACCGACGTCCCAATCTGGTTGCTGCGCTTCATCGGACTATGCGAGCTGGCCGGCGCACTCGGCATGATTCTTCCGGCGGCGACGCGCATCCTGCCGTTCCTGACGCCCCTGGCCGCGCTCGGATTTGTCACCATTCAAGTGCTGGCCGTAGGCTTCCATGCATTTCGAGGCGAAACCGCTCACACCCTGCCGATGAACATCATCTTCCTGGCGCTATCGCTGTTCGTCCTTTGGGGCCGCACGCGCAAGGCACCGATTGCCAGCCGCTGATGCAGCGGTTCCCACATCTTCCGGCGCATGCACACTTCAGCATGCGCCTGCCTGAGTGAACAGACAGCACACCCCTTCAAGGCCGCTCTCAAGCTAGCGTCGAAAAGGGCTAGTCACCGCCCGGACCGGTCGCCGGCGCGCCGAGCGCTTTCCACACGCGTTCTCGGGTGTCCAGCGGCAGCGTTCGGCCTGGCACGCGCGCTCATGCTGCAGCCGGCTTCCCCGTTACCCTGACGTCCCATAGGAGATGAATCTTTAGTGCGAATGGCTTGGCAGATTCACGAGAAATGACTCGCGACCGGGATAGGCTCACCTATGCGGGCTACCTGGAGATTTCAGAGCCTTGATTTCTCCGGCGGAAGGGCAGGGCGGGGTCGTGAAGCGAGATCCTTGGCCTCGGCCTCGCCGATACCGGTCATGCAGAGGAGCCGGACGACCGTCTCGTCTATGAGCGACGGTGGCAGGTGCTCTTTCGTGATGGCGAGGCTGACGCCGACGATAGCGTAGGACGCCATTTGCCAAGTGAGTCTGGCATCGACCACCTTGAAGCGACCCGCCTGCGTGGCATTTTCCAGATCCCGGATCGCGAAGGGACCCATGCAACGGAACATGGCGTCGGCAATCACTTCAGGGCGGTTGAGGAGCTGCTTCCAGCGCATGTCGCCCGTCGCGTGGTCAATCACGGTCCGGATGCCAAATGCGTAGACCTGCGCGGGATCGGCGAAGGTGTTGGTGACCTCCTCAATTCGCAGTGCCAGATTATGCATCACGCGCTCCATTACTGAAACGGCGAGATCATCCTTGGATTTGAAATAGCTGTAGACCGTTCCCGCGCCTACGTCCGCGAGGTCGGCGATCTCCTGCATCGTGGCGGAATCAATGCCCTTCTGGGAAATTACCGTATAGCCGGCCTGCACCAAGGCTTCCCGGTTTCGTTCCTGCCTGAGAGCGACTCTGCTCTTGGTCGACGCTTTCGAAACCTGCAATGGATTTGCTCCCATTCCTGCGGGTGTGCATGCCGTACGATGCCGACAAAAGTCAAGTTCGGACTCGGAGAACGCGAAGATAAGTCATTTACGGCTACAGATCGATATTGACAATCATTCAAACTCGAATACCATTCATTTTCGTTGGGTGGATAGAAACTCCGGGAGGGTAGCCATGAACGCTCATGCGCTCGCACGCGTCGAGGAATCGAACGTCAAGGCCATTGCCGAGAGCTTGATCCCGTTGCTCTCGTCACGAGCCTTCGAGACCGAGAAAGACCGCAAAGTACCGGCGGAGAACATCAAGCTGTTGCATGAGAGCGGGCTGCTTGGCGTGTTCCGTGCCAAGAAATGGGGCGGGTCCGAGTTGTCCATGCGCGCCCATGTCGATGCGGTGTCTACAATTGCCAGGGGATGTGGCGCTACGGCCTGGGTACTCGGCGTCTATCATGCCCACGACTACATCATCGGGCATATGAACGAGAGGGTACAGGAGGAAATCTACTCGACCAGCGATATCAACGCCGTGGCCGCCGTCATTGGGCCACGAGGCAAGGCGGTCCGACAAGCCGATGGCTCCTATGTGTTGAATGGATTCTGGCCGTTCGCCTCCGGCAATGCTGCGGCGCGTTGGCTGCTGCTCGGCGCAGAAGTGTTCGACGAGGCCGGCAACAAGCTGGACGAGGGCGATCTCGCGGTGCCGACAGGCGACGCTGAGCAAATCGACGACTGGCATGTGGCCGGGCTCCAGGGCACTGGCTCCAACTCGGTGAAATGCACGAATGTCGCGGTTCCTGCCCATCGTTTCGTGTCGCTGCCCGCGATCCTGGAAAATCAAACGCCTGTCTTCGCAAGCCACGACGCGCCTGCGATTTACAGATGTCAGGGCGGTCCGGCCCTCGGCATGTTCATTGCCACTTCGGCGCTTGGCGGTGCGCGGCGCGCGCTCGAAGAGTTCCGCAAGCTCGTGCCAGGCAAGAAGGTAATGTATACCTCTCACATTTCGCATGAATGGACGGCCTTGCAGATTGAATTGGGCGAGGCCGCGGCGATGATCCATCAGGCGGAGTTAGTCTTCTACCGATGTGCCGACGACGTGGACGAGTATGCTCGTCGCGGTGAAAAGATGCCGATGGAAATGCGCGGCCGCATCCGCATGGATATCACTGTTGTTCCGCGCCTCTGCCGCGATGCGGTGCAGAAACTGCTTACAATCGGTGGCGCTGCCGGCCTGTCGCTGAAGAGCCCGATCCAGCTCAATTTCCGCAATTTGCAGGCCACATCGATGCACGGCTTTCTGCTGCACAACGCCGGCGCGGAAATCTATGGCCGAGTGCTCCTTGGCGTGGATCCCGGCACTGGTGTGATTTGAGGTATTAGTCATGGTTGCGAGGACCTCGACCTTCCCATCGGTTCCGGCGGCTGAATATGTCACGTCGGTGGCGCAACACGTCTCCTCGGTATGCGTGATCACCACGGGTCTTGACGGCGAACGGTTTGGCATGACGGCTACAGCCGTGTCCTCGGTCTCGGCAGAGCCGCCTCGGCTACTGGTCTGCGTGAACAAGAGCGGCATCACACATGAGAAGATCCTGGAGGCCGGCAGCTTCTGCGTCAACGTATTGGCCGAGGAGCAGGACAAGCTGGCCCTGGTATTCGCGGGGGTCGGCGGCAACCGGCAGGATCGCTTCTCGGTGGGCGAATGGATAACGCTCAAGACCGGCGCTCCCGCTCTGATCGGGGCGGCCGCTGTGTTCGACTGCCTCGTCGGGGGGACGTCCGACCAGTCCACGCATACCGTGTTTTTCGGGGATGTGGTCGCAACGGCTGATCGCAGGGGCGCAGATACCCTGCTCTACGGCGGGCGCCGTTTCAGGCAATTGCGCAAGGTCTTTGCCGGCGTAGATGTTGGTGAAAACGAATTTCTCTGAATGCTGTCGGCGGCGGTCGAAAGGCTCCGCGGGAGAGGATCTGATGACGCGATACTTTACGGAGGAAAATTCGACCGAAGCCGTCAATGCGCGCATGGGCGAGAGCGCCGATCCGCGGCTGGTAGAAGTGATGACGTGCCTGGTCAAGCACCTGCACGCCTTCGCCAAGGAAATCCATCTGACCCAGGAAGAGTGGGACTTCGGCATCGACTTTCTCACCCGGACCGGCCAGATCTGCAGCGCCGAGCGGCAGGAGTTCATCCTGCTCTCCGACGTACTTGGCTTCTCCATGCTGGTGGACGCGATCAACAACCGGCGGCCGACTGGTGCCACCGAAAACACTGTGTTGGGGCCATTCCACGTCGACAATCCGCCAGTCCGGAAGATGGGCGAGAATATCTGTCTGGACGGCAAGGGCGAGAGTTGCCTGTTCGAGGGCAGGGTGCTGGACCTCGGCGGCAACCCAGTCAATGACGCCCGCGTGGACGTGTGGTCGGACAATGCCGACGGCTTCTACGATGTGCAGCAACTAGGCATTCAGCCGAAGTGGAACAATCGCGGACTGTTCGTCACAGGCGAGGATGGCAGATATGCCTTTGTCGGTATCAAGCCCGTTTCCTATCCGATTCCGGACGATGGTCCTGTCGGCAAGATGCTCGGGAAACTTCATCGCCATCCCTACCGCCCTGCCCACATGCACTACCTGGTGACGGCGCCCGGATACCAAAAACTTGTGACCCACATCTTCGTTAGAGACGATCCCTATCTCGAATCCGATGCCGTGTTCGGGGTCAAGAAATCGCTGATTGCGTCGTTCGAACTTGTCAAGGTCGGCGAGACGCAATGGCATTCGCCCTTCGATTTCGTGCTCACGCCAATCTCAGCCTGATCGGATTGGAGGGTTAATTCATGCCGTTGGTAAAGATCCATGTCGAGAACGAACTCTGGCAAGATAGGAAGGATGAATTGGTCGCAGTGCTCGAGCCGATACGGTCGATGCTCTGCAAGACCTTCAAGGTCGACACGTCGCTCTGTCAATTAGCCATCATCCCCACCTGGGGCGTCGACGACCAAGCACCCGTTGCAGCGGAGATCCAGATACTTCCGAAACCTGACAGGACGCGCGAGGTCATACTTGGCGCTTGCGAACGGTTACGCGAGGCGCTTTCGCAAGCGGCAGGCGCGCGCGTGGTCATTCGTTCGACCCAACTCAATCCGGAAACCTATCTGGCACTGAAGTAGCGCCGGGATAGGTAACCAGGAACGCGAGGATAGCAGTGGATTCAAGACATACCCTTGCTCAGGGATGCGCCCCTTTGAGCATAGGCAAGACAGCAGATTTCTAACCGACGGGACGCCGTCGTGACAATTGCGAAATGCATAGACCGCGCAGGAGAAGTGGGCGCGGGTTCGTCGGAAACAAGGCAACCGGGAGGGTCTTCATGTCCAAGCTCAACATCATGAATCGCAGAGAGTTGCTCAAGGGTGCAGGGACCCTACTTGCCGCGCCAGCCATTCTACGCGTGACCCGCGCTTCCGCGCAGGACGCCGTGTTCAAGATCGGCTACGTGTCGCCCAACACCGGCCCGATTGCCGGTTTCGGCGAGGCGGACGCGTTCATTCTGGGCGGCGTGAGGAAGGCCTTCGCTGGGTTGACCAACAATGGCAAACCCGTAGCGGTCGAGATCATCGCCAAGGACTCGCAATCGAGCTCGAACCGTGCCGCGGAAGTCGCCACCGAGCTGATCGAACGGGATGGCGTCAACATGCTGCTGGCCTCGGCGGCGCCGGACACCGCCAATCCCGTCGCCGATCAGGCGGAACTCAACGAAATTCCTTGCATCACCTCGATTTCGCCCTGGCAACCCTACTTCTTCGGTCGCAACGGTGACCCTGCGACCGGCTTCAAATGGACCTATCACTTTTTCTGGGGCCTCGAGGACGTGATCGCCAATTTCCTGGCCTTGTGGGATCAGTCGGGCGCCACCAAGAAAATCGGTGGCCTGTTCCCCAACGACGCCGACGGCAATGCCTGGGGGGATCCCAAGCTCGGCCTGCCGACGCCGCTCGCCAAGGCCGGATATTCGCTCATCGATCTGGGCCGCTACCAGGTCATGAACAATGATTTCTCCTCGCAGATCGCCGCCTTCAAGGAAGCCGGCTGCGAAATCGTGACCGGCAACATGATCCCGCCGGACTTTGCGACTTTCTGGTCGCAGGCCGGTCAGCAGGGTTTCAAGCCCAAGGTCGTGACGATCGGCAAAGCGCTGCTCTTCCCATCGGTCATCGAATCGCTCGGTGCTCGCGGTGACGGGCTGACATCGGAAATCTGGTGGTCGCCGAGCCATCCTTTCACGTCGAGCCTCACAGGCGATAGCTCGAAGGCGATCGCCGACGACTATACCGCTGTAACGGGCAAACAATGGACACAGCCGATCGGCTTCAATCATGCCTTGTTCGAAGTCGCAGCGGATGTCATTAAGCGCACTGCCGACCTCAGCGACCCGCAATCGGTGGTCGATGCGGTTGCGGCCACCGATATGCAGAGCTTAGTGGGCCCGATTTCGTGGAAGGGCGGGCCGCTCAACCCGGTCAAGAACGTCGTGCGCACGCCTCTCGTCGGCGGCCAATGGCAGAAGAATGGCGACCACTTCGAGCTCGTCATAACCAACAACAGCCAATATCCGTCGATTCCCGTCGGCGGTAAGCTGAAGCTCCTGTCATGAAGAAAGAGGAAGGTGGGATACGCCGCCCACGGCATCATAACCATGCTGCTCCTTGACTCTCTAAGCAAACGTTACGGTGCGCTCGTTGTAACGGACAGCTTCTCGTTCGAGGTCGCACAAGGTGAGTTCGTCGGAATCCTCGGCCCCAATGGGGCCGGGAAGACGACCCTGTTCAATCTGATCGCAGGTACCGTGAAGCCAGATACCGGCACGATCACTTTCCAAAGTCGCGATATCACCCGCGAAGGGGCGGCCGCACGTTGTCGCTCGGGTATTTCCCGTTCATTCCAAATTCCACATCCCTTTGTCGGCATGACCGTGTTCGAGAATGTGCTTGTCGGCGCGACCTTCGGGCGAAAGGCGGAGGGCTCTGTGGACTACGCCATGCAGGCTTTGGAGCTGTCGGGGCTGTCGAAGAAGGCAAACCAACTCGCGGGTTCCTTGCCGCTGCTCGGCCGCAAGCGGCTCGAGCTTGCGCGAGCACTTGCGACCGAACCGCGGCTGCTGCTGCTCGACGAAATCGCCGGAGGCCTGACAGAGAGTGAGTGCCACGAATTGCTTGACGTGCTGCGCCAAGTCCATGCCTCGGGTGTCACGATCGTGTGGATCGAACATGTGGTGCGCGCGCTGCTGTCAGTCGCCCAGCGACTGGTTGTCGTGAATTTTGGCAAGAAGATCGCCGACGGCGCTCCGGATAAAGTGATGGACAGTAGCGAAGTGAAGTCCGTCTACCTTGGAGAGGACGCGCTTGTCTGAACCGCTGCTTTCCGTCGAAGGGCTCGATGCCTTCCATGGCGATGCGCAGGCTCTGACCAGCCTCGACCTCACTTTGGCCAGGGGGGAGCTGCTCGCCCTCATCGGTGCGAACGGAGCGGGAAAGAGCACTCTTCTCAAATGCGTCGCCGGTTTGGTGAAGAACCGGCGAGGGGCCATTCGCTTCAAGGGCGAAGATCTGCTGCGCATCCCGGCATTCGAGATCGTGGCGAAAGGAATTGCATTGGTGCCGGAAGGCCGCCGCCTGTTTCCTTCGCTCAGCGTTGAAGAAAACCTCCTTATAGGCGGCAAGGTTGGACGGCCAGGTCTTTGGACGACCGCCGCTGTGTACGAACTCTTCCCGGTTCTCCGGGACAAGCGCCATGCACCCTCGACCTCACTGTCAGGGGGCCAGCAGCAGATGCTGGCGATCGGCCGCGGGCTGATGTCGAATCCCGATATTCTGCTTCTCGATGAACTTAGCCTCGGGCTGGCGCCAGTGGTCATCAAGCAGATCTACGAATTGCTGCCAAAAGTCGTGGGCAATGGTCTTTCCGTGATCCTCGTCGAGCAAGACGTGAAGCGGGCGCTTAGCGTCGCCGACCGCTTCATGTGCATGCTGGAAGGCAAGGTTTCGCTGGAGGGCAAGCCGGACGCCTTCACCGGCGAACAAATCACCAGCGCCTATTTCGGAACCTGACCCCATGGGATGGATCAACATCGTCATTCAGGGCATGTTGGTGGGCGGGCTCTATGCGCTCTTTGCCACGGGCCTGTCGCTGATTTTTGGCGTCATGCGCCTGGTCAACATCGCCCATGGCGATCTGATCATCGGCGCCGCCTATCTTGCCTACACGGTCATTCAGTTGACTGGACTGCATCCGCTGGCGAGCCTTGTCGTCGTGGTACCGGCGGCTGCGGCCTTCGGCTACGGCCTGCAACTCGGCATACTGAACAGGACCCTCGACAAGGATATTCTTCCGCCGCTGCTGGTCACCTTCGGCCTGTCCGTCATCATTCAAAACGCTCTCTTGGAAATCTATAGCGCTGACAGCCGAAAACTGAATGCGGGCTCTCTCGAGATCGGGAGCTTTAGCCTCGTTCCAGGGATAGACATCGGCTATTTTCCGCTGCTCACCTTCCTCAGCGCCATTGCCGTGGTCTGGGCACTGCAAGTCCTCTTGTTCCACAGCCCGGCGGGGCGGGCTTTTCGCGCCGTGTCAGATGATCCGGAGGTCTCCCAGCTCATGGGCTGCGACAACCGGCGCGTCTATGCCTGGGCGATGGCACTCTCTATGGCCGTGGTCGCCATGGCGGGCGTGTTTCTCGCGGTCCGCGCCAATTTCGACCCTTTCATGGGGCCTAGCCGACTGATCTTCGGGTTCGAAGCGGTCATCATCGGCGGCCTCGGCAATCTCTGGGGCACGCTCGCCGGCGGGATCATCCTTGGCGTCGCCCAGGCAGTCGGGGCGCAGATCGACCCCGGCTGGCAGGTACTGGCTGGTCATCTCGTCTTCCTCGTCATCCTAGCCGTCAGGCCGCAAGGCTTTTTCCCCAGAGGGGTTACATGAGCACGCACCATGTCACCCGCTCCACGATGCTCAGCCGTTTTGCGCTCGTCACTGCCATTGCTCTTGTCGTCTTGCTCGCGGCTGCACCCGCATGGGCATCGACGGCCACGCTGCGCCTCATTGGCGAGGTCATGATCTATCTGGCGCTCGCCAGCCTTTGGAATCTGCTCGCCGGTTATACGGGTCTCGTCTCGGTGGGCCAGCAGGCTTATGTCGGCTTCGGCGGCTACATGCTGTTCACGCTTGCCATCCATGCCGGGATGCATCCGCTCGCCGCGATCCCGGCGGCGGGCATCGCCGCGGCACTCGTCTCCATTCCGGTCGCCAAGCTCGTGTTCCGGCTCAACGGCGCCTATTTCGCGATCGGAACATGGGTGGTGGCGGAGGTTTTCCGCCTCGTCTTCGCCCAGATGTCCTCCCTCGGGGGAGGGTCAGGGTCGAGCCTGCCGATCACTATCATGAAGGAGATGGCCGGTTCGAAAGCGATGAGAGAGTCACTTATCTACTGGGCCGCATTGATGCTCGGCGTCGGTTCGGTGGCATTCGTCTATATGCTCCTACGCTCGCGGATCGGCCTGGCGCTGACAGCCATCCGTGACAGCGAGACGGCGTCCTTGAGCCTGGGCATCGCCATTCCTCGGATCAAGCTTGCCGTCTATGTCTGCGTTTCCGCCGCGACCGCCATGGTCGGATCGCTGATCTTCTTGCAGAAGCTCCGCATCGCGCCCGATGCCGCCTTCAGCGTTAACGACTGGACGGTGCTTGTGATCTTCATGGTGGTAATCGGCGGTATCGGCACGATCGAGGGGCCGATTATCGGCACCATCCTCTTTTTTATCCTGCGCGAGTTCCTTGCCGACCTCGGCTCCATTTATCTTATGATCCTCGGCGTGCTCGCCATCGTCATTATGGTCATCTCTCCGAAGGGAATCTGGGGCCTGGTATCCGATCGTCTCGGCATATCGCTGCTTCCTGTCGGCTATCGCGTTGAAACCAGAGAGGACTTGCGATGAAGCCGTTCGTTCATGTGCCGCTGCCCACACGAGTGATCTTCGGACGTGGGCGAATTGCTGAAGCGGCAACGGAGGCCAGGCGCCTCGGCATGGCGCGGCCGATGGCTGTCGCCACACCACATCAGGCGGCCTCGTGCGAGGAGCTGGCGCGAGCCGTCGGCGGCACAGCGTATCCCTATGCCGTGATGCACACGCCCGTTGATGTCACAGAGAAGGCCGTCGCCTTTGTCTTGGAAAATGGTATCGACGGCATAGTCTCTTTGGGCGGCGGGTCGTCCACCGGGCTCGGCAAAGCCATAGCGCTCAGGACCGATTTCAATCAACTCGTTATTCCGACCAGCTACGCCGGATCGGAAATGACCGACATTCTCGGCGAGACTGAAGGTGGCCTGAAAACCACCAGACGCGACGCACGCATCCAGCCAGAGGCCGTCATCTACGACCCCGATCTGCTGACGACGCTGCCCGATGCCTTTGCAATGACGAGCGGACTGAATGCCATCGCCCATGCGGTCGAGGGACTCTTCGCTACAGACGGAAATCCGATCGTCTCGCTGATGGCGGAGGAAGGCATTCGCGCGCTGGCTGCGGCCTTGCCGAAGGGCCACGCCGGCCATGACGATGCGCTCTATGGCGCATGGCTGTGCGGATCAGTGCTCGGCAGTGCCGCGATGGCGCTCCACCACAAGCTCTGCCACGTGCTCGCAGGCTCATTCAATCTGCCGCACGCCGAAACCCATGCGATCGTGCTACCGCATGCGACCGCCTACAACGCCACGTCAGCACCCGAGGCCATGGGGCGGATCGCGCGCGCTCTCGGGGTGAAAGACGCCGTTGATGGGCTTCATAGTCTGTCCAAAGCGATCGGTGCGCCAGTCGCCCTTAAAAATATTGGCATGCCGGAGGACGGGCTGGACAAGGCCGCAGATATCGCCGTTTCGAGCCCCTATCCGAACCCTCGCCCTCTCGAGCGCGCGGCAATCCGCACTCTGCTCCACAACGCCTATCATGGCCTGCCGGCCGATCGCGGCTGATTGTCAACGTGGGACGGGCTTCGCGGTCTCGACCAAGGAAGATACGCCGATCGTCCTCAACCTTATGGTAAAATGACGTGATCCCGGCAGGCCCCTCATCGAAAATGCGATGGCATGCCGGCGTGAGATTGCCTGCTGTAGCAGGCGGCCGGCTTCCGATTAGCGGTCCCATCCCATGCGAGTGCAAGTTGGCATTTGAATGCTTCCGGGTGCCCTTGACTTGGAATCACCAGCTGCGCTTACCGAAGATGCGCTCGATCCCGGCCTGTAAATGGGCAGCCATCCTTCTGCGGCCAAGGCCGGATCGCCAGCCTCGATTGCCGCGAGACCGGTAATTTCTCTGGGGTCGAATACGGGTTGTTTGGCCCAAGCAGTCCATCACCGTCGCTTCTTCAAGGAGGCAGCGATGGCAGTGGAATGGACGATCACGATCGAGGGCAGGAACGAATTTGGCGACACCTGCCGGAAGGAGGTCCGCATCGACAAGAGCTGGAAGGGCTTGTTCGACGGCGATATCGGCTTCTCGATCGACGATGGAAAGAAAATCATGGCGGCCCTGCAGATCGCGGTCGTCAGCCACGAGGCGGAGACCTACTCGCTCTTTCGCCGCGTCTGCCCTGATTGCCACACGTTCCGGCCGGTCAAGGGCTATACGACGCGCAAAATCCGGACTGTCTTCGGCACGGTGGAGGTTCGCAATCCCCGTTGGATGCTCTGCCGGGATTGCCATCCTGGCATGGTCGCTGCCTTCGCACCACTCAACGAGATCTGCCCTGATCGAGCCACGCCTGAACTGATTGAACTCACGGCACGATTGGGAAGCATGATGCCGTATCGGCAGGCAGCGAAGCTTGGCGAATTTCTGCCGATTGAACACCCCGAGACGTACGTGACCGTGCGCAAGCGGACCATCAGGATCGGTGAACGGCTCGATGAACAGATCGCGAAGGAAGAAAGGCGCGCGCGAGCTCAAAGGCACGATCGAAGCCAGCTTGAAATGCAGCTTCCCGGCGACCGACGCAAAGAGTTCGTCATCAGCATCGATACGGCACATGTTCGCAGCGCCGATCCCAATTCCGCGCGAAACTTCGAGCTCGTTGTAGCTCGATGCGGCCGCGGCGGTCGGGGTGATGTCGGTGGCCGCTACCTCGTGACCAGCAACACCGACCAGGCTGCAATCCGGGATCGAGCCCTCCACGCACTTCAGCAAGAAGGCTATTGCGGCTTTGGCAACGTCACCGTGATCTCGGACGGCGCCGAAATCCTGAAGCGGCTGCCCCGCGCCATGCCGAAGCCGACAGCCCACATCATCGACTGGTTCCACATTGCCATGAAGATCCAGCCCATGCAGCAGATCGCCGATCACATAGTGCGATCCCAGTCCGACCCTTTTGAAGTGCTTCCAACCATCGACAGGGACATCAGAGCCGTGAAGTGGCGTCTCTGGCACGGGCGGGTCGATGGCGCGATCCGCGACCTGGAGCAATTCCTGGCGAGACTGAAAGACTCGCAAAGGGACGGCGAGTTCTCGATCGCACGGCTTTATAGCCTCGCCTCGCAGCTCATCCATTCAAATCGCGGCGCGATCGTCAACTATGGAAAGCGCTATCGGGCTGGGCTTCGCGTTGCCTCCGCTCTGGCCGAGTCGGCGGTGAATTCACTCGTCGGCAAGCGGATGGTCAAAAAGCAGCAGATGCGCAGGTCCTCCTACGGGGCCCACATGCTCATGCAAGTCCGGACGGCGGAGATCAATTGCGAACTTCGCGATCGGCTGGGCTTGAATAATGGGCGCACGTTTGGCTCTGGCTGTCGGAAGGGTGCCCGCAGTATCCCCAGAGAAATTACCGGTCTCATTTTCTGGAGAAGTCGCCGCAATCTCACATTTAAGATGCTATGGGGCTGGCGGCGAAGGTGGCACTTTCGGCGCTTCCAACCAACCCGATGGAGAGCCCCATGCCGCAATCAAACGATCTGAGCCGGTCCGTCGCCACCCTGAATCAGGATAGCACACTCGTTGTCGTCATCGAGATGAGTCAATCGAGTTGGCTTGTCGCGGGAATGCTGCCGGGCGTCGAACGACACCACCTGAAGAAGCTGGCGCCCGATGAGGATGGGTTGCTGCGGCTCCTGCATCGCTGGCGCGAGGAAGCGGCCCAGGCGGAGCGCGAGATCGAACGCATCGTTGTCGCCTTCGAGGCGGGGCGTGACGGTTTTTGGCTGGCGCGCTGGCTCAGGTCGCGCGGCATCGAAGCCTATGTCATGCATCCATCGAGCGTCGCCGTGTCACGTGAGCACCGGCGTGCGAAGACTGATCGCCTCGACACGGAGTTGCTGATGCGCGCCTTCCTCGGCTGGCTGCGCGGAGAAAAGCGCCACTGCAGCATGGCGGCTATTCCGACCATCGAAGAGGAAGACGCCAAGCGGCCGAACCGCGAGCGGGAAAAGCTGGTCTGCGATCGCACGCGCATCGTCAACCGCATGAAGGCGGCGCTCGCGCGCCTGGGAATTCGTGGGTTCAATCCGACGTTGCGCAAGGCGGAGGAGAAGCTTGCTGCGTTGCGCACGGCGGAAGGCTCCCCTCTCCCTGAAAATACCCAGGCTGAGTTTCGCCGCGACATGGCCCGGCTGCGTCTGGTGCGCGAACAGATCAAGGCCATCGAGCAGGAACGCCTGCGCAAGCTGGAGACGGCCTCGGCCGTCGAGAAGGGACCTCACGCGATGGTTCGCCTGATCTCGAGCGTCATCGGCGTCGGCGTCGAAACCGCGGATATGCTCGTCAACGAGATTCTGTCACGCCGTCTCCGGGATCGAAAGGCGGTCGCCCGCTATGCCGGCCTCACCGGCTCTCCGGATGAGAGCGGCGCGCGACGGCGCGAGAGAGGCCTCGCAAGAGCCGGCAATGCCCGGGTACGGCGCGGGATGATCCAACTGGCCTGGCGCTTTCTCCGGTTCCAGAAGGATAGCGCTTTGGCGCAGTGGTTTCGGAAGCGCACCGAGGATGGTCGGGGCGGCACGCGCAAGACCATGATCGTGGCCGTCGCGCGGCGCCTGCTCATCGCGCTCTGGCGCATGGCCACCATGGGCGAGATCCCGCAGGGCGTCGCAGTGCGGTCCGCTGGATAACGAAGAAGAGGATCAAGCTATCGGGGCCTGACGCGCCAACAGCGCCAGACTCCCAACGATCCGAGGCGGTGGCGAACCGGCACTGCACATGGGCTTTGCACCGTAATTAAGAATGGTCCCGCCGCCCCGGAGCCTTGCTCGCGATGCGCATTACTGCATCATGGCTGGGTCAAAGCACCCGCCGCATACAAGTACGCGAGAGCATTGTCTCGCCACGCGCAGGCTCCCTCGGTATCGACGTCCGCGATCGATAAGCCAGCCGGCGGATGCTTCTGTCGTGGATGGAGCAGCTGCCCTAAACGCAAACGAGGCCAATGAATGGACGCAAAAAAGACCGTTGACAAAAACATCCCCATACAAGTGCAGTACGACAACGCGTCCTCAGACGGCTGGAGTTCCACTACACGCCCAAACATGCAAGCTGGCTCAACATGGTCGAGATCGAAATCGGCGTTCTGCGCAACCAGTGCCTCGACCGCCGCATCGAAAGCCGCTCCCGCCTCGTCGCCGAGGTCGCGGCTTGGGAACACCAGCGCAACGCAAGTGCCGCTCGCATCAACTGGATGTTCTCAACCGAGCAGGCCCGAACCAAAATGGCCCGGGCCTATCCAAAACCAACAGCCAAAGAGTCATAATCTCTGTGCACAGGTACTAGACTAAGACTAGTACCTCTGCACAGAGGTTATGACGGGTTGAACCGGCTGAAGTTTGGGTAGGATGTCGTGGTCGACGAGCAGTTGGATGCTGCGCGCGACACCTGGTTGCCTGCGGATGAGGCCGGAGCGTTCGAGGGTTAGCACCATCTGGTGGACGGACGGCGGGGTGACGCCGAAATAGCGTTGCATGTCGCGTTCGGCCGGCGGCTGGCGGTTGATCTGCATATAAGCCCAGATGAAGGCGAGGTACTGGCCCTGTTTTTCGGTGAAGCTGGGACCCGCAGGCGTTTGCCCGTCAAGTAATTGATTCAATTTTCGATTCATCCGGAACCCTTGGCAACCGAGGAGGCTTTCTGGATGAATCTACGCTATCGTGTCGATCTCGACCAACCCGAACGCGATGAACTCACAGCGATGCTGGCAGGCGGCAAGCAGCCGGCTCGCAAGCTCAAGCGGGCGCAGATCCTGCTCGCCGTCGACGCGGGCTTGGGTGACGAGGCCATTGCCGCGACGGTGGTGGTCGGCGGCTCCACTGTCTATCGCACCAAGCGCCGCTTCGTGGAGATGGGTCTGGAGGCGGCGCTCAGCGAAGAGCCACGCGCAGGCGCGCAACGCAAGCTGACGGGCAAGGAAGAAGCCCTGCTGGTGGCCACCGCCTGTTCCAGTCCGCCGCCGGGCCGCGCCCGCTGGACCCTGGAACTGCTGGCCGGTGAGTTCGTCAAGCTGACCGATCACCAGGAACTGTCGCGCGAGACGGTGCGCCGACGCTTGGCAGACAACGATCTCAAGCCCTGGCGCAAGGACATGTGGTGCATCCCCAAGGTCGACGCCGAGTATGTCGCGCGCATGGAGGACGTGCTCGACCTCTATGCCGAGGCACCGGACCCGAAGCGACCGGTGGTGTGCTTCGACGAAAGCCCGACCCAACTCATCGGCGAGGTGCGACAGCCGATCCCGGCCGAACCGGGCCGGCTTGAGCGGTATGACTGCGAGTACAAGCGCAACGGCACCGCCAACCTGTTCGTCTTCCTCGACGCACACCGCTCCTGGCGCAAAGTCAAGGTCACCGAGCGGCGCGCCGCGGAAGACTTTGCCCATTGCATGCGCGACCTCGTCGATATCCATTACCCGCAGGCCGAACGCGTCAGGGTGGTGCTCGACAATCTGTCAACCCACTCGGCCGCCGCGCTCTACCAGGCTCTGCCTGCTTCAGAGGCGCGACGCGTCCTTCGACGGCTGGAATTCCACTACACGCCCAAACACGCCAGCTGGCTCAACATGGTCGAGATCGAAATCGGCGTCCTGCGCGGCCAGTGCCTCGATCGTCGCATCAATAGCTATGATCGCCTCGTCGCGGAGACCGCTGCCTGGGAGCACCTGCGAAACACCAGTGGCGCTCGCATCAACTGGATGTTCTCTACCGAAAACGCACGCCTTAAGATGGCCAAAGCCTATCCCAAGCCGACTTCCAAAGAGTCATAACCTCTGTGCAGAGGTACTAGGTGGATTGCCCATATTGAGGTCTCCCCAGGACTTAGCCCATAGGCTTGGATACTAGGGATTCATCGATATTCTGACCCCACTGAGCCATGTTGTGGGTGTCGCAGAGATGGACTTTCAGCGACGGCTCGCCTTTCGACCGGTTCACACCGGATTGTGGGATGACCAAGAAGCGTCCGATTTGATCCCTCTGGTTGCAAGTTGGCTAGGTTTCCGGAAACAGCGCGTCCAGAGCGTCCGCAGGGAAGCGCAGCGAAACCGGACCTTTGGGCGTGTCAGACGCTAGCAGACCAAGCCCGATCACCTCATTAAACACCCTTCGCGCCGTGCGCTCGGGCAGTCCGCTTATGCGGGATGCTTCGCCGCGGTCAAATTCGCCGCGCATAAGCGCTTCTTGCAGGAAACGAGATGCTTCGGGCTTCACGCCGCTGCGCTCCACATAGCTATGCAGCCGCTTGGCAAGCGTATCGAGATCGAACAGACCTGTCATGAAGCTCACCTGATCGATGCACACCTGCAGGAACCATAAGGTAAAATCACCGAGCACGCGTTCGGAGAGGTTGCCGCGTCCGACGAGATCCCCTTGGCGGGGCATATCGGCATGATCCATCATGCGCTTGTAGTCCGTGCGGCTTTTCGCGCCGCGTGCCAGACCGCGCGAGATCGACCACAGTCCATGCGCAGCAATCCCGGCCTCATGGGCCATGGCGTGGCTCATCAATCGGCTGACGCGACCGTTGCCGTCGGGGAAGGGGTGAATGTAGTTGAAACGGTGATGCGCAGCAGGAATGGCCAGGATGCGCCCGGCCTTGCCCAGCTTGTCGAAGCGATAGCGCATGGCAAAGTACTGCATGAAATCGTCGACACGCTCGCTCGAAGGCGGCTCATGCCGGCCGACAGCGACGTCATGCTCTGGCTTCGATCGCCACTCGCCTGGCGCCATGACAAATTCACGGCCGGCGCCCTTGATGGTCAGCATGGGCGCTTCCGCATCGCGATAAAATTCCGCATGCAGCCATCGCAGAAAATCTACCGATGCCGGCTCCCGCAACCGCCCCTCGGCGGCCATACGGTCGATCTCCGCTTGCAGGCGAACATGGGCGGCCGCCTCGAGCTGCAGGTTGCGACGATTCTCGTCTCGATCGAAGTTTCCGGCCAACGCCCGTTCGATGTCGCGCGGGCGCGTATCATGGCCCTCGATCAGGTTGCTGTAGTAGGTGTTCATGATGCGCACGAGATCGGCGAGATTGGCAGCGGTACGCGGGTGCAAGCTTTGGCCCAAAATAGCCGATGTAGCCGATAGCTCCGCCAGCGCATCCGACATTGATTCGGATACATCCGTCAGGCGGGCCGGTTCGATGCGCTGTACGCTCTCTTCCATAATTGGCCGATCTTGGTTTCCGCTAAATACGGAATTATAAATATATATTTCTAATATTCCAGAACATTTGGCCGATCTTCTGGCCGATCATCGGCATCCTGCCGACTTGCGCGGGCCTCGGCACCATCACCGCCGCCAACTTGGACACCATTGATGCCGCCCGACGATGATGATCATGATGGCCGATGTTCGGGACGCCTATTTCACTGATAACCATGCACAAAACTGCAATCGGGAGGACCATGTGGCCGATGTTTTGGCCGATCTTCGCCGATTGGCGGGACTCAGATAGAATAGAGGCAGGAAAATAGAGGCAGCCTCAAACATGGTTTCTGCTGAAATTGTCGAAGCGCGCGAGTTCGCGACCAGGCTGGGCGATAATCTGCCGCGTCGTATCGAGGCCGCGGCCTTGGGCGTGCGCTCAAAGGCGCTGTTCCAATTGCTTTGTGCACGTGAGGCGCTGATCTGGCGAAGCGAAGATGCGCGCAACGCATGCAATGCGCTTGAGCGTGAGGATCTGAGCGTTGCGGCCCCATTGACGCGTTCCCTTACTGAAAATGCTGCCCTTGTATGGACTCTGGGAGATTCTTGATGCGCGGCATACCCATTCACCACAGCAGCTAAACGATCTGCTGATACGGGCTTCTCGTTGGCTCGAGGAAATGGGCGGACGGACCACAGGCCATGCAAATCCTGAGCTGCATCGACAGGATGGACAAGGCGGTGCCGGGGGTGCGTGCCGGGTACGACAGCCTGAGCGAAATCGTTCATCCAAATTGGGCCGGCGTCGCCGGCCTCTATTCGAAACCTGATCCCCCACGGTATTTGACCGACTTCGGACGCGGGTTGAGGGAGACGAAGGGCACTGTCGACATGATCGCCAATGCACTACTCGGCTCGCTCGGCTTGTTTGAACTCGCTTATCCTGCAGTCGGAGAAGGCGATCCATTGGCTAAGGCCCGATTTCTTTTGGAGACCACGGCGCGCGGCGAGATGGACTTAGCAGAGCACATGCAGGCTCTGCTCTGCTCGACGATGTGGAACGGATGAGACCGACCGCTGTGTAGCCGGTGAGCTCGATCAGATCGTGTCAAACCTGTGGTGCGATTTTCACCCAGAAATGTGCAGGTGAAGCAGAGACAGTCTACCGCGCCTGCTGGGAAACGCTGGCGAACTACCAAGCTTTTCAGTCCCCTTTGATCCGCCCAGGAGCCGCAACCTGAGCAAAAATTGAAGCACCGGTGCTTGAGCTAGCATGCTGGGTCGATCCGGGTTCCCGTTGGCGAATGGCAGAGTGCTGGGTCCCAAGCCTCGTTTTCACGGTGCAGGATGTCTCACGCGCTCTGAAACTGTTCGTCACCCTTTGGGACACCACTGGCAAAGATAGGCAGAATGCGAAACCGCGCTAAGGAGACGGAGGCTTCTCCGCCTACACTCAATCGATTATGTCACTTTTCATATGTCCCGGTTGACAAGACAGTGTCCCATCTGGTAGTGCGGACGCATAGCTTGAATTGCTGAAGAGCCCGGCAGCTAGGGAGGAGATCGACTTGGAAAAACTGATTATTACGGCGGCCTATGACTCGCGGGTCTCTTATCCGGCAAATCATTTCTGTATGCCGTCGACGCGCGAGAATGTGCCGCTGATTGCCGACGAGTATGTGCGCTGCCTGAACGCCGGAGCAGCCGTTGCCCACCTTCACGGAGTGCGACGGCTTGAAGACAAGATCCAGGAAGACGGCAAGAAGCTGAGCCGCCTTGACGTCGATGGTTGGCGGGAGATGACGGAAGGCATCAAAGAAAAGGCGGATTGCATCATCCAGTACGGCATTGCTGGCGCGAGGCTCGACGACCGGGTTCCGTTGATGAAGCTTGGGCCTGACATGATGGCTGTCGCGTTCAATGCTCACGACGAATATTTTCAGCCTGACAAGAATTATCCGCCGAACGCGATTTACGCTCTTCATCCGCTGGACGAACTGCGCGACTACGCCCAGGCGACGCGGCAGCATGGCGTAAAAATGGAGCTTGAAACCTTCCATACCGGCGCTCTTTGGAACATGCGCAAGCTGATGGAAGAGGGTCTGCTCGATGAGCGAATCTGGACGACACTGTTCATTGGATGGTCCGGCGGCTCCTGGACCCCATGCACAGAGCGCGGCCTGCTCTATTTGATTGATTGCCTGCCGGAAGGCGTCGTGTGGAACGTCAGTTGCATGGATCCCCTGCGTCACTGGAACATTCTTGCAATGGCGATTTCGATGGGCGGACATGTACGGGTAGGTTACGAGGACAACCCATATCTGAATCCCGGCGAGCTAGCCGACAGCTGCGCGCGACTAGTGGACAAGGTGGTTGCCCTGGCACATATGCTGGGGCGCGAAATCGCCAGTCCGCAAGAGGCCCGTGAGATCATAGGGCTGAAGGCGGCTTGAGGTCGAAGGAATAGAAAGGGAGTGCCTTGGACGAAGACGGGACGAGCACGGCGCAGGACGAGACTGCCCAGTCTGGCGGGCTGATCAATCTCGTTGCGGATACTCTCTTTGCCCTCACGGAGAAATCCGAGGGCTTGAGCATCCGTGCCATAGCGCAAGCGACCGACAACAGCCGCAGTTCGACGCACCGGATCCTCCAGGCCCTCTCTCGTAGCGACTTCGTTCAACAATCCGAGAGCGGCAGTTATGTCGTCGGCCCGCGAATGCTGATGCTGGCGGCGCGGGTGTTCGGTGTCGTGCCTGTCCTTCAGATTGCACATGTGATCATGAAGGACCTGGTTCAGGAGCTGGGTGAGACCTGCTATCTCGCCACGTTTTCCGAGGCGGACGGCCATGCCACTTATGTCCACCGGATCGAGAACGATCATCCGGTGCGATACATCCAGGCGCTTGGCTCGACGATACCGCTTCATGCGGGTGCCGTCGGCAAGGCTATTCTCGCGGCCTTGCCAGACTTCGATTTGGGTAAGCTCGATATGAAGGTCTACACCCCGAACACTCAGAACTCTCTGACAGAATTGAAGGCCAGTGTCGCCCTGGCGAGGAAGAATGGTTATGCGACGAGTATCGAAGAGCGTGTGGTCGGCGTCGGCGGAGCGGCTGCGGCCGTTCGTTCGGGCGATCGAGTGATCGGAGCACTGACGGTCTCGGTTCCCAAGAACCGGATACCTCCAGAAGGGCTCGACAAAATTGGCCTTTGCGTGAGCAAGCACGCCGAGGCGCTTTCATCCATGCTGACTGCCATCGGCGTGGAGCGCATTTAGCAAGGGTCAGTCCCAGCGAAGGATGATCGGCGGGTGTCACTGCGATGCGCCTCAGAATGCGTCGCACGACGACGCTTGCCTACAGTTTGGCGAGGCACCATGGACTTACTGTCTAATTTCCGGTCGATGCTCGGCGCCGCAAATGTTCTAACAGGCAACGACGCGGCACCTTACCTGACCGATTGGCGAGGAGTATATCAGGGCGCCGCGCAGTGCGTGGTGCGGCCTGCGACCACCGAGCAAGTGGCCGGGATCGTGGCACTTTGCGCCAGCTCGGAAATCCCGATCGTTCCCCAGGGCGGCAACACCGGGCTGGTAGGTGGCGCCACGCCTGACGCGAGTGGCAAGGCCGTGGTCGTGTCAATGTCGCGGTTGAGCCGTGTCTGCGGCTTCGATCCTGAAAACAACACGGTCACCGTCCAAGCTGGCTGCGTGCTGCAGACCCTTCAGGAATATTGCCGCGACCGGGATCGATTGTTCCCGCTATCGCTTGCGGCGGAAGGCAGCTGCACAATTGGTGGCAATCTTGCCAGCAATGCCGGCGGATCGCAGGTGTTGCGGTACGGCACAATACGCGAACTGACGCTGGGTCTCGAAGTCGTCACCGCTGACGGGGAGATATGGAACGGGCTTGGCGGCCTGCGAAAGGACAACACGGGGTACGACCTGAAGTCATTGTTCGTGGGCAGCGAAGGGACGCTAGGCATTATCACGACCGCTACGCTGAAGCTTTTCCCGCTGCCCCGAATGACCCAGACGGCGCTTGTGGCGACAAAAGGGATGGCGAGCTGTGTCCAGCTGCTCATCCGACTTCAGACGCAAATTGGGTCGAGTTTGACGGCATTCGAGGTCATGGCGAATGAGTGCCTGAAACTGGTCACATCACAATTTCCGCAGCAACATCTGCCTTTCGACGGCTCCTCAGTCGATGCGCCCTGGTTCGCCTTGCTGGAACTGTCCGGCAGCCAGGACCGGGAAGGGCTGGGCGAGTGCCTAGAAACCATGCTGGGCGACGCTTTGGAGGCGGGTGAGATTTGCGACGCGACCATTGCGACGAGCGTGGAACAGGAGCGGGCCTTTTGGCATCTTCGCGAAAGCATCACGCTAGCGCAGGCCAAGGGCGGCAAAGGCATCAAGCACGACATCGCGCTTCCGATCTCGAAAATCCCCGAATTCGTCGAGGAAATGGACCGAAACCTTTCGACGACATTCCCTGGCCTGTCGGTAATGCCGTTTGGGCATCTTGGCGACGGTAACCTTCACTACAACGTCGGCCCCTCTCCGAGGTTCGCAGAGGATGCCCTACAGCGCAGCCATGATCGGATTTATGTGATGGTGCACGACGCCGTCCATGCGCTCGGTGGGTCGATAAGTGCCGAACACGGCATCGGCCAGCTGAAACGGGGTGAGTTGAAGCGCTACAAGACGGCTCACGAATTGGCAATGATGCGCTCCATCAAGGCGGCATTCGACCCCATGAACATCTTAAATCCTGGAAAAGTTATCTGACCAAACAGTCTGGCGGGTCTTGGCGAAGTCGCGAATACCTGAATGGAGCCTACATGAAGTATCTCAGTTTTTTTGCTTCCGGATTGCCGACCTGGGGCGTCGTTTCTGGCGATTATGCATTGGCAATTGGCTTGGTCGATGGTGCTCCCTCGACACTTCGACAGGCCATGTCGGACAAGAGCGATCTGGCATCTCTCGGCGCCCTTGCGCGCCGTCTGCCCCTAGCAGATATCGAGTACCTTCCTGTTATCCCCGACCCCGACAAGATCATCTGCGTCGGGCTGAATTACGAGGAGCACAGGAAAGAAGCGGGGCGGGCCGTCGTGGGACATCCGACGCTATTCACCCGTTTTGCCAATGTCCAAGTCGGGCATGGCAGGCCACTGCTTCGCCCGAAAGAGTCGATCGAATTCGACTATGAGGGCGAACTGGCCCTGGTGATCGGAAAGGGCGGCCGATCCATTCGTGAGGAGGATGCCTTCAGTCATATTGCTGGCTATGCCTGCTACAATGACGGATCGATCCGGGACTGGCAGCGCCACACCTCGCAATTCGTGCCCGGAAAGAACTTCATCGGCACAGGCGCTTTCGGACCCTGGCTTGTGACACCGGACGAGGTCGGCCCGCTCGACAACCTGCAGATCGAAACGCGCCTGAACGGCGAAACGGTGCAGAAGTCGACCCTCGGCCATATGATTTTCGACATCCCTACGATCATCGCCTACTGCTCCACCTTCACCCGGCTCGAGGTCGGCGACGTCATCGTAACAGGCACACCCGGCGGGGTGGGCATGAAGCGGGAACCTCCCCTGTGGATGAAGGCGGGTGACGTGGTCGAAGTCGAGATCGACCGCGTTGGCCTGCTGCGCAACCCAGTCGAGGACGCAGCGTGAATCCAGGTCAACATATTTCGGGCGGTCGAACCTGCTGCCTAAAGCCAGATGGAGGACGATGTGATGGCGCAAGGACACAATAAGGGCGATTCCAAGATCGAGGCCCTGCTTGCTGTGGTCGAACAATTCCAGCCGGGCGTGCGCGAGCGCTTTGAACTGCGCCGTCGCATCGACCCTGCCTTCGCAGAGGCTGTATTGACCTATGCCGCCCGACTGTTTGGCCGCCCGGTGCTGGACGTCCGCACCCGGCTGCTCGTCATGGTCGGCCAGTTCACCATGTCCCGCCGGCACGCCCGACTGCGCGAAACCGTGATTGCCGCCTGCAACCACGGACTAAATCTCAACGAAGTTCTCGAGGTCATACTCCAGTGCTCGATCTACGGCGGCGAGTCGATCGTGGACGAGCCGCTGGAGATATTCGCCGAGGAGGCCGGCGCACGCGGTCTGCTCGACGGCGTCAGCGCGAAGGCCCTGCAACCGGGCCAACGCAATGCGGAACGAAGCCTGGAGGCCGAGCGCCAAACCTGGCATCCGGTCGATTCAAAGGATCCACGGGCAGATTCCCTGTTGAAGAAGTATGGCTGGCACGGGATCAGCATCGCGCTGGTGCTTCGGCCGCTACACACGCTGAACAACGCGACCTTCCTCGAATCTCTCGACGAAAACTTCACGCACGCCTTCTACGATTTCGGCTACAGCGACATGTACGGTCGACAGGTTCTCGATCACCGGACCCGGCTCCTGTGCATGGTTGGCAACACTCTCGCCATTGGAGAAATCGTCCAGACCCGCCACCACATGCGCACGGCCATCAAGCAAGGCGCTTCGGCACGCGAGGTTCTTGAGGTGCTGTTCCAGTCCGTTGTGACGGTCGGCCATCCGAACATCGTGCCGGAGCGGTTCCGCGATCTCGCGAAGATCGTCGAAGAGGAATCCGGCGCCTCGTTCTAGGCGTCGGAGCACCAACGGGAGAAATGACAGTGGGCGAGCGCAGGATACTGATCGTTGGGGCAACGGGCCTTGTGGGGGCGGCCGCCACCGAACATTTCTCGTTCTTGCCCGGATGGGACGTTGTGGCTTTGTCCCGCCGCCCTCCGTTGGCGCAGGCGAGTTATCACATTGCGGTCGACCTGACCGACCGCGACGCCTGCCTCAACGCATTCAAGGGGGCACCAAGGATCACCCATATCCTCTATGCCGCTCTCTACGAAGAGGAGGATCTGGAGACGGGCTGGCGCAGCACGTCGCAGGCGGGCATCAACCTGCAGATGCTGCAGAACGTCGTGGAAAGCGTCGAGGCGACATCCGAACTGAGCCACGTCACGATCCTGCAGGGCGGCAAGGCCTATGGTTCGCACCTCGGGCGGGTGCCGGTTCCGGCCAAGGAACGCTGGCCGCGGATGTCGCATCATATCTTCTACTGGCAGCAGGAGGACTATTTGCGGGCTCGCTCCGCCGAGGCGGGTTGGGCCTTCTCGGTCCTGCGGCCGCAGCTTATTCTCGGCGATGCCTTGCGCAGTCCAATGAACATTGTCGCGGCGCTGGGTGTCTATGCCAGCGTCATGCGCGAGATGGGACGGCCATTGACGTTCCCAGGCGGCGGCGCCTATGTGACCGCCTGTGCCGACAGCCGGCTCATTGCGGGCGCTGCGGAGTTCTGCGCCACACGGCCTGAGGCGGCGGGCGAGACATTCAATGTCGTCAATGGAGACGCCGTCGTCTGGCGTGACCTCTGGCCCTCGATCGCCGCCCACTTCAACATGCCGGTCGGCGATGACGAGCCTATGAAGCTAAGCGAGCAGATGCCGCTCTTTTCGGACTGGTGGGATCGCATTGTGGCAGCTCACAGCCTCAAAATCCTGTCCATGAACGAAATCGTCGGTGCTTCCTGGCAGACTGCGGATCTGACTCTGGGCTATGGGCGCGAGCGCCCCTTCGACAGGCTGATGAGCCCAATCAAGCTGCGCAAGGCCGGTTTTAGTGACTGTACGGACACGGAAGACGCCATTTTGCACTGGCTGAAGCGAATGCAAACGGCACGTATTCTACCCCCCTGACGCACCCGAGGGCAGCTTTTTGGCTCGTGCCTGCGCCCGCGAATGCTCTGCACTTTTCAGTTACTCCGGTGGTTCTTTCAATCCAAGAACGTTGACGTTTTCGTGCCTATCTGCTAAATTGGGTCATCGTCCCGGTATGTGGGACAAGTAGGGAGGAGCGCGGTGATTTGTATCCCGCTTGGTCAAACCGAAGGTCAACGCTGCCGGCTTGTCGGCTGACGCCGGGCTAACTGCCTTTGGTTTCATCGAAGGACCTTGCCGCCTGGCATGAGGCCGAGACCTGGTGCCCGACTTCGGGATTGGCACGGAAAATCGAATTGGCAGTGAGCCGCAGAGCCGCTTGGACCCGCAGGGGTGACTTCATGGCCTGCACGGAGGAGCTGGATGCGGGTAGGGCGCCGTAGACCGCGCCGCGCCATCTAGAAACAGAAATGGCGGGCATGTCGCTCGCGATCAAGGGAGGACTGTCAATGCAAACAATGTCTCGAAGGAACGTTCTGAAGCTGGGTGGCATAGCCATTGCCAGTCCGTTCATTATCCGCAACGCACGTGCGGCCGAGTTCAACTACAAGCTTGGCCTCGAGCTTCGCGACGATCAGCCGCTGCCGAAGCGGATGTTGGAAGCCGCCGCGACGATTGCCGAGGAGACGAATGGCCGGTTGCAGATCCAGGGCTTTCCCAATGGCGCCTTGGGTAACCCAGTCGAGACGCTCAATCAGGTCAGGTCCGGCGCCCTTGAATTCCTGACCTCGTCCTTCGGGATACTTTCCACGCTCGATCGGCGAGCCGGTTTGCCGACGTTGGGATTCATTTTCGAGAACTACGACCAAGTCTGGAAGGCCATCGACGGTGATCTGGGCAAATATGTGGCCAAAGTGATCGCCGAGCACGGCGAACTGGCCGTCGTGGATGGCATCCATGACATCGGTTTTCGCCATGTAACGTCGAACAACGGATTGTTTGCGCAGCCCGCAGACCTGAAAGGGGTCCGGATCAGGACGCCCCCAACTCCATTCCTGACGTCGCTGTTCAGTGCGCTCGGCGCCTCGCCCACTCCGATCGCTTTCGGTGATCTCTATTCAGCGCTGCAGACCGGGACGGTGGATGCGCAAGAGAATCCGCTGACGGTGGTCGCCAGCTACAAGTTCTATGAGGTACAGAAGTTCTGCACGCTTACCTCCCACACCTGGGACGGCTGGGTGCCTGTGGCAAACCGCGCCGCTTGGGAGAGACTGCCGGAGGATATTCGTCAGGTGGTGGCTCGCAATTTCCAGAAGGCCGCTCTGCAACAGCGCAAGGACATAGCAACGCAGGTCGCCGCGGTGCGGACGGATCTCGATCAGAAAGGGCTGCAGTTCGGCAGCCCTGGCCCGGGCGTGTATCGCAAGACACTGCAAGGAACCCAGTTCTATTCAGACTGGAAAAAACAAATCGGCGCGGAGGCATGGGGTGTCCTCGAAGGCGCAGTCGGAAAGCTGGGATGAGATGACCATGACCGCGGCCGACGACGGAAAGACACTCGACGCAATCGTTCAATGCCATGAGGCAAAAACCGTCGGCATGCCCAAGAGAGACTCGCTGTCCAGGATTTTGGATCTGGTGGTGGCGTTGGCTGCCCATGCAGGCGCCATCCTCCTGATTGGCGAGATCGTCCTATTGTCGGCCGCGGTCTTCTTCCGATACGTCCTTCGCTCGCCGCTGATCTGGTCGGACGAACTGGCCGAGCTCATTCTCATCTGGCAAGCCATGCTGGGTGCGGTAGTTGCCTTTCATGCCGGTCAGCATCTGAGGCTAAGCGTTCTGTCGGACGCGCTGCCGATCAGGGCGAGGGCGTTCCTCGAAATGGTATGTCTCATCCTCACGGCGCTCGTGGCGGGGCCTTTGGCGTTCTATGCGCTCAAGGATGCAAGAGCGGACCTTGGCTTGATGACGCCCGTGCTTGAGATCTCACCCGCCTGGCAAACGGGTGCGTTGATTGTCGGGCTCGGGTTGATCGCGACCCTGGCTCTTGGTACCCTGATCCAGAAAATCACGGCTGACAATCGGTCGACGACGCTTGCGGCATTTGGAACGGTCGCAGCCGTCATGGCGGCAGCCTGGATGCTCCAAGACGAATTTTCTGGCTTGGGCAATCTGAACCTGGTCGTCTTCTTCATCGGGCTCGTCGGGGCCTGCATAGCGATTGGCCTGCCAATCGCTTTCTGCTTCGCGATTGCGGCAATGGCCTATGTCTTGTTTGCCACACACGCCCCACTCGACATCGTGCCGGCCCGGATGGAAACGGGGATGGCTCACATCCTGCTTCTTTCGGCTCCGCTGTTCATCGCGCTTGGTGCGCTGCTGGTCATTTCCGGCATGGCCAACAACATGGTCAAGCTTCTCGTGGCGTTGGTCGGCCATGTGAGGGGCGGCTTATCCTATGTGCTTATCGGCGGCATGGCTCTTCTGTCAGGCATTTCCGGGTCGAAGGCTGCCGACATGGCGGCGATCGCCCCGGTCCTCGTGCCGGAAATGCGCCGCCGCGGCGCCAATGACGGCGAAATCGTCGGTCTGCTCGCCGCATCCTGCGCCATGTCGGAGACAATTCCGCCAAGCCTGATCCTCATCATGACCGGGGCCGTAACCGGCGTTTCGATCGGCGCCTTGTTTGCGGCCGGCTGGTATCCGGCGCTTGCCCTCGCGGCCCTTCTTTGTGTGCTGGCCCGGTTCCGGGCCGCAAGATCGGGCGAGGACCAGTCCGAGAAGGCAAGCTGGGGCAAGATCGGCAAACTGGCGATCGTCGCAGTGCCCGTGCTGGTTCTGCCATTCCTGATCCGAGGCGCGGTGGTCGAGGGCATCGCCACCGCGACCGAGGTGGCGACGGTCGGCATTGCCTATGTCCTGATCCTGACTCTGCTGATCGAACGCCGCTTCGACTGGCGCCGCCTCTATGCGTCGCTAAAGGACGCATCGGCGTTGACGGGGGTCATTTTCATAATCTTGGCCTCCGCGAACGCCATGGCTTGGGGCTTCGTCCAGTCCGGCTTCTCATCGATCCTTGCCGGCGTGGCGGGTACACTCCCTTGCGGAACTTACGGGTTCCTGGTGATATCCATCATCGTGTTCATCATTCTGGGGAGCATCCTGGAGGGCATTCCGGCCATTGTCCTCCTTGGACCTCTGCTTTTCCCGGTTGCCAAGTCCCTGGGTGTATCCGAGGTGCACTTTGCGCTGGTTACGGTGATGGCCATGGGCCTTGGGCTTTTCGCCCCGCCTTTTGGCGTCGGCTTCTACACGGCCTGCGCCATTTGCCGCGTCGAACCGGCCGTGGTCATGAAAGCGATATGGCCCTATCTCGGTGTCATCTTTGTGGGGATTGTCCTGGTCGCGGTTGGTCCAATTGTCGTCGAAGAAATTGGCGTGATCTGGTAGCCGAAATTCTAAAGATTTGCCGGTTCCCCAGGTGTCGCAATGATTTCAGGAGGTGGGTTGGGGATTTTGGCTTGGCCGGCCGCGAGACTGCATTGCTGCGACGCATTCGTTGGCGCGAGGCACATCGTCCTCCACAACAGCGGCCCGGCTCGGCGCTCGCACACACAATGGTTCGCCGGCGGCAATGGAGCAGAATGAGATGCTTGTGCAAGACAAAATGACCAGGGTTATTCTTGGCGGAACGGTTGTGACTGGCCGCTCGGCACAAGCTCCCTTGCCAAGTCACGATGTCTGGCTGAGCGGTGAAAAGATCGTGGCCATTGCGCCCTCCGGCGAACGAAGCGTGCCGGCAGAGTGCGATGTTGTCGATGCGCGCCACGCAATCGTCATGCCAGGGCTGATCGATTCACACCGGCATCTGTGGCAGACGACTTTGCGGGGAATGTGTTCCGACATGATCGCGCCGGAGTACAGACATCAGCTCCGCGAAGCGCTGGTTCCTTTTTTCCGTCCGCAAGATGTCTACGCCGCGACCCTGGCCGGCGCCCTGGAACTGATCGACTGCGGCATCACAACTGTGTTGGACTGGGTTCATATTCTGAACAGCCCCGAACATGCCGACGCCTCGGTCGCGGCCTTGCAGGCGTCGGGCATGCGAGCCGTTTTCGCGCACAGCGCACCAAATGACACCGATGCGCCGCTTTGGTGGTCGAACAGCGATCGTAAGCATCCTTCCGACGTGCGACGTCTGCGCAAGAAGCTTTCGGATGACGAGGCGCTCGTGACCATGGCCTTCGCTGCTCGGGCGCCACAGCTCGTCCAGCGCGTGGTGCGAGTTCATGACTGGCACCTGGCACGTGAACTCGGCCTGCGGATCGCCACGGATGGCGGGATCGGAGGAGGGCTTTGGGGAGGACGCACCTACCCGATCAGATTGCTACAGCAGGACGATCTTCTGTGGCCGGGCACGGTTTATATTCATTGCAACAATCTAGCCCCCGACGAGTACGATCTTATCGCTGGTACAGGTGGCCATATTTCGATTTCTCCCTGCGCTGAAATGTTTGTCGGATTTGGAATGCCCGCGACTCAAAACGCCTTGAGCCACGGGACAAGGCCGGCGTTATCAACGGACTCCGTGATTTTCGTAGCAGGTGACATGTTCGGCACGATGCGGTCGACGTTAAGCTCACTGCGGGGGATGTTGGGATATGAGGCAACCCTTGCAGACAAGGGTGTCGAGCCTTGGGACATCACAACGGCCGACATATTGGAGATGGCGACAGCGCGGGGAGCTGCCGCCCTCGGCCTGTCGGACAGGACAGGTACGCTCGAAGTCGGCAAATCAGCCGATATCGTGCTTTTGAATACCCGATCGGTCCGCCTTTCGCCCCTCAACAATCCCCTGTCGACGATCGTCCTTTTAGCCACCCCCGCCGATGTCGAGACTGTCCTGATCGCCGGCAAGATCGTGAAGAAGAATGGTGTCCTCACGAATTTCGATCTGAACGCAGTCATCGATGGTGTCACAAAAAGCCGAGACTGGCTCGTCGCAAAAGGGGGCTCTCAGCTTGGTCCTGCGGTGAAGAGACGGCTGGCAGACAGTGGATTCGACCACCTGTGATCACCGACTGACTGAGTACCTGCGTACAGGGAGCACGCGACCCGTCGGCCCGCCTGGGCAGCGTAGAGATGAAAACGAACAACTATGGAGGAAGACATGTCCACCTACAGCTATTTCCTTCACCTCAGGCGGCCGAGCTTCCGCCTGGTCTTGAAGAGCGGCAGCTCCTTTCCCTCGGGTTTGGATCCCATTGACTGGAAGTTCAAGGAGGAGCGGCCTTATGACAAAGTCCATGCCGAGGTGATGAAGGACATCGAGCGTCAGGGCTTTGGCGCCTATCAACAGGATATACGGTCAGAAGACATTCCTGGTGCGCGTATCGCTGCGTCGTCAAGGAGATAGGCGAATGGCCGAACATTATTGCGACTATCTCTACAAACATCTGCCGGCATTCAGACTTGTGATTCCAAAGGACGGCCCCATGCCGCCCGCCACCACCGCGGACGACTGGCAACTGATCAGAAACAGATCGGCATCACAGCTTTCGGTCGACGGTCGAGATCAGGTTGACAGCGAAGGATACGCAATCATCCGGGTCAATGTGACCCTGGGTGAGCTCCTGTCGCTCTAACGCATGTCGCTCAGAATTGTTGGCCCGGCATGGGCAGGGGGCGAAGCGGCTGGCTTCGAGTCATGGGGCTGCTGGAGCCACCACTGGGAAGCGGCCGCGGCGCCGCCACCTCAGTCTTTTCGACGGCATTAAGTGGGACACTGTCTTGACTAAAGGGACAGTTTAGTCAAAACTTGATCAAGGTGCGGGATCGCTCGAAGCGCTGGTCGTGGGACTGTCGGCAAAGGCGCTTGATTGTGCCGAATGCTCAGAGCGCATCCGCGGGATCGCGTACGCGCTCGACAGCCAAGATAAAAATGCATCAGCCACCCGCGAGGAGGAAAGACCGATGAGAGCACCCTATCCGAATTTGCCCAGTTACTCAGAGATCATGGCTCGCACGGATGGCCCGGCTGGTTCGGGCTGGGGCGTCTTCGGTGACGATGATCATATCGGGACGATCAATCTTCTGTCTCCGGAGGCCGTCGTCAGCGCCGCCTCATTGGTGAAGCGTGGCGCAACCTTCAATCTGGACTACGAGTTGAACGCGTTCGCGCCGCCGGTTTCCCCCTACCGTCGAGGAATTCAGCACACCGTCGTGTCGCGTCATGACGGTCAAGTCTATGACGATTTCGTCAGCGACTTCTTTTTGCAAGGCAGCTCGCAGATCGACGGTCTGCGGCACCATCGCCACAAGATCCACGGATTCTATGGAAACGTGCCAGCGTCAGCAGTGGAGGCGGGCTCGCCGGCGCTCGGGGTTCAGCACATTGCCCAGAAAGGAATTGCGGGCCGGGGCGTGCTTCTCGATGTCCAGCGATATCTTGAGGAGCAAGGGCGACCTCTGGATCTCGCCACCAACTCCGTGATTGCGCTCAGTGATCTGGAGGGAGCGGCCGAGGCCCAGGGCATCTCGTTCGAACGAGGCGATATCCTTCTGCTGCATACCGGCTGGGCCAGACATTTCCTGAACGATCTGACGACGGAGGATAGGGCTTGGATCATCAAGGAGCGCACATTCTGCGGTGTCGAACAGTCGCGCGAGATGCTGGCTTGGATTTGGGACAACCACTTCTCAGTCCTCGCAAGCGATACCGTCGTGGTCGAGGTGATGCCGAGCATCCCGACGTCGCCATTCGAAACAAATGTCGGGCGCCTGATGCATCCCGATCTCATTGCGCTTCTCGGCGTCTGTCTCGGCGAGATGTGGAAACTTGACGAGCTGGCCGCGGATTGCGCGCGGGATGGCGTGTATGAGTTCCTGCTGACAGCCAAGCCGTTGAACCTTGTCGGAGGCGTTGGTTCGCCGCCGAACGCGCTGGCGATCAAGTAACTCCGGGAGGTGTTGAGGCCCCGCAAGCAGCATTCATCCAACCGCTCAAATCGGATCGCTGCCGGCCTGAAACCAGCTTCGCACGCCCTTATCTTGGGTCAGCAAGCGACAGGTGCGACGCTCCGACCTCACCCAAGCTACCCTTGCCCCATCTCAAAGGTCACGAATGACGAAGCAAATCGATACCAGCGGCAGTCGGTTTCTGCATCGAGTTCACGTACCATCTCGTCGACCTCCGCGACAGGTGAGCAGGCCTCCATGCGGGTGGTGTAAGTGCCCGGCCTCTCCCTGAAACGAGAGCCGCGACGCGGGGGCAGGTCCATAGCGAAAGCGTATAGAGCGCATTTGAAAAATGTATTACCTCCAAAGTCCTGATTGCCCGATAGTCCCCCACGGGTTCCACTGAACTCAGCGTGCCCACGGCTCAACGCCCGGCACTAAGGGAGGATAAATTGACGACATTCGCAACCATGTTGCGATCGCTTGCCGTTGTCGCAACGATCGCTAGCGTCACCCCTGCATTTGCCGGTGGCGTGGATGAGCTGCCCAAGAGCATCCAGGATGAGCTCTATAGCAAAGACATGATGGATCCGATGCAGCCGCTCGCGGAAAGCGCCTACCGCGACTGGAAGCCCAAGAAGGGTCCGCCTTGGACGATCGGCTACGCCAGCTCCTATGCTGGTAACACCTGGCGCGCCGACGTCATGAAGCGGCTCCAGGAAGAGATTATTCCGAAATGGAAGAAGCTCGGCCTGATCAAGGACGTGATCATCACCCAGTCCAATCTGAACGACTCCACGCAGATTCAGCAGATGCGGCAGTTGGTTGACCAGGGCGTCGACGCGATCATCGTCTGCTGCTCGAACCCGACGTCACTGAACCAGACCGTCGAATATGCCCACCAGCGTGACGTCCCGGTTTTCTCTGCCGTTGGCTATCTCACCTCGCCTTATGCGGTGAACACTTCGGCGAACTTCGTCGTGGGTGGCAGCATGCTCGGCGAATGGATGGCCAAGCAGATCAACGGCAAGGGCAATGTCCTGGTGGTCGAAGGCATTCCGGGCGCGTCTGCTTCGGACTCACAGAACGTCGGCGTTCTGAAGGCCCTGGCGAAGTACCCGGACATCAAGGTCGTGGGCCAGGTTGCCGGCATGTGGACCGATCAGGTTGCCCAGTCGGAAATCCAGAAGTGGCTGGCCACCAATCCAGGCGATCTGAACGGCATCATCATACAGTCGGCATCTGAACTGGGCGCCTTGCGCGCACTGCAGCAAAGCGGCCGCGATATGGTCCCGTTCTCGATCGGCGGTGAGATCGGCGCGCTTTGCTACTGGCGCAACAACAAGGATTTCATCTCGCAGGCGATCCATGCCTGGCCTCCGGGGGACGACTTCGAGTTCGGCTGGAATGTCATGATGCGCACGCTCGAGGGCCAAGGCCCGAAGATCCAGTCGATCCTGACCAAGCCGCAGACCATGACCTACGACCAGCTTGAAAAGGCCGTCCCGGCTGATTGCAGCGAAGATTCCGATGGCTGGTACAACGTTGGTGCCCAAAACTGGGCAAGCAAGGATTACCTGGACCAGTTTTTCCTACGTCCGGCCGATCCCGAAGCCTTCAAGGCGAACTGACCGAAAGAGGTCTGGCCACCCCGTCAGCGGTGACGGGGTGGCATTTCCTTCATTCCGTGCAAGTCTAGCCGACCAACGTCGGCCAACTGGACCTATGATGTCGTACCCCACGGTTGAACTCTCATCGGTCAGGAAGACCTTCGGGCCGACTGTAGCGCTCGGCGGTTGCAACCTGACGGCCTACGCTGGGGAGGTTCATGCGATCATTGGCGGCAACGGCTCGGGCAAGAGCACGCTGGCGAAGGTCATCTCCGGCGTACTGATACCGGACAGTGGCCAGGTGTCGATACTCGGAAAGTCGGCAACGTCTCCGCACGAGGCGCGCCAGCTGGGCATCTCAAATGTCTTTCAGGAGGTGCTCGTCGCGGACGAGTGCTCGGTGCTGGATAACCTCTATCTGGGCGCGGATGGCCTTTTGGGTGCGTCCATGAACCGGGAAGAAAAAGAAGCCAAGGCATCCGCATTGATGCGCGAACTCCTCGGCTTTGACATCAATCTCTCCGGGTTGGTGGGCGAACTACCCCTGAGCGTCAAACAATGGGTGACGATAGCCAGGGCTCTCCTGACTGATCCCAAAGTCCTGATTCTCGACGAGTCCTCGGCCGCGCTCGACTTCGATTCCACGGAAAGGCTGTTCCGCAAGATGCGGCAGCTCAAGCAACGGGGGGCAAGCATCCTGATCGTCACCCACCGGATCGCCGAGCTGGTGCGTATCGCCGACCGTGCGACGGTTTTGCGCGACGGCGTGGATGTCGGCAGGCTGGCGAAGGAAGAGATTACCGAGGCCAGGATTCTCGAACTGATTGCCGGTGCCGAGCGCAGCGGCACAAATCGTGATCAGCCGTTGCCGACGCGGCGCGGCGATCGGCCGGTCCTCCGCGCAACCGATTTTCGGGTCTGGTCAGACGCTGCCCCCGTGAGATTCACCGTGTATCCTGGCGAGGTCGTCGGGATTACCGGGCTGGATGGGCAGGGGCAGGCGGATTTCGTAAGATGCATCGCTGGCATCCAGTCTCCGATCGCCGGCCGGTTGGTGGTGGTCAACGACGGCAAGGCCAGTGAGGTCACGGATCTCGCATCGGCGCGACGCAATAACATCAGCTATGTCAGCGGCGATCGCAAGAAAGAGGGCACCTTTCCCAATCTGAGCATTTACGAGAACCTGCTGCTTCCGGTGTATCGCGAATTCCGCTCGGGCGGGGTGCTCAACTTCATTAACCGCACCAAGCTGACGCCGGTGTTTGAGTGGGAATCCAGCAAACTGGCCGTTAAGATGGGGAGCCCGGAGAACCTCATCACGTCGCTGTCCGGCGGTAACCAGCAGAAGGTACTGATTGCCAGGGCCTTCGCGGAAAAACCGGTGGTTCTGGTGCTCAACGATCCTGCCCGCGGCATCGACGTCGGGGCCAAGCTCGATCTCTACCGCAACCTGAAGGAATTCGCTGCGCGCGGCAACGCCGTGGTTTTCCTGTCCAGTGAACTGGAGGAATTTCTGAACCTGTGCACGCGGGTTCACGTGTTTCGCAATGGCGCCATATCGGCGGATTTCGAACCGCCTTTCGATGGCCATGCCATCCTCAACGCCATGTTCGGCCGCCGCGCGACGGCGCGCTTGCCCGGCGAGGCCGCCAACGAGAATGGCCCAGGCAAGCCGGCGACTGTCGCCGAGAGTCACAATCCCAGACTTGAGCAGGGCAGGCCGGTGCCGAGGCCTGTGACGCTGCTGAACAAGGAGGTAAACCATATGGCGGCAACCCCATCTTTCATGCTGAGTTGTCCTGATATCGCGCCTGGTAGCGTCATCCCGGACCGGTTCACCGAGGACAACCGGCTTTCGCCGAGACTTGTTTGGTCTGGGCCGCCGGAAGGCACGCGCAGCTTTGCCTTGGCCGTCACCGATCCTGATCTGCCGGAAGCATTTAATTTCCCCCGCTCGTTTGCGCACTGGCTGGTGGCGAACATTCCGGTCGAGGTTCGTGAGCTCCCAGAAGGCGCCAGCGGCAGCTTGCGGCTGACGCACGGCGCCGCTGAGTTCAACAGCGACTTCGTGACATTCAAGATCCCAGGGTTCGGCAAGGGATATGGCGGCCCTTGGCCACCGGACAGGGCTCACCGGTACTTTTTCACGCTCTATGCGCTCAAGGCGGACAAGGTCGAGTTGCCGGCCGACGCCGATCTTGGCGCATTTGCGGCTGCGGTCATGCCGGTGGCCATCGATGCAGCGTCGTTCGTGGCAGTCTACGGGCCAGCAAAGAAGTCTCTGCCCGCGTAAAAACCGGGCAAGTAATTCCCCAATCAGGAGGATCGCATGAGTAGATATGGAAGCAGGAGCAGCTTTGATCTGGAGTGGATCGAGCGATGGGCAAGGAAGGTCAATGACGACCGCATTTTGCCGGTAGTAGGGCGGTTTTTCACGAGTAAGTTCGTGCTCGGCTTCGACGACACGGAGTATCTCGTCGACGTCCGGGGCGGCAAGATCCAGAAGATTGCGCAAGGCCTCACTCCGAATGACATGGGAGTCGAATTTTGGCTCAAGGCGCCGAGCAGCGCCTGGTCGAAATTTGCCCAGGAAATCCCACCGCCGATGTTCAACGACATATGGGCGATGGCGCATCCGCTGCACAAGCAGCTGATTATCGAGGGCAATTCGCTCCCCTTCTGGCAAAATCTGCGGGCGCTGACGCGCATGCTCTCGCTGATGCGACAAGTTTAACGGCAGCGCAGGAGAGTTGTCATGAATACACACGATCCAATCGTTGGGCGCTACGTCTACGTCCAGTGCGAAGGCAAGACGTACCGCACCTATTACGAGGAACACGGCGAGGGCATTCCGATGGTCTGCCTGCACACGGCCGGCACGGACGGGCGCCAGTATCGGCACCAGTTGTGCGACCCGGACATCAGCCTGAATTTCCGCGTTATCGCTTTCGACATGCCCTGGCACGGCAAGTCGATCCCGCCTGCAGACTTTCACCTGATGGAAGACGAGTACAAACTCACAACCAAATTTTACTGCGAGTTCATCGTGGCGTTCTGTCGGGCCCTCGAACTGCGCAAGCCGGTCCTCATGGGCCAGTCGATGGGCGGCAACATCTGCCTGGCGCTGGCATTGCGCTATGAGAGCGAGTTTTCGGCCTTTATCGCGCTAGAGGCATGCGACTACTCGCCGGGATGGTGGATCGACGCGCTGCATCACCCCCATATCCATGGCGGCGAGGTGGTTGCGACTTCGGTGTTCGGCCTCATGGCACCGCTCTCGCCGGACGACTATCGGTGGGAAACCTGGTGGTACTACGCGCAGGGCGGTCCCGGCATCTTCAAGGGCGATCTGTACTTTTACAGCGTCGATTCTGACTTCCGGGATCAATGCCAGAAGATTTCTGGGAAGGTGCCGATCTATTTCCTTACCGGTGAGTATGACTTCGCCTGCACGCCGGAAATGACCCAGCGCACGGCCGAAAAAGTCAAGAATTCGGAATGCATCATCTTTGGCGGCGGCCACTTCCCGACCTCGGAAGACCCGGCAAAATTCAAGGAAGTGATCACGCCGGTGCTGAAGAAGATCCTTGGTGCGGATCCCGAACGGCGCGGCCAGGGCAGCAACGCCCTTTCCGGACGGAGCATTTCCGAAACTCGGTCGACCGCTCGCAGTGAGCGGACCAGTGAAGGCCGGAAGGTCATCGAGTTCTAGGTTGCGCTAGCAACGAAAGACAAATGTTGATGTCCCAGTCCAGGGGTTCCCAGAACACCTACCTGTTGGTCCCGATCCTGCTGATCGCGCTGCTCTTGAGTACCGCGGTCATCAGGGGGCCGAACCTTGTGTCCTTGTCGGGGTTCGGTAGCGCGATCATCGTGTCGGCGCCCCTGATCCTGGCGACATTCTCACTCATGGCCCTGGCTGTGGCGGGACGTGGGACAGTCGACCTTGCGGTCGGACCCTTGCTCGCCTTCATCAACGTCACGATCGTCAAGCTCAATGGCCTTGGCATCGTCACGGGTCCCTTTGGCGTCTTTCTGGTCGCCCTGGGGATTGGCGTTCTCTATCAGCTCTTCTTTGCCCTCATCATCATTTTCGTGCGCGTCCAGCCGATCATTGTAGCGCTCAGTGGCTTTCTGGCCCTGACCGGGATCAACCTCGTCATCCTCCCAAGACCTGGCGGCACCGCACCGGACTGGATGTCGTCCTGGGGCCTCGGCAACACGATCTTTTCACCGATCTTGCTGATCGTGCTGCTGGCTATCGCGGCCTGGCTGCTGTTCACCACGACGTCGTTTTACGCGAATTTGCGTTTGATGGGCTACGATGAGCGTGCGGCTTATACGAGCGGCGTCCGCATCAACGTGGTGCGTATTGGGGCTCACATCATCGCAGGTCTCTTCGTTGGCTTGGGCGCGATCTGCTATACCGCCCTGATTTCGTCAGGAGATCCGACACAGGGCACCACCATGACGCTGACGGCAGTGACCGTCCTGGTGCTGGGCGGGGTCAGCCTGTCCGGTGGACGCGGTGGCGTGGCTGGCGGGCTGCTGGGCGCGCTCAACCTCTTTCTTATCGGCTATGTTCTTGCCACGTTCAATTTCGGTTCCACGCAAGCCTTTGTGACGCAGCTTTTCTACGGGCTGATCCTCGTTCTGTCGCTCTTGCTGACCCTTCTGGTCCCCATCATCGGGCGATACCTCCACTTCATTTCACCCTTTGCGGCCTTCGCGGTCCTGGGCTGCGTGGTCGTCGGGATCATGCTGTACATCAGCACCCGCGATACCTATGGCGTGGCCGTCGCCGGCGAGGCCTTCAAGTCCAATCCGGACGTGATGACCCGCTATCTGCTGCTGCCCGTACAGTCGGGAAGCGGGCCGGCTCTGCCCGATCTCACGCCGCTGCAAAAGATCGTCTTCGGCTTCGCCGTCATCTTGGCCGTGCTGACGTTCACTGTCCGCGTCATCGTAGCTGAAGCGGTTTCCGTGCGCCTTGGCGCCTTCATCTATGTCTTCGTCTCGGCACTCATCCTGCTCCTCTTCCTGGTCGTCGGCCAGCAAAGCCACGCGGCCGGAATTCTGGCGACAGGACAATCGTTGGGGATCGGGCCATGAGTCAGACTTTCGGCGACGGCGGCCGCAATGGCGGTCTCTTCATCCCCCATTCGCGCGCCTTGGTGTGGCTTAACCTCGCCGTCACGTTCGTGGTGGCGGCGATCAGCTTCAGCCTGGGTTTTTGGCAGGGGCTCAGCGCCCAGATCGTCATCCTCTACACCATCGTTCTGGCCGCCGTGCTGTTCTGGCTGATCAACTACGTCGCCGTCATCTTCGAGTCCCGATCTTCGTCTCTTGAAACCGACACTGCAGCCCCGGCTGGCGCCGGTGGCGTCTGGGCCGGCAACCGAGTTCTGATCATCACCATGGCGGTGATGTTGATCGTGTATCTGCTGATCACGGCCACGGTCCCGTCCTTCAGATCCCTTGGCAACCTGATAGCCTTCCTGCTGCTGGAAGCGATCCTGGTCTTTGCGTTCAAGGTCGGTAACCGTTTCGCCCATGGCCGCAGCGCCTTTATTGGACTGATTGTGCTGCTGGCGCTGATTGTGATCAGTTCCTTTACGATCAACGGGTTCCTCTCCGCAGCCAACATCAAAGCAATTTTGCTGTTTGCAGCCTTCCTGGGCATTGCCTGCGTCGGGCAAACGCTGGTGGCGTTGCTCGGCGGCTTGGACCTCTCGATCCCGTTTGTTATCGGCGCGTCCAACATAGGGCTTTTGTTCCTGATCGGTCTTGGCGTACCGCCCTGGCTCGCGGTGGTGTTCGTGCTGATCATCGGCGGTGCCTTGGGTTTCTTGAACGGCGTTCTGTCCTACCGCCTGCAAGGTCAGGCATTGATCCTCACCCTCGGAATGGGATTTGCAATCGCTGGGCTTGTCCAGATTCTGACCAGCATTGGATCGTCCTTTGGCGGCAACGTCTTTGGGACCGTTCCGAAATGGCTGCAAAATCTCGCCGCCATGAACGGTCGTACCTTCGGCCTGGCTGTCCCGCCAACGATCCTGTTGTGGATTGTCATCGCGGTCATAGTCATCGTTGGCCTGCGTTATTCCGCCTTCGGCCGCTACATCTACGCCCTGGGCGGCAATCGCCGCTCGGCCAAGCTGATCGGCGTCTCCGAGTTCAAATACTGGACACTCGCCTACACCATCAGCGGCTTCTCCGCGGCGTTGACCGGGGCGCTCCTGCTCGGTTGGAGCGGGGGTGGCTTCATCGGGGTCGGCGACCAGTATCTTTTCACAACCCTGGCCGCAGTCGTGATCGGCGGGACGTCGCTCATGGGCGGATATGGCGGCTATGGCTACACCGTGATCGGGGTACTCGTCCTGCAAGTCCTGAGCGCCTTCCTGATTGGCATCGGGCTCAAATACGAATGGCAACAATTCATTTTCGGTCTTCTGATCCTGCCGATGGTCGCGCTCTACGGCCGCGCCCCTCACATCAGAGCCCAGGTCTAGGGAAAGCCCATGTTTGGAACACTCTTTCAGTCCAGCGCCGTGGTCAGCACCGCGCTCAGCGTTGCAACCCTTGCCATGTTTGCCACAGCTGCCCTGGCAATGCTGGGCCTGACATGGACGTCAGAGCGCTGGCGGGTTCCCCTGGCGCTGTCAGCCGTTGCGCTCCTGGCGTCGGGCCTTGAATACTATGCTGCCTCCAACATCTGGCTGGTGGGCCAGCAGCTCAGCGCCGCCTCACGCTACGTCGCGTGGTTCGTGGTCCAGCCGATGCAGGTCGCATCGGTGTTTTTCTTTACCTGCATTGCAGGGAAAGTGCCCGTGGGCGTGTTCTGGCGGACACTGGCCGCGGCAATCCTGATGGTGCTTGCTCGCTACCTCGGTGATGCACGGCTTTTCAACCCAACCCTTGGCGTGCTGCTGTCGATCGCGTTCTGGCTTTATATCCTGGGCGAATTGTATTTCGGCGCCATGGCAGATGCCGTTGGCAAGTCGACGCGGCCCATCCGGCTCGGTTATTTCTGGATCAGGCTGATCATGACCATCGGTTGGGTGATTTACCCGATCCTGCATTTCGTGGATGTCGTTATCGGCACGGGACACGTGGCACCGATCATTGTGCTCTACACCGTTGCTGACCTTATCAATCTCATCGCTGTCTCAATGATCGTCCTCGCCGTCGCCGGCGAGGAGCGTTTCTGAAGGCTGTCAATCTTTCGCGCCAACCTGCTCGGCGCCCGCGGTTAAGTGGAGGATCGTCCCATGAATGGCTCTGATGTGATCGCAGTCGTTATTCTCATAACGATCATCATCGCGATCGGTGTCTATCTGCTGCACTGGCTTTACAGACACTCGTCAAAAGACCAGTCCTTCGTCCGAACCGGCCTCGGCGGCGAGCGGGTGGTCATGGGCGGTGGTGCGCTGATCATCCCGATTGTCCACGACATCACGCGCGTCAACATGAACGCGATCCCGGTGGAGATCCGGAGGCTCGGCGAGCAATCCCTGATCACCAGGAACAAAATGCGCATCGACATCATCGCCGAGTTCTTCGTGCGGGTGGTGCCGACGGAAGCCGGGGTGTCGACTGCGGCCCGCACCCTCGGTGACCGCACCCAGAACCCTGCCGCGCTGAAGGAGATCGTTCAGGGCCGGTTCATCGATGCGATGTCGGCCATCGCCTCCACGATGACCATGGATGAAATCCACACCAATCGCGGCCGCTACATGAGTGAGGCGGCCGCCCTGGCGGCGACGACCCTGGGGTCGAATGGCCTCGAGCTTGAAAATGCCTCTCTGACGAGCCTCAACCAGACCGACATCTCCGTATTTGATCCCTCCAATGCGTTCGATGCCGAAGGCCTGACGCAGCTGACCGAGCAGATCGAAGAGCGCCGCCAGCTTCGCAACCGCATCGAAAACGAATCGCGGATCGGCATCAAGCTCAAGGATTTCGAGACCGAGCAGCGGTCTCTGGAGATCGAGCGTGACCTCGAATACGCCCGCATCGAACAGACGCAAGCGATCGAAATCCGTAAAGCCGCCCAACTGGCCGAGATTGAGGCCGAGAGATCTAGTTCCACAATCAGTATTCAGAACGCCAGGATCCGCAGCGAACAAGAAGGCGAGCGGATTCGTATCGCCAAGGACCGGCTCATCGATTCCGAACGGATCAACACTCAGTCGGAGGTGCGGTCATTGGAGATCAGGAAACAGCAAGAGACCGAATTGACGGAGATTATGTCGCGCCGTGAGCTCGAGATGCAGAGGATCCAGAACCGCCGGGAAGTTGAGGCGGAGCGGATCGACAACGAGCAGCATGTGAAGGAGTTTGAAATCCGTTCGCGTCAGGAGCTGTCGATCATCGAGACGACGTCATCGGCAGAGATCGACCAGGCCAAACTGGAGAACCAGCGGATAACCGAGTCGCACCGTATTGAAACCGATAAAACCATTGAATTGCTCGCCGTGGCGAAGTCGAAAGAGGTTCGCATCAGCAACGAACTTGCTGAGGCTGACCAGGAAAAGGCGCGCCTGAAGAAACGTTACGATGTCGATGTCGAACGCTTGAGGGTCGACGAGGAAATCGTGCAGCTCGAGATCGAGAAAAACCAGAAGATCAAGCTCGCCGAAACCAAGGCGTTTCAGGAGATTCAGGACGCGTCGATCGCCGCCAACCGCCAGATCGACGAGTTGCGCATCGCTGCGCGGAAGTTTGTCGATAAGTTTGAGATCGAGCAGCAGAAGGAAGTCGAAATCATCGACAAGGAGCGCCTGATCGCGGTGATCAACAAGTCGATCGAGGAAGCCTACGCAAAGACCGAGGCTGCGGAAGCCCTGAAAAAACAGGTTGAACAGGAAGAGCAGGTCAACAGCGCACGCGAAGAAGAGGTGGCCGAACGCATCAAGCGGATCGAGCTCATTCAGTCCTCGTCCAGGGTCGAGCGTGACGCCCAACGCGTCGTTTCTTCGGCAAAGGCCGAGAAGGAAGCCACGGAACTCAGGGCGCTGGCGGAAATCGCCGACTCCAATGCGGCCGAGGTCCGCTATGCCAAGGACGCCGCCGGGAAGCGCATGCTCAACGAGTCCGAAAACACCCGTTCGGATGCCAGCAGACGCAGTGCCATCTACGAAAACCTCGTCAGCAATCTGCCGAGCATCATCCGCGAAACGGTCAAGCCGATGGAAAACATCGAATCGATCAAGATCCTCCAGGTCGACGGGCTGCCGGGTCTCAACAGCCCGTCCGAGATGGGTGGCGGGGGAGAGGGCGGCTCTGGCGGCGGCAACATGACAGACCGTGTGGTGAATTCCGCCATGAAGTATCGCACTCAGGTCGCCTTCGTAGACGGTCTCATGAAGGACCTGGGACTGCCGATCGAAAACCTCGGAAGCGCCGGCGGCATGTCGTTCCGGAACTTCCAGGGTCCGGATGCGCCGAAGGACAAGGACGACTGAGCGCGTACGAAACTAGCGAGAGCAACCGATGACCCCGCTCGGCAAAAACGAAGCGCTGGACCGCCACGCCTTGGTCATGGCCTGCTGGTTGGCAGCGGCCATGCCCGCCGCGATCCTGTTTGAGTATGGATTTGGCCGGGGCGGAACACCCTATATCCTTGCCGGGTTCGCGGCCATTCTGGCAGGCTTTGTCGCCCACGTGATCGTCAATGTGGTCTACGGGACGGGTTTCTCGCCCCGAGAACTGGGGCTCGGCCTGGTCATCTACGGACTCGCGCTTGTGTTGTTCGTTGTCCTCTCGCTGGTTAGCGCGTCGTTTGCCGCGCACAACTTCTTGCCGCTGAGCATCGGTTTTATCACAACGGGGGCCGTGGTCGTTTTCTACCTGATCACCCGGTACGGGGCACGGCAGGCCTTCGCAGCGTTCGACGTTATCCGGGACTTCCGCTCACGCTCGCCGGGAGACCATATATGACCCCGCTCTTGGTTTCCGTGCTCGGCATTGTCGCGGTCCTGGGCCTTTACCTTGCGACCATCAGCGGCCGTCACACCCAGCAACCCGGTGATTTCGTCGACGCGGGCCTGGCATTGCCGCCATGGGTGACCATCTTCGCCGGCGCCGGCATCACCTTGGCCAGCCTCAGCCTTCCCGATCACCTGCTTTTACTCGCCACCTTCGGCCTTCAATATAACCAGGTTGCAGTCGGTCTCATCTGTATCGCCCTTTGCGCTGCCATCACGCAGAAGCGGGTCTGGCTTGCCGCCCGGCTGACCTCGCTGCGCACGCTTGGTGACCTGCTGGGCGATTACTTCGGTAGCACGACCCTTCGCATCTATTTGCTGCTCGTGCTGTTCCTTTTCAGCATCCCCTTTGCAGCGATGTGCCTGTCTCAGGCGGGTGCCCTGGTGAGCGCCGCGACCGCCAACGACGTTCCGTCCGGTCTCGCAATCTGGTCGATCGCGTTCGTCCTGTTCCTCTGCAGCGTGATCGGAGGCTGGCGCGGGATTGCCTATCTTGTCGCCGCCCAGTCCCTGCTGGTCCTGGCCCTCATGGTATTTTTCGGCGGGTTCACGGGCATTACGCTCGACAAATTGGCATTCGCCGTCAACGGGATTGGTACAGCCAGCGGTGTGCTGCCGGACAAGATCCCGGGCGTGATCCAGTTTAGCGCCGGCATTGGCAAGGAGCTGCCGGCCGGGGGGCTCTGGACCACCTTCGCGGGACTGACGTTCGCCCTGTCTCTGGGCGGCATCGCCATCAGTCCCGGCTTCAGCTTTCTGGGCGTGACAAGTGCGCCGCGCCGCGGCCTTGCATTTGGCCAGGTCTGGATGATCGCGGGCCTCGCGGCTGGCACCCTGATACTGATCGGGCCGGTTCTGGCCGCGGAGATTGCGGCCAGTGGCTCGCTGACAGCCTTCACGACACGACTGGCAACGCTCGATCCGATGGTGGCGGTGGGCTTTACACTTCTTCTGGTCGCGTCGAGCCAGATCGCCGTCGCATTCTTTGCCGGATCAGGTGCATCGGTGTGCACCATCGAGCTGACGTCACGATACATTATCCCGGGCATGGACCAGCGTTCGACGCGGTTTGCCGCGCGCGTGACCCTGGCGCTCGTCTACGGAGCAGTCGCTGCCGTCGCGAGCTTTGCGCCCCTCAGCGCTACAATCTTCTCATCCCTCACGCTCAGCCTGTCCATGCAGCTGCTGCCTGCGGTGCTCGGGTTGTGCTGGATGCGTTGGATCAGCCGCAGCGGTGTTCTGGCCGGTTTGATTGTCGGAAGCCTTTGTGTGGTGTTCACCGAGAGCTTTGGGCTGGTGCTGTTCGAGCGGCTCTTCGTCGACCTGCCATGGGGTCGCTGGCCCTTGTCGGTCCATTCGGCGGGATGGGGACTTGCGACCAATTTTACGGCGTGCCTCCTTGTGTCCCTGTTTACTCGCAGCGGCGCCGAGCGGGATCGCAGGGATCGCCTCCATGACGCCTTTGAGGAGAGCCAGCCGGCGCGTAACGGGAGCCAGGCGGCCACAACGGCCAAATGGGCCCTGACACTTCTGTGGGCGTTTTTCGCGCTCGGCCCCGGTGCAATCCTCGGCAACACATTTTTCAGCGAGCCGATTTTTGCTGGCACGGTGGTGGCACCGGGAGTGCCTTCGCTGCTGATCTGGCAGGTCCTGTTCTGGTTTGTCGGCGTATTCATCGTGTGGTGGTTGGCCTATCAAGGACGCCTGTCCGTTATCGATGAACGTCCTAGCCACGGGATCGTCCTCGTGCCGGAGGTGAACCCATTGTTAGAGCCAGTTTCGACCCCGTGGATCGCACGGCTCCTCGACCGCGTGACCGGCCGGTAACCGGGGCAGGGCATGGAAGGCATCGACCTCAGGCGTCTGCGCTATTTCATCGCGGTTTGCGAGCACGGCGGCTTCTCCCGCGCGTCCCAATCCATAGGGGTCGCCCAGCCGTCCCTGACGCGACAAATCAAGCTGCTCGAAAAGGAAGTCGGTATCTCGTTGATTAACCGAAGTGGGCGCGGTGCCGAGCCTACGGCCGAAGGACGGTTCCTCCTTGGCCAGTCGCGCCTGCACATCGATGGGCTCGATCATGCGGTCCGTGAGGTGCGCCAGCGCTCGGATAAGCTCAAAGGCGAGATCTCACTTGGCATATGCCCGACCATTGTGCCGCTGTTTCTGGAAGACATACGCAATTTTGTTGAAGCCCAGTATCAGGGTGTGACGCTGAATGTTGTCGAAGCCTACAGCGGCGACCTTGCCAGTCTCATGCGCGGCGGCCCGCCTCGACGCTGCGCTCACCTATCGGCCGAGTGCGCCGGATCAGCTCGACATCGTGGATCTGTTCGCAGAGCGCCTCGTGCTGGTAACCTCTTATACCCGCGCTCAGGTGTCGAAGACGGTCGAAACCCGCTGATAAACGACGACAAGATCTGAAGCGCTGGAAGAGCAAAGGCGGCCGCCCGCGCGCTCTTCAACTAGCGCTGTAGCGGGCGGCCGCCTTTGCGGCGCGGTGCTGATCATGGGAGGTTGAAGGGATAGACGCGGGGCACGTCTCCAGCCGCCCTGAGGCGGCTTTCGACGTACCCCGCCATGCGCGTGCCTTGTGGTAGATCTGCGGGTAATCAGCGCCGCAGAAACAATCCGGCGTAACACCGATCTCAACTGGCAAGTCCGGGCTCGGTGTCACGCTCCACTGACGGTGCGCGACTGCATTATCGCATTGTCAGCGCATTCCGTCGACCTTTTCCCCGAACTCCCCGCGGCGCTCCGAAAGGATCGTCGCGGATGCTCATGGGCCGCTTCTTTCTGTGCGGCCGCTGCCGTTCGCAGGTAACGATCTGCCGCAGCTGCGACCGGGGACAGCGCTACTGCGGCCAGGACTGCGCCCGTGCTGCCCGCCGCGAGAGTGTGCGCGAGGCGGGGCGACGTTATCAGCGCAGCCGCCGGGGACGCCTGGCTCATGCGGTCCGGGCCCGACGATATCGGGCTCGGCACAATAAAGTGACGCATCATTCTCCACCTGCATCTCCTGCCGGTTCACTACTGGTCAGTCCCTCGAACGATGTCGTCGCTGCTTTTGCTGACGTCGCCGGGCGGGCGACGACATCGGTCATGCCCACGCCGTGCTGTCGGCGCTGCGACTGTCGACTGTCGCCGTTCGTTCGCACCGGCTTCGTGCGTCGCCGGGGGCCTCGTTATGCCCGTGAAGCTGACTACGCAGACGGAGAGCCCGTATCATGACCATCAGCCCCGAACTGGAAGCGCAGATCCTGCGCCTGTATCACGCCGAGAAGTGGCGCTGCGGCACCATCGCCAGGCAATTGCATGTCCATCACACGACGGTGCATCGCGTTCTGGCCCAGGCGGGATTGCCCCGGCACAAGCCGCTGCAGAGAGCCTCAATTATTGACCCGTATCTTCCATTCATTGAGCAGACGCTGGAAAAGTTCCCCTCGCTGACCGCCAGCCGCCTTTATGCGATGGTGCGCGAGCGCGGCTACCGGGGCTTGCCGACGCACTTTCGGCACCTGGTCGCCCTGCACCGTCCCCGCAAGCCGGCCGAGGCGTTCCTGCGGCTGCGCACATTGCCGGGCGAGCAGGGACAGGTCGACTGGGCCCACTTCGGTCACATCGAGATCGGCAACGCCCGCCGGCCGCTCATGGCGTTCGTGATGGTGCTTTCTTACTCACGCGACATCTACCTGCGCTTCTTCCTCGACGCGCGCATGGAAAACTTCCTGCGCGGTCACGTCGGCGCGTTCAACACATGGTGCGGGCTGCCCAGGGTCCTGCTCTACGACAATCTCAAGAGTGCGGTGCTCGAGCGCCAGGGCGATGCGATCCGCTTCCATCCGACGCTGCTTGCCTTCGCCGGCTTCTATCGGTTCGAGCCACGTCCTGTCGCGGTTGCCCGGGGCAACGAAAAAGGCCGCGTCGAGCGCGCCATACGGCATATAAGGGAAGCATTCTTCATCGCCCGCAAGTTCACCGATCTCGACGATCTGAACGCCCAGGCCGAACAGTGGTGCCGCAACCAGGCAGCCGACCGGCCATGCCCCGAGGACCGGACGATGACGGTCCGCCAGGCGTTTGCGCAAGAGCAGCCACTGCTTCTGCCGCTGCCCGCCAACCCATACCCCGTCGAGGAGCAGGTCGCCGCCAAGGTTGGCAAAACGCCCTATGTGCGCTTCGACCTCAACGATTACTCGGTACCGCATGCTCATGTCCGGCGCACGCTCAGCGTGCGCGCCGATCTCGGCCTGGTCCGCGTCTTCGACGGCGCAAAGATGATCGCCAGTCACCGTCGCAGCTATGATCGCGACCAGCAGATCGAGGACCCTCAGCACCTCAAGGCACTCGTCGCAATCAAGCGCGAGGCGCGCCAGCATCGCGGCCTCAACAGCCTGACCCGCGCCGTGCCGGCCTGCCAGACCCTGATGATCCGGGCCGCCGAGCGTGGCTCCAATATCGGTGCGATCACAAACGCGTTGCTGAAACTGCTTGACCTGTACGGCGCGCAGGAACTGCAGGCCGCCGTCGAGGAAGCTTTGCATGCCGGCGCCTCCCATTCGAGGTCGGTTCGCGACGTACTGGAACGCCGCCGGGTCGCCCGCGGTGCTCCGCCGCCGGTCGAAACGAGCCTGCCCGAACACGTGCGGCGCAAGGATACGACGGTACGGCCGCATCGCCTCGACAGCTACGACCAACTGACCCTTGGAGGCAAAGATGATGAATAATCCCGACATCCTGCTCAACCGGGCCAAGGCGTTGCGCCTCAATGGCCTGATCACCCATTGGGACGAAATCGCTGACGCGGACTGGCTGGCCGCCGTCCTTCAATGGGAAGAAGAGGAGCGCTCCGACCGTTCGATGCGGCGACGCACGCGTGCCGCCAGGCTCGGCCACTTCAAGCAACTGTCCGATTATGACTGGCACTGGCCTCGCCGCATCGACCGCGCCGCCGTCGAGGATCTGATGACCCTGTCCTTCATGAACGATGCCGCCAACATCGTCTTTATCGGCCCCAACGGCGTCGGGAAATCGACACTTGCTCGCAATGTCGCTCACCAGGCGCTCATCTGCGGTCACACCGTCGTCTTCCGAACCGCCAGCGAGATGCTCGGCGAACTCGCCGCCCTCGACAGCGACGCAGCCTTGCGCCGACGCCTTCACCACTACGCCGCCGCCGACGTTCTTGCGATCGACGAGGTCGGGTATCTGTCCTACTCGAACCGTCATGCGGACCTGCTGTTCGAACTCATCAGCCGGCGCTACGAAAAACGCTCAACCATCATCACCACCAACAGACCCTTCGCTGATTGGTCGGAGGTCTTTCCCAATGCCGCCTGCGTCGTCAGCCTCGTCGACCGCCTCATGCACCGATCCGAGGTGATCTCCATCGAAGGCGATTCCTACCGCTTCAAGGAAGCGGCCGAGCGATCAAAGGCACAGCGCGAAAAACGCACCAGCCGCTCCTCCGGCGAAAAGGTGCCCGCAGCATGAAACCAGATCCTCAACCGTCCGGCCTCAGTCGTGGTATCCACTTCCTCATCAATCCCGAATGGACACCCGAACAGGCGCTCGCTGTCTTCGAGCTCCTCAACGATCTCGCCGATAGCATCTGGTCTCACTACGGCGTCCAACTCCAGGAACTTATCCAGGAGCAGCAACGAACACCGACCGATCACAGCGATATCGAAAAAACCCCGTCCTCGCTCTAAAGCACACATCCTCCACACTCGGCGGCCTGCAAAGGCCGCCTTTTTGTTCCGTCCACAAGCACCAAACGCTTGTCGTCGTTTAGACGCGCTTTTGAAAAGCCATCAACACTCAGGTCGACGCGCCGCGCCAGCTGAGTGACATCAGCCGGTTAAAGTTGATATTGCCGAGCGAAATCCATGAACTGCGGCGGATCATCGATCGGGTCTATCGCGAGCGTGGCATCGCGCTGCAGCCGGAACTCGAACTCGACTCGCTCAACGCCGTAAAAGCTGTCATTGCGGACAAAACCACCCAGTACGCAACCATTCTGCCGCACTCGAGCGTCACGCGTGAACTGGCCGGGCACGTGCTGAGCGCTTATGCGATCGCCGACAGCGCCATGGTCCGCACTATAGCCGTGGTGCGGCCCCAGGGAGGCAGCCCCCGGAAAGTGGTGCTCACCGCCTTGATTGACGAAGTCCGCCGGCAGGCGGGACGGATCAAAAGATCCATGGGCAGCGCCGACGTGGTCTTGTTGGGACAGGGATAGACGGACCGCCGGTTTTTGTCGTTCCCTCAATAACGAAATGTTATACGCTAGCCCTCCGTAGAGCGTAGGGAGGCGTTTTGGATCTTCGGCAGCTAAGATATTTTTCCAAGGTCGTCGAGAGCGGCTCGTTCTCGAAAGCCGCGACGCAGCTTCATGTAGCACAACCCGCGTTGAGCCAGCATGTCAGGCACATGGAAGAGGAGCTTGGCCTTGCTCTCCTGCATCGCGGGCCGCACGGCGTCAGTGCGACCGAAGCGGGCACGCGGCTGATGGTGCATGCCAAGCGCATCCTTGCCGAGTTTGCCGAAATTAACGACAGTGTCCGGGGCGCCGCCATAGCCCCTCGCGGCGAAGTGCGTTTCGGCCTACCGGGTACAGTGAGCGAGCTTCTTGCGGCGCCGCTGATCGAGGCCGCCCGCGAGCGGTTCCCCGAGGTGCGCATCCGCATCGTTGAGGCGATGAGCGGCTACATTCTGGAATGGTTGAAGCGCGGGGAGGTTGACCTCGCGATGATTTATGCAACTTCGGATCCCCGGGGGCTCGCGGTACATCACGGCTTGTCCGAGGAAATCTGTCTCTTTGCCGGCCCGTCGATGCAGGGCCAGGCCGACTTGCAGGGCTCTTCTGTGGAGCTTCGTGACGTCGCCGGACTGCCCCTCGTTGTGCCGGGCCCGGGCCACGGCCTGCGAGAACTGATCGAAGCCGTGGCAACGTCAGTCCAGGTCGCCATCAACCCGGCGATCGAAATCGACTCCTACACCCAAATCAAGAGATTGGTGACACGTGGCATCGGTTACGGGATCCTGCCGCGGATGGCGATCAACGCTGAGGCGCAGGCCGGCTTGTTTCGGGCGTGGAGTTTCCAAAACCCGCCAATTACACGTAAAGTGTACCTGGCTTACTCGACCGAACGGGCGTTGCAGACAGCGCCCCGCGCCGTCGGGCAGCTATCGTGGGAGATCCTTCGCCAGCTGGTCAAGGACCAGGTCTGGAGCGCAGAGCTACCCAACGAAAACCAGCGACCCAACCTCTTCGGCTAGGGTGCTGCAGGCGGGCGGCCGACTGTACCGTTTCGCTATACCTCCCATTACAAAACGCTATTTGACGGAAGGACCCCTTCCGGTGCGATGGTATCGGAAAAGCAGCATAAGGAGCGAGCCATGCCAGGCGCGCTGGAGGGAACGACCGTCATCTCGCTGGAGCAAGCCGTGGCCGCGCCTTTGGCGACGTCCCGTCTGGCCGACGCGGGCGCGCGGGTCATCAAGCTCGAGCGCCCCGAGGGCGACTTCGCGCGCGGCTATGACGATTATGTTCACGGCCTCTCCAGCTATTTCATCTGGAACAACCGCGGCAAGCAATCCTGCACCGTCGATCTGAAGCAGCCGGATGATCTTGCGCTGGTCGAATCCATGCTCGCCACCGCCGACGTGTTCGTCCAGAACCTCGCACCTGGCGCAACCGACAGGTTGGGCATCGGCAGCGCCGACCTCAGGCGGCGGTTCCCCAGGCTAATCGTGTGTGACATCGGTGGCTACGCACCCGGAACACCCGACCACGAGCGGAAAGCCTACGATCTGCTGATCCAGGCGGAAGCGGGCTTGGCGGGGGTCACTGGGTCCGCAACTTCTGGCCCGACCCGGGTCGGCATATCGATCTCCGATATCGCTACGGGACAGGGGGCCTACGCCGCTATCCTCGAAGCCCTGATCATGCGCAGCCGAACTGGGGACGGGGCTCACCTGCAGCTTTCCCTTTTCGACACCCTCGCCGAATACATGAACGTGCCATATCTGGCGCGCCACTACGGTGGCAAGGAGCCGCGGCGGCTTGGGCTCGCCCACCCCTCGATCGCGCCCTACGGGCTGTTTCAGGTGAGTGACGGGGAAATCCTGATCGCCGTCCAGAACGAACGCGAATGGGTCGTCTTCTGCGACAGTGTCCTGCGCCGGCCGTCGGTTGCAACGGACCCGAGATTCGAGCGCAACGTGCTTCGCATCAAAAACCGCGAGCCGCTTGACGCATGCGTGCAGGCGATCTTGGCGACCTACACCATGTCTGCATTATGCGAATTGCTTGACAACGTCAGAATTGCCTATGGCCGTGTGTCGACCATGGCGGAACTGGCGGTGCATCGCAGTGCCACCAAAGTATCGGTTGAGACCGCAGTTGGTCCGGTTGAGCTGTTTGCGCCGCCGGTCACTGTCAATGGCATGCGTCCCGTGCTTGGCAGTGTGCCTTCGCTCGGGGAACACGATGGGGCTTTGCGGCAAGAGTTCGGTCCTCCAGATATGGTAGGTCCCAAACGGATAGGAAATGCAGCACTATGAGCTTGACCCGCGACCTGACACGGTTGATCCGTGAAAAGCCAGTGACCGACCGCGACCTCGAATGGGCATCGCTATTCGTCCTGGATACGCTCGGCTGCGCCCTCGGCGCATTGCCAACCGAGCCCGCCCGCATGCTGAAGGTGGCGAGAGCAGACTCCACTGTAGAACGTAAGACGAATGCGGCGTGCCACACTCTCGACACAAACCACACACCCGCTAGAGAACCAACCACACACACTGCCGTACGAGCCATCGAATGAGGAGGAGTATACTAACAGTGAGTCGACAACTTCCCGCTTAATGCGGGGCAGGGTCGGCCAGCGCCGAGACACAATGCGCGAGCGGCAGCCGAGAGTATCCAGGGGACGAATAGCGATGCCATTCGAGGTCGCACGGCGGTCCACTGGCTTGGTTCCGAGAACTCGGAATCTTCCCTCTCCCCTCGCTGTCCCCGTGAGAAGGCCCTCCCCCCCCGTCCCACTCTTCCAACGTTTTCGTGAGAAAGAACAGGAAAGAGAGCAACACCATAGCACCCCCATCTCCCCGGCATAGATAGACTCAGACTCTCCCTATCTCCCGCCTCCTTCTTCACGGATCAACGGTCAGAGTGGACAAGTTGAGAGAGGCTCACAAGCTCATAGTGCTGCATTTCTATCCGTTTGGGACCTACCATATCTGGAGGACCGAACTCTTGCCGCAAAGCCCCATCGTGTTCCCCGAGCGAAGGCACACTGCCAAGCACGGGACGCATGCCATTGACAGTGACCGGCGGCGCAACAGCTCAACCGGACCAACTGCGGTCTCAACCGATACTTTGGTGGCACTGCGATGCACCGCCAGTTCCGCCATGGTCGACACACGGCCATAGGCAATTCTGACGTTGTCAAGCAATTCGCATAATGCAGACATGGTGTAAGTCGCCAAGATCGTGCACGCATGCGTCAAGCGGCTCGCGGTTTTTGATGCGAAGCACGTTGCGCTCGAATCTCGGGTCGTTGCAACCGACGGCCGGCGCAGGACACTGTCGCAGAAGACGACCCCATTCGCGTTCGTTCTGGACGGCGATCAGGATTTCCCCGTCACTCACCTGAAACAGCCCGTAGGGCGCGATCGAAGGGTGGGCGAGCCCAAGCCGCCGCGGCTCCTTGCCACCGTAGTGGCGCGCCAGATATGGCACGTTCATGTATTCGGCGAGGGTGTCGAAAAGGGAAAGCTGCAGGTGAGCCCGTCCCCAGTTCGGCTGCGCATGATCAGGCTTCGAGGATAGCGGCGTAGGCCCCCGTCCCGTAGCGATATCGGAGATCGGATATGCCGACCCGGGTCGGGCCAGAAGTTGCGGACCCAGTGACCCCCGCCAAGCCCGCTTCCGCCTGATCAGCAGATCGTAGGCTTTCGCCTCGTGGTCGGGTGTTCCGGGTGCGTAGCCCCGATGTCACACACGATTAGCCTGGGGAAACCCGCGCCTGAGGTCGGCGCTGCCGATGCCCAACCTGTCGGTTGCGCCAGGTGCGAGGTTCTGGACGAAACACGTCGGCGGTGGCGAAGCATGGGGGGGGTGGGTGGGAATTCGACCAGCGCAAGATCCGGCTGCTTCGATCGACGGTGCAGGATTGCTTGCCGCGGTTGTTCCAGATGAAATAGCTGGAGAGGCCGTGAACATAATCGTCATAGCCGCGCGCGAAGTCGCCCTCGGGGCGCTCGAGCTTGATGACCGCGCGCCCGACGTCGGCCAGACGGGACGTCGCCAAAGGCGCGGCGCCACGGCTTGCTCGCAGCGAGATGACGGTCGTTCCCTCCAGCGCGCCTGGCATGGCTCAGCTCCTTATGCTGCTTTTCCGATACCATCGCACCGAAGGGGTCCTTCCGTCAATAGAGCGTTTGTAATGGGAGGTATAGCGAAACGGTACAGTCGGCCGCCCGCCTGGCAGCACCCTAGCCGAAGAGGTTGGGGTCGCTGGTTTTCGTTGGGTAGCTCTGGCGGCTCCAGACCTGGTCCTTGGACCAGCTGGCGAAGGATCTCCCACGATAGCTGCCCGACGGCGCGGGGCGCTGTCTGCAACGCCCGTTCGGTCGAGTAAGCCAGGTACACTTTACGTGTAATTGGCGGGTGTTTGGAACTCACGCCCGAAACAAGCCGGCCTGCGCCTCAGCGTTGATCGCCATCCGCGGCAGGATCCCGTAACCGATGCAACGTGTCCACCAATCTCTTGATTTGGTGTAGGAGTCGATTTCGATCGCCGGGTTGATGGCGACCTGGACTGACGTTGGCCACGGCTTCGATCAGTTCTCGCAGGCCGTGGCCCGGGCCCGGCACAACGAGGGGCAGTCCGAGCGACGTCACGAAGCTCCACAGAAGAGCCTGGCAAGTCGGCGCTGGCCTGCTATCGACGGGCGCGGCAAAGAGACAGATTTCCTCGGACAAGCCGTGATGTACCGCGAGCCCCCGGGGATCCGAAGTTGCATAAATCATCGCGAGGTCAACCTCCCCGCGCTTCAACCATTCCAGAATGTAGCCGCTCATCGCCTCAACGATGCGGATGCGCACCTCGGGGAACCGCTCGCGGGCGGCCTCGATCAGCGGCGCCGCAAGAAGCTCGCTCACTGTACCCGGTAGGCCGAAACGCACTTCGCCGCGAGGGGCTATGGCGGCGCCCCGGACACTGTCGTTAATTTCGGCAAACTCGGCAAGGATGCGCTTGGCATGCACCATCAGCCGCGTGCCCGCTTCGGTCGCACTGACGCCGTGCGGCCCGCGATGCAGGAGAGCAAGGCCAAGCTCCTCTTCCATGTGCCTGACATGCTGGCTCAACGCGGGTTGTGCTACATGAAGCTGCGTCGCGGCTTTCGAGAACGAGCCGCTCTCGACGACCTTGGAAAAATATCTTAGCTGCCGAAGATCCAAAACGCCTCCCTACGCTCTACGGAGGGCTAGCGTATAACATTTCGTTATTGAGGGAACGACAAAAACCGGCGGTCCGTCTATCCCTGTCCCAACAAGACCACGTCGGCGCTGCCCATGGATCTTTTGATCCGTCCCGCCTGCCGGCGGACTTCGTCAATCAAGGCGGTGAGCACCACTTTCCGGGGGGCTGCCTCCCTGGGGCCGCACCACGGCTATAGTGCGGACCATGGCGCTGTCGGCGATCGCATAAGCGCTCAGCACGTGCCCGGCCAGTTCACGCGTGACGCTCGAGTGCGGCAGAATGGTTGCGTACTGGGTGGTTTTGTCCGCAATGACAGCTTTTACGGCGTTGAGCGAGTCGAGTTCGAGTTCCGGCTGCAGCGCGATGCCACGCTCGCGATAGACCCGATCGATGATCCGCCGCAGTTCATGGATTTCGCTCGGCAATATCAACTTTAACCGGCTGATGTCACTCAGCTGGCGCGGCGCGTCGACCTGAGTGTTGATGGCTTTTCAAAAGCGCGTCTAAACGACGACAAGCGTTTGGTGCTTGTGGACGGAACAAAAAGGCGGCCTTTGCAGGCCGCCGAGTGTGGAGGATGTGTGCTTTAGAGCGAGGACGGGGTTTTTTCGATATCGCTGTGATCGGTCGGTGTTCGTTGCTGCTCCTGGATAAGTTCCTGGAGTTGGACGCCGTAGTGAGACCAGATGCTATCGGCGAGATCGTTGAGGAGCTCGAAGACAGCGAGCGCCTGTTCGGGTGTCCATTCGGGATTGATGAGGAAGTGGATACCACGACTGAGGCCGGACGGTTGAGGATCTGGTTTCATGCTGCGGGCACCTTTTCGCCGGAGGAGCGGCTGGTGCGTTTTTCGCGCTGTGCCTTTGATCGCTCGGCCGCTTCCTTGAAGCGGTAGGAATCGCCTTCGATGGAGATCACCTCGGATCGGTGCATGAGGCGGTCGACGAGGCTGACGACGCAGGCGGCATTGGGAAAGACCTCCGACCAATCAGCGAAGGGTCTGTTGGTGGTGATGATGGTTGAGCGTTTTTCGTAGCGCCGGCTGATGAGTTCGAACAGCAGGTCCGCATGACGGTTCGAGTAGGACAGATACCCGACCTCGTCGATCGCAAGAACGTCGGCGGCGGCGTAGTGGTGAAGGCGTCGGCGCAAGGCTGCGTCGCTGTCGAGGGCGGCGAGTTCGCCGAGCATCTCGCTGGCGGTTCGGAAGACGACGGTGTGACCGCAGATGAGCGCCTGGTGAGCGACATTGCGAGCAAGTGTCGATTTCCCGACGCCGTTGGGGCCGATAAAGACGATGTTGGCGGCATCGTTCATGAAGGACAGGGTCATCAGATCCTCGACGGCGGCGCGGTCGATGCGGCGAGGCCAGTGCCAGTCATAATCGGACAGTTGCTTGAAGTGGCCGAGCCTGGCGGCACGCGTGCGTCGCCGCATCGAACGGTCGGAGCGCTCCTCTTCTTCCCATTGAAGGACGGCGGCCAGCCAGTCCGCGTCAGCGATTTCGTCCCAATGGGTGATCAGGCCATTGAGGCGCAACGCCTTGGCCCGGTTGAGCAGGATGTCGGGATTATTCATCATCTTTGCCTCCAAGGGTCAGTTGGTCGTAGCTGTCGAGGCGATGCGGCCGTACCGTCGTATCCTTGCGCCGCACGTGTTCGGGCAGGCTCGTTTCGACCGGCGGCGGAGCACCGCGGGCGACCCGGCGGCGTTCCAGTACGTCGCGAACCGACCTCGAATGGGAGGCGCCGGCATGCAAAGCTTCCTCGACGGCGGCCTGCAGTTCCTGCGCGCCGTACAGGTCAAGCAGTTTCAGCAACGCGTTTGTGATCGCACCGATATTGGAGCCACGCTCGGCGGCCCGGATCATCAGGGTCTGGCAGGCCGGCACGGCGCGGGTCAGGCTGTTGAGGCCGCGATGCTGGCGCGCCTCGCGCTTGATTGCGACGAGTGCCTTGAGGTGCTGAGGGTCCTCGATCTGCTGGTCGCGATCATAGCTGCGACGGTGACTGGCGATCATCTTTGCGCCGTCGAAGACGCGGACCAGGCCGAGATCGGCGCGCACGCTGAGCGTGCGCCGGACATGAGCATGCGGTACCGAGTAATCGTTGAGGTCGAAGCGCACATAGGGCGTTTTGCCAACCTTGGCGGCGACCTGCTCCTCGACGGGGTATGGGTTGGCGGGCAGCGGCAGAAGCAGTGGCTGCTCTTGCGCAAACGCCTGGCGGACCGTCATCGTCCGGTCCTCGGGGCATGGCCGGTCGGCTGCCTGGTTGCGGCACCACTGTTCGGCCTGGGCGTTCAGATCGTCGAGATCGGTGAACTTGCGGGCGATGAAGAATGCTTCCCTTATATGCCGTATGGCGCGCTCGACGCGGCCTTTTTCGTTGCCCCGGGCAACCGCGACAGGACGTGGCTCGAACCGATAGAAGCCGGCGAAGGCAAGCAGCGTCGGATGGAAGCGGATCGCATCGCCCTGGCGCTCGAGCACCGCACTCTTGAGATTGTCGTAGAGCAGGACCCTGGGCAGCCCGCACCATGTGTTGAACGCGCCGACGTGACCGCGCAGGAAGTTTTCCATGCGCGCGTCGAGGAAGAAGCGCAGGTAGATGTCGCGTGAGTAAGAAAGCACCATCACGAACGCCATGAGCGGCCGGCGGGCGTTGCCGATCTCGATGTGACCGAAGTGGGCCCAGTCGACCTGTCCCTGCTCGCCCGGCAATGTGCGCAGCCGCAGGAACGCCTCGGCCGGCTTGCGGGGACGGTGCAGGGCGACCAGGTGCCGAAAGTGCGTCGGCAAGCCCCGGTAGCCGCGCTCGCGCACCATCGCATAAAGGCGGCTGGCGGTCAGCGAGGGGAACTTTTCCAGCGTCTGCTCAATGAATGGAAGATACGGGTCAATAATTGAGGCTCTCTGCAGCGGCTTGTGCCGGGGCAATCCCGCCTGGGCCAGAACGCGATGCACCGTCGTGTGATGGACATGCAATTGCCTGGCGATGGTGCCGCAGCGCCACTTCTCGGCGTGATACAGGCGCAGGATCTGCGCTTCCAGTTCGGGGCTGATGGTCATGATACGGGCTCTCCGTCTGCGTAGTCAGCTTCACGGGCATAACGAGGCCCCCGGCGACGCACGAAGCCGGTGCGAACGAACGGCGACAGTCGACAGTCGCAGCGCCGACAGCACGGCGTGGGCATGACCGATGTCGTCGCCCGCCCGGCGACGTCAGCAAAAGCAGCGACGACATCGTTCGAGGGACTGACCAGTAGTGAACCGGCAGGAGATGCAGGTGGAGAATGATGCGTCACTTTATTGTGCCGAGCCCGATATCGTCGGGCCCGGACCGCATGAGCCAGGCGTCCCCGGCGGCTGCGCTGATAACGTCGCCCCGCCTCGCGCACACTCTCGCGGCGGGCAGCACGGGCGCAGTCCTGGCCGCAGTAGCGCTGTCCCCGGTCGCAGCTGCGGCAGATCGTTACCTGCGAACGGCAGCGGCCGCACAGAAAGAAGCGGCCCATGAGCATCCGCGACGATCCTTTCGGAGCGCCGCGGGGAGTTCGGGGAAAAGGTCGACGGAATGCGCTGACAATGCGATAATGCAGTCGCGCACCGTCAGTGGAGCGTGACACCGAGCCCGGACTTGCCAGTTGAGATCGGTGTTACGCCGGATTGTTTCTGCGGCGCTGATTACCCGCAGATCTACCACAAGGCACGCGCATGGCGGGGTACGTCGAAAGCCGCCTCAGGGCGGCTGGAGACGTGCCCCGCGTCTATCCCTTCAACCTCCCATGATCAGCACCGCGCCGCAAAGGCGGCCGCCCGCTACAGCGCTAGTTGAAGAGCGCGCGGGCGGCCGCCTTTGCTCTTCCAGCGCTTCAGATCTTGTCGTCGTTTATCAGCGGGTTTCGACCGTCTTCGACACCTGAGCGCGGGTATAAGAGGTTACCAGCACGAGGCGCTCTGCGAACAGATCCACGATGTCGAGCTGATCCGGCGCACTCGGCCGATAGGTGAGCGCAGCGTCGAGGCGGGCCGCCGCGCATGAGACTGGCAAGGTCGCCGCTGTAGGCTTCGACAACATTCAGCGTCACACCCTGATACTGGGCTTCAACAAAATTGCGTATGTCTTCCAGAAACAGCGGCACAATGGTCGGGCATATGCCAAGTGAGATCTCGCCTTTGAGCTTATCCGAGCGCTGGCGCACCTCACGGACCGCATGATCGAGCCCATCGATGTGCAGGCGCGACTGGCCAAGGAGGAACCGTCCTTCGGCCGTAGGCTCGGCACCGCGCCCACTTCGGTTAATCAACGAGATACCGACTTCCTTTTCGAGCAGCTTGATTTGTCGCGTCAGGGACGGCTGGGCGACCCCTATGGATTGGGACGCGCGGGAGAAGCCGCCGTGCTCGCAAACCGCGATGAAATAGCGCAGACGCCTGAGGTCGATGCCTTCCATGCCCTGCCCCGGTTACCGGCCGGTCACGCGGTCGAGGAGCCGTGCGATCCACGGGGTCGAAACTGGCTCTAACAATGGGTTCACCTCCGGCACGAGGACGATCCCGTGGCTAGGACGTTCATCGATAACGGACAGGCGTCCTTGATAGGCCAACCACCACACGATGAATACGCCGACAAACCAGAACAGGACCTGCCAGATCAGCAGCGAAGGCACTCCCGGTGCCACCACCGTGCCAGCAAAAATCGGCTCGCTGAAAAATGTGTTGCCGAGGATTGCACCGGGGCCGAGCGCGAAAAACGCCCACAGAAGTGTCAGGGCCCATTTGGCCGTTGTGGCCGCCTGGCTCCCGTTACGCGCCGGCTGGCTCTCCTCAAAGGCGTCATGGAGGCGATCCCTGCGATCCCGCTCGGCGCCGCTGCGAGTAAACAGGGACACAAGGAGGCACGCCGTAAAATTGGTCGCAAGTCCCCATCCCGCCGAATGGACCGACAAGGGCCAGCGACCCCATGGCAGGTCGACGAAGAGCCGCTCGAACAGCACCAGCCCAAAGCTCTCGGTGAACACCACACAAAGGCTTCCGACAATCAAACCGGCCAGAACACCGCTGCGGCTGATCCAACGCATCCAGCACAACCCGAGCACCGCAGGCAGCAGCTGCATGGACAGGCTGAGCGTGAGGGATGAGAAGATTGTAGCGCTGAGGGGCGCAAAGCTCGCGACGGCAGCGACTGCTCCGTAGACGAGCGCCAGGGTCACGCGCGCGGCAAACCGCGTCGAACGCTGGTCCATGCCCGGGATAATGTATCGTGACGTCAGCTCGATGGTGCACACCGATGCACCTGATCCGGCAAAGAATGCGACGGCGATCTGGCTCGACGCGACCAGAAGAAGTGTAAAGCCCACCGCCACCATCGGATCGAGCGTTGCCAGTCGTGTCGTGAAGGCTGTCAGCGAGCCACTGGCCGCAATCTCCGCGGCCAGAACCGGCCCGATCAGTATCAGGGTGCCAGCCGCGAGGCCCGCGATCATCCAGACCTGGCCAAATGCAAGGCCGCGGCGCGGCGCACTTGTCACGCCCAGAAAGCTGAAGCCGGGACTGATGGCGATGCCGCCCAGAGACAGGGCGAACGTCAGTCCCGCGAAGGTGGTCCAGAGCCCCCCGGCCGGCAGCTCCTTGCCAATGCCGGCGCTAAACTGGATCACGCCCGGGATCTTGTCCGGCAGCACACCGCTGGCTGTACCAATCCCGTTGACGGCGAATGCCAATTTGTCGAGCGTAATGCCCGTGAACCCGCCGAAAAATACCATGAGGGCCAGGACCAGCAGGGACTGGGCGGCGACAAGATAGGCAATCCCGCGCCAGCCTCCGATCACGCTGCAGAGGAACAGGACGAACGCGATCGACCAGATTGCGAGACCGGACGGAACGTCGTTGGCGGTCGCGGCGCTCACCAGGGCACCCGCCTGAGACAGGCACATCGCTGCAAAGGGGATGCTGAAAAGGAACAGCACGAGCAGCAAATAGATGCGAAGGGTCGTGCTACCGAAGTAATCGCCCAGCAGGTCACCAAGCGTGCGCAGCGAGGTCAGCCGGGCGGCAAGCCAGACCCGCTTCTGCGTGATGGCAGCGCAAAGGGCGATACAGATGAGACCGACTGCAACCTGGTTATATTGAAGGCCGAAGGTGGCGAGTAAAAGCAGGTGATCGGGAAGGCTGAGGCTGGCCAAGGTGATGCCGGCGCCGGCGAAGATGGTCACCCATGGCGGCAATGCCAGGCCCGCGTCGACGAAATCACCGGGTTGCTGGGTGTGACGGCCGCTGATGGTCGCAAGGTAAAGGCCCAGGACCGCGACAATGCCGAGCACGGAAACCAAGAGCGGGGTCATATATGGTCTCCCGGCGAGCGTGAGCGGAAGTCCCGGATAACGTCGAACGCTGCGAAGGCCTGCCGTGCCCCGTACCGGGTGATCAGGTAGAAAACGACCACGGCCCCCGTTGTGATAAAACCGATGCTCAGCGGCAAGAAGTTGTGCGCGGCAAACGACGCGCTAACCAGCGAGAGGACAACGAACAACACAAGCGCGAGTCCGTAGATGACCAGGCCGAGCCCCAGTTCTCGGGGCGAGAAACCCGTCCCGTAGACCACATTGACGATCACGTGGGCGACAAAGCCTGCCAGAATGGCCGCGAACCCGGCAAGGATATAGGGTGTTCCGCCCCGGCCAAATCCATACTCAAACAGGATCGCGGCGGGCATGGCCGCTGCCAACCAGCAGGCCATGACCAAGGCGTGGCGGTCCAGCGCTTCGTTTTTTTGCCGAGCGGGGTCATCGGTTGCTCTCGCTAGTTTCGTACGCGCTCAGTCGTCCTTGTCCTTCGGCGCATCCGGACCCTGGAAGTTCCGGAACGACATGCCGCCGGCGCTTCCGAGGTTTTCGATCGGCAGTCCCAGGTCCTTCATGAGACCGTCTACGAAGGCGACCTGAGTGCGATACTTCATGGCGGAATTCACCACACGGTCTGTCATGTTGCCGCCGCCAGAGCCGCCCTCTCCCCCGCCACCCATCTCGGACGGCTGTTGAGACCCGGCAGCCCGTCGACCTGGAGGATCTTGATCGATTCGATGTTTTCCATCGGCTTGACCGTTTCGCGGATGATGCTCGGCAGATTGCTGACGAGGTTTTCGTAGATGGCACTGCGTCTGCTGGCATCCGAACGGGTGTTTTCGGACTCGTTGAGCATGCGCTTCCCGGCGGCGTCCTTGGCATAGCGGACCTCGGCCGCATTGGAGTCGGCGATTTCCGCCAGCGCCCTGAGTTCCGTGGCTTCCTTCTCGCCTTTGCCGAAGAAACGACGCGTTGGGCGTCACGCTCGACCCTGGACGAGGACTGAATGAAGCTCGATCCGCTTGATGCGTTCGGCCACCTCTTCTTCGCGTGCGCTGTTGACCTGCTCTTCCTGTTCAACCTGTTTTTTTCAGGGCTTCCGCAGCCTCGGTCTTTGCGTAGGCTTCCTCGATCGACTTGTTGATCACCGCGATCAGGCGCTCCTTGTCGATGATTTCGACTTCCTTCTGCTGCTCGATCTCAAACTTATCGACAAACTTCCGCGCAGCGATGCGCAACTCGTCGATCTGGCGGTTGGCGGCGATCGACGCGTCCTGAATCTCCTGAAACGCCTTGTTTTCGGCGAGCTTGATCTTCTGGTTTTTCTCGATCTCGAGCTGCACGATTTCCTCGTCGACCCTCAAGCGTTCGACATCGACATCGTAACGTTTCTTCAGGCGCGCCTTTTCCTGGTCAGCCTCAGCAAGTTCGTTGCTGATGCGAACCTCTTTCGACTTCGCCACGGCGAGCAATTCAATGGTTTTATCGGTTTCAATACGGTGCGACTCGGTTATCCGCTGGTTCTCCAGTTTGGCCTGGTCGATCTCTGCCGATGACGTCGTCTCGATGATCGACAGCTCCTGACGCGAACGGATTTCAAACTCCTTCACATGCTGCTCGTTGTCGATCCGCTCCGCCTCAACTTCCCGGCGGTTCTGGATCCTCTGCATCTCGAGCTCACGGCGCGACATAATCTCCGTCAATTCGGTCTCTTGCTGTTTCCTGATCTCCAATGACCGCACCTCCGACTGAGTGTTGATCCGTTCGGAATCGATGAGCCGGTCCTTGGCGATACGAATCCGCTCGCCTTCTTGTTCGCTGCGGATCCTGGCGTTCTGAATACTGATTGTGGAACTAGATCTCTCGGCCTCAATCTCGGCCAGTTGGGCGGCTTTACGGATTTCGATCGCTTGCGTCTGTTTCGATGCGGGCGTATTCGAGGTCACGCTCGATCTCCAGAGACCGCTGCTCGGTCTCGAAATCCTTGAGCTTGATGCCGATCCCGCGATTCGTTTTCGATGCGGTTGCGAAGCTGGCGGCGCTCTTCGATCTGCTCGGTCCAGCTGCGTCAGGCCTTCGGCATCGAACGCATTGGAGGGATCAAATACGGAGATGTCGGTCTGGTTGAGGCTCGTCAGAGAGGCATTTTCAAGCTCGAGGCCATTCGACCCCAGGGTCGTCGCCGCCAGGGCGGCCGCCTCACTCATGTAGCGGCCCGCGATTGGTGTGGATTTCATCCATGGTCATCGTGGAGGCGATGGCCGACATCGCATCGATGAACCGGCCCTGAACGATCTCCTTCAGCGCGGCAGGGTTTCTGGGTGCGGTCACCGAGGGTGCGGGCCGCAGTCGACACCCCGGCTTCCGTCGGCACCACCCCGCACGAAGAACTCGGCGATGATGTCGATGCGCATTTTGTTCCTGGTGATCAGGGATTGCTCGCCGAGCCTCCGGATCTCCACCGGGATCGCGTTCATGTTGACGCGCGTGATGTCGTGGACAATCGGGATGATCAGCGCACCACCGCCCATGACCAACCCGCTCGCCGCCGAGGCCGGTTCGGACGAAGGACTGGTCTTTTGACGAGTGTCTGTAAAGCCAGTGCAGCAGATAGACACCGATCGCGATGATGATCGTTTATGAGAATAACGACTGCGATCACATCAGAGCCATTCATGGGACGATCCTCCACTTAACCGCGGGCGCCGAGCAGGTTGGCGCGAAAGATTGACAGCCTTCAGAAACGCTCCTCGCCGCGACGGCGAGGACGATCATTGAGACAGCGATGAGATTGATAAGGTCAGCAACGGTGTAGAGCACAATGATCGGTGCCACGTGTCCCGTGCCGATAACGACATCCACGAAATGCAGGATCGGGTAAATCACCCAACCGATGGTCATGATCAGCCTGATCCAGAATAACCGAGCCGTGCTGGGCGCGTCGGACTTGCCAACGGCATCTGCCATGGCGCGAATACAATTCGCCATGATATAAAGCCAGAACGCGACTCGACAGCGTAGCTACGCCAGGGTTGGGGTGGAAAAGCCGTGCATCACGAGGTAGCGAGCAAGCACCATCAGATTGCGCGGCCAGTGTCCGCCAGAGACACCG